>PKDC01000013.1 GCA_002862435.1 Pseudomonadota bacterium | reverse complement strand
GGCCGCCGGCTCAGGTCGTCAGTCTACCGCGGCGCCATATATATAAAAAGAAATTCATCTCTATATAAAAATAGGAAATCAGTATATGGGAAGCTCGCCCACCGTCTGGGCGAGATAGGCAACCCGTTCCTCATGGGTTGGAAGCTGGGCGCAGCGGTCCACCAGATTGCGATTCAAATGGGGCGCGAACATCTGGATGAAGTCATACATGTACTGGCGCAACACCATGCCGCGCTTGAAGCCGATGCGGGTGGTGCTGGATTGAAACAGATGGCGGGCATCCAGGGCCACGAGATCCGTGTCGGCCTTGGGGTCATAGGCCATGCGGGCCACGATCCCGACGCCCAGACCCAGCCGCACATAGGTCTTGATGACATCCGCATCCACGGCAGTCAGCACCACCTGCGGCTGCAAACCCCGATCGGTGAAGGCGCGATCCAGTAGGGAACGGCCGGTAAATCCAAACACATAGGTCACCAGCGGATACTGGGTGATGGCTTCCAGCGTCAGGGGATTTTCGCGTGTCAGCGGATGATCCGGAGGCACCAGCACACAGCGGTTCCAGTGATAGCAGGGCATCATCACCAGCTCCTCGAAGTGCTCCATGGCCTCGGTGGCGATGGCGAAATCCACCTCGCCCTTGGCCGCCGCCTCGGCGATCTGCAACGGCGTGCCCTGATGGATGTGCAGAGCGACCTCAGGATAGCGCTGGCGGAATTTCTGGATGACCGGCGGCAGGGCGTAGCGCGCCTGGGTGTGGGTGGTGGCGAGGCGCAGGCTGCCCCGCTCCGGGTCGCGGTATTCATGGGCGATGCGTTCGATGTTTTCCACATCCTGCAGAATGCGTCCCGCGATGGCGAGGATGGCCTCCCCCGCCGCTGTCAGGCGCGTCAGATGCTTGCCGTTGCGCTCGAACACCAGCAGGCCCAGTTCGTCTTCCAGCAGACGGATCTGCTTGCTCACCCCCGGCTGGGAGGTGTACAGGGCCTCGGCCGCCGCCGTGACATTGAGGCCTCGATTGGCCACTTCCTGGATGTAGTGCAACTGACGCAGTTTCACGGATGACCTGCCCGACTTATACAAAATGACTCGCCACACGGTAATATAAAATGCTGCTTTCTTCTATGCGTCGCGGCAGGATTGGGGTCGATGGGTTTTTATCCGGTGTTTCTCAAGCTGGACGCCCTGCCCTGCACCGTGGTGGGCGGTGGCGCGGTCGCAGCTCGCAAGGTAGCGGGCCTGCTGGCAGCGGGCGCCGTGGTGGACGTCATTGCGCCGCAGCTCCACCCGACGCTGGCCGCCCTGCGAGACGGTGGCCAGATCCGCTGGCGCGCGGGCCGCTTTCCCGAGGAAGACCCAGGCCGGCCTTATCTGGTGATCGCCGCCACCGACGATGCAGCGATCAATAGGGCTCTCTCCGAGCATTGCCGCAGCCAGGGCATCCCCATCAATGTCGTGGATGAACCGGCGCTCTGCACCTTCATCCTGCCCGCCGTGGTGGATCGCACGCCGGTGCAGATTGCCATCTCCAGCGCCGGCGCCTCGCCCATTCTCGCCCGGCGCATCAAGGCCCGCATCGAGACTCTGCTCCCTGCCCGCACCGGTGCGCTGGCGCGTTTTGCGCAAGGTTGGCGGGAACGGGTGCGCGAACGGATCACCGATCCGGTCGGTCGCCGGCAATTCTGGGAAGGTGTGCTGGATGGGCCGGTGGCCGAGCGGGTGCTGGACGGGCGCGAAGGCGAGGCCGATACCCTGTTGCAAAACGCCCTGGCGGGCAATCCGCCGCCCCGTGGCGAGGTCTATCTGGTGGGCGCCGGGCCAGGCGACCCCGACCTGCTCACCTTCCGCGCCCTGAGGCTGATGCAACTGGCTGATGTCGTGCTCTACGACCGGCTGGTGACACCGCCGATTCTGGATCTGGTGCGCAAGGAAGCCGAACGGATCTATGTGGGCAAGGCCCGCAGCCACCATGCCGTGCCCCAGGAGGAAATCAACGCCCGGCTCATCAATCTGGCCCAGCAAGGCAAGCGGGTACTGCGGCTCAAGGGGGGCGACCCCTTCATCTTCGGTCGCGGTGGAGAGGAAATCGACCAGTTGGCCGCACACGGCATCCCGTTCCAGGTGGTGCCGGGCATCACGGCGGCTTCGGGCTGCGCCGCCTATGCCGGCATTCCCCTCACCCACCGCGACCACGCCCATAGCTGCGTGTTCGTCACCGGCCATCCGCAACAAACCGCATTGGGCGTCGATTGGGCCACGCTGACCCAGCCCATGCAGACCGTGGTGATTTACATGGGACTCCAGGGCCTGGCGGGCATCTGCGACGCCCTGATGCAGCATGGGCTGCCGGCCCATCACCCGGCCGCGGTCATCCAGCAGGGCAGCACGCCAGCCCAGCGCGTGGTGGTGAGCGATCTGGCGCATTTGGCGGAGGCGGTGAAAGCGGCGGGACTCAAAGCGCCTACGCTGGTCATCGTCGGGGAGGTGGTGCGACTGCGCGAGCGGCTGGGCTGGTTTGGTCTTGAGAACCAGTCGGAGAATGCCTTTACCGCGCCGGGGGGGAATCCCTGACTTCCCCCGGGCCGGAGCCGGTCCGGGGGATCAGGATGAACCTGCGGATCAATCGTCGCTGCTGGCAAACCCCAACAGCTGCAACAGACTCAGGAACAGGTTGTAGATCGAGACATACAGGGTCACCGTGGCCATGATGTAGTTGGTCTCGTGCCCATGCACCAGATTGCTGGTCTGATAAAGGATGAGTCCCGACATCAGCAGCACGAACATGGCGGAAACCGCCAGCGACAACGCGGGCAGCTGGAAGAAAATGGCGCCCAGTCCCGCGAGGAAGGCCACCAGGATCCCCACCATCAAAAAGCCGCCCATGAAGCTGAAATCGCGCCGGGAAGTCAGCGCGTAGCCGGACAGGCCCAGGAAGATTGCACCCGTCCCGCCCATGGCCATCATCACCACCTGTCCCCCGTTGGGCAGCATGGTCAGGTAAGACTGCACGATCGGTCCCAGGGTGAGCCCCATGAATCCGGTCAGGCCGAACACCGCCGCCAAGCCCCAGGCGCTGTCGCGCAAGCGGGTTACCAGGAACAGCAGACCGAAGTAACCCACCAGAGTGATCAACATTCCCGGATGGGGCAGGTCGAGCACCATGGAGAGCCCGGCCGTTGCCGCGCTGAACAGCAGCGTCATGGCGAGCAAGGTGTAGGTATTGCGGATCAGGCGATTGTCGGCCACCTGAACCGGAGCGGTACGCAACATATCGGGGCGAGGCGTGGACATCGGCAGACTCCATACAAGCAAGGGTTGAACAAAAAACATTTACCACTGTAATGGACCTTCGCCCGTAAAGCGAAGTTCCCCGAGGTGGCGAGGAACCGGGGCTTTCAGTATCCTTGGCGCAAGCTGATTTCGCGCGCCGGTGGGTTGGCAGAGCGGTTGAATGCACTGGTCTTGAAAACCAGCGAGGGTGCGAGCCCTCCCAGGGTTCGAATCCCTGACCCACCGCCAACCCCGGAACGACACGCACCCGACCGTTGGGGCGTCCCATCCATCGCCCGGCCAGACATGCGGATGCCCCATGGACCCACAGCCGCTGCCCCAAGCCATTGACGCGCCGCCTCCCCACGAGGACCGGACTGGCCATTTCGCCGCACTGGACTTGGGATCCAACAGCTTTCACCTGATCCTCGCCCGGCGCCTGGGCAAGCACATCCAGGTCATCGACCGGCTACGGGAAATGGTGCGGCTGGGGGCGGGACTGCGCGCCGATGGCACCATCACCCTTGAATCCCAGCAGCGAGCCTTGGCAGCCCTGCACCGCTTCGGCGACCGCCTGCGCGGCATCCCCGCCCATCATGTGCGCGCCGTGGGCACCTACAGCCTGCGTCGGGCCTATCGCGCCATGGACTTCCTGGAGCAGGCGCGGCTTGCCCTGGGTTACCCGGTGGAAGTCATTTCCGGCCAGGAAGAAGCGCGGCTGATTTATCGGGGCGTGAGCTTCACCCTCGGGCCATCTTCGGGTCGACGCCTGGTCTTCGACATCGGCGGCGGCAGCAGCGAAATCGTCTTGGGCGACGGTATTCACCCGGTCTTCATGGAAAGCCTGCACATGGGCTGTATCACTTACAGCCAGCGCTTCTTCCGCGATGGCCGTATCACCGCCAAGCGCTGGGAGGAGGCGGAAACCGCCGCGCGTCTCGAATTCCAGCCCGTGGAAGCGCAATTCCGCGCCGCCGGCTGGCAGGAGGTCATGGGGACATCAGGCTCCATCCGGGCGGTTTCCGCCGCGCTGCAAACCCTGCGCAACACCCCGGTCATCGACCCCGACGGCCTGGCCCAACTGCGTGATCGGCTGATCCGCGCCGGACGCATCGACCGGTTGAATCTGCCCGATCTGGCTGCGGAGCGGCAGCAGGTGTTTGTGGGCGGCGCGGTGATCCTGAGCGCCGCCTTCGCCGCCCTGGGACTGGATCGCATGCTTCCTTGCGAGGGCGCGCTGCGGGAAGGACTGCTGGACGAACTGGCCGCCGGCCGGGGCGGGCGGGAAGACATTTGCAACCACACCGTCGAAGCGCTTTCCCAGCTCTACCATGCCGACCGGGGGCAGGCGGCCCGGGTCTGCGCCAGCGCCCTGTCCTTCCTGAAGCAGGTGCAGGACGCCTGGGCGCTGGCGGATGAGCGCCATGAGGAAACGCTGCGCTGGGGCGCGATGCTGCACGAAATCGGCCTGGCCATCTCCCACACCGGCTATCACAAGCACGGTCACTACCTGCTGGCCAACGGCGATCTGGCGGGGTTCTCCCGCGACACGCAAGTGCTGGTGAGCCTGCTGGTGCGTTTCCATCGACGCAAGATCATTCGCCGGGAATTCGACATCCTGCCCCTGGAGCACCGGCTGCCCGCCTTTCGCCTGACCGTGCTGCTGCGGCTGGCGGTGCTGCTCCATCGCGCGCGCAACCCCGAACGCGACCCACCGATGATGCTGACGCCCACCCCACAGGGGCTTCAGGTGGACTTCCTGAAAAAAGGCCTGACCCGGCGCCCGCTGATGCATGCCGATCTGATCGAGGAACAGGCCCTGCTGAAACGGGCCGGATTTGCGCTCTCGATCAGCGAGACGGACTGAGCCCCGTCTTACGCAGCGCCGACCACACCCTCCATGGCCAGCGCCTTGAGCAGGGCGCCCTGGGCGCTGAAGAGCGGCTCATCCCCGGGAAGGGCTCGCACATAGCTGCCATCCGCCTGCAACAGCCAGCTCTGTGTGTTGTCGCGCAGGTAGTACTCCAGCGCCTCTTCGACCACCCGCCGCTGCAGGATTGGATCAAGGATGGGGAAAGCCACCTCGATGCGCCGTTGCAGATTGCGCTCCATGAGGTCGGCGCTGGCGCAGTACACCTCGGGCTGCCCGCCGTTCTCGAAGTAGTAGATTCGCGGATGCTCCAGGAAACGGCCGACGATGGAGCGCACCCGGATGTTCTCGGACACTCCCGGCACACCCGGCCGCAAACAGCACATCCCACGCACGATCAAATCCACCGGAACGCCTGCCTGGGAGGCCTCATAGAGCGCCTGGATCACGTCCCGGTCGGTGATGCCATTCACCTTGAAACGGATCGCCGCCGGCCGGCCGGCGCGATGGTGCTCGATCTCGCGGCGAATCCGCTCCATGAGACCGGGGAACAGCGTAAACGGCGACTGCAACAAGCGATGCAACCGCGGCACCCGGCCCAGGCTGGTCAGCTGCAGGAAGACGTGATTGACGTCCTCGGCGATCTTGGGGTTGCAGGTCAACAGGCCAAAGTCGGTGTATTGGCGCGCCGTGCGGGCGTGGTAATTGCCGGTCCCCAGGTGGACGTAATGGCGCAGTTGCCGGCCTTCCCGACGCACCACCCAGGCCAGCTTGGCGTGGGTCTTGTAGCCCACCACGCCGTACACCACATGGGCGCCCGCCTCCTGCAGCCGGTTTGCCAGGCTGATGTTGGCCTCCTCGTCAAAACGCGCCCGCAGTTCGACCACCACGGTAACTTCCTTGCCGCGGATGGCAGCCTGGCGCAGCAAATCCACAATGGCTGAATCCGCTCCGGTGCGGTAGAGCGTCATGCGAATGGCCAGCACCTGCGGATCCTGGCTGGCCTGACGCAGGAATTCCACCACTGGCGCGAAAGACTGGTACGGCTGGTGCAGCAGCACATCGCCCTTGCGGATCACATCGAACAGATTGCCCATGGCGCTGCTGCCCGCCGTCCCGGTCAGATCCCGCGGCAGGCCGGGGGTGAAGGGTGGATATTTCAGATCCGGCCGCTCCACCTGATCGATC
Organism: Pseudomonadota bacterium; assembly: GCA_002862435.1. Taxonomy (GTDB): domain Bacteria; phylum Pseudomonadota; class Gammaproteobacteria; order UBA5335; family UBA5335; genus Macondimonas. The sequence continues at coordinate 66,757 of PKDC01000013.1, read as the reverse complement.
AGGGCCATCAGGCGGCTGAGATTCACGGGGCCATCCACCGAATAGACATCCGACGCTTCCAGCTCAAATTGCTTGAGCAGCAGATCCACCATGTCCTGCGGGCATTCCTTGGCCACTTCCAGACGTACCTCATCGCCATAACGGCGCGAGGACAACTCCCCTTCCATCGCCCGCAGCAGATCGTCCACCTCCTCCTCATCCACGAACATTTCGCTGTTGCGGGTCAGCCGGAAGGGATAGAAACCCTTGACCTGCATACCGGGGAAAAGATCGTCTGCATGAGACTGGATGATCGCGGAGAGCAGGACGAAACAATCCCCCTTGGGCGCAACTTCAGCCGGCAGGCGGATCACCCGGGGCAGTGCGCGAGGGGCTTGCAACACCGCCAGGGCACTGTTGCGGCCAAAGGCATCCTTGCCTTCCAGAGACAGGATGAAATTGAGACTCTTGTTGAGAATTCGGGGAAAGGGGTGGGCGGGATCCAAGCCGAGGGGACTCAACAGCGGCGAGACTTCCTCCTCGAAATAGCTGCGCACCCAGGCCCGCTGGGCCTTGGTCCAGCGCGTGGAACCGATCAGGTGAATCTGCTCCCGCGCCATCGCCGGAAGCATTTCCTCGTTCAGCACCCGGTACTGCTCGCTTACCAGGGCGTGGGCCTTGGCATCGATCAGTCGCAGGGTTTCGGCGGGGGAACGGTTGTCCACGTCCACCTGCCAGGACCCATAGGCATGCAACTCCTTGAGGCCGGCGACGCGGGTCTCGAAGAATTCATCGAGATTGGAGCTGGTGATGCAGAGGAACTTGAGCCGTTCCAGCAAGGGCACGCTGTGATCGCGAGACTGGGCCAGCACCCGTTCGTTGAATGCCAAGAGACTGATGTGGCGATTGAGATAGAGATCCGCACGGGTGAGGTCGATCGCCTCGATCGGCGGCTCCAGCGTGGCTTCTTCAGGGGTGACAACAGGCTCGGTGGTCGACATGGGCAGTCCATCTGGCAGATCTTTGAGGATATTCCTGAAACCCTAGCACAAGCGCATGACGCCCTTGCAAGCGCGCTGGCCCTTGCTCAACGCTCTGAGAAGCATGATCACTCTCCAGAATCGAAGCATACGGCGGATAAATCACCCGTCAACCCGGCCGGGCAGTCAGACAGTCCGTCTCTGAATGAACCGATGCGCCTGTGCCTGAAGCATCGCGGCGACCCGAGACCGCAGTCGGTGGATTGGCAGTCGATGCCTGCGTGACGCATCGCGCAAATCCGCCAACTACGCCAGTCAGATCCGAACGCCAACGCAACGGAGCGGCCAGGCTGGCCACCGCCCAGGGATGATCCAGGTGATCATAAATCCTGGCCTCGGCTGGCCCACCGGCGCCGCGCACCCGCTCGGCCAACCGCAGGCTGTTGCCGGGCCGCACGCGGCTGTCGTCGCGGCCATGGATCAGCAGCATCGGCGGATTGCGGCCATCGGCATGGCTGACAGGCTGGGTCAGGCGCAGATCGCCGGCGGGGGCAAAGATGCGCTGGAGGGCGGGTTCCTTGAGGGGCAGGAAATCATAGGGGCCGGCCAGCCCAACCATGCCGCGGATGGCGCCCCGCTGCACCCCGGCCGCCTGCAGGAAATCCGGATCCAAGGTAAGCATGGCGGCGTTATAGGCGCCGGCGGAATGCCCCATGAGCACCAATGACTCGGGGTCGCCGCCGTAAGTCGCGATATGACTGCGCGTCCAGGCCACTGCCTGCGCGGCGTCCTGCAAAAAGGCCGGATAGCGAACCGCCGGATAGAGCCGGTAGTCCGGCACAACCACCACCAGGCCCTGACGAGCCAAGGCCTCGCCGACGAAGCGATAATCCCCGCGCGCGCCTTCCTGCCAACTGCCGCCGTAGAAAAACACCGCCACCGGCGCATTCCGGGCCCCGCTGGGCGCATACACATCCAGTCGCAGGCCGGTGTGCTCATCGAACACAATGCCGGCCTGGCGTGTATAGCCAAAACCCGGCGTCAAGGCATTGAGCAGCATGGTTCCCGAACAACCCGCCAGTGCCAGCAGGCAAAGCAGCAGGGTCAGCCTGCCGAGGGTGCGGGTGAAGCCGAGAAGAGGGTGAAAACCGGTCAAGGCAAACCGAAACGCCATGCGCTGCCCCGGATGAAGGCCAGAATGGATCCTCAGCATACAGGGTCCGGAACGTCCTGAAAGTCCGCGCCGACGCGGACATTCACACGACTGTCATCTAATTTCGCCCAGCCAAAGTGGCATGATGGTCGAGAATTTGAATTTGTGATGGGAAAAATGATGTTTCGCGTTCTGGTCTTCAGCACCCGCCCCTACGACCGTGAGTTCCTGGAAGCGGCCAATTCGCAGGCGGGCTACCGGCTGCATTTCCTGGAAGCGGCGTTGCGGCCGGATACCGCTGCGCTGGCTGCAGGCTACCCCGCCATCTGCTGCTTTGTGGATGATGAATTGAGCGCCCCGGTGCTGACGGCCTTGTATGAAGGCGGCACCCGGCTGGTGCTGTTGCGGGCCACGGGTTTCAACAATGTCGATCTGGTGGCTGCGGATCGGCTGGGCATGACGGTGATGCGCGTCAGCCACTATTCGCCCGAGGCCGTGGCAGAGTTCGCCGCGGGCCTGTTGCTGACCCTGAACCGCAAGATCCACCGCGCCTACAACCGGGTGCGGGAAGGCAATTTCCTGCTGGACAACCTGCTCGGCATGGACCTGCATGGCAAGACCGTCGGCATCGTGGGTACCGGCCAGATCGGCCGTGCCTTCGCTCGCATCATGGCCGGCTTCGGCTGCCGTCTGCTGGCCTTTGATCAGATGGCGGATCCCGAATGTGCGGCACTGGGGTTGCGCTACACCGACCTCACCACGCTGTTGCAGAGCGCCGACGTGGTCAGCCTGCATGTCCCCCTGACGCCCCAGACCTACCATTTGATCAATGCCGAAACGCTGAACCTGATGAAGCCCGGCGCCATCCTGATCAACACCAGCCGCGGCGCCCTGGTCGATGCCAGCGCCCTGATCGCCGCGCTCAAGCAAGGCCAAGTCGGCGCCGTGGCGCTGGACGTGTACGAGGAAGAATCCCACCTGTTCTTCCAGAACCTGTCCGACCAGATCATCACCGATGATGTGTTCGCGCGGCTGTTGTCATTCCCCAATGTGCTGGTCACTGGCCATCAGGCCTTTTTCACCCGCGAGGCGCTCACCGCCATCGCTGAAACCACCATCGCCAACATCGGCGACTTCCTGGCCAAGCGGGACAGTCCCAACCAACTGGACCCCCGCCAGGTCACGGCCCCCGCCTCGCCCGAACCAACGGATTGACTCCCAGCTCGGGGGCATGAACCCGACCTGGAAACGCATCAGGAGGCCAAGTAGCGGGAACGGGTGATCCGGTGGCCGCATGCGTGGAAGCACGGTCAGTGCTTGCGACGCTGTTCGTCGTGTTCCCGAAAGTAGGCATCCCAACTACTCTCCAGGCCGCTGTCGTCCTCTTCCCCGCTCTCATCCGACTCATCGCCGGTATCGGCCGAGCGCAGGTCGAAGAGAATCAGCACGCCCAACACCACAATGATGAGCACTGCAATGGGCAGCCAGAAATCCATGCTTGCCTCCTCGCCAAGAGGGGAATCAAATGGCCGACGGCGACCGCCGCGCGACGTGCAACCCCTTGGCCCGTCCTTTGTCCAAGGTATGATAGCCAATCCTGCCCCCCATGAATGACGCCATGCCCCCCGGAAGCTTGACCATGCATACCCGGACCGATCCCTTACCCTGCAAGACCCCACGCCGCACCGCGCCACGGGCTGTGAGCGGCCGACGGAGATGGGCGCGGGCGGGAATCCTGATATTGCTCGTGCTGGCGCTCGTCGGTTGCGGCCGGAACGCGAAAAAGGACGATCCCAGCGGGCTTTCGGTCAATGGGGTCGACCTGGAAGTGAAGATGTCGGCCAATGTCTTCATCCCGCCCCTGGCGCCCCCTGTGCCCGAAGCGCGGCGACGCATCTACGTGGTCGGTACCAACACGTCCACTGTCCATTCCGCCAATGACCGGTTGCAGCCGCTGCTGCTGCAGCAGCTCGCCCAACGCGGCTATGTGATCACCAACAACCCCGCTGATGCGCACTACATGCTGTTGTACAACGTGTTGTATGTGGGCAAGGAAGTACGCGACCTGTCCACCGTCACCGCCTTGGCCACGGGTGTGGGCGGCGCCGCCGTGGCCGCCACCATTGGTCGGCGCAACGAAGTGATCCAGAACGCCGGCATCGGCGGATTGGTGGGCACCGTCACGGGCGCGGTCACTGGGCATTACTTCGAAACCAACACCTATGAGCTGGTGGTCGACCTGCAGATTCGCGAACGCCAGCCCGCCGTCCCCCCGCCGCTGCCACCCGCGGAAGCCCAACGCATCGCGGCCGATCAAGCCTTCCGCCAGGTCAATGCCGTATTGGGCCTGGCCGATTCGCAGATCGAATCCGCCGCCGCAACCGACCGCCACACGCCCGCATCGCCCGACAGCTGGCAGTTGTACAACAGCCAGGTCGTGGGGTTTGCCGGCAAGCTGCGGCTCACCTTCAAAGACGCCGAACCCTTGCTGTTCCAGGCCATGGCCCGCGAAATGAGCGGCATTTTCTGGGATCTGAACCGCCAGCCGGGAAGTGCTGCGCCAACAGCCGCGCCGCGCACCTGAGCGTTTCGCGCGCTCAAGACGACTTCGCCTATCCGCAAGCTCAGCGCGCAATAAAGAATGGGCGCATCGCGCTACCGTTCCGGGTGATCCTGGCCGGTTCTTGATCCGCCGCAGGATCACGCCACGAACTTGCGTTCAGCGCTTACCGCCAGTTGTGACTGCGCACCAGCTCCAGGGCACGCCCCTGGGCGCGGGCCAACTGGTCCGCGGTCAGCAGTCGCGCGAGGGCATCGCGCAATTGCACCACCTCGCGCCGCCCGGCGCCCGTGAAGCGTGAAGTCGCCACATCCACCCAGATATAGGCCTGCTCGAAGTTCTGGGGCACGCCCAGCCCACGGTAGTACAACTGCCCCAGCAGGATCTGGGCGCGCACATCGCCCTGCTCCGCCGCGCGGTTGGACCAGGTGAACGCCTCGCCAAAACTTTGCGGCGCGCCATCGCCCGTGGCGTAAGCCAAGGCCAAGGCAGTCTGGGCGCGGGGATCTCCCTGCAATGCGGCCTTGGTATACCAGCGCACGGCGGCCGGCTTGTCCGGCGGCGCCCCGGCTCCCTGAGCCAAGGCCTGGCCCAGCTCGTAGGCTGCCTCGCGGTGATCCGCTTCCGCCGCGCGCGTCCACCACTGCGTCGCCTGCACCGGATCGCGCGCCACGCCACTGCCCTGGGCAAACGCCTGACCCAGTCGGAACTGGGCTTCGGTCTGGCCCTGTTCGGCCGCCTTGGTGAACCATTGCGCCGCCTGCACCGGATCGCGCGGCACGCCTTCGCCCTGCCGATAGGCCTCGCCCAATGCCGATTGGGCCACGGGATGGCCCTGTTCGGCCGCCTTGGCGAACCATTGCGCCGCCTGCACCGGGTCCCGACGCACGCCCTGACCACTGTCGTAAGCCAGTCCAAGCCGCAACTGGCCCACCGCCTCGCCCTGCTGGGCTGCCTTGGTGAACCATTGCACCGCCTGCGCCGGATCGCGCGCAACACCGACGCCGGAAAGATAGGCCTCGCCCAAACGGACCTGAGCCGCCGCCAAACCCTGCTCCGCCGCGCGGGCATACCACTGCACGGCCTGGGGTTCATTCCGGGTCACGCCATGCCCCGACAGATAGGCATCGGCGAGTTGCAACTGGGCCACGGCGTTGCCCTGCTCAGCCGCCGCCGTATACCAGCGCACGGCTTCTTCCCAGCGATTCTCCCCGGCCAGGCGATCCGCCAGCGTCACCTGGGCCTGGACATCGCCCAGGGCCGCCCGCTGCGCCGGATCCTCGGGCGCCCCGGCGGGCGCGGCAGGCGCCGTTGCGGGCGGAGGCGCCTCGGTGGGCGGTGACGCCGGGGCCGGCTCCGCGCCCGTCACGCCGCCCATCGACAGCAAGAAAAGTCCCGCACCAACAGAAGACCATCGAGACCGGATCATGTGCTTACGCCTGTGGATGAAGACACGCCAAAAACCACCGAACCCCTTGAGAATACCAAACTCGCCCAACCGCCCCTGACGGCACGCCCCACCAAGGGTCGGCTGGCAAGTCAAGCATCTCTGCGCAGCCGGTTGATTCAGCGAGAGCAGGTCTGAAGTCCGCCCGTATTGCGCTTGTCGAAAGGAATCGCGGTTTGCGTATTCCCGGGCTCACGGTGCAGCCCGAGCGGTCGCATTTCCCCGCGGTACCGGATCACGATTCATCCGGCGCCTGACGGCGAAACATGCGACGCGGGCGTGGTCCGTCATTGGCGGGTTCCGCCTGAGGCCGTGGCGCTCTCACCGGGGGAACAATCACCGCCGGCGGCGCAATGGGGGCGGGTCTTGCCCGTACCGGCACGGCAGGGGACGGCGCCCGGACGGGTTGGGGCCCACGCCCCGGCGTGGGCGGCGGGGAAGCAGGTGGCCGCGCCTGACGCAGCCAGCCGCCTGAACCCACGGCGGGTGGAGGCGCAATGCGTACCGGCGGCAAGCGGAACTCCGGCACATCCAGCGCGCGTTCCTGCAAACGCAGCATCCGTCCCTGGCGAGACTTCGCCCCAGCCATCGGGGCCGGCTCCGCCTGCGGATAAATCCAATAAACCGGGTAAACCGGCGGCCCCCACCAGCCCGAGTAGCCCAACCCCCCATAAGGACCATAGGGGCCGTAATAGCCATACCGTCCGTAGGGCGACGGGTACGGACCATAAGGATCCAGCGGATCGCCCCATCCGCCTCGGCCGTAGACGTCATCCGGATAGCCATCGGCCCGCTCAGTGGGGGAACCGAGTCCCGCGCAGCCGCCAAGGACCACGCAGACCGCCAGCACCATGACCCCAACCCCATGCTTGATCTTCAATCCGTTCTCCTGCCAGGGCCGAAACAGCCCCGAGACGCCCATTCTAACCATCCGCCCGGATGCTGACGGAACTTAGATTGGGCGACGATGACGAGGTTCAGGGATCAAGTTGCGAGAACAATCGGATACGCATCCGGCGTCGGTGCGCACCCGCTTACGCCGCTGGCGCAGCCGGACGGATCGGACCGAAGTTCGTGTAGCTGCCGCCCCCATACTGGTAGAAAAATACGCACGCGCCATTGGCGAACTCGGCACCCACCAGCGCCGCCACCACCGCCGGCCCGGCATGAAAATAATGGATACGGTCGGCGCCGGCCTTCAGAAGTTGCGCTGCGACGTGGCGCAGCTCGCGGTGCAGGTCGGGCATGTCCTGCACGGTGATGCCCCGGTCGCGGCGCACGGGGTCGTTTGTCTGAATGAAGGCATGGTCGATCCGATGACAGGCTACAGATTCTGTAGCCACTGCCATTCCAGCCATCAGCAGAAAATTGAAGCCGCGAATTTCCTCATAACTATCCTGAGCGCTTAACGTTTGAATTAAGAGCACAGTGAAGCGGCGTCGACTTGAATGAATGGTTATGCCCCGCCTGCACGAGCGGGAGGGCGGAAATTTGCGAGTGCTTCAGCACATTTGTGCGCTTCTGTTAGCCAGTCAACAAGTTGTTGCCACGAGATTTCTCGGGAGGAAATTCACAGGCCATCTTTTAAAGGCGCCAATACGATTTTGGCACCCTGTGGCAGTTCTTTATTATCCGATACTTTGTCCAAATGAGAAATCGTGTTTCTCAAATTAGTGATGGCATTGTCAGATTCAGCGAGGAAACTGAGGTCTTCGGGGATTAGTGCTGTGAGTTCCGACTCGGCATTCGGGAGTGCCTGGAGTGCGCGCGCGTGTTTGATAAATCGATCGAGATGCCAAATGCAACTCTCGAAATGTGTCGTAGCTCGCATGATGTAGCCAATGGCGAACTCACTCGGATCTCTTGCGTGAAATTCCAGAACTTCAGATCTCCCAAGCTGATAGTCGCCAATTGCTGCGTCGAGTAGCCGTACTCCGTTTGTCAGCAAGACCTGTGCCGTATAGTCTCGTGATCCTCCACACCCCATGACACGCAGGATGGCCGCCCGTTCTGACCATGCGTGAAGCCTGGATAGATCAGGTAAGTTGGTTGGTGGCAGAAGATTTTCTTGGGACATAAGGTTTTAGCTCAGGCCGCGGCCCGTCAGGGCCTGTCAGCCTGCAACGAATTGTTGCCCCCCCATACTGATCATTTGACTACGCCACAAGCGATGCGCATTCCCCCGCCACCCAGTGGCGCCGGATGATCAGAATGATTGTCTCCACCTGCGTGAATCATGATTGAGCGTCCAGCGAGATCTGCGACTTTTAGACGTGGCGCCAAAACGGGCTGATACGCATTGCCTGAAGAATCAACGTAGAGCGGCGGAAGATCACCCATATGCCCCTCACCCCATGGCTCGCCGTGCTTGTTTGCACCCGCAGGATCAAGGTGGCCTCCAGCCGCAAGAGCGGGAACCAACTTACCGTCTTTTTCTTTTGCTTCGCAACTCGGATTTTGATGGATGTGGAAACCATGTAACCCAGCCGGTAGGCCGCGCAGTGAAGGCGCCAAAATCAAACCATATTTGGAGTCAGAAACAGTGATGTTTCCTATGGCTGCGCCAACTCCTTTTTCATCCACCATGTTGAGGCTAATTTCTGCGCTTGCAGATGCTGTTGCCATTGCAAGAAACGCGGCCAAAAAATGATTCCGATTCATTTTTATTCCTCCATTGAGGTTGCAACAAAGAACACTTGGGAAGCTAACTAAGAATGGACACGCCAAAAGATGTCTTGTTTTAACCTCATTGGCGTCCAATATTCCGCCGAGCCAAGCTACTGTGTGGTTTGCCGTCATGTCAAGTCTAATGATATGTCAAGTGTAATAACACACCCCAAAAAAGATGTCGATCACCCCTGCGGCGAGCTACCCAAGCCGAAGCTGTTAGAAATGGCCCCGCAAATCTGAACAGCGCGATAAGTGGAAACTCTGGTGCGCCGCCAAACTTGAGGCCCAGCGACGACCTGAAAAAAAGGGATCAAGACAACCTGCGCTTATTCCTGGAGACGGGATCGCCGTTCAATGGAGATGAAAAACTCGGGAATAACGGGATGTCACTCGGCGAATCAACGATCCGCAGCGTTGCGGGGATTGCGGAAGATAAGCGGGGTTTCCGCGCCGCGCTGCTCGGCGGCGTCGATGGCGTCCTGTATCCGCCCGTGGTGGGGTGACAGGCGACAGGCGGGATCCGCGGCAGCGGCATCGCCGGCAAGAAGATAGGCCTGGCAACGGCAGCCGCCGAAGTCGACCTCTCGCTGCGGACACTCGCGGCAGGGGGATTTCATCCAGGCATTGCCGCGATACCGGTTGAAGGCGGAAGACTCGGCCCAGATGGCGGCGAGCGTGTGCTGGCGGACATTGGGAAATTCGAGGCCGGGCAGCACGCGGGCGGCGTGGCAAGGCAATGCGGTCCCATCGGGGGCGACGGTGAGATGCAGCCGCGCCCAGCCGCCCATGCAGGCCTTGGGCGTGCCTTCGAAATAGTCGGGCACGACGTAATAGATTTTCATCGGCCCGTCATGGTCGGCGCGGAAGGCGGCGACGTCGCTCTCGGCCTGACGCAATTGCGCGAGGGTGGGCAACAAGGCGGTGCGGTTGGCGAGCGCCCAGCCGTAGTACTGGGTGGTGGCCAGCTCGACGTAATCGGCGCCCAGGGATACCGCCAAGGCGAGCATGGCGGGTATCTGGTGCAGATTCTGCCGTTGCAGCACGAAGCACAACACCATGGGCAGGCCCGCGGCCTTCACCGCGCGGGCAATGGCGAGCTTGTGGTCGAAACAGCGGGTGCCGGCGATGCGGTCGTTGAGGGCGGCATCGCTGGCCTGGAAGCTGACCTGGATGTGGTCCAGTCCGGCGTCGCGCAGGGCATGGACGCGGGCGGCATCCAGGCCGACGCCGGAGGTGATGAGGTTGCTGTAGAAGCCCAGGCGCCGCGCCTCGGCCACCAGGGTTTCCAGGTCGCGCCGGGTGGCGGGCTCACCGCCCGACAGGCCCAACTGGACCGCGCCCAGGGCACGCGCCTGGCGCAACACGTCCACCCATTCCGCCGTGTCGAGTTCGTTCCGGGTGCGCGGGTAATCGAGGGGATTGCTGCAATAGGGGCATTGCAGCGGACAGGCATAGGTCAGCTCCGCCAGCAGCCACAAAGGCGGCGCCAGCGGCACGCCCGGCTCAGCGCAGTTCGATCCAGCCATGCTGGCGGGCAGTGTCGAGGAATTCATGGACATCTTCCGCCAATCCGCTTTCGTCAGGATATTCGGCCGTCAGGGCGGCAATGAGTTCGCCGACGCACAACTGCCCATCGCAGCGGCTCAGAATGGCCGCTGCTGGGGGATTGAGGCGGATCATGCCTTCGGGATAGAGCAACACGTGGCTGTCCTGGGCGGGCTCCCACTGCAGCCGGTAGCCCGGCCGCAGGGCGGGAATGCGCGCGGCATCGAATCTCGGGCCGTTCACGCCGGCGCCGCGACGTTGTAATAGGGCGGCATGTCCCTTTCATAGGCCAGCGTCATGGCATCCAGCATGGTCCACAACACATCCAGCTTGAACTGCACGATGGCGAGCGCCCGCTCCTGCAGAGGACGGGTGTTGAAGTGGGCCAGGGTGAAGGCCAGCCCATGTTCCACGTCGCGCCGCGCCTCGCTCAGGCGGTTGCGGAAATACTGCAAACCCGCGGCTTCGATCCAGGGATAGCGCTCGGGCCAGCTTTGCAGGCGCTGCTGGTGGATCTCGGGAGCGAACAGTTCGGTAAGGGAGGAGCAGATGCCCTCCTCCCACGGCGCCTGGCGCACGAAGTTGACGTAGGCATCCACGGCAAAGCGCACGCCCGGCAGCACCATCCGCTGGCTCACAAGGGTCTCGCGGTCCAGCCCGACTGCCTCGCCCAAGCGGATCCAGGCCTCGATGCCACCTTGCTCGCCCGTGCGGCCATCGTGGTCGATGATGCGCTGGACCCAGTGCCGGCGTACGTCCCGGTCGGGACACTTGGCCATCAGGGCGGCGTCCTTGAGCGGGATGTTGATCTGGTAGTAATAGCGGTTGGCGACCCAGCCGCGGATCTGGTCGGGGTTCAGCGCGCCGCCATACATGCGCACATGGAAGGGGTGGTGGATGTGGTAGCGCGCGCCCAAGGCCCGTAGCCGCGCCTCGAATACCTCGGGTGACCAGGGCGCATCCGCCATCGCTGCCATCACGTGCTCCTTCACAACACCAGGTCCAGGCCATCCTCGGCGACGGTGATGCCTGCGGCATCGAGTATCGCCCGCTCGCGGGAACGATCGTCCAGAATCGGGTTGGTGTTGTTGATATGAATCAGAATCTTGCGCGCCCGCGGGAAGGCCGCGAGGCGTTCGATCATGCCGCCCGGTCCACTCTGGGGCAAATGGCCCATCTCCAGCGCCCGTTTACTGCCGGCGCCCTGCTCGATCAGATCCTCATCCCGCCAGGCGGTGCCGTCGACCATCAGCACGTCGGCCTGTGACATGGGCTCGTGCAAATGCGGCTCGAATGCGCCCAGGCCCGGGGCGTAGAACAAGCGACCGCCGGTCGCCGTGTCGGTGATGAGCAGGCCGATGTTGTCGCCGGGATGGGGATCGTGGCGGTGGGGCGAGTAGGGCGGCGCTTTGCTCGACAGGGCGTAGGCCTGGAAGCTCAGTCCCGGTGCCTCGGATACACCAAAGACCGAACCATCCGCCACGACGGGGTGCCAATCCACGCCACAGTAGTGGGACAACATGGGGATCACGGGAAAACCGGAGGAAAGATCCTGCTGCACCGGCGCCGTGGTGTAGAGCGCAAGACGCGGGCCTTCCCGTAAGGTCAGCAAGCCGGTGGCGTGGTCGATCTGGCTGTCCACCAGCAGCACCGCCGCAATGCCGGTATCGCGCACCGCCCGGCCCGGCCGCAGCGGCGGGAAGGCTTCGATCTGGGCGCGTATGTCCGGGGAGGCATTGATCAGCACCCAGCGCTCGCCATCGGCGCTGACGGTGATGGACGACTGGGTGCGCGGCCGCGCGGCGATCGCGCCGGCGCGCAAACCCGCGCAATAGCGGCAATGGCAATTCCATTGCGGGAATCCCCCGCCGGCGCCCGCACCCAAGACATGAATCCGCATGAGGCTCTCCGCTGCCGCCCATCACGCCTTTCGGAAACGACAAGGCCCGGCGGTTCGGCCGGGCCCTGTCGCAGACTTGATCAAAATCAGCGGTTGAAAATATACATGGTCACTTCAAAACCCAACCGCAGATCTTCAAAAGCAGGCTTGGTCCAACGCATGGTGTCTCCCTCGTCAATTTGTGTGTGAATCATCCTTGCCCTCTTCCTGAACAGTCGGAAGGTCAATGGGGTCATCTTAGCGACCTGATCCGGGAATGCCAAGGGTCCGCCCTGATCAGGATCACGCCTCACGGGGTAGGCTATGGGCCAGCGCGATATTCATCCATCCGTCCGGCACATAGCTGCCCATTTCCTCGGGTGAAAGATAGTCGCGCTTGGTTTCCCGGGTCAGATTTTTTCGCAATTCATAACCCAGTGTGCGCAACCAATCGGGCAACTGGCTCGCGTCAAGCAGGGTATGAAACGGTTCCCCGATACGCCGCCAGATGCGCAAGCCGATGCGGCGACGCAAACGCCGCAACAAGGTCTTGGGCTGACGCGCGATCAGCTCACGCACCTGCGCATCCATGTAATCAAAGGCCACCGCAACCCCGCCCGCACACAGGGCGCGCAACTCCCGGAACACCCCCTCCACCACCGGCAGGGGCAGATAATAGGTCACCCCCATCCAGTTGACGAAGGTGGGCAGCGCGGGATCGAAGCCGGATTCCTGCAAGCGCGTGGAGAGCGACTGAGTTGTGAAATCGATGGGTACAAACACCAGATTCGCGGGCGTCGTGAAGCCCCGCTCGGTAAGTCGGTCACATTTCGCGGCCTGGGTGGCGGGGTAATCCAGCTCGAACACCCGCAATCGCGCCATGAGTTCGGGACGGCGCCAGGCAAAAGTATCCCAGCCCGCACCCAGGATCACATACTGGCGCACCCCTTCCGTCTCCATGGCCCGGGCCAGTTCATCCTCGGCAAACCGCGCCCGCAACAGTAAGGAAGCGAAGGCTCCCTTGAGCCGCGGGCGGCGGCGGAACAGGCGCGCCATGAAACGATAGGTGCGCGGTCGCCGGACGATCCGCTGTCCGCGAGCGTTCAGCAACTGTTCTGCCAGTGAATCGTTGAAAATCCCGATTGTGGGATCGTGAGCCGCCAGGGCTCGAAAAAACATCACCATGCGGGAAGTGAAACTGGCTTGTCCGTCGCGCATCCTTGCTCCTGATTCGGCCGTCCTGGCCTTGTTGTGTCATCCCGAGCCTGTAAGCTCCTGCAAATTCACCCCGTTTTGCCGCCCCTCAAGCGACATGGGCTTGGCTGTGCGCCAAGGCGAGGTAGACCAGTCCGCGCGGCACAAAAGGCCCCATTTGCTCAGGCGGCAGATAGTCGCGCAACTGCTTGCTGGACAGGTTTTGTTTCAACTCATAGCCCAGCGCTGCACACCAGGCGGGCAAGGTTTTCGCGTCCAGCAGACTTCTGAACGGCTCGCCAACCTGGCGCAGCACGCGCTCCATGAGGCGGCGGCGCCAGCGCGACTGAAACGATGCGGACCGGCTATCCACATAGGCCCGCAGGCCGGCATCCGCATAATCGAAGGCCACACTGACCCCGCCGGCGCACAGCGTGTGCAATTCCCGAAACACCCCTTCCACCACTGCTTTGGGCAGGTAATACGTCACCCCCATCCAGTTAACGAAGGTGGGCAGCGCGGGATCGAAACCGCATTCTTGCAGACGCACGCCGATGGATTGGGTGGTGAAATCGATGGGCACGAACACCAGATTGTCCGGCGCCGGGAAGCCTTCCCTGGCCAGCCGATCCCGCTTGGCCTGCTGGGTCGCCGGGTGATCAAGCTCAAACACGGTCAAACGATCCATGAGATCGGGCCGGCGCCAGGCAAAGGTGTCCCAACCCGCTCCCAGAATCACATATTGCCGCACGCACTGGGTGTCGATGGCGCGCGCCAGCTCATCCTCGCCAAACCGCGCCCGCAGCAATATCGTGGCCATGAAGCCCAGCTGTTGCGGCTGGCGGCGAAAACCCCGCGCCATCAGGCGATAAACCCACCGCCGATGCGTCAGTCGGCGCCCCAGCGGGCTCAACAGGCGCTCGGCCACAGGGTCATGGAAAATATGGGTCTCGGGGCTGTTGGTCATCAGCGCCCGCAAAAACAATACAAAGCGGGAGGTGTAACTGGCCTGTCCGTCGCGCATCCTGGCTCCATCATCGGGCCGTCTTGGCCCTGTCGATCAAATTGTTGATTAAAGCTAGCACAGGATAGGAAGCCAGGCTTCAGAGGGTTGAGAGATAATCCGGCCCCAGCTGGCGCATCTGCCCCAGAATCCAGGCCTGACGGCCGCGCACATAAGTCGATGGCGCATCGATCCGATAACGCACGGGATTGGGCAGCACGGCTGCCAGCATCGCCGCCTGGGCCGGATCGAGCCGCGCGGCGGAAATGCCGAAGTAGCGCTGGCTGGCCGCCTCGACGCCATAGACGTTGGCTCCGAACTGGGCCAGGTTCAGATACAGTTCCAGAATGCGGCTCTTGGGCAACAGCAGCTCCATCCACAGCGCCAGCCAGGCCTCCAGCCCCTTGCGTACCCAACTGCGCCCGGGCCACAGGAACAGGTTCTTGGCCGTTTGCTGGGTCAGGGTGCTGGCCCCGCGCACGGCTCCCCCGCGGGCATTGTGATCCGCGGCATGGCGGATGGCCTCCAAATCGAGGCCAAAATGGGCGGGAAAACGCTGGTCTTCGGCGGCAACCACAGCCAGGGCAACAGAGGCAGAGATCCGCGTCCTGGGCACCCATTGGTAGTCAGGCCAGATCCATTCACCCGTCACCAGATTGCCGATACCTTGCTGGAGAATGAAGGCGCTGGTGGGTGGCGGGAGCCAGCGCAACGCGCCGATGGGGAGTACGGTGAGCCCCAGCAGCGCGCACAGGCCGGCCCACAGCGCCCGCCCCGCCGGGCGCCGCCGCGATCCGGGGACCGGCCGGCGCCGGGCATGGGGAGACCAGGGCGGCGGCGTGGGCATGAAATTGATCCCTCGTTCAGATGCAGGAGTCCAAAATGAACTGGCGCAATAACAAATGGCATCCCCAACGCTATCTGGTCACCGGGATGATCACCATCATCCCGCTCTGGATTACCTGGTGGGTGCTGGCCTTCATTTTCGACCAACTGACCGCCGTCAGCATGCCGGCTGTGCGCACGCTCGCGGGCCGGCTGAATGGACCGACCGATCCGCTGGTCGGATTGTTGCTGCTGCCCGGTGCCCAGTCTCTGATCGCCGCGCTGCTGACGCTGCTCGCGCTCTATCTGCTGGGCCTTCTGACCAGCTTTGTCATCGGCCGGCGCGTGATCGCGCTGATGGATGGGGTCCTGCACCGCATCCCCTTGGTCCAGACCATCTACGGCGGGGTCCGGCAGTTGCTGCGCTCCCTGGAGAGCCATCCCGACCAGCCCCAGCGCGTGGTGCTGATCGAGTTTCCCGGCCCCCACATGCGCGCCGTCGGGTTTGTCACCAAAATCCTCAAGGATGCGGGCTCTGGCCAGGAACTGGCGGCGGTATACGTGCCCACGACGCCCAATCCCACTTCCGGCTATGTGCAAATCGTCCCGACCGACCGGCTGACCGCCACGGACTGGACGGTGGACGAGGCCATGCGCTTCATCATTTCAGGCGGCACGATCAGTCCGAACAGCGTCCGTTACAGCGCCCCAACATCCACCTTCACGTCCCCCACACCGTAACCAGCACTTCTCGCGCCTGACCGTCCAGCCGGTGCTCCCACAGGAAAATGCCCTGCCAGGTCCCCAGTGCGCAACGGGCGTGCCGCACGGGAATCGTGACTTCGACGTGGGTGAATACGGCGCGCAGATGGGCCGGCATGTCGTCCGGTCCTTCCAGGTGATGGTGGTAGCGGGGATCGCCGTCGGGGGCGAAACGCGCGGCAAAGGCTTCCAGATCGGTGCGCACAGTGGGATCGGCGTTCTCGCACAGAATCAGCGAAGCGCTGGTATGGCGCAGGAAGCCATGGCACTGGCCGGTGGTGACGCCGGAGCGGTCCACCACCGTCTGCACCGCCGCCGTGATGTCCCACAATCCCCGCCCCACCGTGCGCCAGGAGAGCGATTCCTGCGCCATGAGCAAGCCCGCGCCCGCCATGATTCAGCCGTACTGGCCCGAGACGAAGGGATTGGTGCGCCGCTCCTGGCCAAACGTGGACGTGGAGCCGTGTCCGGGCACGAAGCGCACATGGTCGCCAAGGGGGAACAGCTTCTCGCGGATGCTGCGGATCAGCGTCTCGTGATCGCCACCGGGAAAGTCGGTGCGGCCGATGGAACCGGCAAACAAGACATCGCCAACCTGGGCAAAGCCGGCCTCGGGCTCGAAGAACACCACATGCCCCGGCGTGTGACCGGGACAATGCAACACCTGCAGGGTATGCCGCCCGACGGTCACGGTGTCGCCCTCCTCCAGCCAGCGGTCGGGGATAAAGCTGCGACCGCCAAAACCCATCATCTGGCTCTGCTGGGGGATCATCTTGATCCAGAAATCATCCGCCTTGTGGGGGCCTTCCACCAGCACGCCCGTGGCTTCGGCCAACTCCGCCACGCCACCGGCATGGTCGAGATGGCCGTGGGTCACCAGAATGCGGGTCAGGGTGAGTTCGTGCTTGGCCAGGATGGCGCGGATCCGTGCCACCTCCCCGCCGGGATCGACCACCGCTGCCTCACGGGTCTGCTCGCACATGATGATGGTGCAGTTCTGAGCAAAGGGGGTCACGGGAATGACGGCGTATTTCATGGGGTTACACCTGGAAGAGGGTGATGGGGGCCTTGACGCAGTCCTGACATCCACTGCCGCGACAATCAGTGCCTATGATACCCAGCACCCCGCCGCACGTCGCCTCTGCAACCTGCCATCAGGCGGAGATCCCGAGCCAAGAGCGGGCCAACCAGCTCCTTGGGCAGGTCATGCCTCTTCCTGAGACGCGCTGGCGCCTGACTATCGCCCGCAGTGTCCGCGCCCAGAGAACCCGCGATGGCACATCGGGTGCAGGGCAACCCGCTGCCGGCCTGGGACACGGCGCCCCACCTTGAATACCTTGTCATTTTGCTGACACCGGAACTTCACCATTTCATCGCCAAGCCGGGACCAGACTGTCCGCGTCCCACCCCGCTCTTACTCAGGAGGATGCCTCATGCGTCGTTGCAACTTGACCCTGGTAGCCCTCGGCTTCGGGATCCTGGCCTCCGGGCCGGTCCTAGCCGCCGATTTTGGCGAATTGATGCAGAAGCAACTGGAATCCGGCAGCAGCCGCCTGTTCGGCTTCACCAAACCCATTGCCGCCTCGGCCACCCCACCATCCGGCTATGCCCGCGCGCCCGGCCAGCCCGCCAGTGCCCAGGTGCTGGTGGCGCAGGGGCTGAAGGTGAGCTATCTCACCCGCAATACCGCGCAAAATACCGACATGATGGCGTTCTGGCCCACCGATACCCAACCTAGCCATCTGATTACCTGTGTGGAAGGTGCGCGTGAGTCACTCGGCAAGTTCCCCAATGGCACCACCGATAAATTAAATCCTTCGGTGCAGCGCATCCGCCTCTCGGATGGCGTGGTGGAAACCATGCTGCGCGGCATGAGCCGCTGCGACGGCATCCGCCGTACCCCATGGGGCACGATCGTGGTGAGCGAGGAGCAAGACGATGGCCAGCTCTACGAGATCCTCAACCCACTGACCCTCACCAATCTCAGCCTGACCACCCGCGGCACGTCCAATCTGTTCGATTCGACCGGCGCCGACATGACGGACACCACCAACAAGCTGGCCCTGCGCAGCGCCCTGCCGAAAATGGCCTGGGAAGGTTTGGCCGTTACCTCGCAAGGTGTTGTTTTCGGGGGCGATGAACTGCGCCCTGGCACGCCCAACGACACCGACGGCGGCGCGCTGTTCAAGTTCGTTCCGAACGCCCCCGCGACCGGCCAGACGATCAGCAACCTGAACCAGTCCCCCTTGCTTGCCGGAAACGTCTATGCCCTGCAGGTTTCCTGCGTGGACAATAAACAACAGTTCGGCCAAGGCTGCGAGATCGGCCAGAGCGCCTGGGTGGTCGTGACCGCCGCCAATGCCCGGGTGGATGCCTACAATGCCGGGGCCACCGGCTACTACCGGCCTGAGGACCTTCACGACGATCCCGCCTATACCGGGGAAGGCGTGCGCTTCTGCTGGACCAACACCGGCAACGCCGCCGCCGAGAACTATGGCGAGGTGATGTGCGGTGTCGATCGTGCGCCGCTCACGGCCAACAATACGCGCACCGTGACGGTCAATCGCTTCGTGGAAGGCGATGCCGACTTCAACCAGCCTGACAACCTCGCCTTCCAGCCCGGCACACGCAACACCTATGTCATCGAGGACAATTCCCACGGCGACATCTGGGCCTGCCTGCCGGACGGTGCGGATCGGGATATCAAAACCGACGGCTGCGTGAAAATGCTCTCCGTGGTGGACAGTTCGGCCGAGCCCACCGGTTTCCTCTTCAGCGGTGACGGCCGTACGGCCTACGTCTCCATCCAGCACAGCGATGACCCGGCGGATGGCAGCATGGATGTGGACGGCTATGACACCGACGATGTCCTCATGATCACCGGCTTCCGTCCTGTCCGCCAACCCTGAACGATCCCTTTCCCCCTCTTTCCCGCCCGGCGCTCCGCCGGGCGGGCTCTTTTGCAACCCTTCCCCGCTGATTTTTCCACGCGACGCAGATCCGGATCATCGACACACAAAGCGCCTTGAAGTATCGCCCGGCGTGAGCTAATCCCCTGGAAGGGAAAACCATCCACACCGGGAGCGGGAACACCATGCAAGCGAATTCCTTTTGGCAGTGGGCCGAGCATGATCCCGCCCGCCCGGCACTCGTCATGCCGGATGGACTGGCCTTGACCTTCGGCGAACTGGGCGCACGGGTGAACCGGATCTCGCATGCCTTGCAGGCTCTGGGACTGCGTCGTGGCGATCATGTCGCGCTGCTCCTGCCCAATGGGCTGGAATGGATCGAGAGCTACCTGGCCGCCACCCAGATCGGCCTGTATGTCACGCCCATCAATTGGCATCTCACCGGTGAGGAGGCCGCCTACATCGTCGAGAACTGCGATGCCCGTGTGCTCATCGCCGACGTGCACTACGCCGCGACGGCGCTGCAGGCAGCCCGGGAAGCCAGCCTCGCTGAAAACCAGTGCTACGCCGTGGGTGACATTCCCGGTTTCAGCCCCTACGAAAGCCTGCTGGCCGGACAGCCCGAGACACCACCGGATGAACGCAGCGCCGGCACGCTGATGCTCTACACCGGCGGCACCACCGGCAAACCCAAGGGCGTGCTGCGCCCCCTGCCCGAGGGCAAGCCCGAGCAGGCCGCTCAACTGGGCCAAATGCTGTTCTTCCTGTTCGACGTCAAACCCGGCGCGGGCGTCCACCTCTGCCAGGGGCCGCTGTATCACTCCGCACCGGCCGGTTTCAGCACCGGCGCCCTGCACATGGGACAGACGCTGGTCCTGATGGACAAATGGGATGCCGAAAACGCGCTGCAATGCATCGAGCGCTACCGCGTCACCGCCACCCACATGGTACCCACCATGTTCGTGCGGCTGCTGCGCCTGCCCGAAACGATCCGCAATCGCTACGATCTGTCCAGCCTGCGCAACGTCATCCATGCCGCCGCCCCCTGCCCTGTCGAGATCAAGCGGCAGATGCTGGACTGGTGGGGTCCGGTGATCTACGAGTACTACGGCGCAACGGAAGGCGGCGGCACACTCGTCAAGCCCAGGGAATGGCTGGCCCACCCTGGCACGGTCGGTCGTGCCTGGCCCGGCATCCAGGTCCGGATCCTGGACGACGAAGGCCGGGAACTGCCCGCCGGTCAGGTCGGCACCATCTACATGACCGCTGGCCTCGGCGACTTCCAGTACCACAAGGACCCGGACAAGACCCGCTCGGTCAAGCGCGACGGCATGATCACCGCCGGCGACCTGGGCCACCTCACCGAAGAAGGCTGGCTGTTCATCAGCGACCGGCGCACCGACCTCATCCTGTCGGGGGGCGCCAACATCTATCCTGCCGAGATCGAGGCCGTGCTCATCAACCACCCCAAGGTTGCAGATGTCGCGGTGTTCGGCGTGCCTGATCCCGACTGGGGCGAAGCCGTCCAGGCCGTGATCGAACTGATCAAGGGCGTGGATGGATCCGCGGAACTGGCAGAGGAGATTCGGCAGTTCGCGGCACAACACCTGGCCCGTTACAAGCTGCCTCGCCACATCGACTTCAGCGACCATCTCCCGCGCCTGCCGTCCGGCAAGCTGCTCAAGCGCCACCTGAAGGATGAATACGCCGCGCGCTTCCGGTCCGGTGGATAGCACTGCGGTTTCGGCGCAAGCCCCACCCCAACACCCCATACGGAGCGGCCATGTCAGCCGGGAGCAAGGTTTTCAAATCGGATTTACTGGTCGGTCAAACCGCGCTGATCACCGGCGGCTCCAGCGGGATCAACCTCGGGATCGCCCGGCGCTTTGCCGAGCACGGCGCGAATATCGCGATCGTGGCGCGCAATCCGGAAAAGATCGCGCGCGCCTGTGAGGAGATCGGGGCGCTGAATGGCGGCCGGGTACTGGGCTGCTCGGTGGATGTGCGCGATTACCCGGAGCTGGCGGAGCAGGTCCAGCGCACCGTGGCGCAATTTGGGCCCCTGGACATCGTGATTGCCGGCGCGGCCGGGAATTTCCTGGCGCCGGCGGCGGCCATGAGCGACAACGCCTTTGCCGCAGTGGTGGGAATCGACCTGCTGGGGACGTTCAATACCTTTCGCGCCAGCTTCGCCCATCTGCACAAGCCGGGCGCGCGCCTGCTGGCCATTTCCGCGCCCCAGGCCACCCAGGTCATGCCGCTGCAATCTCATGCCTGCGCGGCAAAGGCCGGGGTCGAATCCCTGGTGCGCAACCTGGCAGTGGAATGGGGTGGCCGGATCGGCGTCACTGTGAATGGCATTTCACCGGGATGCGTGGCCGGCACGGAAGGCGTGGCGCGACTGGCGGGCAATGGCGCGATGGCGGGGAAACTGGTATCCCATTTGCCCATCCCGCGCATGGCCACGGTGGACGAAATGGCCGATCTGGCCTTGTTCCTGGTTTCCCCGCTGGCCACGTACATGACGGGGCAAATCATCGCGCTGGATGGCGGGGTCTCCTTGCTCGGCGGCGGGATGCGGCTCGACGGTTGATCGATGCGGCATCCGGGTGGGCGCCGCGTCCCGCTGGTCTTCGACGGCGCATGTCAATTCGGCGCGGCGCCCGGCGATCGACTTGGCGCCGCGGGGTTGTGCGCGTCGCGCCACGGGCTAGAATGAGCGCTTCCGCGGGAAGCCGTTTCCCGCCTTCTGGCACGCCACCGACAAGGGCCCCCATCTCCCATGTTGCCTAACCGATTCCGTTTCTTCGCCCTCTGGTCCATGCTCCTGTTCTGGACCACCACCGCCATCGCCGCACCCATCCCGGTGCCGGCCCCGCCGCAGATCAATGCCGCCAGCTATGTCCTCATGGACCATGACAGCGGCCGACTGCTGGTGAATCACAACGCCGACAGCCGCGTGGAACCCGCCAGTATCACCAAGATCATGACCGCCTATGTCGCTTTCCAGCAAATCGCCGATGGCGATCTCAAGCTGGACGAACAAGTGACCATCAGCGAGAAGGCCTGGCGCTCGGAAGGTTCCCGGACCTTTCTCAAGATCGGCTCGCAGATCGATGTCGAAACCCTCATCAAGGGCATGATCGTGCAATCCGGCAACGATGCGAGCATCGCACTGGCGGAGCACATCGCCGGGGCCGAGGAATCCTTCGCGGGCCTGATGAACCAGTACGCGCAGAAGCTGGGGATGACCAATACCCACTTCATGAATGCGACCGGCCTGCCCGACCCCAACCACTACACCACGGCCCATGACATCGCCTTGATGGCGCAGGCCATGATTCGCGATTTCCCGCAGTACTACGGTTGGTATTCGATTCGCCAGCTCCTCTTCAACGGCATCGAGCAGCACAATCGCAACCGCCTGCTGTGGCGCGACGCCAGTGTGGATGGCATGAAGACCGGGCACACCAGCTCGGCCGGCTTCTGCCTGGTGTCTTCCGCAAAACGCGACCAGATGCGGCTGATCAGCGTGGTGATGGGCACCCCCAGTGACAATGACCGCATGAACGACAGTCAGGCACTGCTCAACTATGGCTTCCGCTTCTACAGCACCCATCGCCTATACCCGGCTGGCGAAGTCGTCACGGAAGCCCCCGTCTGGATGGGCAAGGTAACCAAGGTCGCGCTGACCCTGCCGAAGGATCTCTACATCACGGTGCCTCGGGGTCAATACGAAGGGGTGAAAACCCAGGCGGAAGTGCAGGAGAAACTGATCGCGCCGCTGCCCGTCGATGCGGCCATCGGCAAGCTGGTGGTGCGTTTCAATGATGAACCCTTGCTGGAAGCGCCGCTGTATCCCAAGCAGGCGGTGGAACGCGGCAACTGGCTGAAACGGCTGTGGCACTGGTTGCTGCTGTGGTTCAAATGAGCGCACACACGACCGTTTATCTCGATGGCGCCTTCCTGCCGCTCGCCGAAGCGCGGGTCTCTGTGCTGGATCGGGGATTCCTGTTTGGCGATGGCGTCTATGAAGTCATTCCCGTCTACCAGGGTCGGCCTTTTCTTTTAGCGGAGCACCTGGACCGGCTGGAACGCAGCCTCACGGCCATTCGTCTGGACAACCCGCTCGACCGGTCTCGCTGGGAGGCGCTCATCGGCGAACTCATCAGCCATCAGGGGCCGGGCGATTGGTCGGTCTATCTGCAGGTCACCCGCGGCAGCGACGATCACCGCGATCATGCCTTCCCGGCCACCGTGCGGCCGACCGTGTTCGCCATGGCGAACCCCCTGAAGCCGCCACCCGCCGCCTGGCTGGAAACCGGTATCGCGACGCTGAGCCAGCCGGATCCACGCTGGGGGCGCTGCGACATCAAGGCCATCACCCTGCTGGCCAATGCCCTATCGCGCCAGGCGGCCAAGGAAGCCGGCGCCGTGGAAATACTCTACCTGCGTGACGGTCTGCTGACCGAGGGCGCCGCCAGCAATGTGTTCATGGTCCACCAGAACGAGATCCTGACCCCGGTGGCGGACACGCGCATCCTGCACGGCATCACCCGCCAACTGGTGCTGCACCTGGCGCAAACCGCGGGACTGACGGTGCGGGAGACCGACATCCCGGAAGCCACGCTGCGCGACGCCGATGAGCTGTGGATGACCAGCTCCACCCGCGCCGTGATCCCCATCACCCGACTGGATGGGCAACCTGTCGGTGCGGGGCGTCCCGGCCCGCTCTATCGGCGCATGACGGATCTCTGGCAAAGCGCGCTGGCGCGCTGGCGTGACGGCGCTGTCCTGCTGTGACCGCACCATGACGCCAGAGGAAATCCTCTCGTTTCCTTGCGTGTATCCCATCAAGGCGGTGGCACGGATTGCCGATGAGCCCTTGGCGCTAGTCTCCACCCTGATCGCTGCGCATGTCGGCGAAGCCGATATTGTTGGCATCGAAACGCGCCCCAGTCGGGGCGGCGCCTACCTCTCCGTAACCGTGACCTTGCGGGCGACCAGCCGGGCGCAGATGGATGCCCTCTACCGTGACCTGAGCGCCGACAAGCGGCTGTTGTGGGTGATCTAGCGCCCCCACCAGAGGTCCGGGATTGGGGACTGGCGCCCTACCCGGCCGTGTGGGAGGCGATGCGCCAGTACACCGACCAGCGTGACCCCCATACTCCTGATGCGCTGTGGTTCGTGCAGCATCCGCCAGTCTACACCCTGGGCATGCATGCCCGGCCCGAACATGTCCTCGCGCCAGGGTATATTCCCGTCATCCTCAGCGACCGCGGCGGACAGGTCACCTATCACGGGCCCGGCCAGTGGGTCGTCTATCCCCTGCTCGACCTGCGCCGTCTGGGGCTGGGCATCCGCAGCCTGGTCAATGCCCTGGAACAGGCGGTGATCGATCTGCTGGCCGGCTATGGCATCAAGGCCCATGCCCGCCGCGAGGCGCCCGGCGTCTACGTGGCCGGCGCCAAGATCGCCGCGCTGGGGCTGCGGGTGCGACGCGGCTGCTGCTACCACGGGCTGGCGCTGAACGTCGACATGGACCTCGCCCCTTTCGCCGGCATCAATCCCTGTGGTTATGCCGATCTGGCTGTCACTCAGGTGCGCGCTTTCCGGGCCGATCTGTCGCTCGCCCAGGTGCGCACGGATCTTGAATCCGCGCTGCGCACGACACTCCGCCTGCCATCCCCTTGATCGGTCTGTTATCTGCCCAGACGCGACACAATCAAGCCCCGCGCGATAAAAATAAGCTCAAGCGTGCCCCTCACCTGTCGATACCTTAGAGGCCGCGAAATGATTCGCCGGCTGTGTGTTGTGGATACTTGAGGAGACACTGATGAAGATCAAAATACTGTCGATGACCTGTGCCATGGCCCTCCTGCCTTTGGCGGCCCAGGCCGAAATGAACCCCATGAGCGAACCGGCACTGTCGGACGTACATGGCCAGGCGCTGAGCATTGTTCGCGACAAGGGGCGTAGCTTCGCGCTGGACACCACGACCAATACGATGTCCTTCAGCAAGGGCAGTCTGCTGGATGTAGATGCCGCCGGCACCTTGTTTGGTTACGGCATCACCGTCGACAATCTGGGCTGGAATCGCACCCGGGGCTTCTCGCTTGGCTGGACCCCCCCTGTTATCCCGTAAATGAGCGGGTGGATTGGCGAAGGAACCCATCACCAATCCACTTTCCCTCGATCCATCATTTTTCCATAGCAAAAAGCCCGCATACGCGGGCTTTTTTTCAACCAGGATTCGACCCCGGATTCAGCTACGGATCTTGCGCAACCGCTCCAGCATCTGCAGCTTGGCCATTGCTTCCGCCAGTTCGGCCTGGGCATGGGCGTAATCAATGTCGGTGCGACGCTGGCTCAAGGCGTCCTCGGCGCGACGTTTGGCTTCGAGCGCCGCAGCCTCGTCCAGATCCTTGGCGCGCAACGCGGCATCGGCCAGCACCGTCACCTTAAAAGGTTGTACCTCTAGAATGCCGCCGGACACAAAGTAATGCGCATCCTGTCCCTGCTCATCCCGCACTCGTACCTCTCCCGCACGCAACTTGGTCAACAGGGGGGCATGGCGGGGTGCAATGCCCACATCCCCTTCCACGGCTGGCGCGAAGACCATGCTTGCGCTGCCGGAGAAAATCTCCCCTTCGGCGCTGACGATATCGACGTTGATCTGGCTCATCTCAGCTCACTCCCGCAATGGATCACAGGCGCTTGGCCTTCTCCACCGCTTCCTCGATGCTACCGACCATATAGAAGGCCTGTTCGGGCAGGCTGTCATACTCGCCGCCCAGGATGCCCTTGAAGCTGCGGATCGTGTCCTTCAGGGACACATACTTGCCCGGCGAGCCGGTGAAGACTTCGGCCACATGGAAGGGCTGCGACAGGAAGCGCTGAATCTTGCGGGCACGGGACACGGTCAGTTTGTCTTCTTCAGACAACTCATCCATGCCCAGAATGGCGATGATGTCGCGCAGTTCCTTGTAGCGCTGCAACACATTCTGCACACCGCGGGCGGTGTTGTAGTGCTCCTCGCCCACCACCAGGGGATCCAACTGACGGCTGGTGGAGTCCAGCGGGTCGACAGCGGGGTAGATGCCCAGCTCGGCGATTTGACGCGACAGCACTACGGTCGCATCCAAATGGGCAAACGTGGTCGCAGGAGAGGGATCGGTCAGGTCGTCCGCCGGCACGTACACCGCCTGAATGGAGGTGATCGAACCGGTCTTGGTCGAGGTGATGCGTTCCTGCAGGCGCCCCATTTCCTCGGCCAACGTCGGCTGGTAGCCCACCGCCGACGGCATGCGGCCCAGCAGCGCGGATACTTCGGTACCGGCCAAGGTGTAGCGATAGATGTTGTCGACGAAGAACAGGATATCGCGGCCTTCATCACGGAAGTATTCCGCCATGGTCAGGCCTGTCAGCGCCACGCGCAGACGGTTGCCCGGCGGCTCGTTCATCTGGCCGTAGACCATGGCCACCTTGGACTCGGGCAGATTCTTCAGGTCGATAACGCCGGATTCGGCCATTTCGTGGTAGAAGTCATTGCCTTCGCGGGTACGTTCACCGACACCGGCGAACACCGACAAGCCGCTGTGCTCCTTGGCGATATTATTGATCAGTTCCAGCATGTTGACGGTCTTGCCGACACCGGCGCCCCCGAACAGGCCGACCTTGCCGCCTTTGGCGAAGGGGCAAAGCAAATCGATCACCTTGATGCCGGTTTCCAGCAAATCGGTGGAACCCGATTGTTCCTCATAGGAGGGCGCTGTGCGGTGGATCTCCCAGCGCAACTCGCAGAGCACCTCGCCCCCCTCATCCACGGGATTGCCCAAGACGTCCATGATACGGCCCAAAGTACCCTTGCCGACGGGCACCGAAATAGCCGCTCCCGTGTTGCGGACATCCAAGCCTCGACTCAGACCATCGGACGGCCCCATGGCGATGGTTCGCACCACCCCATCGCCCAGTTGCTGCTGGACTTCCAGAACCAGGCCAGCGGACTCGACCACCAAGGCATGGTAGATCGCAGGGACCGCGTCCCGGGGGAATTCCACGTCCACCACGGCGCCAATGATCTGAACGATTTTTCCGGAGCTCATCTGTCTGGTTCCCCTAAGGCTTAGGTCCGCATCTGCGCGGGTCGCGCAAGGTAATTGGGTGCTGCCATCCGGCGGCGGTTCAGGTCACGGCGGCCGCGCCGGCCACGATCTCAGCCAGTTCCTGGGTAATGGCGGCTTGACGGGCCTTGTTGTAGACCAGCGTCAGGCGTGTGATGACTTCACCCGCATTGTCAGAAGCCGATTTCATGGCCACCATGCGAGCAGCCATCTCGCAGGCAATGTTTTCAACCACCGCCTGGTAAATCTGTGACTCCACGTAACGCACCAGCACGTCGTCCAGCAAGGCTTCCGGACTGGGTTCGTAAATGTAGTCCCAGTTCTGCAGCATCTCGGATTCGCGCACCGGCTCCACCGGCAGCACCTGCTGCACCACGGGCTTTTGCGTCATGGTGTTGACGAACTCATTCCGCACCAACAGCAGCCGATCGATCTGGCCGTCCCGGTAGGCATCGAGCATCACCTTGATGGTGCCGATGACCTGGTCGAGATGGGGGCGATCCCCCAACCCGGTTTGCTGGGCCACAATCGCGCCACCCAAGCGCCGGAAAAAGCTGACGCCCTTGCCACCCAGAATGGCCAGATCGACGGCAACGCCCTGAGCGTCCCAGCGGCGCATTTCACCAAGAACGGTCTTGAACAGATTGATGTTCAGGCCACCGCACAAGCCGCGATCGGTCGAGACGAAGAGGATGCCAACCCGGTTGACCGGCTCACGCGGCAGCAGGAAGGGGTGCCGGTAGTCCGGACTGGCCGCCGCCAGGTGACCAATGACCTGGCGCATGCGCTGGGCATAGGGCCGGGTGGCGCTCATCTGATCCTGCGCCTTGCGCATCTTGCTCGCCGCGACCATTTCCATGGCTTTGGTGATCTTCTGCGTGTTGCGAACGCTGCGGATCTGGGTGCGTATTTCTTTGGTGCCGGCCATATCTCACCTATCGGGTTCGTGGCTTACCAGGTCCCGGTGGCCTTGAAGTCCTCGATGATCTTTTTCAGACCGCTTTCGATTTCAGCATTGAAATCGCCCGTTTCATCAATCCTGGCCAACACGCCGGCATGGGCGGAGCGGGCGAAGTCGTGCAGCGCAGTTTCAAATGCCACCACTTTCTTCACGTCCACACTGTCCAGATGGCCTTCATTGGCGGCATACAGGGACAGCGCCATCAGCGCGATGGACAGCGGTGCGTACTGCTTCTGCTTCATCAACTCAGTGACACGCTGGCCGCGATCCAACTGCTTGCGCGTGGTTTCATCCAGATCGGAGGCAAACTGGGCAAACGCCGCGAGTTCACGATACTGGGCCAGCGCCAGACGCACGCCACCGCCGAGCTTCTTGATGATCTTGGTCTGGGCGGCGCCACCCACTCGGGAGACTGACAGACCGGCGTTGATGGCCGGGCGGATGCCTGCGTTGAACAGGTCCGATTCCAAGTAGATCTGGCCGTCAGTGATCGAGATCACGTTGGTGGGCACGAAGGCCGACACGTCGCCGGCCTGGGTTTCGATGATCGGCAGCGCCGTCAGGGAGCCCGTTTGACCCTTCACTTCACCATGGGTGAGCTTTTCGACGTAATCGGCATTGACGCGCGCCGCCCGCTCCAGCAGACGCGAATGCAGATAGAACACATCCCCAGGATAGGCTTCGCGGCCCGGCGGGCGGCGCAGCAACAGGGAAATCTGCCGGTAGGCCCACGCCTGCTTGGTCAAATCGTCATAAACGATTAGCGCGTCCTGGCCCCGATCGCGGAAATACTCACCCATGGCGCATCCGCTGTAGGGTGCAATGTACTGCAGGGCGGCGGAATCAGAGGCACTGGCGGCCACCACAATCGTGTGTGCCAGGGCCCCATGTTCTTCCAGCTTGCGCACCACGGCGGCAATGCTGGACGCCTTCTGACCAATGGCGACGTAGATACACTTAACGCCAGTGCCTTTCTGGTTGATGATCGCATCCACCGCAACGGCGGTCTTGCCGGTCTGGCGGTCACCGATGATCAATTCGCGCTGGCCGCGGCCCACCGGCACCATGGCGTCAATGGCCTTGAGCCCGGTTTGAACCGGCTGGGACACCGACTGGCGGGCAATCACGCCTGGCGCCACTTTTTCGATGGGCGATGACAGGGCGGTATCGATCGGGCCTTTGCCATCGATGGGTTGACCCAGCGAATTCACCACGCGGCCGAGCACGGCCTCGCCCACGGGCACCTCCAGAATGCGCCCGGTGCAACGCACCCGATCGCCTTCCTTGATCTGCTCGTATTCGCCCAGCACCACGGCACCGACGGAATCACGCTCCAAATTGAGCGCCAGGCCATAGATGCCGCCGGGGAATTCCAGCATTTCACCTTGCATCGCAGCCGTGAGGCCATGGATGCGGCAGATACCGTCGGCCACGCTGATGACCGTCCCCTCGGCGCGCGCTTCCGCGACGACCTGGAAGTTCTGAATGCGCTGTTTGATCAGCTCGCTAATCTCGGCGGGATTGACTTGCATGTTGCTTCCTCGTCAATGAACCAGTGCGCGGGAAAGACGTTCCAGCTGGCTGCGGACCGACCCGTCGATAACCAAATCACCGGCGCGAATGACCGCGCCGCCCACCAAGCTTGCGTCGACCCGGGAGGTCAGGTTGACCCGTCGCCCGAGCCGCCGCGACAAGGCCTCGCTGATCCGCTGTTGCTGATCGGCATCCATCGGGGTTGCTGTTGTCACTTCGGCATCCACCGAGCCTTCAGCCTCTGCGCGCATTGCGCCATAAAGCTCGGCAATCTGTGGCGTCAACAAAAGACGCCCGTTTTCTATCAGGAGACTGGCCAGATTGATGCCTTCCGGCCCCAATTCGGGGCCCAGGGCGTCAATGATCAATTGGCGGCTCTGTTCGGCAGTCTGCAGCGGATTGTCAATCGCCGTGCGGATGGGTGGATAGGACACCAAGGCCGCCAACAGATCCAATCGCTGTTGCCATTCGCTCAGCGCCGCTCCACTTTGCTGGGCCAGATCAAGCACGGCTTTCGCATAGGGTCGCGCCAGGGTCGTTACTTCGGACATCTGTGGATTCCCGGTCAGATCTGGCCGACCAGTTCGTCCACCAGATCACGGTGGGCGGACGGGTCGATTTCACGCTTGAGTATCCGTCCTGCCCCAGCCATGGCCAGATCCGCAACCTCCCGTCGCAGGGATTCCCGGGCCTGGGACACTTCCTGGGCGATCAAGGCTTCGGCGGATCGAATCTGCCGCTCACCTTCCTCACGCGCCGCCTGTTTGGCCTGCTCGATCATCTCGGCGCCACGGCGATTCGCCTGAGCCAGGATTTCGGCTGCCTGCTGGCGTGCCGCCTGCAAGGCGCTTTCGACTTCCTGGCGCGAACGCTCCAGCTGGGTATTCCCCTGCTCGGCGGCAGCCAGTCCTTCAGCGATGCGCTGCTGACGTTCCTGCATCGCCTGAGTCAACGGCGGCCAGACGAACTTCATCATGACCCAGACGAACAACCCGAAGGTGATCATCTGGCCGATCAGAGTGGCGTTGATGCCCACGATAAACTCTCCGCGATCCGTGTCCTACCCAAAAAAACGTCCGGGTCGAGGGGACGTTTTAGCCCAGCGCTGCCAGGAAGGGATTGGCGAACATCATCAACAGGCCCATGGCCACACCGATAATGGACACAGCGTCCAGAAGACCGGCGATGATGAACATACGGGTCTGGAGCATGCCAGCCAGCTCGGGCTGACGGGCCACACCTTCCAGGAATTTTCCACCCAGCAGGGCGAAACCGATGGCGGTGCCGACGGCGGCAAGACCAAAAATGATACCAACCGTCAACACGGTATTGGCCTGGATCTGGGCGATAAGAGCTTCCATCATTCCTCCTCGTTCGGGAATATCAGTGTGAGCCAAAGAGATCAGTGCTTGGCGTGTGCCATACCCAGGTAGACCACGGTCAGGGTCATGAAAATGAACGCCTGCAGCGGAATGACCAAGATATGGAAGATTGCCCAGGCGCCACCGGGCCCCCACTGCGCCCACCAGGGCAGCAGGGCGATCAAAACAAAAATCAATTCGCCGGCATACAGGTTGCCGAA
This sequence comes from Pseudomonadota bacterium, assembly GCA_002862435.1. Taxonomy (GTDB): domain Bacteria; phylum Pseudomonadota; class Gammaproteobacteria; order UBA5335; family UBA5335; genus Macondimonas. The sequence continues at coordinate 35,652 of PKDC01000013.1, read as the reverse complement.
CAGTCGCAGGCCCAGCGACAGGGGCTTGGCCAGCAACTCGACCGCGTTCAGGATCAGGTTGAACGGCATCAGGTATTTACCGAAAGGATGGAACAACAGTTCCTGGATATACCCGCCGACGCCCTTGCCCTTGATGCTGTAGATGATGATCAACAGGAATACCGTGATGGACAGGCCAAAGGTGGCACTCATGTCCGCCGATGGGACAGGCCGGAAATACTGAACGCCGAACAAGCCGGCCACCGCGGGGAACAAATCCACCGGGATGAGGTCAATCGTGTTCCAGAGCAAAACCAGGCAGAAAATGGTCATGGCCAGCGGCGCAACCAGACGGCTGTCGCCATGGAAGGTCTCATGAACCACGCCATCGATAAATTCAATGACGGACTCGACCAGGTTCTGCAGATGCCCCGGAACCCCGGAGGTAGCCCGACGTGCGGCCAGCGCAAATGTCAGCACCAGCACTAGGCCGAGCACGCTCGACATCAACAAGGTATCCAGGTTGAAGGTCCAGAAACCTTCCCCGGTCGTCCACCCCGTCAAATGGTGGGTTACATACTCCTGCGGAGTGTGAGCGGCGTGTTCAGCGCTGGACATGAGTCAATCAACCCCTTTGCTGCCTGTCGTCTGGAACGTCCCACAGGAGGGCGAACCAATAAACACCCGTTGTCGCCATAAAGGCCAAGATGAGCACTGGAAAGTGCCCTGGAAAAATCATGGCTGCGATCGCGAAGAGCCCGATGCTGACTCCCCACTTCACCGCTTCGGCCCGAGCCATGGCCGCCAGTCTCGCCTGCGCAGTCGCATCGGGCGGCAACAGCGCCACTCTTATGGCGAAGGCCGCCACTGCCAGGAGGTTGATGCCACCCCCCATGAGCGCCGCCGCTGCATCCTGCCAACTCAACGCCATGGCCGCGATCACTGCCACGGTCGCGGTCACAACGGTTTGCCATAGAAAAAGCTTGGCGATGATGGCGCGATTCACCGGACTGCGAACCTCACCGGCCAGCGCGTATCAGGTATGCCGAAACCGCCGCCCCCAAAAGCGCCGCAAGTATAATGACCGCGTTGGCATGGGTCAATGCGAAAAATTCCCTTTTTCGCGTCCGGCCAGACGCGCCAGCAATCCATCCAGCTGATCCAGGGAATGATATTCGATGCGCACCGCACCCTTGCCGCCGCGATCCTGGATGGCCACCGGCGTGCCCAGGCGTTCGGAAAGATCCTGCTCCAACCGCGCCAAGTCGGGATCGGGCGTCTTGTCGGGACCAGCCGGCTGCTGCATGCGCCGCACCAGGGCCTCGGTCTGACGCACCGTCAAGCTACGCCGCACCACCAAAGCCGCCGCCTCGCATTGCTCGCCCCCCTTCAGGCCCAGCAAGGCGCGCCCATGCCCCATCTCCAGGCTTCCCTGTTCCAGCAGCGTTTTGACCGGCGGCTCCAGTTCATTGAGGCGCAGTAAATTGGTGACTGCGACCCGCGAACGGCCCACGGTAGCCGCAATCTGTTCGTGAGTCAGGGAAAATTCTTGCTGCAAGCGCGCCAGGGCGCCGGCTTCTTCCATGGTGTTGAGGTCTTCGCGCTGGATGTTCTCGATCAGCGCGATAGCCATGGCCGCCTGGTCGGGGATCTGCCGCACCAGGCACGGCACTTCCCGCAGTCCGGCCATCTGGGCCGCCCGCCAGCGCCGTTCTCCCGCGATGATCTCGTAATCGCCTTCCCAGGGGCGCACCACGATGGGCTGCACGACGCCTTGGGTGCGAATGGATTCCGCCAGTTCCGCCAAGGCTTCCGGGTCCATCCGCAACCGTGGCTGGTAGCGCCCGCGCCGCAGCCGCTCGACCGGCAGTTGCGCCAGCGATTCCCCCGGCGTGGGAGGACCAGCCATCGCCACCCCGCCCAGCAAGGCATCCAGGCCCCGCCCCAAACCGCGCTTTCGGTTCATCGCGACAGAATCCCCGCAGTCGTTTGAGCCGCCGCCAAATCGCTGCGCCCATGGCGGCGCAGCATTTCCCCGGCCAGCGCCAGATAGGCGGCGCTGCCCTGCGCGCTGCGATCGAGCAGCACACAGGGCAGACCGTAGCTGGGCGCCTCGGCCAGCCGCACGTTGCGCGGCACGATGGAGCGATAGACCTTGTCACCGAAATGCCGCAGCAATTGCTCGGATACATCCCGCGCCAGCCGATTGCGTGGATCAAACATCGTGCGCAGCAAGCCTTCGATTTCCAGCCCGGGATTCGCCTCGCGGCGCACCCCCTCCACGCTTCCGAGCAGGGCTTTCAGCCCTTCCAGGGCGTAATACTCGCACTGCATGGGAATCAGCACCCCCTGGGCGGCGACCAGCGCATTGACGGTCAACACATTGAGCGCGGGCGGGCAGTCGATCAGCACATAGTCGAACGATGCCGTAGCGCCTGCCAGTGCCTCGGCCAGCGCGCGCTCGCGGCCCTCCCGTTGCAGCAAGTTCACCTCGGCCACGGTCAGATCCCCGGTGGCCGGCAGCACCTGGAAACCCGCCTTGTCGGCGCTTTGCAGCGCCTGATCCAGGGAGCACTCCCCCATCAGCACCTCGCAGGTAGTGGCCTGCCCCTCGCTCACCGCAAGGCCGCAACCCACCGTGGCGTTGCCCTGGGGATCCAGATCCACCAGCAGCACGCGTCGCCGCGCCAGCGCCAGCGCCGCCGCCAGATTGACGCTGGTGGTGGTCTTGCCCACCCCCCCTTTCTGGTTGGCGATCGCGATTATGCGGCCCACGACGGCTCCCCCGTTGTGCTTCGATTCAATCCGATTCCCCACCCAACAGACGCAGACACACCAGATGCCGCGCCGCATCCAGCCCTGGAACGACAACGGGCAGCACCGCCTGGACTGCAAAATCCGCCGGCACCCCGGCCAGTTCGGCCGCCACATCGGGCCCTTTCATCGCCACCAGCCATACCCCAGGCGCGCCCAACAGCCGCGCATAGCCGCACAGGGTGGCCAGATCGGCCACCGCCCGCGCGACCACGGTGTCAGGTGGCGGGTTCAATTGAACCGACTCGGCCCGGCCCTGCACCACCGTCACCCGGGACAAGCGAAGCTGGCTGATGGCGTGGCGCATGAAGCGCACCTTCTTGCCGTTGCTCTCCACCAGCATGAAATGCCGGCTCGGATCGGCGATGGCCAGCGGGATACCCGGCAACCCGGCCCCGCTCCCCAAGTCCACAATCCGCTCCCCGCGCAGATGGGGCAATACCGTCAGGCTGTCCAGCAGGTGGCGCCGGACCATGTCCAGCGGATCACGGATCGCCGTCAGATTATAGGCGCGGTTCCACTCCGCCAGGATGGGCAGGAACGCCAGCAACTGCTCGCGGGCCTGCGGCGGCAGGTCGAGACCGAGCGCCGCCAGTCCCTCCGCCAGTGCGTGCGCCGGATTCCCGTCCGTCATGCCCCCTCTTCCGCAATCAGTGGCGACAATTGCGCCCAGTGCGCCGGAAATGTCAGGCGGATTGCCGCGGCGCTGGCCATTTCCCGATCCGCCGCATCGAAACCCGGCGCAACCGCTTCACTGATCAGCCCATAGGCGCCTGACTCCAGCACGCTCGCCTTCCACACGCCCCCCGGCACCCTCAATTGCAACACCTGTCCCTGTAATGGATCCGGCCCCAGCCACTGCCGTTCCAGTCGACCGTCCGGGAACAGCAGCCAATAGGTGAGCGGCGCGCCGGCATGGAAAAAGTGCAGGATGTCCGAACGATTGCGGTGCAGCCGCCCGAGCGGCTCATCTGCCGTGAGCAGGTAATAAATGGAGGTCATCAGCGGCCGCTTCGCGCCCTCTTTCCCGGAGACCGTGCGGGCGCACGCATAGGTGCGGCGAAAATAGCCGCCCTCCGGATGGGGCGTGAGGCCCAGTTGATCGATCCAGTCCGAGGCGTTCACCGCTCCTCCTAACCTTGATGCGCCCGTCACGCGCGCCGCAAGGCCTTAGGTCATGGGGCGTCGGCCCGATGCCGAACGAGGCGCCATTCTAGCCCGACTCGCGTTTGCGTGGTTTTTCGCCAGCCACTTATCCCACCGACGCACACCGGCCAGTTAAAATCGCCGAATGCGTCCATCCGCCCTGCCCGATCCCCTGCCCGCCTTCCCGCGACTGACGCTGGGCATCAGCGCCTGCCTGGTGGGCGAGCCGGTGCGCTTTGACGGCGGTCACAAGCGGGATCGCTATATCACCGATCATCTGGCGCGGCATTTCGATTTCCGCGCCGTCTGCCCGGAAATGGCGATCGGCATGGGGGCTCCCCGCCCGCCCCTTCGGCTGGTGGGCGACGACACCGAGGTGCGCGCCCTCGGCGTGCGCGATGCAACGCTCGATGTAACCGCGCCCCTGGCGGCATTCGGCCAACACGTCGCGGCCACGGCGCAGGACCTGAGCGGCTACCTGTTCAAGGCACGGTCGCCCAGTTGCGGCATGGAGCGGGTCAAGGTATATGGTGAAAACGGTCATCTGCGCCGGGGCGGACGCGGCATTTACGCCGATGCCCTGATGCGGGCGCTGCCCCTGTTGCCCGCCGAGGAGGAAGGGCGGTTGCAGGATCCGGCGTTAAGGGAAAACTTCATCGCGCGGGTTCATGCCTACCACCGCTGGCAGGCGCTGCGCGCCGCTGGCGCGACGGCGGACGCCCTGGTGCAATTTCATACCCGCCACAAGCTGATGCTGATGGCTCACGGCAGTGAGCGCCTGCGGGTCCTGGGGCGGCTCATCGCCCAGATTGGCACCGAGCCGCTCATCGACAGCCTGGATCGCTACGGCAGCGGTTTCATGCAAACCTTGAGCTATCGCGCCACCCGCAAGCGCCATGCGAATGTGCTCTACCACGCCATGGGTTATCTCAAGCAGCAACTCACGCCCGGCGACAAAGCCGAGCTGGTGGAGGCCATCGAGGCCTATCGGACGGAACAGGTGCCGCGCGTCGTCCCCATCACGCTGATGCGCCACCATCTGCGCCATCATCCCCACCCCTATCTGGTGCAGCAGATTTACTGGCACTGGGCGCCACCCGCGCTGGGCCTCGGGAACGACACCTGAAAAAAAACGCCGGGTGGGGTCCCCGGCGCAACATCAGGCAACAAGAGGCTGAGAGGGTTACATCAAAAGGCGTACTGCCAGCCGAGAACGGCTGCCCAGTCCGTCTCCAATTGCGGGCCGTCCAGACGTTGGGCGACCGGCAAGAGGACTTCCAATCCCAAGCGATGGCCCCGCAACGGGCCTTCGGGGACATAAAAATTGGCGCCCAGACCCACATCGACCCGATCGCCCCCCTGGGCGCGGGGATCGGCTGCGGGCGACATGGTGGGGGAAATCTGCTTGTCCTGACCGTCGATGTTGCCCCAGCTCGCGGCTGCCAGCCGCAGGGAGGTGCTCACCGCAGGAGTCCAGCCATAGGCCACCCAGCCGGTCAGGTCCGTGCGATTTCCCAGGGTATAGCCCTCGTCATTCTCGCCGGTGCGGATGGTGGCGATGCCTTGGGCGCCCCAAGACCAGCGTTCGCCCTGGCCGGTATAGGTGATGCCCGGCTTGAGGTCATAGGTGCCCGATCCGAGCTGCATGGGGTATTCCATGCGCATCTGCATCGGCGCGCCATCATGACCGTGGGGCATGCTGTCCTTTTCGGTGATGCTGCCGGTGGGCAGGCTAAGGCCGAGATTCAGGATCGCCTGATGGGCGCTGTTGACCGGCGTCAGGCGGAACAGGCCGCTCAGGGCAATATCGCCCAAGCCGTCCGATTCCATGTCATAAGGCACTGGCGCGGCATCGCCATGGGCGTGCAGCTCGGAACTCATGTCCATGGTGATGTAGGGGAGCATCGCCATCAGGGTCCAGCGATCGGTCGGCGCGTACATGATCTCGACCATGTGCATGGCCATGTCCATGTCTTTCGGCGCGTTGTGATAGCCGTAGCCGCCGGTATCCTTGCTGCTGTAGGTGGCTTGCTTGGAGACCGAGTCCGAACCGTCCAGCAGACCTTCCTGATGCATGGGCATGTAGCGGTAGCCCACCATCCACTGGCCTTGCTTGTGGACGTGATCGCCCATCACCCCGATCGGGGCGTGGGCATCGGCCCGTGCGCCTTCCCAATCCTCATGGGCCTGCGCCAGCCCGGCGGCGCCCAACAGTCCCAGGACGCACATCGGGCGGCCAATGGAAAAAAACAGGGGATGGATGTGCTTGTTCATGAAATCTGCCGCCTCTCGCCGGATTGTTGGTTATTCAACGCCGAACGGATGCGGCGATGGCGAGCAGTCTAGCGGCGAGGAGCGCAGTACGGAATGTGACATATTGTCGCACCAGCCTGGCCAAGGCGGGCTTCGAGCATCCCGATCCAGGCTGAAACTCGAATCGGGCGCGCATGCCACAGGCAGTGAAAATCCAGCTTTTCAACAGGCTATAATTTTCCTGCCTCGATTTCATCCAGATAAATGAACTCTGGCGCCTTGACGCCCGCCTCCTTGCGGATCTGCACCAGCCGGGGCGATTCAAAGAATGCCCTGGCCCGCGCCAACGAAATCCAGGCGGAGAAGTGAACGATCCTGTTGGGATCATCCTGATACTTCAGGATCTGGTAGGACCGCTCCCCCGCCTCCTTGCGGATGCCGGCCGCCTCATCGAAGATTTTTTTCCAGGCCGGATAATCCTCGACTTCATGGATGATCAGGACATGGCTCATGGTGGACACGCTCCGGGGTGGTTGGGGACAAAATGCGGATGCCGGATGCGTTAAGAACGCAGGCCGCACCGGAGGCATTGCCCGCGCGTATGGCATCGCTAAATGGTGAGCAGCGACGATTGCAATAAAGGAACGGTGGTGGGCAGGATGAGCTTCTTCAACCGTAAAAATCACATGCCTCAGGAGGCCAGCACCTCGGGTTTCGAGACGGCGGCGGGCGCGTCGACCGGTATATAGCCACGCCGCTTGCGGACGCGCACCTCTTGGTTCCAGAGATGAATCGCCTCGGGATAGTCGGCGCAGGGGATAGTTTTCATCTGCCCCCGGCCGCCCTGCCCATCGCCTGAGGTACGGACCACCACCCAGCCGAACAGATCCTGTTGCAGGCGCAGCTCGATATAGCGGCCCTCCCGCTCCAGCCGCACGAATTGCCAGGGCGTGGGCAGTGCCAACTCAGTACATCCCGGTCTGCAGCCGCGCTTCCTCGGACATGCGACTCTGGTCCCACGGCGGCTCGAAGGTCAGCTCCACGCTCACCCGCTTCACCGTGGGCACCGCCGCCACCTTGACCCGGACTTCATCGGCCAGGATGTCGCCCATGCCGCAACCCGGCGCAGTCAAGGTCATGCGAATGTGTACCGCACGCCCGCCCTCGGGCAAGGGCTCCACCACCCGGTCGTAGATCAACCCCAGATCGACGATGTTGATGGGAATCTCGGGGTCGAAACAGGTCTTGAGCTGATCCTCGATGCAGGCCGCCACAGCCGCATCGTCGGCATCGGCGGGCAACTCGGGGCTGGGCGGTTCGTCACGGCCCAGGGCATCGGCGTCCTTGCCGGCGATACGCACCAGGTTGCCGCCGTAGTACACCGTGAAGCTGCCGCCCAGGGCCTGGGTGATGCGCACCTCGGCGCCCTCGGGCAGCACCACCGTATCGCCCGCCGGAATCATCACCCCAAGGCAATCGCGGGAGAGCGTCGCGTAATCGGACTGCTGGGAATACATGGCGGACCTCACTCGGTGCGCACGGGGGTCTGCTCCCCGTGCAGGGCGGCGTTCAGGGTGTGCCAGGACAAGGTGGCGCACTTGACCCGGGCCGGATAGTCCTTGACTCCCGCCAGCGCGGCCAGCTTGCCCAGCCGTTCCGGGTCCGCGTCCGACTTGCCGGTGAGCAGCTCATGCATGTCGGTGAACAGGGCTTCGGCCTCGGCAACCGTCTTGCCCTTGACGGCTTCGGTCATCAGGCTGGCGGAGGCAGTGGAAATGGCGCAGCCGCTGCCCACGAAGCTCACGTCCTCGACGCGGCCATCCACGACCTGCGCGTAAACCACCAGCTTGTCGCCGCACAAGGGGTTGTAGCCTTCGGCCAGCCGGACGGCGCCCGCGATGGCGCGGAAATTCCGCGGATTGCGGTTGTGATCGACGATGATGTCCTGATACAGGTCGCGCAAATCCATTAACCCCGCCCTCCGAACAGATCCCGCGCGCCTTGCAGCGCCGCCACCAGGGCGTCGATGTCCGCGGTGGTGTTGTAGCAGGCCAGCGAGGCCCGCGCCGTGGCCGGCACACCGTAAAAGTCCATCACCGGCATGGCGCAATGATGCCCCGCCCGGATCGCCACCCCGGCATGATCCAGGATGGTCCCGAGGTCATGGGGATGCACGCCCTCGATCACGAAGGACACCACGCTGGCCCGTTGCGGCGCGGAACCAATGAAGCGCAGCCCGTCGATCTCACGCAGCCGTTCCAGGGCGTAGCTCAACAAGGCTGCTTCATGGCGGGCGATGGCATCCAGACCGATGCGGTCCACATAGTCCAGCGCCGCCCCCAGGCCCACCGCCTCGGCGATGGCCGGCGTGCCGGCCTCGAACTTGTAGGGCAGATCGTTCCAGGTGCTGCCCTCGAAGCGCACCGTGCGGATCATGTCGCCACCGCCCTGCCAGGGCGGCATGGCCTCCAGCACCTCGCGCCGGCCATAGAGCACGCCAATGCCGGTTGGCCCATAGAGCTTGTGCGCGGAAAAGGCGTAGAAGTCGCAATCCAGCGCCTGCACATCCACCGCGCAATGCGGCACCCCCTGGGCGCCATCGATCAGCACCATGGCCCCGGCCGCCCGCACGCGGGCCGTGAGTTCGGCGATCGGATTCACCGTGCCCAGGGCGTTGGACACATGGGCCACGGCGAAAATCCGCGTGCGCGGCCCCAGCAGGCGCTCGAAGGCGTCCAGGTCCAGCGCCCCGTCCGGCGTGATGGGCACCACCTTGAGGCGGGCCCCGGTCTGCTCACAGACCATCTGCCAGGGCACGGTGTTGGAATGGTGTTCCAGGTGGGTGATGAGGATTTCATCTCCCGGTTTCAGGCGCGGCCGGGCGTAGCTCTGGGCCACCAGGTTGATGGCCTCGGTGGTGCCGCGCACGAAAATGATCTCCTCGCGCGTCCTCGCATTGAGGAAGGCCCGCGCCCGGTCGCGCCCGCCCTCGTAGAGCGCCGTGGCGCGCTCGGACAGGGTGTGCACGCCGCGATGGACGTTGGCGTTGGACTCCCGGTAGTAATGGTCCATGGCCTCCAGCACGGCGCGGGGCTTCTGCGCCGTGGCCGCGTTGTCCAGATAGACCAGCGGATGGCCATGGATGGCCTGATCCAGAATGGGAAAATCGCGCCGCACCCGCGCCACATCGAAGGCGTCAGGGAAGGCGGCTGATGGCAATGCAGTCATGACAGGCCTCTTTCACACCGTTGCAGCAAGAAACGCATCCGCCTCGGCCGGACCGAACACCCATTCCAGCACGGCCGGCACTGGCAAATCCGGCAGCGCCGCACGGGCGAAGGCATCGATCAGCAGGGTACGCGCCGTCTCCCGATCCAGACCCCGGCTTTGCAGGTAGAACAGCGCTGTCTCGTCGAGCTGGCCGACGCTGGCGCCATGGCTGCACTGCACCTCATCGGCCAGGATTTCCAGTGCCGGCCTGGTAATGACCTCGGCGCGCCGGGACAACAGCAAGGTGGCATTGGCCTGGCGCGCCGTGATCCCTTGCGCGTCCACCGCCACCCGCACGCCGCCGCCGAACACGGCGCGGGCGCGATCCTGCAGCACGGCGCGGGTCTGTTGCAGGCTGTGGGTCTGGGGTGCACGGTGGTGGACCACGACCTGGTTGTCCACCCGCAGCGCGCGGCGCCCGCGCACCAGCCCCTGCAAAGCCAGGGTCGCGCCCGGTTCGGCCAGGGTCAGCTCCAGTTCGCGCCGCACCCAGCCGGCGCCGTCATCCAGCAACCACAGGCCCAACCGGCTATCCCGCGCCCCGTGCACGGCCACCTGGCTCAGCGCGAAGCCCTGGGCGCCCTGTTGATCCACCAGCACCAGATCAAGCGCCGCACCCGCCGCCAGATCGACTTCCAGCACGCTGCCCAGGAAGGCATCAACCGCCGCGGCACCAGCCTGGTGAATCACCACCGTGGCTGATGCTCCCGCCGCCAGTCGCAGCAACAGGCGCGGATGGGCATCCCAGGGCTGATCGCCGGATTGGGACCACCACAGCAGATGCACCGGCTCGACCAGCTTGACGCCCGCTTCCAGCGCCAGACCCGCGCCATGGCGCCAGGACAGGGCATTGAGCGCCGCAAAGCCGCTGTGTTCCGGAGAGAGCCGCTCGCCCACCCCGTCGGCAGCGTCCTCCAGCGCCCACAGGCGCACACCCGGCGGCGGCGCGCCCTCAGCCAGAGCAGGCGCCGGCTGCCCATTCACCCAGACCCGGCGCAGGGCGCCCACCAGTCGGGGCAACACGTCCGCCGCCGGGGCAACCGCACCGGGCGGCGCGGGCGCGACGGCTCGCGTGAGCAAGGGCGCGGGATCGGTGTGGCGCCAGCTTTCCGCAGGCGCCCCCGGCAGCCCCGCCGCGGCCAGATGAACCGCGCCGCGCTCGGCCAATGCCGGATCCGGCGCCACACCGAAGGCATCCCGGTCCAGATAGGCGCGCACGGCGGCCACGGCTGCCTCGCTCACTTGGCCACCCCAGCCGCTCCCGCCAGCACACCCTCGTAGCCTTCCGCTTCCAGCTCGTGGGCCAGTTCCTTGCCGCCCGAGCGGATGATGCGGCCGCCGGCCAGCACGTGCACGTAATCGGGACTGACGTAATCCAGCAGGCGCTGGTAATGGGTCACCAGAATCATCGCCCGATCCGGCGAGCGCATTGCCTGGATACCCTTTGAGACCACCTTCAGCGCATCGATATCCAGTCCGGAATCGATCTCGTCCAGGATCGCCAAGCGCGGCTGCAAAATCAGCATTTGCAGAATTTCATTGCGCTTTTTCTCGCCGCCCGAGAAGCCTTCATTCACCGAACGGCGCAGAAACTCCTCCGGAATGCCCATCATCTCCATCTGTCCACGCACCAGGCGCAGGAACTCGAAGGCATCCAGCTCGGGCTCGCCACGATGGCGGCGCTGGGCGTTGAGGCTGGCCTTGAGCAGATAGACATTGTTGACGCCGGGAATTTCCACCGGGTATTGGAAGCCCAGGAAGATCCCCTCGCGCGCCCGCTCCTCCGGCGCCATGGCCAACAGATCCTGGTCGCGGTAGCGCACCGTGCCGCCGGTGTGGACATAGCCCTCGCGGCCCGCCAGCACGGCGGCCAGGGTGCTCTTGCCCGAGCCGTTGGGGCCCATGATGGCGTGGACCTCGCCGGCGTTGACCTTGAGACTCAGGCCCTTGAGCAGGGGCCGGTCGTCCACGCTGACCTGCAAATTGTCGATCTGTAGCATGAATCTTCATTTCCCGGGGCGCCTGGGGCGCCGCACACACGGTTGAAAAAAGGTTTCAGCCCACGGCGCCTTCGAGGGAGACGGACAGCAGCTTCTGTGCCTCCACGGCGAATTCCATGGGCAACACCTGGAACACTTCCTTGCAAAAGCCGTTCACGATCATGTTCACGGCGTCCTCTGCGCTGATGCCGCGCTGGCGGCAATAGAACAGTTGATCCTCACCAATGCGCGAGGTGGTGGCCTCGTGCGCAACCTGGGCCGTGGGGTTCTTCACCTCGATATAAGGCACGGTGTGGGCGCCGCAGCGGTTGCCCATGAGCAGCGAATCACACTGGGTGTGGTTGCGCGCGCCCTCGGCACTGGGCAACACCTTCACCAGCCCGCGATAGGTCTGCTGGCCAAAGCGCGCCGAAATGCCCTTGGAGACAATGGTGCTGGTGGTATTGGGACCGATGTGGATCATCTTGGTGCCGGTGTCGGCCTGCTGGTGATTGTTGGTTGTCGCCACCGAATAGAACTCCCCCACCGAGCCCGCGCCGCGCAGGATGCAACTGGGGTATTTCCAGGTGATTGCCGAGCCGGTTTCCACCTGCGTCCAGGTGATCTTGGAACGGTCGCCCCGGCAATCGCCGCGCTTGGTCACGAAGTTGTAGATGCCGCCACGGCCCTGCTCGTCCCCCGGATACCAGTTCTGCACCGTGGAATATTTGATCGTCGCATCGTCCAGCGCGACCAGTTCCACCACGGCGGCATGAAGCTGGTTTTCATCGCGCATCGGCGCCGTGCAGCCTTCGAGGTAAGAGACATGGCTGCCGGCCTCGGCGATGATCAAGGTGCGCTCGAACTGGCCGGTGTTGGCCGCGTTGATGCGGAAATAGGTGGACAGCTCCATCGGGCAGCGCACCCCGGCCGGAATGAAGACAAACGAGCCGTCGGTGAACACCGCCGCATTCAGCGCGGCATAGAAATTGTCGGTATGCGGCACCACCGAGCCCAGGTATTGCCGCACCAGTTCGGGATGCTCGCGCACCGCCTCGGAAAACGAGCAGAAAATCACCCCCGCCTCGCGCAGCTTGCCCTTGAAGGTGGTGGCCACCGACACGCTGTCGAACACGGCGTCCACCGCCACCCCGGCGAGGCGCGCGCGCTCATGCAGGGGAATGCCCAGTTTTTCATAGGTTTCGAGCAGCTTGGGATCGACCTCATCCAGGCTCTTGGGCGCGTCATCGCGGGATTTCGGCGCCGAATAATAGGAAATCGCCTGGTAGTCGATGGGCGGGTAATGCACGCTCGCCCAGCGCGGTTCGGTCATCGTCAACCAGTGCCGATAGGCCGCCAGACGCCATTCCAGCAGAAACTCGGGTTCCTCTTTCTTGGCCGAGATGAGGCGAATGACGTCCTCGTTCAGACCGGGGGGAACGGTGTCCGATTCGATGTCGGTCACAAAGCCCGCCACGTAATCGCGCGTCAGCAGGCGTTCCAGATCATCCTTGTTCGATGCCATATGCGTGGCCTCCGATCGGAAAAACGGGATGATACGTTCAGGGCAGCGCCGCGGGGAGATCCGCAGCGCCATACCATTTGAGGGTTCGCATGGGCGTGGCCATCTGGGACAGGCTGACTCCCCGCAACGCCCCCTGCACGGCCCGGTTGATGACGTCCCAATTGTCCGACAGGCTGCAATCGCCCTGTTGGGAGCAACGCTGCGGCACCCGGCTGCACTCGGTCAGGCCAAACGGCCCTTCCAGCGCGGCGATCACCTCCAGCACCGAAATCTCCGCAGGCGCCCGCGCCAAACGGTAACCCCCCGCCACACCCCGCACCGAGATCAGCAGGCCCGCGCGCGTCAGCGACTTGAGCAGCTTGCTGACCGTAGGAACGGTAATTCGGCAAGCGGCGGCAATCTGCGCGCCAGTCTGGATGGCCTCGGGATGACGGGCCAAGTGAGCCATCACCACCACGCCATAATCGGTCATCTTGCCGATGCGGAGCATGTTCCCCCCCGTATAGAGGACTAAAGTGGTCCTATTATGCCACAGCCATCCGCCTTGGCGCATGACGACCCATACCGATCACCGGATCTGGCAGGACGTGTACCGCACCAAGATCCGCCCACTGTGACGATGTGCACCTGAAACTGACCGTCATCGATGATGTTCTGATCTTTGTCGATCATGATGTCGACGGTCTCGGCGCAGCGTTCCAGGCGTTAGCTAGGACTCGGTCAGAATGGCGGCGATGTGCTGTATAGGTTGATCCCGAGGTGGTCGAGCACGTTCAGGTCGACCGTCATTTTTTATAACTCAGCCATCGGCATCCACCTCGCCCTCTGTACTGTTCTTGTGCGCCATATTCCACCAGGTCTTGAAGACTAGCTGCAACCCTAACCACCACGCATAAATGGCAGCCGGTGAATGGCATGCTTCTTCGTCAAGCAGCCCGTGGGCCAGTTCGTTGCGCAGATTGGGTCCGAAGGGATCGCAGAAAAGCGCCTTGAGCTCAAAGGCGAGGTCCTTGCCGAAAACCTGCTCGGCTTCTGGCAGGTCCATTAAGGTGCTCATCCCGTTTTCGTTCTCAATGCCATCCTTGTCGAGATTCGTCGTCTTGGCCCCTGCCTGCTTGAGATGTACGCGAACCAAGTGCTCGATCTGCGGTATCAATAGGTGCAGTGCCGTGACGAAATCCCGGTCGAAACCCGCGAACAAGGCCTTGCCGAAAAGCCCGGCTCTCCCCTTCGGGATGATGGGTGATTGATTGGCAAGGCCGATGAAATCGGCCTCGCGCAGCCGATGTTCGAGCAGCAGAACTTCAAGTGCAGGCCAGATATCGCCATGAACCACGATGCTGACCAGAATGCCGTAGTCATGAATCATTTCAGCGCGGATGGCGATTTCGTCGTCTTCCGAGGGCTCTGCACCAAATCTCATGGCCGGATGTTTGGCAATCACTCGGCCATCGCAGCTCATCACCGTTGAAGAAAAGAGCAAATAGGATACAAACTGCTGCATTTGCTTAAGTGCACGCTCGCGCATCTCGTCGACCTTCACTCCACAATGAAGGTTGGCGAAAGCCAGTAGCGCCTCGGTGGTCGATTTCCCGCTGACAGACTTTCGAGCGTTCTCGACGAATTGAGTGATGTCGACGCCCGGGGTGCTGATCAGTTGCATTTCGCCCAGAGCTTTCTCTCCAGACTCATTCAGATGGGCGCGAAGTTCAGCGATCCTCTCATCGACTCGATGCGCGTTTCGCTCGGCTCTGGGGATCGTTCGATAGGTCTGGATGGCATTCTCGAAGAAGCTCGCTGCCACCCCGTGACTCGGGTTGTCCGACGAGACCTGGGCGATGGCCCCCTTGACCCAGCCCTCGGCGACAGACGCCATCATCTCGGCTGCTTTTGCTTCGTCAGGGATAGTTCTGTACCAGTCGGAGGACGCAGAGAAATACTCCCGCGCCCTGTTCAGATCGCCTTCGCTATCGAACTCCCGAGCCAGAGATTCAAGCTTCTGCGCGATATCAGTTCGATGGAGCTCTCCCAATCCGTTCGTTTTCAGCAGGTCCGCTAACCAGTACCCAAGGAAACCGTCTTGTCGCGTTGCGGCATTGAACGAAGCGACGATAGAAACCTCCATTTGCTTAAGCCGATCGCCCGCACCGGCTTTGAGCATCCGGGCCAAGCTGATGGCTCGCTCCCAACATTCCTGACCACCGCGAATCCACGTCTCCGTGTCCAGCGGAATGGAACGGTAAGCGTCGATGGCCGTAAGTGCGAACGCCACACCTCTCGGCTTTCTTTTCAGCCAAGCCAGATCGGCAAGTCTCGCCTTCAGCCAGATGTCGTCTACCGCATCGACGATCTCGGCAAAAAATTGGATGTCAGCTTCAAATAGATCGTCCGGAATGACCGACCGGCGATTGCGGAATACCGGGGAGGGTTCGAATGGATCGTTCTGACTCGACGGCAACAGCCTCATCGAGCAGGCATGGGCAAGCAGCCAGAGCACCTTCCCGTGCTCATTGCGACCTTCCTCCATGGCCGAACGCGCAGCAGCAGAGAATGCCTGCCACATTGCCGAATATCCCTCGCGAGAGGCCTGCTCCAGCGCCGACTTCCAACCTGAGTCGACGAAATCCTGGACCGATACGATCAGATCAGCGGGAAAGCGTTCGTTGCTCATCCGTTGCCCTCGCTATTTAAGCGGTATCGTGCCCCGCGCCTTTCACCTTGGCGCTCTATCCTGCCGCCCGCGATCAAGTCAGCGACAGCGCAAGGAAAAAATGGCCGGGTTCAAGCCTGAATTGGGCCGGCAGCGCGCCGTCGGCGAATAACCGGCAGCCGGTTGATCTTGATGCGGGCGGTGGCTTCCTTGGTCACATCAGCATCCATGCAATCATTGTGCACTTCATCGGCAGCGCGCCATGGACCTGACGCCTCGGGGCGTGCGACCCTTCGTACCCGATGCGAGCGGGGATTTACCGCCTTGCACAGCCGCGCCGCCTCGATCGGCGATTGTTCCACAATTTTCTGCCGCGAGCTGGATGGACAAAGGCTTTTGAGTTGGTTCAGCCCTTTGCAACCCGTTTGCGTCCACCTTGTCGAAACGTGGAGGATGTCCCGCTTGATCGGATCGGACTGATCGTCGGCATTGGTATATGGTTAGCACGAATATTTATCAGGCCCCACAAAGCGGAGACACCCATGCCCTTTGACGCCGTCATCCTGGCCCGCTTGCAGTTCGCCTTGACCATCAGTTTTCACATCCTGTTTCCCACGCTCACCATCGGCCTGGCGCTGTTCCTGGTGATCCTGGAAGCGCTGTGGCTGCGCACCGGACAGGCGGTCTACCTCACGCTGTATCGCTTCTGGGTGAAGATCTTTGCGCTCTCCTTCGGCATGGGCGTGGTGTCCGGGGTGGTGCTGTCGTATGAGTTCGGCACCAACTTCGCGCGTTTCTCCGAGGTGACGGGCAATATCCTGGGACCGTTGCTGGGCTATGAGGTCCTCACGGCGTTCTTCCTGGAGGCGAGTTTCCTGGGGGTCATGCTGTTCGGCATGCAGCGGGTGCCACCGCGCCTGCATTTCGCCGCCACCTGCATCGTCTCGATCGGCACCATGATCTCGGCGTTCTGGATCCTCGCGGCCAGTTCCTGGATGCACACCCCGGCCGGCTATCGCCTGGTGGATGGCATCTTCCACGTGGAAAGCTGGCCGGAGGTGATCTTCAACCCGTCGTTTTTCTATCGTTTCCCGCACATGCTGATGGCTTCCTTTCTGACCACATCCTTGGTCGTCGCGGGGGTATCGGCTTGGCATCTGCAGCGTATCCAGAGCGCCGCACTGGCGCGGCCCGCCTTCGCCATCGCCACGCTGGCCCTGGCGATCCTGGCGCCGCTACAGATCGTGATGGGTGATCTACATGGCTTACAGGTCCAGCGCCATCAACCCATGAAAATCGCCGCCATGGAGGGGCTGTGGGAAACCACCGCCGGCGCGCCGCTGCTGGTGTTCGCCTGGCCCGACATGGCGGCCGAGCGCAACCACTTCGAGATCGCGATCCCGAAGCTGGCCAGTCTAATCCTCCAGCACGATCCGGAGGGAACCGTCCTGGGTCTGAAGGAGGTCGCGCCCGCCGATCGGCCGCTGGTGCCGCTGGTGTTTTTCAGCTTCCGCATCATGGTGGGATTGGGCTTCTGGTTCCTGTTCCTGGGCGGACTGGGATTGCTGTTGCGCTGGCGCGGCACGCTCTACAGCAATCGGCCCTACGCCCTGCTCTGCATGGCCAGCGCGCCACTGGGCTTTGTCGCCACCCTGGCCGGCTGGATCGTGACGGAAACCGGGCGCCAACCGTGGATCGTGCAGGGCCTGATGCGCACCTCGGAGGCCGTCTCGGCGGTGCCCGCACGCGCCATCCTGACCACGCTGTCTCTGTTCGTCGCAGTCTATGGAACCCTGTTGCTGGCCTATCTCTATTACCTGTCCAAACTCATTCGCCAGGGTCCCGACGCTGCCGCCACGCAGCCGGACCATGACGAGCCCACCCGCACCGCCTGGATGTAACAAGGAGACGCTGCCGATGGACGCGAGTTTCTGGATTCCGTTGATCTGGGCTGGGGTACTGTGCCTGGGGCTGATGTTGTATGTGATTCTGGACGGCTTCGATTTGGGGATCGGCATCCTGTTTCCCTGGGGTCGCACCGACGAGGAACGCGATCTGATGATGAACAGCATCGCGCCCCACTGGGACGGCAACGAAACCTGGCTGGTGCTGGCCGGCGGCGGCTTGTTCGCCGCCTTCCCCAAGGCTTATGGGCTGCTCATGACGGCCCTCTATATCCCCATCCTGTTCATGCTGTTTGCCTTGGTGTTCCGCGGCGTGGCCTTTGAATTCCGCTTCAAGGCGGAGCGCAGCCGGGGCGTGTGGGACGTGGCCTTCAATTTGGGCTCGGTGCTGGCGGCATTCTTCCAAGGGACGGTGCTGGGCGCCTTCATCCAGGGATTCCAGGTGACGGACGGGAAGTTCACCGGCAACGTGATGGACTGGCTCACCCCATTCAGCCTGATGACCGGCTTTGCGCTGGTCTGTGGCTACGCCTTGCTGGGGGCATGCTGGCTGGCCTTGAAGACCGAAGGCGCGTTGCAGCGCTGGGCGTTTCACGCCGGCCAGGTGTTGATGTTCGTGGTGCTGGCCTGGATCGCCATGGTGAGCCTGGCGACGCCGCTGATGTCGGCGGAGGTGGCCGCGCGCTGGTTCAGTTTGCCCAATCTGTTCTGGCTGATGCCGGTGCCGATCCTGACCATCGTGGTCGGCTGGATGCTGTGGCGGGCGCTGCGCCGACAATCTCCCTGGGCGCCCTTTGTGCTCACCATCACGCTGTTCGCGCTGGGCGCTTTTGGCCTGGCGGTGAGTCTGTGGCCCTACACCGTGCCGCGCGTCTTCACCCTCTGGGAAACCGCTGCGCCGCCCGCCTCGCAAGGCTTTCTGCTCGTCGGCGCAGTGGCCTTATTGCCGCTGATCCTGGGCTACACCGCCTATAACTACTGGGTGTTCCGCGGCAAGGTCCGCCCCGGCGCCGGCTATCACTGAGGCATCCGGCGCGGGCGATGCGCTTGATCACATCAACTTGGGCGGCGGTTCCGCCGGGCCCCTAGCGTTTAAAGGCGAGCACCAGCACGCCCAGCGCCACGAGGGCAATGCCGAGCCAATCCCTTTCAGACGGACGCTCCCCCAGAAACGCATAGGCGAAGATGGCCACAAGCACCAGACTGAACTTGTCGACCGGGGCCACCTTGGCGGCGTCGCCCATCTGAAGCGCCCTGAAGTAGCACACCCACGATGCCCCGGTTGCGAATGCGGACAGGACCAGAAAGAGCAGGGATTTCGGCGCCAGGTCGAATGGATTGCTCCACTTGCCCGCGAACCAGACGAAGGGCGCCAGCACAAAGACGATCATCACGGTTCGCAACAGCGTCGCGAAATCCGAATCAACGTCCCGGATGCCGATCTTCGCGAAGATCGCCGTGAGCGCCGCAAAGCACGCGGACAATGCGGCCCAATAGAACCAGCCGGTCGATGTCGTCATC
Source organism: Pseudomonadota bacterium (assembly GCA_002862435.1). Classification (GTDB taxonomy): domain Bacteria; phylum Pseudomonadota; class Gammaproteobacteria; order UBA5335; family UBA5335; genus Macondimonas. The sequence goes on along the minus strand of PKDC01000013.1, from coordinate 16,611 downwards.
GGCTTCAAGGCCTCGCGCTGGGAAAAGGGGCACGCCTCTACGCGCATCCCGGGGATGCGCGAACGCCTCCAACCCTTGGCGGCTTTCGAACAAGTCCGGCAACGGCCATCACATCCCCATCAAACGCCGACGCCGGGTTTCGAACAGGACGACGCCAGCGGCGACGGAGACATTCAGGCTCTCCGCGCCGCCCTGCAAGGGGATGGACACGCGCACATCGCAGCATTCCTGGGTCAGGCGCCGCAAACCGCTGCCCTCGCCGCCCAGCACCCACACCAGCGGTCCGGACAGATCGGCGGTGTACAGGCTTTCGGTGGCCTGGGCTTCGGCGCCGAGGATGCGAAAACCTTGGTCCGCCAACATCTTCAAAGTCCGCGCCAGGTTGGTGACCTGGAACAAGGGCACCTGTTCCGCCGCGCCCACGGCGACCTTGCGGACCGTGGGGGTAAGTCCCGCAGCCCGGTCCTGGGGCACGATCACCGCTTGCGCGCCGGCCGCCCAGACGGTGCGCAGGCAAGCGCCCAGGTTGTGGGGATCCTGCACGCCATCCAGCACCAGCAACACCGGCGTCGCGCCCCAATCCGCCAACTGCGCCTGCAGATCGGCCTCGCCGAGTCGCGGCGCAGGCAGCGTCCACGCCACCAGGCCCTGATGCCGCAGACCGGGCAGGCGGCTGTCCAGTGCGCGCCGCGGCAGCACCTCCACGGCAATGTTCAGGCGGGCGGCACGCTCCAGCACGGCAGCCACCTGGTCCTCGCGGCGGCTGTCCTGCACCCAGATCGCCTGAACGCGATCCGCGTCGAAGGTGAGCAGCGCGACGACTGCATGGAGGCCGAAGACGCCCTGGGTTCCCGGCGGTCCCGTGTCAGCAGCGGGACCGCCGAAGGACTCAGCTCGCTTCCTTGGCTTTGGCCTTGCGGCGCTTGCGGGGGCGTCGGCGCTTGGTCTTGTCGGCGCCTTCGCCTTCCTTGGGTTTGGGCGCGGCTGGGTCGGGGATGCTGGCGGCTGCTGGGCGCTTGCCGCTGCCCCGTCGGGCCGGGGCTTTGGCCGCCCCGTCGCGGTTGCCTTCCGCCGGGGCGAGTTCGAAGTCGATTTTGCGTTCATCAAGATTCACGTTGATCAGGCGAACCCGGATGCGGTCTCCGAGCCGGTAGATGTGGCCGGAACGTTCGCCGCGCAGGCGATGTTGCACCGGATCGTGCTGGTAATAGTCATTGGACAGGGAGGTGACATGCACCAGCCCCTCGACATACACCTTGTCGAGCAGGACGAACAGGCCAAAGCCGGTGACGGCGTTGATGCGTCCATCAAAGACCTCGCCGACCCGCTCCAGCATGAACTCGCATTTGAGCCAGTCCGCTACATCCCGGGTGGCCTCATCCGCGCGCCGCTCGGTCAACGAGCACTGCTCGGCGATGCGATCGAGCTGCGCCGGCGTCAGGGGATAGTTTTCGGCGGTTCCACCCTGAACCACGTGCCGGATACCCCGGTGGACGATCAGGTCGGGGTAACGTCGGATGGGCGAGGTAAAGTGGGTGTAGGCCGCCAGCGACAGGCCGAAATGGCCGTCGTTGGAGACTGTGTATTCGGCGCGGCTGAGCGAACGCAGCAGCACCGGTTCGATCAAGTGCCGATCCTCGCGCGCTTCCAGGGCGGTCAGCACCCGGGCGTAATCCTGGGGGCTGGGCTTGTCGCCGCCACCCAGGGACAAGCCAAAGCCCGTCAGGAATGCGCGCAGATCTTCGAGCCGTTCGGAAGACGGTGGCGGATGGACCCGGTAAAGGGCCGGGATGCGGTGTTCGCTGAGGAAGCGGGCCGCCGCCACGTTGGCGGCAATCATGCACTCCTCGATCATGCGATGGGCATCGTGACGCAGAAACGGCTTGATGGCGGCGATCTTGCGATCCGGACCGAACTCGATCACCGTCTCGGCGGTGCCGAAATCCAGGGCGCCGCGGCGCTCCCGGGCCTTGCGCAGCACCTGGTAGAGACCATGGAGGTCTTCCAGATGGCCCAGAATGTCTTTCAGCCGTTCCCGCGTCGGGGCGTCCCGATCGATCACGGCCTGGGCAAATTCGTCATAGGTCAGCCGCTGCGCCGAGCGCATCACGCCTTCGAAGAAGCGGAAGCGGCTGATCTCGCCATCGGCGCCGATTTCCAGGGCGCACACCATGCACAGGCGGTCGACCTTGGGGTTGATCGAACACAGGCCATTGGAAAGCACTTCCGGCAGCATGGGCACGACCTGCTGGGGGAAGTAGACCGAGTTGCCGCGCGTGGCCGCCTCCAGGTCCAGAGGATCGCCAGGGCGCACGTAATGCCCCACATCGGCGATGGCCACCAGCAGGCGCCAGCCCTCCCCGGCCGGTTCACAGAACACCGCGTCGTCAAAATCGCGCGCATCGGCGCCATCGACCGTCACCAGCGGATAGCGCCGCAGATCAATCCGATCACGCTTGTCGTCAGACTCGACCCGGCTACCGAACGGTGCACAGGCCGCTTCCACTGCTTCCGGCCACACCGAGGGAATGCCGTGGGCGCGGATGGCGACCTCGATTTCCATGCCGGGCGCCATGTGCTCGCCCAGCACCTCGCGAATACGACCCAAGGGCGGCCCGCGTTTGCTGGGGGGTTCGACGATATCGACCACCACGATCTGGTTGTCGCGGACCTCGCCCTGCGCGTCGGCCGGAATCATGATCTGGTGAGTGATGCGGGGGTTCTCGGGCAGCACGAAGCCCACGCCCTGTTCGCGGTAAAAACGGCCCACCACCTGCTGGGTGTTCCGCTCCAGGATCTCGACCACCACCCCTTCGCGGCGGCCGCGACGATCCTCGCCGCTGATCCGCACCAGGACGCGATCACCGTGGAACAGATCGCGCATCTGCCGCGCGGGCAGGAAGACGTCATCGCCGCCGTCATCCGAGACCAGAAAGCCGAAGCCATCCCGATGGGCGATGACGCGCCCCCCCACGAGATGCATACGGTCCACCAGGCCATAGGCGCCCTTGCGGTTGATCGCCAACTCGCCGTCGCGGACCATCGCGGTGAGCCGTCGCTCCACCCCTTCCAGGGCCTCGGCGCCGGTGATGCCGCCGCGTTCGATGATGTCCTCGCGGGAGAGCGGTTCGCCCGCCTCGGTCAGCAACATGCGCAAATATTCCCGACTGGGCGCGGGCTGGGGATACTTCAACCGTTCCTGCTCGTAGTGGGGATCGCGGGATTGCCAGTCAGCTTCAGCCATTCAGGAGTTCCATGAATAAATTGATTACCTCTAAGATCGGGCATTTTGCCCGTTGACAACGGCTTTGGGGAGTCTTAAAGTTCGCAGCCCACGGGGTTGCAGGACAAATGCAATTCCGTTGAGCCGAGATGGCGGAATTGGTAGACGCGCTAGTTTCAGGTATTAGTGGGGGAAACCCCGTGGAGGTTCAAGTCCTCTTCTCGGCACCATCTTGATTTCAAAGCAAAAAAGGCTTTCCGGGAACGGAAAGCCTTTTTTGTATTTACGCCTTGAATTGGCATGCAGGCCCCTCAATCCAGGGGATTGCGCAAGATAATGGTCTGGTTGCGATCCGGTCCGGTGGAGATCATGTCCACGGGAACATCGACAATCTCCTCGATGCGGCGCAGGTATGCGCGTGCCGCAGCCGGCAGATCATCAATCGTGGGCGCGCCCACGGTGCTCGACCGCCAGCCGGACATCTCCTCGTAGATCGGCTCGCAATCCGCCACCGCCTCCGCGCCGATGGGCAGGGATTCCATCGGCTCGCCGTCGACCCGGTAGCCGACAGCGATGCGGATGGCATCCAGCTCATCAAGGACGTCCAGCTTGGTGATGCACAGCGACGTCAGGCTGTTCATCACCACACTGCGGCGCAGCGCCGGGGCATCGAACCAGCCGCAGCGGCGCGGCCGACCGGTGGTGGAACCGAACTCGTGGCCGCGCCGGGCCAGATAGGCGCCGTTTTCATCCAGCAGCTCCGTCGGGAAGGGTCCGGCCCCCACGCGCGTCGTATAAGCCTTGACGACGCCCAGGATGCCATCGAACCAGGCGGGGCCAATGCCCGATCCGGTCGCCGCCCCGCCCGCAGTGGTGTTGGACGAGGTGACGTAGGGGTAAGTCCCCAGATCGACGTCGAGCAAGGCGCCCTGCGCGCCTTCGAACAACACGTTACAGCCTTCCCGGCGCAGCCGGTTGAGTTGCTCGGAGACATCGATCACCAGCGGCCGCAGGACCTCCGCCGCGGCCAGGGAGGATTCCAGCGTCTGCTGGAAGTCCACCGTGTCAACGCTGTAATAATGGCGCAGCACGAAATTGTGGTAGTCGAGCAGCTCCCCCAGCTTGGCGGCCAGCCGCTCACGATGAAACAGGTCTCCCACCCGCACGCCGCGGCGCGCCACCTTATCCTCATAGGCCGGACCGATGCCGCGGCCGGTGGTGCCGATGGCCAGGCTACCGCGCGCCAGTTCGCGCGCCCGATCAAGCGCCACATGCGAAGGCAATACCAGCGGGCAGGCTGGGCTGATGCGCAACCGCGCCAGCGCGTCCACGCCTTGGCCGGCCAGCGTCTGGATTTCCTCCAGCAGCGCCGGAGGGGATACCACCACGCCGTTGCCGATGAAGCACTGCACCTGCGGGTGCAGGATGCCGGAAGGAATGAGATGCAGGACGGTCTTCTTGCCGTCGATGACCAGGGTATGGCCGGCATTGTGCCCGCCCTGGAAACGCACCACTGCCGCGCAGCGCTCGGTGAGCAGATCGACGATCTTGCCCTTGCCTTCGTCGCCCCACTGGGCGCCGATCACGATGACATTCTTGCCCATGATGACCTTCTATTCAGCCAGCCCGCCGGGCCGGCGCTTGTTCAGGGAGTCCATGCATCCACACGCCACTGCTCGTCGCGCCAAATCAGGCGGCGATCGCAATGCAGCGCGCTCGGCAAGCCATTTTCCTCGCTCAAGGCGCGGATGACCCGCTCGCCTTGATGACGCAATGCGACCACCGCCGCCTCAAGCGCCGGATCCTCGCCGGCGACCGGCGCCCAGATGGCGGCAGCAGGCGCGGCGCGTGAGCGACCGGCGTGATACAGGGCGTGCAAATCGGCGCTGAAGCCCGTTGCGGGGCGGGCGCGACCGAATACCTCGCCCACATGATCATACCGGCCGCCGCGCGCCAGATCCTGTCCACGACCGGACTGGAACGCGGCGAACACCACGCCGGTGTGGTAGTCATAACCGCGCAGCTCGGCCAGGTCCAGATGCAGCGTGACCTGGGAGTAACGCTGATCGAGGCGCTCGGCCAGGCGGGTCAGTTCCGCCAGAGCCGCTTCCACCCCCGCGCCGGCCCCAGCCAGGACAGTGCGCGCTCGCGCCAGCACGTCCACCGGACCATTGAGATCCGGCAAGGCCCACAGCCAGCCCGCCACCTGCCGCGACATGGGATGGCCCGCCAGAAACGCCCGCAACTCGGGCATGGCCTTGCGCTGCAGCAGGTCGAACAACTGCCGTTCATCCTGGCCCGGCAAGGCCGCCTCCTGCATCAGGGCGCGATAGATGCCGACATGCCCCAGATCCAGATGCAAATCATCCAGTCCTGCGCGCAGCAGGGTCTCCAGCATGAGGGCAATCACTTCCAGATCACTTTGCGGGCTGGCGTCCCCAAACAGCTCGGCGCCCACCTGCAAGGGACAACGAGAGCCCCCGCGGCCATCGGACCGGGTGTGCAGCACCGGGCCCAGGTAACACAGGCGCCGGGGGCCATCGCCGCGCAACACCTGGGCGTCGATGCGGGCCGCTTGCGGCGTGATATCCGCCCGCACGCCCATCAGGCGGCCACTCAACTGATCGGTGATCTTGAAGGTCTCCAGATCCAGATGCTGGCCCGTGCCCGTCAACAGCGACTCCAGGTATTCGATCAGGGGCGGATCGATGGCATCGTAGCCCCACGACCAGAACAGATCCATGACCGCGCGGCCCAGCAAGTCCATCGCCCGCGCATGGGGCGGCAACACCTCGGAGACGGCTTCGGGCAGGAGCCAGCGGTTTTCCATGCTCATGGGGGACTTGCTCCGCTCATCGGGCCGCACGCACGATCAGCCAACCCGTGACCAGACTGGCAAGCCCCAGCAACCGAACCACACGGGGCGGCAACAGGCTGAGCTGGTTCAGCCCGCGTTGCCAGAAGCGCGGCGCGGCCATGGGCAAAATGCCTTCCAGCACCAGAACCAGCCCGAACGCGGCAATCAAATCCCCTGGCATGGCAACTCAGCGGGCAGGCGCCGCAGCAGGCGGCGAGGGCAATGATTTGAAATAGCGGAAGAACTCGCTGTCCGTGGAGAGCACCATGGTGGTGTCGCCGCGGCCCAAGGCTTCCCGATAGGCCTGCAGACTGCGGTAGAAACCATAGAACTCCGGCGCGGTCTGGTGCGCCTTGGCGAATGCTTCCGCCGCCAGCCGGTCACCTTCACCACGCAATCGCTCGGAATCCCGATAGGCCTCCGCCAGCATCACTTCACGCTGGCGCTCCGCTTCCGCACGCACTCCCTCGGCGGCTTCCTCACCCTCGGCCCGCAACTCGCGGGCGGTGCGGGCGCGCTCGGCTTCCATGCGGGCGAACACCGAACTGCTCACTTCGTTGGGCAGGTCCATGCGCTTGATACGCACTTCCTTAACCTCAACTCCCAATTCCTGGCTTTGACGGCTGGCCAGCGTGGTCATGGTCTGCACCAGCTGGACGCGATCGCCCGACACCGCCTCCTGCACGGTACGTCGGCCGAACTCGCTGCGCAGACCGTCTTTCACGATCTGTTCCAAACGCTGCGCGGCGATGAATTCGCTTCCACCCGTTGCGCGGTAGTAGCGCGCCACATCGTCGATGCGCCATTTGACGTAGAAATCGACGATCAGGTTTTTCTTTTCCAGGGTCAGGAAGCGCTCCGGCGCGATATCCAGGGTCTGGAGCCGGCCATCGAAGGTGCGCGCCACATCCAACAAGGGCAGCTTCAGATGCAATCCAGGCGCCACATCGGCTTCCACCATCTCGCCCAGGCGCACCAGAATGGCCCGATCGCGGAGATCCACCACATAAAAGGCGCTGGAAGCCACCAACAGGGCCAGCAGCAGGAGCGCGCCGGCCATCATGCCCAATCCCTTCATCGCACTCTCCCCCGGCCACTGCGGTCATAACCGGATTGCTGCTCCTGGATCGAGCCACGCGCCGAGGGCTCGGGCACCGCTGGCGGCGCGCCCTCAGCAGGGGAAACGCCAACCCGCGCCGGGGCTTCCTTCAGCCAACGATCCAACGGCAGGTACATCACGTTATTGCCATTCCCCGCCTCGACCACCACCTTGGGATTGGCGGCCAGCACGCGTTCCATGGTTTCAAGATAGAGTCGGCGCCGGGTGACCTCCGGCGCCTGCCGGTACTCCCCCGCCAGCGCCAGGAAACGATCGGCCTCACCCTGCGCCTCGGCCACCCGCCGTTCGCGATAGGCCTGCGCCTCTTCCAGTTGGCGCGCTGAAGCACCACGAGCCTGCGGCAGAATGGCATTGGCATGCGCGTAGGCTTCGTTGATGATGCGCTGCTTGTCTTCGCGGGCCTTGATGGCGTCCTCGAAAGCGGATTGAACCTGTTCCGGCGGCTGGGCGTCCTGCAGGTTGACCGAGGTCACCACCAGCCCCGTGCCGTAGCTGTCCAGCGTCTTTTGCAACAGGTCCTGGGTGCGCGCCGCCACTTCGCTGCGGCCCTCGCCCAGCACGAAATCCATGGCGCTGGTGCCGATCACCTCGCGCACCGCGCTGATGGTGGCATCACGCAGGGTTCCCTCGGGCTCACGCACATTGAACAAAAAGTGCTGGGCATCGGCGACGCGGTACTGGACTGCCACTTCCACGTTCACGATATTTTCGTCGCGCGTGAGCATCAGCCCTTTGTGGGTGCTGGTGCGGATGCTGTCGACGTTGATTTTCTCAACCCGCTCAATGGGGTAGGGAAAATGCCAGCGCGGTCCTTCAAGGGTGATGCGCTGGAACTGGCCAAAACGCAGCACCACGCCGCGCTCGGCGGGATCGATGATGTAAAGCCCGGACAGCAGCCACAGCACCAGCACGCCCGCCACGGCCAGACCGAGACCTGCAGCGCTGTTACCGCCGCCGCCCCCTCCCCAACTCGGCAGGCGCTGGCGCAATTTACGCAAAACCTCATCGAGGTCGGGAGGGCCGCCCGGCTTGCGATTCTGCCCCCCCCAGGGGTCGTGTCCACCCGGTTCATTCCACGCCATGAAAAACCGTCTCCCACCGTAGATTTGGAAAGCTGTTGGCTTCCGATGTGCATGCCCGAGGCATTCTAGGGATGACCTGTCGCAGGGGCAACCGCAGTCCCACCGTCGAGAGGCTTGCGCATCATCTCCGCCAGACGATCGGGTGGACCTTCCACCTGCAGCCACCAGCCATCGTCCTCGATGCGTTCGGCGCGTACCGCGCCCGCCGCATACAGGCGTGCCCGAATCCCACCTTCGGCATGTGCCAGATGCAGCCACTGACATGCGCTGCGCCCCTGGAAATACTGCTGAATAGCGGATCGCAGTTCTTCCAGGCCCGCGCCCGTATGCGCTGAAAGATGCACCGCCACGGGATCGCCCATCCCATCGCGGCGGATCTCGGCGGGCCAATCAACCAGATCGATCTTGTTGAAGACCATCAAGCGCGGAATCTCATCCGCCTCGATTTGCGCAAGGACTTCGGCAACCGCGGCCTGTTGCAGGTCCGCCTCCGGATCACTGGCATCGACCACCTGCAACAACAGGTCCGCCTGACGAGTTTCCTCCAGCGTGGCACGGAATGCGGCCACCAGTTCGTGCGGCAGATCGCGCACGAAGCCCACCGTATCGACCAGCACAACGCGCAGGGTACCCAGATCCAGTTGGCGCGCAGTGGGATCCAGGGTCGCGAAAAGCTGGTCGGCGGCATAGGCGGTCGCCCCGGCCAGGGCATTGAACAGCGTCGACTTGCCGGCGTTGGTATACCCCACCAGGGCCACCGTCGGCACCGCGCTGCGCTGGCGCAGGGCGCGCCCCTGGGCACGTTGCCGACCCACCCGGACCAGGCGGCGCTCCAATTGATCGACTCGGGCGCGCAGGAGACGGCGATCGCTTTCGAGCTGGGTTTCACCCGGGCCGCGCAGGCCAATACCCCCTTTCTGGCGTTCCAGATGGGACCAGCCCCGCACCAGGCGAGTCGCCAAATGGCGCAACTGGGCCAGCTCCACCTGCAACTTGCCCTCGAAGGAACGGGCGCGCTGCGCAAAAATGTCGAGGATGAGGCCGGTCCGGTCCAGCACCCGACACTGGATCAGCGCCTCCAGATTGCGCTCCTGGCTGGGCGACAAGGGGTGATTGACCAGCACCAGGCCGGCGCCCGCCTCCTGTACCACGGCCCGGATTTCCTCGGCCTTGCCGGTGCCGACGAAGTATTTCGGCTCCGGGCTGGCGCGATGCCCCCCCACGCGCGCGACCACCTCGGCGCCGGCCGAGCGGGCCAGCTCCTCGAATTCGGCATGGGAGGCGGCATCGCGCGCGCCAATGTCCAGGCTCACCAGCACGCAGCGGGGATCGATTACGGGGCGTTCGAACATGGACGCCCCTTTCAGGAACAATCAGTCAGGGTTAGAAATTCCCGTCATTGGGGTCGACCACTTCCGGGGCATCTGGATCGCTCAGCTTGACGTTCCGGGATGGCACGATGGTCGAAATGGCGTGTTTGTAGACCATCTGGCTGACGGTGTTTTTCAGCAGGACCACGAATTGATCAAACGAATCGATATGGCCCTGCAGCTTGATCCCATTGACCAGGTAGATCGAGACGGGAATGCGCTCTTTGCGCAGGGCATTGAGGAAAGGCTCCTGCAAAGACTGTCCTTTCGCCATGACATCACTCCAGCATTGTTATTATGGTCGCCTGCCTTTGAGGTCGGGCGGTACCGCATGTTGAAAAAATGATTATCCAAATCCGACATTTCCGCACCCTTTCAGGGCGCCGGAAAAGCATAGCATGATTGCGCTCATCCACGCTTATCCGATTGATCCAGAACAGCCGCAAAATAATCGACTGCCTGCGCCCGCGCTGCCCGATTTTCCGCATGTAAAGCCATGACGCCGGGCAGCGGGCGCAGCGCTGTCAACTGACGCTTGGCAAACTGGCGGGTGGCCTGCAACGCCGACTGGAACAAAAGCGCTTCATCCAGCCGCCCTTCCAGGCAGGCCCAGACCTGCCGATAGCCCACGGCACGCAAGGCGGGAAGGTCGGCATGCAAATCGCCCCGCGCCTGCAATCGTGCGACTTCCGCCACGAAGCCGGCGGCGAACATGGCCTCCAGCCGCTGAGCAATGCGCTGGTGCAGCCAGGCCCGATCCCCCGGTATCAGCGCCAGCGTATGGAGCGCGAGCCCCGAGTGGGCCGCGCGCGCCCAGTGGCTGCTGAGAGGGACACCGGTGAGTCGCAAAACCTCCAGCGCACGCTGGATACGCTGGGCATCATGGGGATGGATGCGCGCGCCCGCTGCCGGATCGACATCGGCCAGCTCGGCGTGCAAGGCGGGCCAACCGACTTGAGCGGCGCGCGCGGTCAGCTCGGTCCGCACGACTGGGTCCGCGGCCGGCAGGGGCGCCAGTCCATCGCGCAGCGCCCGGTAATACAGCACGGTCCCGCCCACCAGCAAGGGAACGCGTCCGGCCTGCTGGATCGTCTGGATCGCCGCCCGGGCATCCGTCACGAAGCGACCGGCCGAATAGGGTTCAGCGGGATCCACCTGATCGAACAGATGATGCGGTACCCGCGCGCGCGCGTCCGCGTCGGGCTTGGCGGTGCCGATGTCCATGCCCCGATAGACCTGGGCTGAATCCATGTTGACCACATCCACCGGCCAGCGCTCGGCCAGCGCCAAGGCAAGGTCGGTCTTGCCCACTGCAGTCGGCCCCAGCAAGGCCAGCACCGGGATCTGGCGTGCGCGGTCCACCCTCAGCGCCCGCGCAGAAACAATCGATCCAGCGCCGCCCGATCCAGTTGCACCCAGGTGGGACGGCCATGGTTGCACTGGCCTGAGCGCTCGGTGCGCTCCATATCGCGCAGCAGGGCATTGAGCTCCGGCAGGGTCATGGCGCGTCCGGCCCGCACCGCGCCATGGCAGGCCAATGAAGCCATCAGGGCCTGGTGCTGATCCTCCAGTCGGGCGCTCGCCCCATCCGCCATGAGATCGGCCAGCAGGTCGCGAAACAGGCCGACGGGATCGCGCGCCGGCACGTCCGCCGGCAAGGCCCGCAAGCTTGCTGTGGTCGGTCCGGTGCGATCCACTTCCAGGCCCCAATCCATCCAGCGGGGCGCCCAGCGCTCCACCCAATCCGCCTGCACCGGGCTCAGGGAAATTTCCACCGGCACCAGCAAGGCTTGGCAGGGAACAGATCCCGTCGCGCTCAGGGTTTTCAGGCGCTCGTAGAGGATCCGCTCATGGGCGGCATGAATATCCACCACCACGAGGCCGGTGGCGTTCTGGGCCAGAAGATAAATGCCGTGCAACTGCCCCAGCGCGAAACCCAAGGCTTGCGCATCGACCCCGGCGGACGCGACGGGGTCTGCTGCGATCCGTGCCAAGGCGGCGGGAAACGCCGTGTTGCGCATCGCGGGTGTGCTGCTTTCCAGCCCAGGAAAGGCATAGGCTGGCGCCGGCTCGGCAACGCGCAGGGCCAGATGGTCCTGTTCCGGCACCGGATCGACACCCGGCACCGATCCCGGCATGCGGCTGATCCCGTGCCCCGCATCAGGACCCGGACGCACTGCGGCCAGCGCCTCTTCCAGGGTGCGGGCCACGAAGTCATGCACCTGCCGGGCATCGCGCAGCCGGATCTCGTGCTTGGCCGGATGCACGTTCACATCCACCGACTCCGGATCCAGGCTCAGGTGCAGGACATAGGCGGGGTGGCGCTGGTGGTGCAGCACATCGCGATAAGCCTGGCGCACGGCATGGGCGAGCCCCTTGTCACGCACCCAGCGGCCGTTGATGTACAGGTGTTGGGCATCGGGCTGGGCACGGGAGAAGGCCGGAACGGCAATCCAGCCCGCCAGCGCCGCAGCCGCGCCCGCGTGCTGAAGATGCAACGCGTGACGCAGAAAATCCGCGCCCAACAAGATGGCCAGGCGAGACTCCACGACCCGCAGCTCATCGGCCGGCGGCAGTTGCCAGAGGGTGCGGCCATTGTGGGTCAGCGTCAGTCCGACCTGGGGCTCGGCGAGGGCGAGCTGGAGCACCACCCGCGCGAGATGGTCGAATTCGGTGCGTTCGCTGCGCAGGAACTTGCGCCGCGCCGGGGTATTGTGAAACAGCTCCCGTACACTGACCTGGGTCCCTGGCGGATGGGGCGCGGGCAGGGGTTCAGACAGGCCGCCATCCTGCACCTCCACGCGCCAGGCATGGGGGCTGTCGGCCGTGCGCGAGGTCAGGCTGAAACGGGACACCGCCGCGATGCTGGGCAGTGCCTCGCCGCGAAATCCCAGGGTCGCGATCCGTTCCAGATCCGCGAGACTGCGGATCTTGCTGGTGGCATGACGTTCCAGGGCCAGCTGGAGCTCCTGGGGCGCGATGCCCGCCCCATCGTCCGTCACCCGGATCAGGCCGATCCCGCCCCGCTCCACCTCGATCTGGATCCTGCGCGCCCCCGCATCCAGACTGTTCTCCACCAGCTCCTTGACCACCGAGGCCGGTCGCGCCACCACCTCGCCGGCGGCAATCTGGTTGATCAGGGCATCGGGCAGGCGGGCAATCGACATGATGGCCCGATTTTATCAGAGGCACGCCCTCCGGGATGGACAGCGCTGGACTGCAGTGGGACCATTAATGCGATCCGTCGCGCAATTTCGCCCGCCCCAGCAAGCCGTCCACCATGAAATTCTGTCCTCACTGCGCCCAACCCGTCGTCCACAAGATTCCCGATGGGGATCATCTGGCCCGCTTTGTCTGCGAGACCTGCGATCTGGTCCACTACGACAATCCGCGCATGATCGTCGGCTGCATCCCGACGTGGGAGGATCAGGTGCTGCTGTGCCGGCGCGCGATCCATCCCCGGCGCGGCTACTGGACACTGCCTGCGGGCTTTCTCGAAAACGGCGAGACCACCCGCCAGGGAGCGATCCGGGAAACACTGGAAGAGGCCAACGCGCGGGTCGAGATCGACGCGCTCTACCGCCTGTTCGATCTGCCGCACATCCATCAGATCTATGTCTTCTTCCGGGCCCGACTGCTGGATCTGGATTTTTCACCCGGCATCGAGTCGCTGGAAACCCGCCTCTTCACGGAAGCCGAAATTCCGTGGGATGAACTGGCCTTCCACACCGTGCGCATCACCCTGCAGGATTATTTCGCCGATCGCCGCCGCGATGACTATCCGCCGCGCGATCTCGACGTCCGGCCCGGCGCCCGCTGAGCACACTCGCCAGCGTGGGTCCGAATCGCTAGAATTTCGCCCCCAGTGGTTTGCATCTCCTGCCGGGCCACGCTGAGGGAGAGGGTTCATGACTTACGTCGTCACCGAAAATTGCATCAAGTGCAAATACACCGATTGCGTGGAGGTCTGCCCCGTGGACTGCTTCCACGAAGGCCCCAACATGCTGGTGATCGACCCCGAGGAATGCATCGACTGCACGCTGTGCGAACCCGAATGCCCCGCCCAGGCCATCTTCTCCGAAGACGATCTCAGCAATGATCAGGCGCCCTTCCTGGCGATCAACGCCGATCTGGCCAAGAGCTGGCCGGTGTTGACGGAGAAAAAGGATCCGCCCGCCGACGCCACCGAATGGGACGGCAAGCCCGGCAAGCGGGAACTCCTCGAACGCTGACCCGCCTCAGCCGCGCGGATGATGCGCGGCATGCAACGCCTTCAGGCGCGCCTGGGCGACATGGGTATAGATCTGGGTGGTGGACAGATCGCTGTGGCCCAGCAACATCTGCACCATGCGCAGATCGGCGCCATGATCGAGCAGATGCGTGGCGAAGGCATGCCGGAGGCCATGCGGCGAAAAGGCCTTGCGGATCCCTGCGGCCCGGCCCAGCGCGCGTATCCGGTACCAGCAGGCCTGGCGGGTCAACGGTGCCGCACCCCGCCCCGGAAACAGGGCATCGGCCCGCCGCCCGGCGAGCAGCACGGGGCGGGCCTCCGCCAGATAGCGCGTGACCCAGTGCAGCGCCTCCTCCCCCATGGGGACGAGACGCTCCTTGCGCCCCTTGCCGTAGACCCTCACCCAGCCCATGCGCAGGTCGATCTGCCCGAGTTCGAGCCCGACGAGTTCGGAGACGCGCAGCCCGGTCGCGTAGAGCAGCTCCAGCATGGCGCGATCGCGCAATCCGCGCGGCGTATCGGGCGTGGCGACGTCGAGCAGGCGCTCGACCTCGGATTCGCCGAGCACCTGCGGCAACCGGCGCGGCAGCCGGGGCGGCAGCAGATCCAGCGTCGGGTCGATGCCGTGTTCCTGGCGCGCCCGATCGGCGTAGAACTGCCGCCACGCGGACAGTTGCCGCGCCACGGAGCGGGCACTGATCCCATGCTGCATCCGTTCGGCGAGCAATGCCTGAAGCTCGGCCGGTCCCGCGGCGGCCAGATCCATCCCGCGTGCGGCCAGCCAGCCGGCCAAGCCCAGCAAGTCGCGCCGATAGGCCGCGCGGGTGTGCGGCGAGATGCCCCGTTCGGCCCACAGACGCATGAGGAATGCATCGACAAGCGTCGCATCCGGAGCGGCGCTCATGGTCGCGTGTCGGCCGGGGGCCCGCCCGGCGGCGCCTGCACCGTCTCATCCATGCACGCCAGCGCGTGCGCCAGCAAGCGACCATAGTCGCCGCCGTCCCCGGGCGCCTGGACCCGGGCCATGTGCACCTGCACCGGCGCACCCCAGACCTGGCTCAGTCGTCGCAGCAGCGCCTGCTGCAAGCGGGTCGCGGCCACGGCACCTTCCGCCTCATCGGTATCCGGAAGCAGCACCACGAAACGGTCGTCGTCCTGCCGTCCGGCGAGATCGTAGCTGCGCAGGCCATAACGCAACACTTCACCGCAGGTGCGCAGGATCCGGCGACGCAGATCGCCCCGAATGGCTGCATCGGGCTGATCGGGAAGCGTGAGCTGAAACAGCACCAGCACCAGCGGCCGGCCGCTGCGCGCGTGCATGTTGAACAGCACGTCGGCCTGCTCCGCCAGCGCGCGACGGGTCCGCACGCCGGTCGCGACGTCGAGCGGGCTATGGCGATCCAGGCTGCGTCGCAGACGCTCGCTGCGCCAGATCAGCATGGCGCCGTACATCGCCAGCACGGCGTACAGGAACAAGGTCATGAAGGTCGCGGTCTCGGGCATGATGCCGGCGAGGGACGCGCGCAGCGTCATGATGGCCGGCAAGACCAGAAGGCTGCCGCCGAGCACCGATTCGAGCGCGAGCGGGCCAAAGCGCAAACCATGGCCGAACAGCACGGTCAGCAGGATCGGCGCCGAGGGCAGCGCCGCATTCGGGTCATGCGTGACCATGAGCCCGAGCAGCAGATAGTCGATCCAGAATCCCGCCGCGACCCGCCAGGTGGAAAGGGGCCGGAGGCGAGCCCAGACCATGGAGACCCCGATCAGCACCGCCTGGACGCCCGCGAGGACCAGCACGCCGTCCAAGCCCCACAGCACCGGCGCAACGGTCTCGACGCTGAGGAAATAGAGGACCAGCAACGAGAGGAAGAAGTAACGCACCCAGAACTGGCGACGTTGCGCCGTCCAGGACAACTCCCGCGTCGGCACGGGCGGCCGGGCGCCACCCCCGGAGGCGAGATCATTCATCGTCCGGGCAGCCTTGACGTGGCGGGCGATCGAGACCATAAGGGAAACCCAGTCGTCATCCGTTCCAACGGTGCCATGTCCGTCGCCCCCCGCTCATGCCGCAGCCACCTCTATTCATGGTGGTGCTGGTCCTGCTTTATCGCCGTGGTGCTCGTGTCCGCACCGCCCATCCTGATTCTACCGGGATTGAGAATGCGTCAGCGCGTCGCGCGGTGGGCGATGCGCAGCGCCTGGACGCTGTGCGGACTGCGCCCGACCGTCCTCGGCGCCGAGCACTTGCCCGCTGGACGAGCGATCGTCGTCGCCAACCACGCCAGCTATCTCGATGGCCTGCTGTTGATGGGCGTTCTACCGGCCGGCTACGCATTCGTGGTGAAACGGGAAATGAGCCGGGTACCGCTCGCCGGACGGTTGCTCGGTCGCCTCGGCACCGCATTCGTGGCACGGCAGGACGCCGCTGCCGCGGCACGGGACGCCCGCTCGATCCTGCGCCGGGCGCGCGACGGGGCCGCGTTCGTCTTTTTCCCCGAAGGGACCATCCCGCCCCGGGGCGATCTCGGTGCATTTCGCCTGGGCGCGTTTCTGACGGCGGCGGAACTGGGCTATCCGATCGTGCCGATCACCCTGATCGGCACGGCTGCGGCCCTGCCCGATGACCGCCGCTGGGTGATCCATCGTCGGCACCTGGGCGTCACCATTCATGCCCCGCTGCACCCCACCGGTCGGCAACGAGCCGATCTGGCGCGACTGCGCGACGCGT
>PKDC01000007.1 GCA_002862435.1 Pseudomonadota bacterium | reverse complement strand
TTGCCCATCCGCTCATCACGCTCAGCGTGATGCTGCTCGCCGCGACCCTGCTGTCAGTGGCCGGATTCATCAATGCCCTGTATGCCAAGACTTTCGACGATATCTCCATCGTCCCGACCTTCGTCCTCACCCCGCTGACCTATCTGGGCGGCGTGTTCTACTCCATCGACCTGTTGCCTGGCTTCTGGCAGGGCGTGTCCCGGCTCAATCCCATCCTCTACATGGTCAATGCCTTTCGCTACGGCATGCTGGGGCACTCCGACATCTCGTTGTCCATGGCCTACGCCATGATGTTGCTGGCCATCGTCGTGGGGATCGGCTGGGCCCTGTGGCTGCTGGAACGTGGCACCGGTCTGCGGAGTTGAGGACATCGTCCATGGACGTGGCCGTTGTGACCGGAGGCGGAACGGGGATTGGGCGGGCGTTGTGCAGCATACTCGCCGAGCGCGGCATGTCGGTGCTGGCGGTGGGGCGGCGGGCGGAACCCTTGCAGGTGCTGGCAACCGAGTTCCCCGGGCGCGTCGAGCCGGTGGTGGCCGATGTGGCCACGCCGGCAGGCCGGGAGACCATCGCCAGTGCGGTCGGAACTGGCCGGCGGCTGCGTTTCCTGGTCCACAATGCCGGCACCATTGCGCCGATTGGCCTGCTGCAAGCGCTGACCCCCGAGGCGCTGCGGGATCATCTGGCCACCAATCTGGAAGGCCCCTTGTTCCTCAGCCAGCGCCTGTTGCCCCAGCTTTCCGGCGGGCGCATCCTGCATCTTTCATCCGGCGCGGCGCATCATGCCTACGCAGGTTGGGGGCCTTATTGCATGGGCAAGGCGGCGCTGCACATGCTGTATCAAGTGTGGCGCGAGGAGCTGGGGGATCGCGGCATCCGGATCGGCAGCGCCCGGCCGGGGGTGGTGGATACGCCGATGCAGGCGCTGATCCGCGCGACGCCGGCCAGGGAATTCCCCGGCGTAGGGCGTTTTCTCCGCCTGCATCAGGAAAACCAGCTGCGCAGCCCGACGGATGTGGCGCATTTCCTCGCCTGGCTGCTGCTGGCGGTGGACGATGGGCGCTTCGAGGCGGTCGAATGGGATATTGGCGCCTGCGAGGACGCGTGGCGCGCGTTTGCGAAACAGGAAAGAACACATCAGGGAAGGTGAGGGGCGATGGGGACTCATGCACAGGCCCAAGCCGAGGGCCAAATCGAGGTGTTCCAGACCGATGATGGTCTGGAGCTGTGTCTCGGACGCTGGGGGCAGCCGCAACGGGGCAGTGTCATCCTGCTGCACGGGGGCGGTCAGACCCGCCATGCCTGGGGCAACAGCGCCGCCCGCCTGGCCGCTGCCGGTTGGGAGGCGCTGGCCCTCGATCTGCGCGGCCATGGTGATTCGCAATGGTCGCCAAGCGGGGATTACGCCTTGAGCCGCATGGCCCGCGACGTGGAAGGCATCGCCCTGACCCTGGCCCATCGCCCGGTCTTGGTAGGCGCCTCCATGGGCGGCATGACTGCTCTTTATGCCCTGGGCCGGATGAATCCGGATCTGGCCCACGCCCTGGTGCTGGTGGATGTCGTGCCGCGCATGGAGGGCTCCGGCGTGCGCCGCATCGTGCAATTCATGCAGGCCCATCCGGAGGGATTCGCCACGCTGGAAGAGGCCGCCGATGCCGTGGCGGCCTATCGCCGCGACACCCGGGAGCGCCCGGCCGATCTGGCCGGCTTGCGCAAGAACCTGCGCCAGCGCGCCGATGGCCGCTGGTACTGGCATTGGGACCCGCAGATGCTCCAGCCCCGCAATCCCCAGGCCATGGCCGACTACATGGGCCTGTTCGACGCGGCCCGCGCGATCCAGGTGCCGACCCTGTTGGTGCGCGGCCAGCGCAGCGACGTGGTAAGCGAGAAAGGAGCGAAAGAATTCCTCGACATGGTGCCCCATGCCGAATTCGTCGACGTGGCGGGTGCCGGACACATGGTGGCAGGAGATAACAACGACGCTTTCAGCGCCGCTATCGTCGATTTCCTCGAACGACATCCGCAACCGATCACCGCATCAGGGCCATAAGGGCTCGGCATTGCGGGCGCCTGTTGCACTGGGCCACTTTCCAATTCTTCGCTGGGCAGGTCAAAACGGTGCCGGAGTCCTATAGCCGGTGGCCGTGTGGGCGAGCAACCCAGCCTTTGTTGGCGACGGACATGAATGCCGCAACTCATTCGACGCCGGCATGTAAGCCGCATTGGCTGATTGGGGATCAGGCCGAGGGGGAATTCGCCGAGTGGGGAGCGTTGACCTGTTGCCGATGACCATGGGACGGTGCCGGAGCACGGGCGGCCTTGCGGACGCGCTGTACCACATGGGCCGGCAGGGTGAGCACCAGGCCGACACCGACAATCTGGTGGCTGAGACTGGCGAGGGTGCGCAGGGTGTCGTCACCGCTGTAGTACAGCACCAGGGCGGATGCCATCAGCGTCGCAAACAAGGCCAGCAGGCTGATTCCCGTGGCCCGGCTGCGGCGCGCGCGCCAGCCGGCGCCGACATGCTGGGCCAGAAACAGTCCCAGGGCCACCGCCATCAGATAACCCAGAACGCCATGGAAAATCATGAGCTGGTGGAGCAGGGCATAGGGCCGGTTTTCGCCCGCGATTCCGCCATTGGCATAGTGGATACCCATCCAGATCAGGCCCGTGACGCCCAGCCCCGTCAGGGTCAGATAGAGGAACATCCGCTGCCAGGCGGGGGCGCTATTGATGCGCGGCACAGAGGCCATGCGGAGTCTCCTCGGAAACGGGCGGGAACAGGTGCGCCTTGGCGCCCAGTGATTCAAACAGCGGGCTCAGGTTCAGGCCGCCGGCATCGGCCAGCGCGGCGACCTTGGTCAGGGCATCGGCATGCATGCAGCGGGGAGCAGTCACTGTGATGCAGCCGGATAATGTCACCGCTTGACCGGAGGCGGGGTGGATCACCGCGCTGGGCACTTCTTCGGCGACACCAAGAAAATAGCTTCCCGTTGTGGCAAAGGCGATCTCACGGTATTCGCCCAACGACCACAGCCGTGTGGGCTGGCGCGGATCCCGCAGTGAAACCGCCTGCCCCTCAGTGCCGAACAAGCGCAAATCACCGCCCGCATTGACGCAGCCCGTCGTCATTCCTTGGGCCTGCAGGACCGCGACCGCCCGGTCGACGGCGTAACCCTTGGCGATGCCGTCCAGGTTCACAGTCAGCGGCTGGCGCAGACGCACCCGCGCGCTATCGTCCAGTTCCAGGTCCGCCATCCCGCCACTGCGGGCAACCGCCCATCCGGAGGAATCGGCCGGCAGCAGGCCGCAGGCACGCAGATGCCGTTCGCAGGTGATGTCGAACAACCCGCCGCTGCGCTCCCAAAGCATCTGGGCGGTGTGCAGGACCGCTGCGGTGCAGGGGTCGACGTCCAGCCAGTGGCCGGGCGGCGCCCGGTTGATCCGACCCACATCGCTGTCGGGCGCATGCCAGCTCATCAGGTGGTGGATGCGGCCGATTTCGGCGAAGGCCGTCTCGAACGCCTGGGCGGGGTAGGGTGCCCCTGGCGCATCAAGGGTGATCTCCACATAGGTCCCCAGCAGCGGCCGGGCGCGCCGCCACGGGCCGATCTGAGGGCTAGCGGATGGCGACGTCATGGGTGATCAGCAGGCGGCGGATGCCGTCGGTGATGTGGACACAGGAGAGCGTGGCGCCGGAGATGTTCTGGATGTCCTCGTTGATGCGCAGGGTGTCACGGCTGGTCTTGCCGGTGAATTGATTGCGCCATGCGGCGCGCCGGACTTCATCGCCATGGGTTTCCCGGAAATCCAGGATTTCGACCTGGCGCACCGCGCCGGTGCTATCGAGCGCGACGGCATAGGTGATGAATTCGTGCTTGCCCAGCACCTGGTCCAGCACGAAATAGCCGCCGTTGGCCGCGCGCCAGCGTTTCAATGTCGTCTGGCGTACTTTCATGCCGCTGCGTTGCTCGATCTCCTGCTTCTGAGCGTCGGTAAGGGTCAGAGGGGCGGCCGTGAGAATGGTATCGGGAAACATCACGGCCTGGGCCTGTTCCACCGACAGGTACTGCACCGCATAGCAGGCTGGCGACGCGGCCAGGGCGGCGAGGGGCAGGACCATGAAGGGCGTACGGCGATCCATTTCTGGGTCCTCCCAGCTTAGAAGTTGTAACCCACCTTCATGCGCAACTCGCGCTTTTCGTGCTCGTGCAGGTGGAGGTCCTCGTCCCGGTTGGGGTCGGATGGCCGGCCTGTGAGCTGAGGCAAATAGGTGAAGGTCCACCACCATTGCTTGGCGCCGTAGTGCAGGGTCGGACCGAGAAAGAAGCCGTAGTGCTCGCGGGTATTGGCGTCCGGCCAGTCCGGATATTCAGAGTGGTAACGCGATTCCAGGCCGCCAAACCACTTGGGGGCAAAGCGATACGAAACACCCGAGGTCACCTCAAAAGCCAGTTCGGTTTCCCATTCGTCTTCACCCTCGAACTTACGTACCTCGAACTCGGGCGTCAGGTTGGTGGCCCAGATCAACTGGTCCTCCAAGAAGTTCTTCTGCACGATCAGCTTGGTTTCCAGTGACATTTCCTTTTGTTCCTGGCCCGTGATCTTGAAGATCTCCGAGTAACCCGGCTCGACATACAGCGACAGGCCGAAAGGGTGGGTATAGGGGCTCAGGAAGTTATATTTGAGGGAGCCCTGCACCCCCTGGAAGCCGAAGCGATTGATGTCGGGATATTCCGGCATGCCCGTCTCGTCTGCTGGCGCCGCACCGTCGATGTCATGGGCGCGCCAGTTCAGATAGAGCGAGCCGGTAAGGCGGTCGGTCAGTCCGCGTTCCAGTTCGATGCGGTAATCCTGGGCCGCGTATTTCCCTTGTCCCTTGTCGCGCCGGTCCGTCGCCCACAGATAAACCTCGTTGGCTCCCTTCGGCAGGGTGTCCGCCCCCGTCACATAGCCGAACAGGTTCTCGTCCGCAGGGTGTACAAGCCCAGCAGGAGCGCCGCTCCCACGATGGGAAGACCACGCGCAGGGTGAAGAGGAGGGCGGATGGGAAGCGGGTTCATCGGTGGACTCCAGAGAGCTGCGTTTCCGTGAATTATTCTCCTAATGAGAATCAAACGCAATTGATCTGGATCACGTTTTGGGCTATGCGGCGACGGATCGAAGCTTCAAGGAAAAGCCTGTTCCTTTCGGGTAGTGACACTTGAACGCGAGCATTCGGCCTGAGCGGGGCACTCAGGCAGGGACTCAAGTGCCCCTGCGGGAATCCGGATCAGCCGTGGCCGCTCAGCTGCCCGAACAGCCGGAAGCCGCCCACATAGGTGCCCATGGAGGCGCCCAGGTTGACCAGCATGAATACCAGGAAAGTGCGTGCGACCCGGTTGCGCCACCAGCCGGAGAAATGCGCCACGTCTTCGCGCAGGCTGGCGAAATCAGCAACCCGGGGCTTACGCAGCCACAGTTCCAGCGCGACGGCCACCATGCCCGCGCCGATCAGCGGATGCAGCGTGGTGATGGGCGCGGCCAGGAAAGATCCCAGGATAGTGAGCGGATGGGCCAGGGCAATGGTGGCGCCCACGGCAGCCAGCCCGCCGGTGATGACGATCCAGTCCAGGACCAATTGCCAACCCAGCTCGGGGCCACGGATAAAACCGACGACGAACCCACCCAGGATCAGGACCATCAGCACCCAGGGGACGGTCTTGCCCCAGCGGCTGGGTGGCGGCGTCGAAGTCAGATCGCTCAGGGCGGCTTCAGGGGAAACCGGCGCGGGGGCCTCAATATATCGGGCCAGGCCGTCCAGATGGCCGGCGCCCACCACGGCCAGGATGCGCCGCTCGGGATGGCGGGCGCTTTCCGCCTGCAGCCGCAGCGCCATGTACTGGTCGCGTTCGCCGATCAGCGCCCGATAGAGTGGCTCGGCCTGGTCGGCGAATTCGGCGAAAGTGTTGTGCAACATGTCGCCTTGTTTGAGGCGCTCGATGTCCTCCTCGGCCACTTCCTCGCGCGTCAGCAGGCTGGCCATCAGCCCAGCAATGAGGCCGGGGCGTTTCCACCACGGCACGGCGGCAGTCAAGCGGCGCAGCGTAATGCCTACCTCCCGGTCGATCAGGAGCACGGGCAGTCCGGCCGCATCGGCGGCTTCCAGCGCGGCGCGCAGTTCGGCGCCCGGTTCCACGCCCAGTTGGTCGGCCAGCCGTTGCTGGTAGGCGGTGAGCGCCAGATTGGCGGCGACCAGGCCCATCTTGCCCTCGCGCACCACCTGCAGCAGGTCCATGCGCGCTAAGGCATCGGGGTCGCGCAGGGCGGCATGGCGGCTGGGGCACAGCTCCAGCGCCACGGCGTCGAAGTGGCCGCTGGCTATCAATTGGCGCACGGCCGCCTCGCTGGTGCGGGAGACGTGGGCGGTGCCGAGCAGGGTGATCGAGGTAGAGCCCAGGGTGATTTCCCGCAGTGGCTCATCGGGGGCGATTTCGGACAGGTTCACGGTTATCTCTGACGGCTGGACGCGGCGGCAGGGGGTGGGCAAGATCGGCCAAAGAATGCGCCCCGGGTGGGGGCGGAATCAAGCGGAGGCGCCATGGATTGGCGATCACAGTGGGGGTTGGCGCGATCTTTCCTGCTCTATCGGGCCCGTCCTGGTCGGCGCCGGCGCTTGGCAGCGTTCTACCGGCCCTGGATCGGCCCCGACAGTCTGTGTTTCGATATCGGCGCCCATTTGGGCGACCGGGTGGATGCCTGGCGGCGGCTGGGCGCGCGCGTGGTGGCGGTGGAGCCCCAGCCGCTGTTTCGGGATGCCCTCGTGCGACGCTATCGAAACGATGCGCGGGTGTGCATCGAGCCGGTGGCGCTGGCCGAGGCGCCCGGGCGGCAGATCCTGTCGATCAGCCGGCGCACCCCCACGGTGAGCACGCTTAATGCGGATTGGCGGCAAGCCATGGCGGGCAGCGACCGGTTTCGCGGGGTGCGCTGGGATGCGTCCTGTGAGGTCGAGGTGACGACCCTTGACACCCTGATCGACCGGCATGGCGTGCCAAGCTTCTGCAAGCTCGATGTAGAGGGCGCCGAGGCGCAGATCCTGGCCGGGCTGTCCCGACCGTTGCCGGCGTTGTCGCTGGAGTATTCCCCGGCGGCCATCGAGGGCGCATTGGCCTGCGTGGTGCGCCTGGCTGCGCTGGGCAGCTATCGCTTCCGGCGCTCGGTGGGCGAAAGCCTGCGCTTCGAGCCGGGAGGATGGCGGGAAGCGCCGCAGGCGCTGGCGGATTTGCGCGCCGTGCCGCGCCACGCGCCGGCCGGGGATCTGTACGCCGTGCGGGTGGGCTGAGTCGGTCAAGCCGCTTTTCCGTTGGTACAATCCCCAGCTGAATCCGGTCCGGGCCGATGGGCGCCCGCCAACGTGGGGGAAAGGCATGAAGATCACCGTATTCGGCAGCGGCTATGTGGGGCTGGTCACTGCGGCCTGTTTCGCCCGCATGGGCAACAAGGTCCTGTGTGTGGACATTGATGCCGCCAAGGTGGAGGCGTTGCGCACCGGCCGGGTACCGATCCGGGAACAGGGGCTGGACGATCTGGTGGCTGCGGGTATCGCTGCAGGGAATCTGCGCTTTACCACGGACCCCGCCGAGGGGGTGGCGCATGGCCTGTATCAGTTCATCGCCGTGGGGACCCCCGCCGATGAAGACGGCTCGGCGGATCTGAGCCATGTGCTGGCGGTGGCGGCCACCGTGGCCGAGCACATGGACGCTTATCGGGTCGTGGTGGACAAGTCGACGGTGCCGGTGGGCACGGCGCGGCGGGTGGGCGAGGTGATCCGGGAGAGACTGGCGCGGCGCGGGGCAACGGTGCCGTTCGCGGTGGTGTCCAATCCGGAGTTCCTGAAAGAAGGCAACGCGGTCGAGGATTTCATGAAGCCCGACCGTATCATCATCGGCGCCGATGACGAGCGTGCCATCCGCGAGATGCAGCGGCTCTACGCCCCCTTCAACCGCAAGAGCGACCGGCTGCTGGTTATGGACCCCCTGTCCGCCGAACTCACGAAATACGCGGCCAACGCCATGCTGGCGACCAAGATCAGCGTAATGAACGAGTTCGCCAATATCGCCGAGCGGGTTGGCGCGGACATCGAGCAGGTGCGCGTGGGACTGGGTTCCGATCCGCGTATCGGCTTTCATTTCATTTACCCGGGCGCGGGATATGGCGGATCCTGCTTTCCCAAGGATGTCAGCGCCCTGATCCATACGGCCCGCGAGGTCGGCCATCCGGCGCATATCCTGCAAGCCGTGCAGGCGGTGAACCAGCGCCAGAAGAGCCGCCTGTTCGAACGCATCCAGCAGCATTTTGGCCATGACCTGTCCGGGCTGACTTTCGCCCTGTGGGGTCTGGCCTTCAAGCCCGGCACGGATGATATGCGCGAGGCGCCCAGCCGGGTCCTGATGGAGGCGCTGTGGCGAGCCGGTGCGCGGGTGCGGGCACACGATCCCGCGGCCATGGCGGAAGCCCGCCATCTGTATCCCGACCCGGAGGCGCTGGTGTTGTGCGACGACCCCATGACCTGCCTGGACGGCGCCGAGGGGCTGGTGGTGGTGACGGAATGGAACAGCTATCGCAGCCCGGATTTCGAGGATCTCCGCAAACGCCTGCGCCGCCCGGTGATCTTCGATGGCCGCAATCTCTACGATCCGCTGATGATGGCAGAACAGGGGTTTAGCTATTACGCCATCGGTCGCCCCGTGATCGAACCAGCGGCATCGCCGGCGTCCTGATTGATGGACGTTGATAACGCCGAGGGCGCGCCCCGGCCGGACCCGGCGCGGGTGCTGGTGGTCGGCGCCGGTGCTGTCGGCGGCTTCTATGGCAGCCTGCTGGCCCGCCAGGGCATGCGGGTCGCCGTGGTCTGCCGCAGCGAGGCGGAGACAGTGGCCCGACAGGGTTTTCGGATCCACAGCGACGCGCTGGGGGACTGGGTGTTTCAGCCTGAACAGGTGCTACAGACCCCTCTCTCTGGCCCTGTTGCGCCCGATTACCTGCTGCTGACGACCAAGGTGCTGGCGGGGGAGGACCGGGCCGCGCTCATTCGCCCGGCGCTGGGTCCACGCACTGTGATGGTCGTACTGGAAAACGGGATCGGGGTCGAAGAACCGTTGACATCTGCCTTCCCGGATCACCAACTGATCAGCGCCCTGGCTTTCGTCTGCGTCTCGCGCACCGCTCCAGCCGAGATTCACCATCAGGCTTATGGTGCGCTGACCCTGGGCTGCTATCCCCACGGCATTTCTCCGGCCGCCGAGTGTCTGGCGGCGGCGTTCCGGGAGGCGGGGATTGCGGTTGAGGTGACGGCGGACATCGTCACCGCGCGCTGGCGCAAGGCCGTCTGGAACGCTGCATTCAACCCGGCCTCGGTACTGGGAGGGTGCGTGGATACCGCCCGGCTGATGGCCAATCCCCAGACGGTGCAGCTGATCCGGCGCGCCATGGCGGAGGTGTGCGCCGTGGCAGCCGCGGCAGGCCATCCACTGCCACCGCAGACAGTGGACGCCATGCTGGAGAGCACAGCCCGCATGCCGCCCTACCGCACCAGCATGACACTGGATGCCTTGCAGGGGCGCCCGCTGGAACGCCAGGCCATCCTGGGCGCCATGATCGAGCAGGCCCAGGCGCTCGGGGTTGCCGTGCCGACGCTGGAAACCTTTGACGCGCTGTTGCGTCTGCACGAGCCCGTTGCATCCGATTGATCCCGGGCGCTGGAACTTGAACGGGGTTCGTTGTACCGTTAGCCGTCTCCGGCTGCCGCAGGGTCGTGGCAGCCCGCTCAATGCCCAAGGAAAGACGGCAAATCCATTGCCGCAATCCGGTGCGAGGGAAATTGATGGGCCGCGGGATCCGTCCCGCTGGCGCCCGTGCAGACGCAGGCATGGAGCACATGGAGTCGGCAGGATCGTCCGCACAGGAGTAATACAAATGGCTGATGCAGTTATCGTTTCCACGGCCCGTACGGGCATTGGCAGGGCTTTCAAGGGTTCCTTGAACCTGACCCATGGCGCCGAAATGGGCGGCCATGTGATCAAGCACGCCGTGGAGCGCGCCGGGATTGATCCGGCTGAAGTCGAAGAAATCATCATGGGCTGCGGCCTGCCCGAAGGCGCAACCGGCAACAACATCGCGCGCCTGGCGGGAATTCGCGGCGGCATTCCGGTCACCTCCACCGGTGCTACGATTGCCCGCTTCTGTGGCTCGGGCCTGTCGGCTGTTGCCCACGCCGCCCAGCGCTGCATCGTCGACAAGGTCCCGGTTGCCATCGGCGGCGGGCTGGAGTCGATCAGCCTGGTGCAGAACAACATGAACATGAAGCACGCGATGGACAAGGGCTTGCTCAAGATGAAGCCCACCATCATGGTGCCGATGATCCCCACCGCTGAAAACATCGCCAAGCGTTTCGGCGTGACTCGCGAGGAAGCCGACCAGTTGGCGCTGCTGAGCCAGCAGCGCACCGCCGCCGCCCAACAGGACGGCCGACTGGGCGAGGAAATCGTGCCCATCACGGTGACCATGGAAGTCACCGACAAGGAAACCGGCAAGACCGAAAAGGTTGAAGTCACTCTGAGCCGCGACGAAGGCAACCGCGAAACCACGCTGGAAAAGCTGGCCTCGCTGAAGCCGGTCGCCGGACCCACCGGCACGGTTACCGCCGGTAATGCCAGCCAGCTCTCCGACGGCGCCGCCGCCGTGGTGATCATGAACAGCGAATATGCCGAGAAGAAGGGCGTCAAGCCGCTGGGCATCTTCCGTGGCTTTGCCACCGCCGGCTGCGAACCCGACATCATGGGCATCGGCCCCATCTATGCCATCCCGCGCTTGCTGGAGCGTCATGGCCTGAAGATGGACGACATCGGCTTGTGGGAACTGAACGAAGCCTTCGGCGTTCAGGCCGTGTATTGCATCAAGGAACTGGGTATTCCCATGGAATTGTGCAATGTCAATGGCGGCGCCATTGCCATCGGCCATCCCTACGGCATGTCCGGCGCCCGCATGGTCGGCGCGGCCCTGCTGGAAGGCAAGCGCCGCGGCGTCAAGCATGTCGTGGTGTCCATGTGCATCGCCCAGGGCATGGGCGCGGCCGGCCTGTTCGAAGTGGTGTAAGGATCGATTCGTGATCCAAAAGGCCCGGGGTGATCGCTGCCCCGGGCTTTTTTCTTGGGATCGGTTTTGGGCTTGTTCTTTCGAACGTGATACGATTTCGGTCTTTGATTCAGGCTTGCCTGGGTGTTCATTCCGGCATTCATTTCCGGATTCAAGTTCACATGGGCAGGTCAACCTGATTTCATGTCAATGGGTTTTGTTCTTTTAATGAATGACTTGGAGCTACTGCGGTCATGAAGATTCTGGTGGGTGTCAAGCGGGTCGTTGACTACAACGTCCGCGTTCAGGTCAAGCCGGACGGGTCCGGTGTCGCCTTGGACGGCGTCAAGATGAGCGTCAATCCCTTCGATGAAATTGCCGTCGAAGAAGCGCTGCGGTTGAGAGAAGCGGGCAAGGCCACGGAAGTGGTGGTGGTGTCAATTGGACCCGTGGCGGCGCAGGAACAACTGCGCACCGCGCTGGCCATGGGAGCCGACCGCGCGATCCTGGTGGAATCGGCGGAAGCCTGCCAATCGCTTACGGTTGCCCGCGTCTTCGCCAAGCTGGTGGAGAAGGAACAGGCAGGACTGGTGATTCTGGGCAAGCAGGCCATCGATGACGATGCCGGACAGACGCCCCAGATGCTGGCGGCCCTGCTGGGCTGCGCCCAGGCCTCTTATGCGTCCAAGGTCGAGATCAATGGCAACAGCATGCGCGTCACCCAGGAAGTGGACGCTGGCCTGCAGACCATCGACGTGGATCTGCCGGCGGTGATCAGCGCGGATCTGCGTCTGAACGAACCCCGCTACGTCAAGCTTCCGGACATCATGAAGGCCAAGAAGAAGCCCATGGACACCCTGAGCCTGGCGGATCTGGGTGTGGAGCCGGCGGCCGCCCTGAAGGTGGTCAAGACAGAAGCACCCGCCGCGCGTGGGGGTGGCCGCAAGGTCGCCAGCGCTGAGGAATTGGTCAAGGAACTGAAGAACAAGGGGCTGCTGTAATGAGCAAGGTGCTGATTATCGGTGAGCAGACCGGCGGCGTGCTGGGACAGGCCGTGGGTCGCGTGGTGGCTTGCGCCAAGGAGCTGAAGGCGTCCGAGGTGGTGGTGGCGCTGTTTGGCGCCGGCGATCTGGCCAGCGCAGCGGATGCCGCTGCGGCGCTGGACGGCGTGACCCGCGTGGTGACGGTGGACAATCCGGCCAATGACCATCCGCTGGCGGCGCTTGTGGCCCCCCAGGTCGTGGCACTGGCCCAGCAGGGTGGCTACAGCCACATCCTGGGGAGCAACTCCAGTTTCGGCAAGGACACCCTTCCGCGCGTCGCCGCGCTGCTGGGCGTGCCTCAGGTGACCGACATCATGCTGGTGCTGGGCGAGCGCAGCTTCAAGCGCCCCACCTATGCGGGCAACGCGATCGTGACCGTCGAGGTGGCCGGCGATGGCGTGGTGTGCGGCACGGTGCGCAGCGCGTCCTATCCTGCCGTGGGCAATGGCGACAAGGCCCCCGTGGAAGCAGTGAGCCTGGACGTCGCCCTGCCCAGCCATACGCGTTATATCTCACAGGAAACCAGCAAGAGCGATCGCCCCGATCTGCAGAGCGCCCCCAAGGTCGTCTCCGGCGGCCGCGGTGTGGGAAGCGCGGAGAACTTCAAGGTCATCTTCAGCTTCGCCGACAAGATCGGCGCGGCGGTGGGTGCCTCTCGCGCTGCCGTGGACGCGGGTTTCGTGCCCAATGAAATGCAGGTGGGACAAACCGGCAAGATCATCGCACCGGGACTGTATGTCGCAGTCGGCATCTCCGGCGCCATCCAGCATCTGGCGGGCATCAAGGACGCCGGCACCATTGTGGCCATCAACAAGGACGAGGAGGCCCCGATTTTCGAGGTGGCCGATCTGGGTCTGGTGGGCGATCTGTTCCAGTTGCTGCCGGAACTGGAAAAACTGGTCTGAAGCCGATTCGCCTGGCCGGGCGCCGCTGTCACGCGATTGCCCGGCGGGTTTGTTACTGGATCTGCGTATGGGGGGCATTGCCCCCCGTTTTTTTGACTGAGGCGGGCATTCTCCGGGTTCGATCGGGCGCCTTGCCCTGAGGTCGATACCAGAATCCTCGCCCAAACCTTGCGGGGCGGTGGGGCGCAGTTTATGTTCAACGGCCGGCTTCGGACCGCGTTTCACGACCGACACCATCACCATAAGGAGTGTGCATCATGTCGGCAGAACTGAATTGGCTGACCTGGACCGTCATCATGACGGCTTTTTTCTTTTTTCCCTACGTGCTCAATCGGATCAAGGTGCGTGGCCTGTTCGGCGCCATGGGCAATCCCCGCAAGGATGACCTGCCGGAGTCCGACTGGGCGCGACGGGCCATGCGCGCACACGCCAACGCCGTGGAAAACCTGGTGATCTTCGCGCCACTGGTGCTGATGGTGGAATTGGTCGGCGCCAATTCAGGGGTAACGGCTTTTGGGGCGGCACTCTATTTTTTTGCCCGACTGATCCATTACACGGTCTATACCCTGGGCATTCCCGTTGTGCGCACGCTCAGCTTCTTTGCCGGGCTGTTCGGGCAAGTGCTGCTCATGGTTGCCTTGATCGGCGCCATGTGACCACGAGGATGATCTCGTGAAAGCCCTGATCGCCGCCCGTCCCGGCGGCCCTGAGGTCCTCATTCTGGCGACCGTCGATCAGCCGCAACCTGGGGCGGAGGATGTGCGCGTCCGGGTGCGGGCGGCCGGGCTAAATCGGGCCGATCTGTTGCAGCGCCGCGGATTTTATCCGCCACCCTCTGGTTGGGATCCCCGCCGCATCGGCCTGGAATACGCCGGTGAAGTGGAAGCAGTAGGTGCTCGCTGCAGCCTGCGGCGGGTGGGGGACCGGGTCATGGGGCTGGTGGCGGCGGGAGCCTGCGCCGAGTTCATCACCGTGCCGGAGCGGGAAACCTTGCCGATCCCGCCGCGTCTGACCGACGCGGAGGCTGCGGCGATCCCCGAGGCTTTTCTGACCGCATTCCGAGCGCTGTGGGAAGAAGGCGGGCTGCAGCCCGGTGAAGGCGTGGCAGTGCGCATCGCCACGTCCAGCGTCGGGATGGCAGCGGTCCAGCTCGCCCACGCGGCAGGCCATCCGGTGGTAGGTACCGGGCGCGACGCCGATCGCCTGGACGCCTTGCGGGAATTTGGATTGAACCACCCCCTGGTCGAAGGCAGCGCCGACTTGGTTGTGCAGGCACGTCGAGCCCTGGGAGGTGCCGCCGCCGTGGTGCTCGATCTGTGGGGCGGGGGACGATTGGCGGAGAACCTGGCCCTGCTGGGCGAGGAGGGGCGTCTGGTGGTGGTCGGGCTGCTGGGTGGCGGCCGTGACACCGTCGACCTGACCGGACTGCTGATGCGTCGGCAAAGCATCCGCACCCTCACCATGCGCAGCCAACCCATCGAACGACGCATCGCTTTGGCGCGTCGTTTCGAGCAGCAGATCCTGCCGGATCTTGCGGCCGGGCGGTTGCGGTTGCCCATCGCTCAGGTCTATCCGATGACAGAGGCCGCCGAGGCCCATCGGCGTATGGAGGCGGGCGGGCATCTGGGCAAGCTGGTACTGACTTGGCCCTAGGCCGAGTTGGCTGAACAGCCGGGTCTGGCATCGCTTCCTTGCGGCGTGGGACCTGGAAACCGACTTCGCGCGATGGGCCGCTCTCATCAAGGCAGACAGCGCAATCGCGTCGACTGATTCAGGCCGGGCCTTTGAGAGAAGCTTGCGTCCCGATGGCTCACATCGACATGGGTACTGCAAGGATGCCCTGCGCTCTTGGGCTATGATGGGCGCACGATTGGCGACTTGAAATCAGCTTATGAACCCTGTTGACCCGATTGTCCGTCACGCCACCCACGCGGTGCGCATCCGCAACCTGATGGTGGGCGGCGCGGCCCCTGTTGCCGTGCAGTCCATGACCAACACGGACACCGCCGATGAGGTCGGTACCGCGGTTCAGATCGCCCAACTGCATCGGGCTGGCTCGGAACTGGTGCGCATTACGGTCAACACGATGGAAGCAGCAGCAGCCGTGCCGGGCATCCGCGAACGGCTGGATCAGATGGGGCTCGATGTGCCCCTGGTGGGGGACTTTCACTACAACGGCCACAAGCTGCTCAGCAGCGTGCCCGAGTGCGCACAGGCCCTGGACAAATACCGCATCAACCCGGGCAACGTGGGCAAGGGCCAGCGCCGCGACACTCAATTTGCCCAGATGATCGAGCTGGCCTGCCGCTATGACAAACCCGTGCGCATCGGCGTGAACTGGGGCAGTCTGGACCAGGACCTGCTGGCGCGCATGATGGACACCAACGCCCAGCGCGCCGACCCCTGGGATCCGCGCCGGGTGATGGATGAGGCGCTGATCGCCTCGGCCCTGGACAGCGCCACGCGGGCCGAGGAGCTGGGGCTTGCCGCGGATCGCATCATCATTTCCTGCAAGCTCAGCGGCGTGCAGGATCTGATCCGGGTCTATCGGGATCTGGCCCAGCGCTGTTCTTACGCCCTGCATCTGGGCCTCACCGAGGCCGGCATGGGCGTCAAGGGCATCGTCGCCTCCACCGCCGCCCTGGCCGTCCTGCTGCAGGAGGGCATTGGAGACACCATTCGCATCTCACTCACGCCGCAACCGGGCGAATCCCGCACCCGGGAAGTGGAAGTGGCCCAGGAAATCCTGCAAAGCCTTGGGCTGCGCGCCTTCGCCCCCAGCGTCGTCGCCTGCCCAGGCTGCGGACGCACCACCAGCACGGTGTTCCAGGAACTGGCCCAGGATATCCAGCGTCATCTGCGCGACCAGATGCCGATCTGGCGGGCACAATATCCCGGCGTGGAAAATATGACAGTGGCGGTCATGGGCTGCGTGGTGAACGGGCCCGGCGAAAGCCGTCATGCCAATGTGGGCATCTCCCTGCCCGGCACCGGGGAAATACCGGTGGCGCCCGTGTATGTGGATGGGGAAAAGACCGTCACCCTCAAGGGCGAGACCATCGCCGCGGATTTCTCGCGCATCGTGGATGACTATGTGATCAAACGCTACAGTCGCGCCAAGATGTGATGAACTGTTACGGGCCACCATTGGCGTCACCAAGTGGCCTGCCTTCAGCGTCCATATCCAAGGATTTGGAGCAGAGCCGGCTCAACGAAGGACGTTTCGCCTGAATCGAAAATGGCCCGCCCATTCCGACAGTTCGGCGGTGTTCCCCCCCGCAAAAGGGCGCGGTCTATTTATCGAAGTGGATAGCCAAAGTGTTAGAATCGATTGTTTTTATTACTCGGATACACTTGATCAAACCTGACCGTGCAGAATAGCCGACCCATGGAGCGTCGCTTTTCCGACTTGAAGCAAGGTAGGGGACCAGATGAAACAGATGTGATTACCCCCTGGGTCGGTCCATTGAGTCTGTTGCAATTGCCATCGGCGATCGATGGCTTGCGGTACAG
This sequence comes from Pseudomonadota bacterium, assembly GCA_002862435.1. Classification (GTDB taxonomy): domain Bacteria; phylum Pseudomonadota; class Gammaproteobacteria; order UBA5335; family UBA5335; genus Macondimonas. The sequence continues at coordinate 56,940 of PKDC01000007.1, read as the reverse complement.
CATTTTTTTACTTAGGCAGGAGCCCGCATGAGCATCAAATCCGACCGTTGGATCCGCCGCATGGCCACCGAACAGGGCATGATCGAGCCATTCGAAGCCGGGCAGGTCAAAGAGCGTTCGGGTGAAAAGGCGATTTCCTACGGCACCTCAAGCTACGGCTACGATGTGCGCTGTGCCGATGAATTCAAGATCTTCACCAACATCAATTCGGCGGTGGTGGACCCCAAGCAGTTCAGCGCCAGCAGCTTCGTCGATTTCAGGGGCGAGGTCTGCATCATCCCGCCCAACAGCTTTGCCCTGGCCCGCACCGTGGAGTATTTCCGCATCCCGCGCAGTGTGCTCACGATCTGTCTGGGCAAGAGCACCTATGCCCGCTGCGGCATCATCGTCAACGTCACCCCGCTGGAGCCGGAATGGGAAGGCTTTGTGACGCTGGAGTTTTCCAATACCACGCCGCTGCCCGCGAAGATCTACGCCAATGAAGGCGTGGCGCAGATGCTGTTCTTCGAATCCGATGAGGTGTGCGAGACGTCGTATCGCGATCGGGGCGGGAAGTATCAGGGCCAGACCGGCGTCACTTTACCCAAGGCTTGATCGCTGCGCTGAGTCCGTCGCCTGTATTCAGCGATTCCAGTTCCAGCTTCAGATGCAGGCTGCCACGATCCTGTTCCACGCGGATCGGCAGGTAGTTTGCTGTCGGGGCCAGCCAGAAAGTGATGGGCTTCTCGCGGTCCACCTGGGTGATGCGCAGCGTGTCAAAACTGCCTGCCGGGGTACGTAATGTTTCAAGCTGTTGCGTTGCTTCCATGCGCAGGGGTTTGATCTTGTTTTTCTCCAGCATGCGCACCTGAATGGGGTTGATCTGCTTGAATGCCGCGGCGCGCACCAGGATCTGCAGGCTCAGCCGGTCGTAGGTGTAGGGTTCCAGAGGCAGGCTGAACGCGGTTCCGTTGACGGCGCCTGTGACGCGGTGGGCGGGCCAATTGAAGTCGGCCGACTCGGTCTTGGTTTCACTCGCAGCCTGATGACGCATTTGATAATGCAGCGGTACGGGTTGGTCGCCGTCCAGGCGGAAACGGCTGATTTCTTCGATGCGATCATTGCGCAAGGCCGCCAGCCAACCTTTCGTCTCGGTGTGGGAGATCAAGGTCCATTCGTCCTTGCCGGCTTCTTGGCGCAGCGTGAACGTGGCCTGTGCCAGGGTGAGTGGGCCCTGTTGCAGGCGATAAGTTGCCTCATAAGGCGTAAGAAGTGATTTGACCGTGGTCACGGGATCCGCCGCTGGGGCAGTCGTACTCCAGAGCAGGGCCAGCAGCGCACTCATCAGACTCGCGATCCGCGCCGGATTGAATCTCTGCGATTTCATCATGACGGGCAGGTCTCCGCTTCCTCACTTAACAATGGCTCGCGCAGGGGCGCGCCATCGAACCAGGGGCCGTGGTCCTGCCAGCGCAGACGTCCTTGGGCGATCCAGCCCAGCGCCTGGGGATAGATCCGGTGTTCCAGGGCCTGCACCCGGGCGCGCAACGCTTCTTCGATTTCTTCCGGACACACGGCAAGGCGTCCTTGCAAAACCACCGGCCCGCCATCCAACTCGGCCGTGACATAGTGGATGCTGGCGCCGTGCCAGCGCTCGCCGGCGGCCAGCGCCCGTGCATGGGTGCGCAAGCCGCGGTAGGCCGGCAACAAGGAGGGATGCACGTTGAGCAGACGCCCTTCGTGGCGGGCCACGAAGTCGGCGGTGAGCACCCGCATGAAACCCGCCAGCGCAATCAAATCCGGTGCGAACTGGCTGAGGGCAGTGTCCAGCCCAGCCTCAAAAGCGGGGCGATCCGGGAAGGCGGCATGGTCGACCCCAACCGCCGGGATGCCCGCCGCGGTTGCGCGCGCCAGCCCGGCCGCCTCAGGCCGATTGCTGATCACGCCGACGATTGCATAACCCTCCCGGCTGCGGGCATCGAGCAGGGCCTGCAGGTTGCTGCCGGATCCGGAAATCAGCACTGCGACACGCAGGATTCGACTCATGCCGGGATCAGGGTCACGGTGGGTCGGCTCTCCGGGGAGGCTTCGATGTGGCCAATCACCGCGCTTTCCATGCCCCATTCGCTCAGCAGCGCCCGGGCGGCGTCCGCTGCGTCGGCGGGCAGGCAGACGCACATACCGATGCCGCAGTTGAAGGTGCGCCACATCTCGGCTTCGGGCACGGCGCCCTGGGCCTGGAGCCAGTCGAAGATCGCCGGCCGGGTCCAGCGGCCCGGGTCGATCACGGCGCGCGTACCGGGGGGCAGGACCCGAGGCAGGTTTTCCACCAGCCCACCGCCTGTGATGTGGGCCATGGCATGCACCGGTTGGGCCTCGAGCAGCGCCAGCAAGGGACGCACATAGAGGCGGGTGGGTTCGAGCAGCGCCGCGCCCAGGGTGGTGGCCTCGAAGGGTTGATCCAGGGCGGCGTCGCTCTGGGCGAGGATGCGCCGGATCAGGGAATAACCGTTGGAGTGCGGCCCCGAGGAAAACAGACCCAGGATTGCATCGCCGGGCGCGACGGCGCGGCCATCCAGAATCTTCGCCCGTTCCACGACGCCGACGGAAAACCCGGCCAGATCGAAATCGGCTTCGGCATAAAGCCCAGGCATCTCGGCCGTCTCGCCGCCTACCAAGGCGCAGCCGGCTTCGGCGCAGCCCGTGGCAATGCCTTCGATCACAGTAGCGGCCCGTTCCACGTCGAGCCGGCCCGTGGCGTAATAATCCAAAAACAGCAGCGGTTCGGCCCCTTGCACGATCAGGTCATTGACACACATGGCGACCAGATCGATGCCGATGGTGTCGAGCTTGTTCAGGTCGAGGGCCAGTTTGAGCTTGGTGCCCACCCCGTCGGTGGTCGAGACCAGAACCGGCTCCCGGTAGCGGTCCACGGGCAGCGCGAACAACGCGCCGAACCCCCCCAATCCGCCCAGCACCTCGGGGCGGGTGGTGCGCTGGGCAGCAGGCTTGATGCGGTCCACCAGACGGTTGCCGGCATCGATGTCCACACCAGCGTCGCGATAGGTCAGGGGCGTTTTGCCGCTCATGGGATTCCTTGCAGGGGCGGTTGACAGGGTTGGGGGCGATTGATGGTGTATCTTACCCCAGCCCGGTGGGGCGGCTAAAAAAGGTGATCGAATGCCAGTGACGGAACGGAAGCAGCGCAGCCTGCAGTGGGGATATGTGCTGCTGTTGCTGCTGGCTTTTTCGGCGCACGCACAGATTCCGCTGCCGGATCTTTATGCGGCGCGTCTGGTGGTGCCGGAAGGCGCGCCCGAGGATCGTGCTGCCCTGTTCACCCGGGGGCTCGATCAGGTGGTACGGCGCTTGGCCGGGCCAGGTGCGCGCTTGTCGGGTGTGCGGGCCGAGGAGATGGTCAGCCGGTACGGTTATCAGCGCGATCCACAAGGGCGGTTATTGTTCGAGGTGAGTTTTTCCGAGGGGCCCGTTGAGGCCGCTCTGGCCCGGCAGGGTATCGCGCTGTGGAAGGGGCCGCGTCCCGTGACCCTGCTTTGGTTGACGATTGGCTCCGGCGCGCCAGCGGTCACGGAAGGGGCGCCGGATCCGGCATTGGCGGAGCTGAGACGTCAAGCGGGGATGCTGGGATTGCCGTTGCGTGTACCGCCTGCCGGTTTTCATTCCGCGCCGGGAGAGGATCCGGCTCGGCTCGCGGCAGGTCCGCTGGGCGCCGGTGTGGAAGCGGTGCTGGCGGTTGAAGCCACGAGTTTGCCCGATGGCCGCGGGAGCGCCGTTTTTCGGACCTTCATGGAGGGCCAGCTGATTTCCACTTGGACTGTGGCCCCAGCGACCTTGGACGCAATGGTCAGCGAGGGGCTGCAACGCCATGAGGCGCTGTTGCGCGGCCGTTTTGCTCAAGCCTCGACGGCGCCACAGGCGTCCCATCTGGTGCGCATTCTGGTGGGTGGCATTGCGCGCTATACGGATTACGCGCGGGTGGCGGCCGAACTCCAGTCCCAACGGGCGCTGAGCGCGTTGTTTCTGGAAGAGGCTGGGCCGACGGGGTTTGTCTGGCGAGCGAACACCACTTTGCCCTCTGAACCCCTGCTTGGCGTGCTGGAAGCGAACGGGCGGATGCGCAGTCGTCCTGCGGCGGGTTTACCTGACTCCGATCGGCTGGAACTGGAATGGGTGGCCGCCCCATGAGCGGCGCCGGAAAGCCTGTCGTTCATCCGGCCGGTGGACAATTGCCTTTGCCGGTCCAGTTGACCGATGAGGCTGTGTTTGAAAATTTCCATCTGCCCGAGGGCGGTGAGCACAACGGCAACAGGATTGCGCTGGCGGCAGTGCAGGCGCTCGCCCGCTCCGGCGCCTGCGGCGTCCTGTTCCTGGCCGGATCCTCCGGCAGCGGCAAGAGTCATTTGCTGAAGGCGCTATGCCGTGAGGCCCAGGGGAACCGGCCGGTACGCTATCTGCCGCTCGATCAACACGCCAACTGGCAACCGGCGCTGATGGAGGGATGGGCGCCGCCGGGCGCCGTGGTGGCGCTCGATGCCATCGACCAGATTGCCGGGCAGCGTGCGTGGGAGCGAGTGATCCTGGCGCTTTACCATGAGATTCAGGACAGTGGCGGCGTATTCGTGGCCGCAGCCGCTCAGCCCCCCGCAGGCTATCCATGGGCGTTGGCGGATCTTGCTTCTCGCTTGAGCTGGGGAGGGGTGTACGCGCTCTCGCCCTTGGATGATGCGGGCAAGTTGGCGGCGCTGCAGATGCGCGCCAGGCGCCGTGGATTCACGCTGACTGACGCGGTGGCTCGCTACCTTCTGGCCCGGGAGACCCGTCATCCCGCTCATCTGTTTGCGGTTCTGGACAACCTGGACCGGGAAACGCTGGCCGCCCAGCGTCGTTTAACCATCCCCTTGCTGCGCGCCCTGATGGCGGCCCGCGAGGTGGAGCATGGTGAAGCGCCCTTGAGCTTTGCTGATGGCGGGGCGGGAGCGGACATCAAGCCCTGAGTCCGCGCAAATGGGGGCTCACTTGTCCCAATGCAGAAACTCGGTTCAGGGCCGTCGCCGATACGCTTTCAGCGCCTTGGGAAACAGGATGCAGCCCGTGAAGACCCCCAAGGCCAGCAGGGTGGCCGGCAGGCTTGCGTGGCGCTCAGCAGGATTGGCGATCAGATCCATGAGTGCGCCACCGAAATAGAACAAGGAGGCCAGGCTCAGCCAGGCGAAAGTATAGGGTCGGCCAGCCAGCAAGCCGGGCACGGCCAGCAGCAACGGCGTTTCCACCGCGGCCAGCCAGAGCCAGGCGGTATGGCGTGGCATCCAGGCCGACAAGCCCAATACCCAGTAGGCCAGCGTCGCCATCAGACCACCCAGACAAATCAAGGTCAGGCGTTGCAGGGTGCGGGGATGAATCATGAAGGGTCTACTCCGCGCAGTCGCAGGGCGATTTGGGCCACGCGTCGGCCCAGGGCTTGGCATAGTTGTTTTTCCGGCTCACTCAGCGCGCGCTCGCCGGTGCCGCCAGCCCAATGGCTGGGGCCATAGGGGGTGCCGCCGCTGTGGGTTTCGCTCAGCGCCGCTTCGGTGTAAGGCAGCCCCACCAGCACCATGCCCTGATGCAGCAGCGGCAGCATCATGGAGAGCAGGGTGCTTTCCTGACCGCCATGGAGGCTGGCGGTGGACGTGAACACTGCGGCCGGCTTGCCGGCCATGGCGCCGCTGAGCCACAGGCTGCCGGTGCTGTCCAGGAAATACTTGAGAGGCGCCGCCATGTTGCCGAAGCGCGTGGGGCTGCCCAGGATCAGGCCATCACATTCACGCAGATCCCGTTCCTGGGCGTAGGGCGCGCCGTGGTCCGGAACGGCCGGGGCCGTGGCCTCGCAGGTGGCCGAGACCGGGGGCACGGTGCGCACGCGCGCGGTGGCGCCGGAGACTTCTCCTACGCCCCGGGCGATGAGCTGGGCCATCTGGGCCGTGGCGCCTTGGCGACTGTAATAAACCACCAGGATTTCAGCCATGATCCAGCAGCTCCAGCACCCGTTCCGGAGGGCGGCCAATCACGGCGCGGATATCGTCCCGCACTGCGATGGGCCGTTCCAGCAGGCGGGGATGTTGATGCAGGGCGGTCAGGATCGCCGCGTCCGTCAGATCCGGCTGCGCCAGATTCAGTGTCTGATATTCCGCTTCCCGGGTTCGCAGCAAGGCCCGCGGCGATAGGCCCAACAGGCCGACCAAAAGGGTCAGGCTGTCCAGGGATGGGGGGGTGTTCAGGTAATCGATGAGCGTCGGCTCGACCCCGGCATCCCGCAACAGGGCAAGTGCCGCGCGTGACTTGCTGCAGCGCGGGTTGTGATAAAGGCTGATCTGCATAGAACCGGCTTCTTTCCTGGCGAGCGGCCGGACATTGTAATGCCTTGTGAGGCTCTGGGGACGGCATGGCATGAACAATAGACCGTGCGGCCTGTGGGCGTGACGCCTGTTGAACGCTAACCACAGCTATGAAAGCGACAGGAAAAGGGTGCATGCCCTGGAAATTCAGGATCCGCCTCGTCATCTATCCACGAGCGAGTTGTTCAAGCGTATTGAGCGCGTTTAAGTGATTTGGTCGGCGAGGAAGGGACCCCTGAAACGTGGAGAGTCACTCATTGTTTGTGATCAAGGCACGACCCAGCGTCGATCCAGTACGCTCAAGACCCGATCGGGATAGGTGTTGCGTCCCAGGCTGCCATTGTAGCGGGCCAGCGCCCGGGTCAGATTGCCCCGTTCCTTGTCGAGGTAGAACTTGAGAATGGTGCAGCCCATGCGCAAATTGGTGGGCATATGAAACAGGTTGTCGGAGGGGCGGGCGATCTCGTGCAGCCAGAACGGCATCACCTGCATCAGTCCCAGCGCCCCGGCGCTGGAGATGGCATAGCGATCGAAATTGCTCTCTACCTCGATCACCGCCAGCACCAGTTCCGGGGCCAATCGCGCCCGGGTCGCCTCGCGATGGACGTAGCGCAACAGGGCGATGCGCTGCACCGGATCGGGGATCTTGCGGGCCAGCCGGTTGGACATGTCGGTCAGCCACACCTCGGCCTCATAGCGGTCCTCGAAGCTTTCGCTGATCTCGACGGCTGTCATCAGTACCGCCCGCAATTCCGGGTCCGGCGCCTCGCTCTGGGCGCTGGCTGCGGCCATCCCAGCCAGCAGTATCAGGAGAAGCGGCAGAAACCGCAGGAATCGGGGCAGCCGCAGGTTCATCTATCTCTCCGGTGGATTCAGGGCGCTTTGCAGTAGGGGCAGGATGTCCGCGCGGTCCACCAGACGAGCGTTCTCCTCATGGCGGGCCTGGTACTCGACCTGACCGCCGCTGAGGGTGCGCTCGCTGATGACGATGCGGTGGGGAATGCCGATCAATTCCAGATCCGCGAACATCACGCCGGGCCGCAGGTTGCGGTCATCCAGCAACACGGTTACGCCCACGGATTGCAACTCGGCGTACAGGGCGTCCGTGGCCTCCCGTACGGCGGCGGATTTGGTGTACTGCAGCGGCGCCAGGGCCACCTGGAACGGGGCCAGGGCGAGCGGCCAGCGGATGCCGCGCTCGTCGTGGTTCTGTTCAATGGCGGCCGCCACCACCCGGGACACGCCAATGCCATAGCAACCCATGGTGACGACCCGGTTTTGTCCGGCCTCGTCCAGCACCTGGGCATTCAGCGCCGCGCTGTACTTGGTGCCGAGCTGGAAGATATGGCCCACTTCGATGCCGCGGGCGATCTCCAGCGTGCCTTCGCCGTCCGGGCTGCGGTCGCCGGGGACGACGTTGCGCAGGTCGGCCACCGCCGGTTCAGGCAAATCCCGCCCCCAGTTCACGCCCGCCCAAACCGAGCCATCCGAATGGCCCAGCCAGACAAAATCGGCCAGCGCAGCGGCAGCGTGATCGACGATCAGCGCCATGTCCGCCCCTGGCAGCCCTGCTGCCGGATTGCCCTGGCCCAGGCGCGCCCAGTCCTCGGGCGTGACGCGCCGCAGCGGCACGCTCAATTGGGGCAATTTTTCCGCCTTGATCTCGTTCAAACTGTGCTCCTCGCGCAACACCAGGCCGACCGGGTTTCCGTCGCGTCCCATCATCCAATGCACTGTGACCCGCGGGCCGCTGGCCGTCCCGGGCGCGGCCTCTGCCATGGGGCATGTGGGCGCGGCCCGCGGATCGGCGGGCGGCAGGGCCGCGGCCAACTCCACGTTGGCGGCATAGTTGCCCTGGGTGGAGAAAGCGATGGCGTCTTCACCGGAGTCCGCTAGCACATGGAACTCATGGGAGAAACTGCCGCCGATGCTTCCTGAATCGGCATGGACCGCCCGAAAGTTGAGCCCCAGACGTGTAAAAATGCGGGTGTAGGTCGCGTGCATGGTCTGGTAGGTGCGGTCCAGGCAGTCTTTGTCGAGGTGGAAGGAATAGGCGTCCTTCATCAGGAATTCGCGCGCGCGCATGACACCGAAGCGGGGGCGGATCTCGTCCCGGAACTTGGTCTGGATCTGGTAGAAATTCACCGGCAGTTGGCGATGGCTGCGGATTTCGCGTCGAAACAGGTCGGTGATGACCTCCTCATGGGTGGGGCCCAGGCAAAACGGGCGCTCGTGGCGATCGGAAAAGCGCAGCAGCTCGGGCCCGTATTGTTCCCAGCGGCCGGATTCCTGCCACAGTTCGGCAGGCTGTACCACAGGCATCAGCAGTTCCAGCGCGCCGCTGCGATCCATTTCCTCGCGCACGATCTGTTCCACCCGCCGCAGCACCCGCAACCCCAACGGCAGCCAGGTGTAAAGGCCGGAGGCGAGTTGGCGGATCATGCCGGCCCGCAGCATGAGCTGGTGGCTGACGGTTTCGGCGCCAGCGGGGATTTCGCGGGTGGTGGAGAGGTGAAATTCGGATGCGCGCATGGTGGGCCTCTTGCGGGTGGCGATTGCGGAGGTGGGGCGACTTGGCCCAAACGGAGCATTTCACTTGATTTCCCGTGGGGGGACAAGTATTTTTGAACGTTCCCCTCGGCGGGGAGATGGAAGGCAGATGGCGCCTGCACGGCGTCTTTTTTCGTTTGCGGGGCGGTTCGGTCAGCCCCCGGGTAGTGGATGGTCCGGTGGGACCAGGAGCGAGCGAGCGTGGAATTGTCCGGTTCGGAAATCGTCGTCGAATGCCTCAAGCGAGAGGCCGTGGAGTATGTCTTCGGATACCCCGGCGGGGCGGTGTTGCCGCTCTATGACGCGCTGAATCTGCAGGATACGGTCAAACACATCCTGGTACGCCACGAGCAGGGCGCCACCCACGCGGCGGACGGCTACGCGCGCGCCACCGGGCGACCCGGCGTGGTGCTTGTCACCTCGGGGCCTGGCGCGACCAACGCCGTCACCGGCATCGCCACGGCCTACATGGACTCCATTCCCATGGTGATCCTTACCGGCCAGGTGCCGACCAGCGTCATCGGTTCCGATGCTTTTCAGGAAGTCGACGCAGTCGGCATCACCCGTCCCTGCGTCAAGCACAATTTCCTGGTCAAGGCGGTGGAAGACCTGTCGGTCACGATCAAGAAGGCCTTCTACATCGCGACCAGTGGCCGCCCGGGACCGGTGGTGGTGGACATCCCCAAGGATGTGCTGATTGCGCGCACCGAATTTCATTATCCGGAGCGGATTGAAATGCGCTCCTACCGTCCGGTGGACAAGGGCCATCCCGGGCAGATTCGCAAGGCAATGGATCTGATCCTGTCCGCCAAGCGGCCCATGATCTACTCCGGCGGCGGCGTGGTGCTCGATGGTGCGGCGGAGGTGTTCACACGGGTGTGCCGGATGCTGGGCTACCCGGTCACCAACACCCTCATGGGACTGGGCGGTTATCCCGCCACCGACCGGCAGTTCGTCGGCATGCTGGGCATGCATGGCACCTTCGAGGCCAACATGGGGATGCATCACTGCGATGTGCTGATCGCCATCGGTGCCCGCTTCGATGATCGGGTGACGGGCAATATCGAGAAATTCTGTCCCTACGCCAAGATCGTCCATGTCGACATCGACCCGGCCTCCATTTCCAAGACCGTGCGCGTGGATATCCCCATCGTGGGGTCAGTGCGCAATGTCATGGGCCAGATGGCGGGTCTGCTGGAGGAGGCGCGTGCCTCAGGCCGCGGCCCCGATGCCCAGGCGCTGGGCGAATGGTGGCAGCAGATCGAGGAGTGGCGCGGCACCAACTGTCTGGTCTACAAGCACGACAAGGAACTGATCAAGCCGCAATACGTCATCGAACAACTGTACGAGGCAACGGGCGGCGACGCCTATGTCACTTCCGATGTGGGTCAGCACCAGATGTGGGCTGCCCAGTACTACAAGTTCGACAAGCCCAACCGCTGGATCAACTCCGGCGGGCTCGGCACCATGGGATTCGGGCTGCCGGCCGCCATTGGCGTCCAGTTGGCGTTTCCCAAGGAAACCGTGGCCTGTGTCACCGGCGAGGCCAGCTACATGATGTGCATCCAGGAGCTGTCCACGGCCCTGCAATACGGGCTGCCGCTCAAGATCGTGTTGCTCAACAACCGCTACATGGGCATGGTGCGCCAGTGGCAGGAGTTCTTCTATCAGAAGCGCTATGCCATGTCCTACATGGAGGCGCTGCCCGACTTCGTGCGGGTGGCGGAGGCTTTCGGCCATGTCGGCAAACGCATCGAACGGCCGCAGGACGTGCGCGGCGCACTGGATGAGGCGCTGGCCCTGAAGGATCGCCTGGTGCTGCTGGACTTTGTCACCGACCAGACCGAGAACGTCTATCCCATGATTCCGGCCGGCGCCGGCCAGAACGAAATGATCCTGGTGTAAGCATGCGACACATCGTTTCCATCCTGCTAGAAAACGAATCCGGGGCCTTGTCGCGTGTGGCGGGCCTTTTTTCCGCCCGGGCATACAACATTCACTCCCTCACCGTGGCGCCGACCGAGGATGCCTCGCTGTCGCGCATGACCATCGTCACCTCGGGCAGCGACGAGGTGATCGAGCAGATCCTCAAGCAGCTCAACAAGCTGGTTGACGTGGTCAAGGTCGTGTTGCTCACCGATGGCGACCACATCGAGCGCGAGTTGATGCTGGTCAAGACGGCCGCCAGGGGCGCGCTGCGCGAGGAAGTCACTCGGCTGTGCGCGATCTTCCGCGGGCGCATCCTGGATGTCACCGAAAACATCTATACCGTCGAAGTGACGGGTAGCGGCAGCAAGCTGGACGCCTTTCTGCGCGCGCTGGGAGCCGACAATATCCTTGAAGTCGTGCGCACCGGCGTGTCCGGCGTGGCCCGCGGCGATACCGCGTTGCGTCCCTGAAGCGCCGCTACGAACAACAAGCCGTTTCATCTTTTCGTCTCCTCAAACAATCCAAGACAGGTTTACCCATGATCAACGTGTATTACGACAAAGACGCCGATCTGTCCCTGATCAAGGCCCGCAAGGTCGCCATTCTCGGTTATGGCTCGCAGGGCCACGCCCACGCCAACAACCTCAAGGATTCGGGCGTCAATGTCGTTGTGGGCTTGCGGCCCGGATCGGCTTCCGAGGCCAAGGCGCGCCAGGCCGGCCTGGCGGTGGCAGACCTGGGAGACGCCGTGGCGCAGGCGGACGTGGTCATGGTGCTGGCGCCGGATGAACACCAGGCGGCGCTGTATCGCGACGTGATTGCCCCCAACATCCGCGAAGGCGCGGCCCTGGCCTTCGCCCACGGCTTCAACATCCACTTCCAGCAGATCCTGCCGCGCGCGGATCTCGATGTGATCATGATCGCCCCCAAGGGACCCGGCCATCTGGTGCGCTCCACCTACACCCAGGGCGGCGGCGTGCCCAGCCTGATTGCGGTCCACCAGGATTCCAGCGGCCAGGCCAAGCAGATCGCCCTGGCCTATGCCAGCGCCAACGGCGGTGGCCGTGCCGGCATCATCGAGACCAACTTCCGCGAGGAAACCGAAACGGATCTGTTCGGCGAGCAGGCGGTGTTGTGCGGCGGCGCCACGGCGCTGGTGGAGGCTGGCTTCGAGACGCTGGTGGAAGCCGGTTACGCGCCGGAGATGGCCTACTTCGAGTGTCTGCACGAGCTCAAGCTGATCGTCGACCTGATGTACGAGGGCGGCATTGCCAACATGCGCTATTCCATCTCCAACACCGCCGAGTACGGCGACATCACCCGCGGTCCGCGCGTGATCAATGAGGAGTCGCGCCAGGCCATGCGCGAAATCCTGGCCGAAATCCAGCGCGGCGAATTCGCCCGCGAGTTCATCCTGGAAAACCAGGCCGGTTCGGCGGTCCTCAAGGCCTCGCGGCGCCTGGCCGAGGAGCATCCCATCGAACAGGTGGGCGCGCGCCTGCGCGGCATGATGCCCTGGATTGCCAAGAACAAGCTGGTGGACAAGAGCCGAAACTGATCGGCGCCGGCTGATCCCACAGGGTCCCACTGAATTCTTGGTGGGGCCCGCGTGGGCCGGTCGGTCCTGGCCTTGCGTCCGTCAGCTTGCCGCAAGGCCAGCGTATCCCGAGAAATCGGGCCAGGATCGTGATGTTGGCGAGCGCGCTGCAATCAACATCTCAAACATTCCAAAACAGGAGTCACGCCCATGGATCCCGATTTGGATGAGCCCACCCTGCCTTCGCCGCCCCACCGCCCGCGCCGCCGTGGCGTCTATCTGCTGCCCAACCTGCTCACGACCGGCACCCTGTTTGGCGGGTTCTACGGCATCGTTGCCGCCATCGACGGCTTGTTTCTGCAAGCTGCCGTGGGTGTTTTCCTGGCGGGTCTGCTGGACGGGCTGGATGGCCGGGTCGCGCGCCTGACCCATACCCAAAGCGCATTCGGGCGCGAGTACGACAGCTTGGCCGACATGGTCAGCTTCGGGCTGGCACCGGCATTGATCGTTTATCTCTGGGGACTGCGGGAGCTGGCGCATTTCGGCTGGCATTGGGGGCAGGTGGGCTGGCTGGCGGCCTTTGTCTATGCCGTCGGAGCGGCCCTGCGACTGGCCCGGTTCAATACGCAATCCTCGGAGATCAGCCGGCGCTATTTCGTAGGGCTGCCCAGTCCGGCTGCGGCTGCCGTGGTCACGGGACTGGTATGGGTGTGCGCCGACACTGGGATCAGCGGGGTGTCGATGAGCATTCCGGCGGCGCTGATCACTGCCAGCGCCGGCGCGCTCATGGTCAGCAGCATCCGCTACTACAGCTTCAAGGACATCAAGCTGGCCGAACGGGTGCCGTTTCGCTATTTGTTGATGATGGTGGGCGTGCTGGTCCTGATAGCCTTCAATCCGCCGCTGATCTTGTTTCTGTGTTTTTTTGGCTACATGCTGACCGGGATGGTCCAGGCGGTCGTGCGGCGCCGGCGCCGAAAGAGCCATCCGGTGACCAGCGAATGATCGGTATCGTCCGGGGTAAAGCCGCAGCGGCTTGGGAGAAACGATGGGATCCGCGATGCAACGCCTGATGATTTTCGACACCACCCTGCGCGATGGCGAGCAGAGCCCGGGCGCCTCCATGACACGGGAGGAAAAGCTGCGCATCGCCACTGCGCTGGAGCGCTTGCGGGTGGATGTGATAGAGGCAGGCTTCCCCATCGCCAGCCCGGATGATTTCGCCGCCGTGCGCGCGGTGGCCGAGACGGTGCGTGAGAGCATCGTCTGCGGGTTGGCGCGCGCCAAGGCCGAGGACATCGATCGCGCGGCGGAGGCCTTGCGTCCGGCGGCCCGCGGCCGTATCCATACCTTCATCGCCACCTCCCCCATCCACATGGAACGCAAGCTCGGCCTGCGCCCGGAACAGGTGCTGGAGCAGGCGGTGTGGGCGGTGCGGCGGGCAAGGCAATACACCGACGATGTGGAATTCTCCCCGGAGGATGCCGGGCGTTCCGATCCGGAATTCCTCTGCCGCATCGTCGAGGCGGTGATCGAGGCGGGCGCCACCACGGTCAATATCCCCGATACCGTCGGCTATAGCGTGCCCGAACAGTTCGGCGCCCTGATCCGACGTCTGATCGAACAGGTGCCCAACAGCGACCGCGCGGTATTTTCCGTGCATTGCCACAACGACTTAGGGCTTGCAGTGGCCAATTCGCTGGCGGCGGTCAGCCAGGGCGCGCGCCAGGTGGAATGCACCCTCAACGGCTTGGGCGAGCGGGCGGGCAACGCGGCGCTGGAGGAGATCGTCATGGCGATCCGTACCCGGCGCGACTTTTATGAATTGAATCTGGGGATCGATACCACGCATATCGTGCCGTGTTCGCGCCTGGTGTCGACCATCACGGGTTTTCCCGTGCAGCCCAACAAGGCCATCGTCGGCGCCAATGCCTTTGCCCATGAATCAGGCATCCACCAGGACGGCGTGCTCAAGAGCCGGGAAACCTATGAAATCATGCGCGCCCAGGATGTGGGCTGGGACACCAACCGCCTCGTACTGGGCAAGCATTCCGGCCGCAACGCCTTCCGCACCCGTTTGCACGAACTGGGCGTGACGCTGGAAAGCGAAACTGAACTAAATGAGACTTTTCAGCGCTTCAAGGCGTTGGCGGACAAGAAACACGAAATCTTCGACGATGACCTGTTGGCGCTGGTAACCGACGTGGAGTGGAGCAGCGCCAACGAGCACTTGCACTTGGTGGGGCTACGGGTCAGTTCGGAAACCGGTGAAGTTCCTCGGGCGCAGATCACCTTGCGCGTCAATGGCGAGGAACGTCAGCTTGAAGCCAGTGGTGCGGGCCCCGTGGACGCGGTGTTCAAGGCCATCGCTCAGTGCTGCGCGGCGGATGCCGAATTGCTGCTGTATTCCGTGAATGCGATCACGTCCGGCACCGATGCCCAGGGCGATGTCACGGTTCGGCTCGCGGCCCAGGGGCGCATCGTCAACGGCCAGGGGGCCGACGTGGACATCATCCTTGCTTCGGCCAAGGCCTATCTCAACGCGCTGAACAAGCTCATGGATCCGGCGGCGCGGGCCCACCCCCAGTACGGCGAGATTTGAAGCGGACGGAGGCTTGCCCTGTGGATGCCCGGCAGCATCGGGCCGCGCTGGCGGCTCTGGAGATCATTGAATGGGTTCCCGCGGCCGGCATGCCTGAGCCCGCGTTGCAGCCGATCGAGAAGGGACGTCCAGTCCACGACCACCGGCCTGCTCCGCAGACGCTGGATCAGGGCGAGTCATCCACTGCAGAACTCGGTTGGGAGGCGCTGCGCGCGCGGGTGGCGGCATGCACCGCCTGTGAGCTGTGCCACGGCCGCACCCAGACGGTGTTTGGCGTGGGCGATCCCGGCGCGCGGTTGGTGATCGTGGGGGAAGCGCCGGGCGCTGAAGAAGATCGGCAAGGCGAACCCTTTGTCGGGCCGGCCGGGCGGTTGCTCGATGAGATGCTGGGCGCCATTGGTCTGCGCCGGGAGCAGGTCTATATCTGCAATATTCTCAAGTGCCGCCCACCCAACAACGCCGATCCCACGCCCGCCCAGGCGGCCGCCTGCCGGCCGTTTCTGGCCCGTCAGATCGCCTTGATCAATCCGCAACTGATTCTGGCCGTGGGGCGCGTCGCTGCGCAGAACCTGCTGCAGGTCACGACGCCCTTGAGCCGGCTGCGGGGTCAGATCCATTACTTCGCTACCGTTGATCCGGGGGCTTCGCTGCCGGTCTGGGTGACTTACCATCCCGCCTACCTGCTGCGTTCCCCGCATGAGAAGGCGCGCGCCTGGGAGGATCTCAAGGCCGTGCGCGGACTACTGGAGCGACCCTCACCATGAGCGCCCACCAGCGCTGGGACGGCATCCTGGAGCGTCCCCTGACCCTCCAGGATCTGCCTGCAATCATGGCGATCGAGCGGCGCGCCTATGAGTTTCCCTGGACAACGGGCATTTTTACCGATTGTCTCCGGGTCGGTTATACCGCCTGGGGACTGGAAGAATTCGCCACGCTGCGGGCCTATTGCATTACCTCCATCGCCGCAGGTGAAGCGCATATCCTCAACCTCTGCGTGGATCCCAGTTATCAGGGGCTGGGCCTGGGCGGTCGCTTGCTCGGCCGCATGCTCGAGCTGGCCCGGAAGCGGCAAGTCGAGCGGGTGCTGTTGGAAGTGCGGCCTTCCAACGAGCAGGCCATGGCGCTGTATCATCGTCATGGTTTCAGCAAGGTGGGTGAACGCCGGGGCTATTATCCCGCTCAAGGCGGGCGCGAGGATGCCGTGGTGATGAGTTTACGCCTCTGTCCATGATCCGCTTTTCAGCCAGCGGCGGCGAACTGCGTGTGATCGCATGTCGCACCCGGATCGATTCCTGTTTGCAAATCATCCCGTGCTGCACTAAGGTTCTCTCAAAAATCGGCTCGAGGCAGCCTTTGATGGCCGTTTCAGCCAAAACCAGGGTCAGGAAAACGTTTCCCCGATCAGGGAAGCTCGCTTTTAGTCAAGCGATACGTTGATCTTGCGATGCATTGCGCGGGTGATGCCAGGGCAGACGTCATGTCCTCGCACCCCCTGCCCGTGTGTCGCCAAGAACACCGTTCGTCGGGGTCGCTCAGTGGATGGGGAGCCAATTGGGGTTCCGCTTGAATCATGGAGGAAATGAAGAATGACAAGGATGCCGTCATTGCGTCAGACGGTGGGTAATCAACAGGCGAACGGCCCTGTTGCCCAAGAAGATAAGCGGTCATGGTCGCTCGCTGTGGCGCTGCTCGCAGCGTCGTTCGCCCTGCCGGTGCAGGCGGCGGGCCCCAAGGCGGGCGAGATCTATGTGGGAATGGGGGGTGGACTGTTTACCCCGGAATTCAATCTCGAAAATTCCAGCCAGCCCTCGATTGCCCCCAATCAGCAGCAACAGAACATTGCCATCCCACGCATAAGCATTGGGCCCATCGGCTTTCGCCTGCCGGTTTCGATTACCACTGGCGATGCCCCAGGGCAGCAATCCGACGACCCCGAAAACCGCGGTGTGATTTCCCTGAATGGCGGGCTGGGCTATCAGATCACCGATCACTTGGGCGTGGAGGCGGGCCTGGGCCTGACCTTGCCGCGCATCCTGCTGGAAGGCGCCCTTGTGAGTCGCGTCATCAGCAATGACCCCGAGTCAATCAGCATCAAGATCGCCGCGCCAGCCATCATCCCCATCACCGCCTCGGGCATCTACACGTTTCTGCCCGACAACATCGTCAGCCCATTCGTCGGGGTTGGGCTGCTGCTCGCCGATCTGAGCAACCGGGTCACTTTCAACGAGGCCTCCGACACCATCGCGGCCGAGGGCGGCTTCGAGATCGGCTATGTATTGGATGCCGGCGCCCGCTTTCGCCTGAATGATAACTGGTATGGGAGCGTCGGGCTGCGCTACGGCCTGATCGACAGCCCGGAGTTGGAAGACGATCGGGGCAACACGATTGCGATCGAAGATCTGGAGATCCGCGAGATCCGCTTCGGCGTCGGGATGACCTTCCCGGGGTCCATCCTGCCGTTTGTGGCAGGCGGTAACTGACCTTGGGGGTCGCCGATCCGGCGGCATGAATACCGCGCTCCGGGGATCCCGCTTGCGCATATGGAGTTGTCAACATGGATGATCAACGCACAATGAAGGACGTTTTGCAGGTTTCGCAGCCCGTCGCTGCCCCGTACCAGCGCAATCGCCGGACCGCCGGCCTTTTCGCCGCCGCAGCGCTGGCCATGCTTGGCGTTGGCTTGGTTCCGGCCGCCAATGCGGCGGGCCCCAGGGCGGGTGAGTTTTACCTGCAGGTGGGCGGCGGCTTTTTTGGACCCAAGTTTGAGCTGGGGGATGACGCGGCCGTGGTGCGCACTGACGGCCCGCAGGAAACCAGCACCATTGCCATTGCCCGGATCTTGAAGATCCAGATTTCCGGGGCCACGCAGGAAACCCGCGAAGAGCGCCCCGAGAACGTCGACGTGATCGCCTTTGGCGGGACGCTGGGCTACAAGTTCACCGACCACATCGGAACCGAAGTCGAACTGGACATCGTGTTCCCGGAAATCCAGATCAATGATGTGGGTGCGGGTGATGTCATCGGTGGCGATAACAACGCGGGCGAGGTCAATGTGCTGCAACCTGGCATCCTGCCGGTGGCATTCAGTGTGGTGTATACCTTTGCACCCGAGGCGCTCATCAGCCCTTACATTGGTCTGGGTCCATTGATTGGAAACTTCCGCAACGGCCGGGCATGGACCGATTCGGGCGATCTGCTGAAACTGCAGGGTTCCACCAACCTGGGCGTGGTGGGCAAGATGGGCGCCCTGCTCACCGTTTCCCAATCGTCCTATATTTTTATCGAGGGCCGCTACGGCTACATCGACAGCCCCGAAGTGCGGGATCGCCAGGGCGACAAGGTTGATGTCGAGAGTTTCGACATGCTCAGCCTGAAGGGTGGCCTAGGCTTCAATTTCTAAGATCGCTGACGTCTTGGATTAACCCGGCTCTTCCATAGAGTCGGGTTTTTTTATGCGTGGTTCTTGGGTTTGCAAGTGAGGCTGGCTGCACTCTGGAAGCGGGAAAACACGGCCAGATGGAATGACCTATTTTAGGTCGCTTGACCGCCAATACAGCGATCCAGATGCCAAAAAGCGCACGCTTGTGGTTCAACGCGAACCATAACTGTGCGAATCTTTCGTCTTTAACATGAGAGGCCACTGCAGAACAGGCCAATATTTGACGCAAGTTATTGAGCTATCGATTTGCCTGAATCGGAAAGCCCGTAAATGTGCCGTCATGATGCAGTCGGACAAGAGAATGATCACTTGATGTGCATAATGGCGATTATTCTGCCATGCGACAAGTAAACCAAGGTGCAGGCGACTGATTGAAAGACGATTTTTATTTTGGCGCAAATATTGCTTCGAGGCTTGGACGACAGGCTCGGGAGGCAAAACGGCATGGGCAAGCGGAAACTGGTGGTGGTGGGCAATGGCATGGCCGGGGTGCGGACGGTCGAGGAGCTGCTCAAGCTGGCTCCCGAACTGTACGACATCACCATCTTCGGCGCAGAGCCCCACGTCAACTATAACCGCATCCTGCTGTCCCCCGTCCTGTGCGGCGAAAAGACGCCGGAGGAGATTGTCCTCAACGATGCCGCTTGGTACGCCGAGAATGGCATTACCCTGCTGACCGGCAAGGCGGTGACCGAAGTGGACCGCCACCGCCGCTGCGTCCGGGCCGCCGATGGCACTGAGGTCCCCTACGATCGTCTGCTGCTTGCCACCGGCTCGGATCCCTTCATCATTCCGCTGCCGGGCAAGGATCTGCCCGGGGTAGTGACTTTCCGTGATTTCAAGGATGTGGACGCGATGCTGGAGGCGGCCCGCTCCGGACAGCGCCATGCCGTGGTCATCGGCGGCGGCCTGCTCGGGCTGGAAGCCGCCAATGGCCTGCTCAAGCGCGGCATGGACGTCACGGTCATCCATCTGACTGACACGCTTATGGAACGACAACTGGATCGCCCAGCCGGCGCGCTGCTGCAGAAATCCCTGGAAGAACGGGGCCTCAAGTTCCGCATGGGTGCCCAGACGGCAGCCATTCTGGGGGAATCGCGCGTGACTGGCGTCCGCTTCAAGGATGACAGCGAGATTCCCGCTGATCTCGTGGTGATGGCCGTGGGCATCCGCCCCAATGTGACGCTGGCCAAGCAGATGGGCCTGCATTGCGAGCGCGGCGTGGTAGTCAGCGATACCCTGCAAACCTTTGATCCCGCAATCTATGCGGTGGGGGAGTGCGCGCAACATCGGGGCATCGCCTACGGCCTGGTGGCGCCGCTCTACGAACAGGCCAAGGTGTGCGCCAACCACCTGGCGGGCTTGGGTTATGGCCGCTACACCGGCTCGGTGACGGCCACCAAGCTCAAGGTCACCGGCATCGATCTGTTCTCCGCCGGGGATTTTTCCGGCGGCGAGGGGACGCAGGAAATCGTCTTCCAGGATCCCCGGCGCGGGGTCTACAAACGGCTGGTGCTGGACGCGGCGAACTGTATCAAGGGCAGCGTTCTGTATGGCGATACTGGCGATGGCAGTTGGTATTTCCAGTTGCTGCGCGATCGCACGGATGTTTCCGAGATGCGCGAGATGCTGCTGTTCGGCCAGGCCCATCTGGGCGACTCGGGCCGGGGTGGCAGTTCCAATGCCGCCAGCTTGCCTGATACGGCCGAGATCTGCGGCTGCAATGGCGTCTGCAAGGGCACCATCGTCAAGGCGATCACCGAGAAGAAACTGTTTACTTTGGATGAGGTCAGGGCACACACCAAGGCCTCCTCCTCCTGCGGATCCTGCACGGGTCTTGTGGAGCAGATTCTCGCTTCCACTTTGGGCGGTGAATACAGCGCGACGCCCAGCCGCAAGTCGATGTGCAAATGCACTGAACGCACGCATGACGAGGTGCGGGCCGCGATTCGCGACCATCACCTCATCACGGCCGGACAGGTGCGCCAGTTCCTCGAATGGCACAACCCCGATGGCTGTTCCAGCTGCCGTCCGGCGATCAACTATTACCTCATCGCGACCTGGCCAGGCGAAGCCTTGGACGATCCGCAATCCCGTTTCATCAACGAGCGCGCCCACGCCAACATCCAGAAGGATGGCACCTACTCGGTCATTCCGCGCATCTGGGGCGGGGTGACAAATGCCCAAGAACTGCGGGCCATCGCCGATGTGGCGGACAAATACGCCGTTCCCACGGTCAAGATCACCGGCGGGCAGCGCATCGACCTGTTGGGCGTCAAGAAAGAGGATTTGCCTCACATGTGGGCGGATCTCAATGAGGCCGGTTTCGTCTCCGGCCATGCCTACGGCAAATCCCTGCGCACGGTCAAGACCTGTGTCGGCAAGGAGTGGTGCCGCTTCGGCACTCAGGATTCCACAAGCTTGGGCATTGATCTGGAAAAGATGACTTGGGGCACCTGGACGCCGCACAAGGTCAAGCTCGCCGTCTCGGGCTGCCCCCGCAACTGCGCCGAAGCCACCATCAAGGACTTGGGTGTGGTCTGTGTGGATTCAGGCTACGAGCTGCATGTGGGCGGTAATGGTGGCGTCAAGGTGCGCGCGACGGACCTGCTCTGCCACGTCAAAACCCCCGAGGAAGTGGCCGAATACACTGCTGCCTTCCTGCAACTGTACCGGGAGGATGCCCATTATCTGGAACGCACTGCCCCCTGGATCGAGCGGGTGGGCTTGAACTTCGTGAAACAGCGCATTGTGGAAGACGCGCCGGGGCGCCAGGCGCTGGCGCAGCGTTTCCATGACTCCCAGGTCCATGCCCAGATCGACCCCTGGGCCACCTTGGTTGCGCAGGAAAAAGACACCCATGCCTTTGAACCGCTCGCCTCCCTGGCCTGAGCGCGGCTTGTTGCAGGAGAATAGGCTTCATGACACAGACACAGGCCCCTGATTCCACAACTGGTCTGGACTGGATCGAGGTGGGGCCACTGATGGCCATTCCGCCCCTGGGTGCCCGGGTGGTGAAGCATCCATCCGGCGAGATCGCCGTCTTCCGCAACCGCGAGGATGAGGTTTTTGCCCTGCGCAACCATTGTCCCCACCGTGGCGGCCCGCTCTCAGAAGGCATCGTCTGCGAACGCCGTGTCTATTGCCCGCTGCACAACTGGGGCATTGCGCTGGAGACAGGATCCGCTTTGGCGCCCGATGAAGGGGAAACAGCCTGCTTCCCCACGCGCGTTGACAATGGCACGGTGTTCATCGGCCTGCCGGGGAGTGGGGGTTCCCCTTGATGGCGCCAGGGGCTGACAACCCCTCTGCTCAGCCTGCGGTCCGCACCACCTGCCCGTATTGCGGGGTGGGTTGCGGTGTGCTGGCTCAGGTGCAGCCAGACGGTTCGGTCGCAATCTCGGGGGATCCAGCCCATCCGGCCAACTTCGGCCGGCTGTGCTCCAAAGGGCTGGCACTCGGCGAAACCGTCGGCCATGACCACCGCCTGCGCCAGCCACGGGTGGATGGACAAGCGGTTTCCTGGGAGGCGGCGTTGACGCGGGTGGCCGGGGGGTTCCAGTCTGCCATCGAGCAATATGGCCCAGATGCGGTTGCGTTCTATGTCTCGGGACAATTGCTGACCGAGGATTACTATGTTGCCAACAAGCTGATGAAGGGCTATATCGGCTCGGCCAACATCGACACCAATTCCCGCCTGTGCATGTCCTCCGCCGTCGCCGGCCACAAGCGCGCGTTTGGCAGCGACACCGTGCCGGGCTGCTACGAGGATCTGGAGCAGGCGGATGTACTGATCCTGGTCGGCTCCAACCTGGCCTGGTGTCATCCGGTGCTGTATCGGCGCATCGAGGCGGCCAAGGCCGAGCGACCCGATCTCAGTCTGGTGGTGATCGATCCCCGCCGCACCGCCAGTTGCGATCTGGCAGGCTTGCATTTGCCCGTCCGGCCTGGCACCGACGTCTTGCTCTTCAACGGTCTGCTGGCGCATCTGGCGCGGGAGGGCAGGGCAGATTTTGCCTTTCTTGAAAGTCATGCCAGCGGCTATGCGGCCACCCTGGCCGCTGCCCGTGACGACGCGCCATCGATTCCGGCGGTGGCTGCCGGGTGTGGTGTCCCCGAGGAGGACGTCGCCGCGTTATTCCGTTTGTTCGCACGCACCGAACGGGTGGTCACCCTGTTTTCGCAAGGCGTGAATCAATCCTCCGCCGGCACCGACAAGGTCAACGCCATCATCAACTGCCACCTGTTCACCGGCCGCATTGGCCAGCCGGGCATGGGACCCTTTTCCATCACCGGCCAGCCCAATGCCATGGGCGGGCGCGAAGTGGGCGGCTTGGCCAACCAGCTTGCCGCCCATCTGGACCTGGAATCGCCCGAGCATCAGGCGATTGTGCAGCGTTTCTGGGAGAGCCCGGTCATCGCGCGCCGGCCGGGCTTGAAGGCCGTGGAATTGTTCGAGGCGGTGGGTGAGGGGCGCATCAAGGCGCTGTGGATCATGGCCACCAATCCGGTGGTGAGCCTGCCTGACGCCGACCGAGTCAAGGACGCCTTGCGGCGCTGTCCGTTGGTGGTGGTCTCGGACATGTGCGAGACCGATACCACCGCCTTGGGGCATGTGGTGCTTCCAGCCGCGACCTGGGGTGAGCGTGAAGGGACGGTAACCAATTCCGAACGCTGCATCTCGCGCCAGCGCGCCTTTCTGGACGCACCGGGGGAAGCCCAGCCTGATTGGTGGGTGGTCCAGGAGGTGGCGCGCCGCATGGGGTTCGGCGCCGGCTTCAACTATGCCGGGTCGAGGGATATTTTTCGCGAGCACGCGCGGCTGTCTGCCTTTGAGAATGCAGGCACGCGGGACTTCGACCTCTCCGGACTCGCTGATGTGGACAGCGCGGCCTATGAAACGCTGGATCCGATACGCTGGCCGGTACGTACGGCGGGGACCGGCACCGACCGCATGTTTGCCGATGGGCGCTTCTACACCCCCGATGCGCGTGCCCGCCTGGTGCCAGTGCGTTATCGCACGCCTGTTCATGCGCCGGATACCGACTACCCACTGGTGCTCAACACCGGCCGCATCCGCGACCAATGGCACACCATGACCCGTACCGGCCGCTCTCCGCGCCTGTCGACTCATCTCACCGAGCCCTATGCCGAGCTGCATCCGCGCGATGCCGCAGTGTTGGGGATTGCCGATCGGTGCCTGGTGCATCTCGAAACCCCGTGGGGACGAATGCTGGCGCGCGCGCGCCTCACCGGCGACCAACGTCCCGGCACGGTGTTCGTGCCGATGCACTGGAACGATGTGTTTGCCGGCAAGGGCCGGGTGGATGCCTTGGTCAATCCGGTGGTGGATCCCATTTCCGGCGAACCGGAATTCAAGCACACGCCGGTCCGGATCAGCGCTTATGCCTGTGCCTGGCAGGGCTTTGCATTGGTTCGAGGCGACCTGGAGACGGTCGGCGTCGATTACTGGGTGCGTTCAACGGGCACCCGCTGCTCACGCTATGAACTGGCTGACACCGCCATGCCGGGCGACTGGTCGGCCTGGGCCATGACCCGCCTGGGCCACGCGGAGGCGGATGAATGGCTGGAGTTTCAGGATGCGGGGGCCGGTCGTTACCGCGCCGCGTTGATCCGCGCCGGGCGACTGGAGAGCTGTTTGTTCGTCAGTCGGGACGGCAACCTGCCGGCGCGTCAGTGGTTGGAGGGCCTGTTTGACGCACCGGAACTGGATGCCGCGGCGCGCATGAGCCTGCTGGCGGGACGTTCGCCGGCGGCGGGGGAGGATCAGGGCGAGATTGTCTGTTCCTGTTTCCAGGTGGGGCGCAACCGATTGCTCAAGGCCATCACCCAGGGCGAGGCAGTGACCCTGGAAGCCATCGGCCAGAAGCTCCAGGCCGGCACCGGTTGTGGTTCCTGTGTGCCCGAATTGAAACGGCTGCTGGCCGGCGGCTGAACGACAGGCGCGCCGTTGTCGGGTTCTTTGGACGTGGCCAACACACGCCAAGCGGCAGATGAGACGCGATGTCAGTCTGCGTTGGAAGGTGTAGCGGCCATCGTGAAGCCATTGTCCGTGTAAAAGTTACCGCAGCCATCCGCTGCGGCGGAATGACAGCAGCATGCCCACCGCAATGACGAGCATCACCCCCAATACCACGGGATAACCGTAAGTCGTGCGGATTTCCGGCATGGCCCAAAAGCTCTTGTCATTGGCGACAAAGTTCATGCCGTAAATACCGGCAATGAAAGTCAATGGCATGAAGATCGTGGTGATGACGGTCAGAACCCGCATGATGTCGTTCAATCGATGACTCATGCTGGAGAGATAGACATCCAGCATGGAAGCGGTGATGTCGCGGTAGCTTTCGATGAGATCGATAATCTGCACGGCGTGGTCATGTGCATCGCGGAAATAGCCCAGCGTTTCCGGATGCAGCAGTTCCAGATCGTTGCGCATCATCTGCGAAAGGAGATCCCGGGCCGGCCACAATTGGCGGCGTAGCAGAATCAATTCGCGCTTGAGCAGATGCAATTGACCGAGCATGTCGCGATTGGGCCGCTCCAGCAATTCCACTTCCAGGGTTTCGATGGTTTCCCCAAGGGTCTCCAGTACCGGATAGGCCTGATCCACGACGGTATCGATGAGTGCATAAAACAGAAAATCCGCACCCAGCTGACGCAAGCGCCCACCACCGTTCTGAAGCCGTTTGCGCACCTCGACGAAGGGATCTTCGGCGCCTTCGCAGACACTGATCACAAAATCCTTGCCCAGAAACAGGCTGATGTCGGCGACGTGCAGCTCGTCCACCACTAGAACGGGCATGCCGAGCACCACGAACAGGTTTTGATCGTATTGGTCGATTTTGGGCCGTTGCCCGACGTTGGCGACGTCCTCCAGGGCCAAGGGGTGGAGGCCGAAACGCCTGCCCAGTTGATTCAGCTGGTCGGTATCAGGTGTTCCCTGGACATGCACCCACAACCGCCCCCCTTCCTTCGGCTCGGGAAGACTTCCCAGCGCATTTTCGGGAAGCATATGCGTTTCCTGGGCGTCATAGAGCATCGCCGTGATCCGGACCGCATTTCCTGCGGGGGTGTGCTCGGTGAGCGTGCCCGGTGCGGTTCCTGGAGGGTGGTAGCGTTTCTTGAACAATCGAGCCATGGGAATCCCTCATCGCAATTCACAGCAACTGCTGCACCCCGATCACAAATACAGCATTTGATGCGATTGCGCGCGCCCATTGCATATTCCGCTGACAATGGATGGCGCGCTCCAGTAAAAACCAGGGGGGTACTTACACTTCGCCGGAATGGCGATTGTCTGGCACGCGATCTGACTCCGGGCTCACCGCCATGGACGAGCGATATAAGCGGCCACGATAGCGCACAGCGCGCAAACGGGGCGCTCCCACCCGCGTGAACGCTGCCGGGTCAATGGTGAACTCGCCTTGCTCCAGCCTTAGCCCCAGCAAACCATAGGCGGTCCAGAGCATGCGCGCGGCGGCGCCGGTATAACCCGTCCACCCTCCGCGGCCGTCATGACCCGCCCCCCAATACACATCAGCGGCCTGTTGGTAAGGCGGCAGCCCATGGCGCGCGGGATCCTTGTTCATCGGTGAAAGCTTTTGCCACAACGACCAGGCACGTTGATGCCAATGATTGGCGCGTGGACCGTCGCCAGCACTCCCCGCCTGGGCAGACACAGTGAGCGCCGCATCGACCAGCCAGGTGGCGCCATGGCTGTATTGGCCCCCGTTTTCGCGCACACCTGGCGGGTACAATGCGATCCGCCCGGGGTAAGGCTTGCTGTCGCCGTCAAAAGCCTCATCCAGCAGGCGGATCAGGCCAGGCTGTTCCAATCCAGCCAGACCCGCCGTCAAAGCCGTTTCCGCCCGTTCAGCATCCGCCGCGCCCGAAATCGCCGGCCAGGAGGCCATCAGTGCGGTCAATGGCGCAAACGGCTCGCCTTGATCACTGGTCGCGCGCAGGAAACGATCCCCCAGCCAGCAGCCATCAATTGCCGTGCGTAACCGTCTGGCTGCTTCGAGATCCCGTTGTTCACCCTGCATGCCTTCGACACGCCGCGCCAGGGGCGCAAACCGCCGCAATACATCGTGCAGGAATAGCGCCATCCACACGCTTTCGCCACGACCTTTCAAGCCAAGTTGATCGAGTCCATCGTTCCAGTCTCCCGCGCCCATCCGGGGCAAGCCGCGGGGACTGAGGTGGGCCAGGCTGAACGCAATGGCGCGCCGGCAATGGCGATAAAGATTCTCTTGCTCGCGGGATACGCGGGGAACAAAGGCGATGTCCGGCCAGCCCTTGGGAATGGGTCGGCCTTCCAAATAGGGCACTTGTGTCTCCAGGGCATCCCAATCGCCCGTGGCTGTGACGTAGTGACTCACCAGGTAAGGCAACCACAGATGTGGATCACTGGCACGACTGCGCTGACCCAGTCCGATGCCGCCGTCAGTTGCCGGGTGCCACCACTTCAGCACATCGCCCTCCGGGAACTGAACCGCGGCATGACGCAGGATCTGCTCGCGCGCAAGCTCCGGCCATGTCCAGATCAACGGCAGCACGTCCTGTAGCTGATCCCGGAAGCCGAAGGCCCCGCTGCGCTGATTCGGTCCCAGCCGACCCCAGAGTCGGGCGGTGAGCACCTGATAGGGCAGCCAGTCGTTGACCAGTCGATCGAAGTCGGGGTGGTCGGTTTCAATGCGCAGTTGCCCGAGGATGTCGGTCCATTCGTCCCGGGTGCGGGCGAGGGACTGCGTGGCGGGTGCGGGCTGGCCGTAGCGGCGAATCAACCGGGCGGCGTCCTTGGCCGTCTTGGCCTGCCCCATCAGCACAACGAGTTCTTGTGTGGCGAAGGGCGCAAGCCGGAAAACGCCACTCAGGGCCGCGATGGTTTCTCCATCCGGTAGCTGATCGTTCTGCGGACAGCCCGTGAGGGCCATGGCAGGGCGGGTGAGGTCGCCGGCCGCGCCCCAGAACGCCCGACGGTTGAAGGTATGGGCTTCCACCGGCAGATCGATGGCGAGAAATCCCATGCCGGCATGGAACACCTGTCGGGGCCGGGAGAACAGGCAGGCTCTCAATTCGGGATCAAAATGCGCCCGGATCTGGCCATGGCTGTCTTGCGGCAACTCTGCCAGAGAAAGATGGGCAAAGGCTGTCAGACGGAGCTTTCGGGGATGCGCCGAGCGATTCTCCACCCGCAGGACCCGCACTTCCACGGGTTCATCCGGCAGCACGGCGACCGTCATGCAAAGCGCTAGATCCGCCCCGGCGCTGGCCAGTACGGCCTGTCCGGGTTCGAAACGCACATCTTGCGCCGCGTTTTGCCTGAGGGGAGTCAAACCCGGTGTCACCAGCGCGCCGGTTTCCAGATCAGTCACATACACAGCCTGGGCGCAGGACTGGGCGGGAACGGTGTCCAGGGTAAACGGCGTCAGACCATTTTGCTGGGCATTGCCGGAAAAAGAGAACTGGGCGCCATCGTTGCCGATCAACACGCCATGTCCCTGGCGATTGGCCAGCACATGAGTCCACGGGCGCGGCGTGTCCGGCCCCATTGCAAAGCCGCGACCGTCCAGAGTGAAACCAAATAGCGGGTCAAGGCCGGGGCGGGGCAGAATGCTGCGCGGCGGGATTTTTTTCATCGCCTGCAACGATGGGGGGGGAATATCAGACGGAAATGCATGGTTGATCGCGTCAAGGGCGGCGGCTTCGGAGTCGGCCCAACCCTCGATCCATTCCAGCTCGACGGTATCCTCCGGTGCGAGATCCACTTCCACCTGCAACGCGGCAGCAGGATCGAAGGGGTACAGCAAACCCTCATCACCAACTCCGCGCAGTTCATGGCCCGCCAAACCCTGAGGCGCGGCGAGGGTGCCGAGACCCAGGAAACGGCTGCGATCATCCTCATAGCCCACCAAGCGGACGCAATCACTCGGCTTGACAGCGACAAAGGCACAGCCCGGCGGGTGCCGATTGGGATGCTCGCCACCCAGCAGGCGATTATGGGCGAGCAGGGCAGCGCGATCGCGGATAAACCGCACACCGACATGAATGGCATTGAAATCGGGACGACGCAGGTAAACGTCCGGCCGATTGAGCGCCCATTCCAGATAACTGGTGATCCGCAACCGCCGCGCGCGCCCGGCGCTTTGAGAAAGATGAATCCGCCATAGCATGGCTTCGCCGTGTGCGAATGGACGGACCTCGATACGCGCGTTGAGTCCATCCGCCCCATCCTGCGTCAGGACAACCGTGTCGGCTGGCGTGCGCTGGGCGGTACGCGCGGCGCCATCCATTCGGGCGCGAAGCAGGTCGTTTGGAAGCGAGAAGCGGCCTGTCTCGGGCAGAAATTCCTGCAGATAGAACGTGTGGCCATGAGCCAGGGCGGGATCTGCGCTGCGTCTGGAAAAATCGAGACTTCCCCCATTCGCGGTGCGGACCAGGCTGCGGCTATTGCCATCGGCAGCGATCTCCAACTGGTAGCGCCCGCTGTTCAACCGGGCCAGTACGGGGACACTAGCCTGGCGAGTCCGATGCAATCGCCTCAAGAGCCAAATCAGCAGGAAGAAACCGCCAACGCCAGCGGCGATGTAAGTTCCCAGCAGCAACTGTGCGGCCGGGAGCAGGGGCGCATCCGGAGAGGCCGCGAGGCGCTGCGATTCCTGCCAAACGACATCCCATTCTCCGCCGCGGGGAATATAGAACGGCAACAGCAATGGGGCCCAGGTGGCAAAACGACGGATACCTTCAGGAATCACCGGGGTGGGGGAGGCGTGGCCCAGCCAACGCGCCAAACGAGCCTCCAGTCGGTCCAGACCGATGAAGGACAGATTGACCAGACTGGCCACCCGCAGACCCATGTGATCGAACCAGATCAGGATTCGCAGCCAACCGTAGGCCATCAGCCCCAAAAAGCTTTCCAGGCTCCAGCGCCGGAACGCGGCCTCATCCAGGCGCAAGCTCTGTACCGTGGCCAGTCCGGTGCGCAGGGCGCCGTCCTGATTGTATGCGGTGGGGTCGGGCGCCATCTTGAGAAAAGTCTGGATGATGGGCGCCATCCACAAGCCCCAGCGCTGGACACGCACGGCTTGCGCTGCCACGCCCACCAGCCCGTCGCGAGTAAACAAATGGCGCAAGGGGGCAGTGCTGCGTTCGAACATTGCCGTCAGAACGACAAGGTTGATGCTGAACAGCGGCGCGGCGATGGACCAGTTGATGACGCCGGCCAGCGAGTCACAGTAGAACTGCTTGAGTCCTCCCGGTACCGCGCCCAGGTCAATGGCGCCCCAACGGCTGAACAGGGGATAGGTGACATAGTCGTAGACGGGTCGGCCCGCATTGGGGCCATGGATCAGGGCGTAGCGCATGAGCTTCTCGCCCACGATTTGCAACTGCAAGGCATCGAAATACCAAGCCAGCAGTCCGCCCACGCCGCCCCCCAGCAAGCTGGCAAAGACATAGGACCGGCCCGTATCCAGATAGTGACGCGCACCCCGCAGGCACCGCCAGGCATCCGCCGCCAGATCGACCCCCGCGCTGCCGATGGCGCCTATGACGAATCCCCAGGCAAAACGGCTCAGGTCGGGCGATGCGCCAATGTTCCGATCCAGCGCCAGTGCAAGCCCCAGGCCCAATACAATGCCGCGGGCATAATTACGCGGCGTTTTTAGATTATTCCGTAGGCGTCCCACAAACGGCGCGCTGCCATCGAAACTCTCGACCAGCGTGCGCGCCAGTCCAAACAGCAATGGCCCCAGCACGACACCCGCCATCAGGGGAGCAGTTTGCAGGAATTGTTTGAATGCTGCCGCCTGCAGGAGCGCCTCCGCAAGTCCCAGAATCAGCATGAACAAGGCACCATACACAGCGCCCTTGCCTGCCCCTTCGCGGCCTTGCGCCCACGCGGTGGTCCATTGCGGCCGCTGCCCCCGCAAGCCTTCCATCAGGAGACCCGTCAGCAGGAAAGTCTGCGCCCAGAGGCCTCCTTGAGCCAGCGCTGCAAAGCCAACAATTCCGGCCAAACCGAATGCTGGATTAAGTCCGGCGATGGTCGCGCTACTACCCCAATCGGCCAGGACGGGAGTCCAGGCGGCCCATGTTCCACACAGAATCGCCAGTAGCAACAGGCGCAGATCACGGGTTCCCCGGCCATCCAGCAACATTCCCATGCCCCAGAAAGCGCCCAGATTGAGGCCGCTCAGGAGCAAGGCCCGCCCGAATGCTGCCCTTACCGCCAACGAAGCCTCGTCTCCAAGGAAGGCACCCCCCCAGGTCGCCAACAGATGACTATTCCCCAGCAAAAGCAGCAGATTGAAACCGATCGGCAACAGCAGGAATGCCAGTGCCGAAGCTGGGGACAGGGGTGCATTTCTCAGCCAGCGCGCCCGCAGGGATGCAAACAGGAATACGCCGCCAATGAGGGCGGTGGATCCCTGAGTCAATGAAAAGACGGTCACGAGGCTTGCCGGAACGGCCCAAAGCGTGGCGCCAGGATCGGCAGCCCAAGCCAGTGCCAGCACGATGGCCCCATCCCGCCATGTTGCAAGTGACAACCAACGAGCGGACCAGCGGGCGCTTCCTGCCACGCCAAAAGCCAGCCAAGCCAACAGCACAGGCCTCAACAAAACTGTTTGGCCCGCACCACCCATCGCCAGCAGCCATACAGACGCCAACGCGCTTCCAACGGCCACAGACAGTTTCATTCCTTGAATGACGCCTGATGGCCAATCCTCGCGAATTGTTTCCTGTTGTGAATTGGACATGAGCACCCCGGACGACTGGCAGGCATCCTACAACGTGTCGACGCGGGATGCGTACTGAAATTCTTCTTATGAAGAGAATATCGGCGGGTCTATCGAAGACTGTGAAATCGGCAAAAATATATCATTTAACATAATATCGATTATGCGACCTTGGCAAGTTAGCGAAGTGATCTGAATCATGGAATCGTCGCTCATCATTGCATTTTGGCGGTGAGTCGGCATCGCTACCCTTTTGATTCAATTCGCCAACATTTCACTAACATGCGTCATTTGAAACCAACTCAATGAGTTGGAGCCATAAACTAAATATCCTTGTCAGTAAACCCTAGCTTTCTGACCCTACGTCGTTTTCCTGAACCTGATCTTGGGGCATCCCGCCTCGGGTCAGCATCATGGGATCAAGCAAACGATCCAACTCCGCTTCGGTGAGTTCGGTCATCTCGCGGGCGACTTCGCGCACGGGCATGCCTCGCTCAAGCGCTGCCTTGGCAATACGGGCCCCCGCTTCATACCCAATCAGGGAATTCAGGGCCGTGACAAGAATCGGATTACGTGCCACGCAGTCACGTATGTGGCCAGAATGCACGACGAATCCATCGATCGCCCGCACGCCCAAAGCCTGGCACGCCCGGCTTAGCAGGCTCAGCGCTGTGAGCAGGTTATGGGCAATCAGCGGTAACATCACATTGAGCTGAAAATTGCCGGATTGGGCCGCGACGGTGATGGCGGCATCGTAGCCAATGACCTGGGCGGCTACCTGAGCGACTGCCTCGGGGATCACCGGATTGACCTTGCCCGGCATGATGCTGCTGCCCGGTTGCAGGGGCGGTAGGGTGATTTCCCCCAATCCTGCAAGCGGACCGCTGTTCATCCAGCGCAAATCATTGGCGATCTTCATCAGCACCGCTGCCAAGACCTTGAGATTGCCCGACAATTCCAGGGCCGTTTCCTGGCCCGCAAGGGCAGCGAATGGATTGTCCGCAGCGCGAAAGGCGACGCCAGTGCGCCGTTGCAGGCCCGCCAGGAAAGCGGGAACAAAATCAGGCGGCGCATTGAGTCCGGTGCCGACCGCCGTGCCGCCTTGAGCCAGGGCCAGCAATCGTCCACGGGTATCCTGCAGGCGGTGGCGGCTCTGGGCGAGCTGGCTGGCCCACGCGCCCAGTTCCTGGGACATCCGGACCGGCGTGGCATCCATGAGATGGGTGCGTCCCGTCTTCACCACCCCGTCAAGAGTCGCCGCCTTTTGAGCAATCGACTGTTCCAACGCCTCGATGGCGGGCAGAAGCGCCCGATCCAGCATCAGCACCGCACTCACGTGGATCGCGGTGGGAATGACGTCATTGCTGCTCTGGGCCAGGTTGACGTCGTCGTTGGGATGGATGGGCCGACCCAGCGCCGCGCCGGCGAGATGGGCGATCACCTCGTTCACATTCATGTTGGTGCTGGTACCGGAGCCGGTCTGGTAAACATCCACCGGGAACTGGTCGGCATGCGCTCCCTGGGCAATGGCATCGCTGGCCTGGACGATGGCCAGCGCCATGTCCGAGGACAACAGCCCCAACTGGCCATTGGCCTCCGCAGCAGCGGCCTTGATCAAGGCAACCGCCTCAATGAAAGCGAGTGGCATCTTCCCACCGCCGATCGTGAAGTTCTCAACCGCTCGCTGGGTTTGCGCGCCCCAGCAGGCCCCTGCCGGCACCTCAACCGATCCCAGGCTGTCGTGCTCGAACCGGGTCCCGGATTGTCGTGAATCCATGGCCATTCCTCCATACAGACTGCCATCATTCGGCAAAAAGCGGCGTTTGAAACGCAATAAACATCGATTGCAGTATGATGAGCGCCCTGATCGAGTTTATCACCGGATGCGTCATTCCCCGCGCGTCCGGTCTCTGCCAGAGCCTGGACCGGAGATTCTATGGAACTGACCGCGCTGACCGCCCTTTCCCCCATTGACGGCCGTTACGCCGATAAAACCTTCGAGCTGAGATCGATCCTCAGCGAGTTCGGTTTGATTCGTTACCGTGTGATGGTGGAAGTGCGTTGGCTACAGATGTTGTCTTGCGAGTTCACGATTCCCGAAGTGCCGCCGCTCAGCGATTGGGCGCAACAGCGATTGCACGACATCAGCTCCCGCTTTGGCCTGGAGCAGGCCCAACGGGTAAAATCCATCGAGGAAATCACCAACCACGACGTCAAGGCAGTGGAATATTTTCTCAAGGAGCAAATTGCAGGAAATACAGAGCTGGAGGCCGTCAGCGAATTCATCCATTTCGCCTGCACGTCTGAAGACATCAACAACCTCTGCCATGGCTTGATGCTGAAAGATGCCCGGGAACAGATTCTGTTGCCAATGCTGGATCAGTTGATCGAAGCCCTGCGCACCCTGGCGCATCGCTACGCCGACTGGCCCATGTTGGCCCGCACCCATGGTCAACCCGCCTCTCCCACCACGCTGGGCAAGGAAATGGCGAACTTTGTCCATCGACTGGATCGCCAGCGTCGCCAGTTCGCCGATGTCCTCCTGTGGGGCAAGCTCAATGGCGCAGTGGGCAATTTCAACGCCCACTACATCGCCTACCCCGAAACCGATTGGCCGACCCTCAGCAGCCGCTTCGTCAACGATTTGGGGCTGGCATCGAATCCGTTCACCACCCAGATCGAGCCGCACGACTACATGGCGGAATATTTCGCCGCCCTGATGCGCATGAACACCATCCTGCTGGACATGTGCCGGGATGTGTGGGGCTACATCAGCGTCGGCTATTTTCGCCAGCGGCCTGTGGAAAACGAGGTGGGCTCATCCACCATGCCCCACAAGATCAATCCCATCGACTTCGAGAATGCGGAAGGCAATCTGGGCATCGCCAATGCCTTGCTTGGCCATCTCACCGAAAAACTGCCGGTTTCGCGCTGGCAGCGGGATCTGAGTGATTCCACCGTGCTGCGCAACCTCGGCGTAGGCGTCGCCCACAGCCTGATCGCCTACCAATCCATCCTGCGCGGTCTCAGCAAGCTGGAGGCTGATCCCGTCGCCCTGCAGCGCGATCTGGATGCCAATTGGGAAGTGGTTGGCGAGGCCATCCAGACCGTCATGCGCCGTTACGGCATTCCCCAGCCTTATGAACAATTGAAGAAATTGACGCGCGGGCAACGCATCACGCCCGAGCAACTCCTGGTCTTCATTGCCGAACTATCCTTGCCGGACGATGTTCGGGACCGGTTACTGGCACTGACGCCATCGACCTATCTGGGCAATGCGCCCTGTCAGGCGCGCCAGGTTTAGCCGCTATCTTTCCTGATCCCTTGCGGCGGGTATCGGCGCCGCCGCAAGGGGGAGGCAACTAGTCGGTATCGAGCAATCCCGCGTCCACCGCCTGGCGCAGATAGGCCCTGAACTCCTGGCCCACATCGGGGTGGCGCAGCGCGTATTCCACATTGGCCTGCAGGTAGCCCAGCTTGCTGCCGCAGTCATAGCGCTTGCCATCAAATTGATAGGCAAACACTTTCTCGTAGGGCAACAATGCCGCAATGGCATCGGTCAACTGATATTCGCCCCCGGCGCCGCGAGGCACTTTCCGGATCAGTTCAAAAATCCGAGGAGTGAGAATGTATCGTCCCACCACGCCCAGATTGGAAGGCGCCTCTTCCGGCTTGGGCTTTTCCACCATGCCTTCGATTTCGCACACCTTTCCGGGCTTTTTACCGATCTGGACAATACCGTACTGGTCGGTGTGACTGGGCGGGACTTCTTCAACCGCCAGGATGCTCGCCCCATACTCCTCGTAGGTGTCGCACATCTGGGACAAGACCGGCTGGCCCCGGCCATCGAGCAGATCATCCGCCAGCAGCACTGCAAAGGGTTCATTACCGATCACGGGTTGCGCGCACAACACCGCATGCCCCAGACCCAGCGCCTCGGACTGGCGAATATAGACGCAAGTCACCTTCTCGGGGACGATGCGGCGTACCATTTCCAACAATTTGTGCTTGCCGCGGGCTTCCAGTTCCCGTTCAAGCTCATAAGCCTTGTCGAAGTGATCGGGAATCGCCCGTTTGTTGCGACCGTTGACGAACACCATGACTTCGGCACCGGCCGCCACCGCCTCCTCCACCGCATATTGGATCAGCGGCTTATCCACCACCGGCAGCATTTCCTTGGGGCTGGCTTTGGTGGCAGGAAGAAACCGAGTGCCCAGACCCGCAACCGGAAAGACGGCTTTACGGATCCGGCGGACACTGTCGGAAGCGATGACGCTCATTAAAACGCTCCTTGAGAACTCCCAGATGGAGTCATGATGCGATTGCTGAC
This sequence comes from Pseudomonadota bacterium, assembly GCA_002862435.1. Taxonomy (GTDB): domain Bacteria; phylum Pseudomonadota; class Gammaproteobacteria; order UBA5335; family UBA5335; genus Macondimonas. The sequence continues at coordinate 21,418 of PKDC01000007.1, read as the reverse complement.
CCGTTTGCTTACAAACGGCGAGTGGGGACAGAAGAATAAACGGCAGGATTATTTTAGCAAAGTCGGGGCCCCCGGATGTCGGGGACCCCTTGATGCTCAGAGTTTACTTTTTCGTGGCAGGGGCAGACTTGGCCCCGCTTTCCTGCAACAGCACATCTCCTTTTATTTTCTCCAGAGTGGCCGCGCCGATGCCGGGAACATTGGCCAGGTCTTCCTTGACTTTGAACGGTCCGTGCTGGGTCCGGTAATCAATGATCGCCTTGGCTTTCGCGGGTCCAATGCCCGGCAGCGCATCCGCAATTGCCTGCATATCCGCAGTGTTGACATTGACAGGCGTGGCTTGCACACCAAAAGCAACCAGCAGGCCAGCGGCAGCCGATGCCCATTTCAGATGGAACAACGCATTCATGAAGCAGTCTCCTCATTGTCTCTATCGTGTGGATCGGGCCAACATCTGACCCGCTTCAGTGCCGGAAGTCACCCGTTTCCTCCCCGAACAAGGGCAGCGAAGAGGATAAGCCCGGCGGGCATGCCAAAGGGGTGATCGTGTTCCATTGCTGACAACCGGGACATTGCCAGTGCATGACCTGCCCGGAAAATCCACAATGGCCACAGCGATAACGGTGATAACTCGCCACAATGGCATGCAGCAGTTCACCGAACCGCACCAGTTCCCCCGCATCCAGCGCCCCCCCCTGCTCCAGACGCGCCTGGAGCCATTCCTGCAATCCCTGGAGTGTGGGTTGACCTTCGGCATACTGCCGTAAGGCATCGGCAGGATCGCTGTCCATCTTGAGCCGCAGCCGAAGGATGCCCAGAATTCGGGATTCATCGGCTGATCCGGATTGTTGCAACAATCGGTTCAGGAAAGCCTCACGGCCGGAAAAATCCCCCAGGCGCCCATACAGTTCAAGAATCGAATCGATCACGACAGGCAAAAAATGCAGGTCTTGATCAATGATTCGTAAAAAACTTCGCAGCGCCGCTCGATGATCCTGCTCCAGCAATGCCAAGCGCGCTTCCAGCAGGCTGGCACGCACGCATCGGCCATCTGCCCGGAAAGCGTTCTGGAGCAATGGACGCACCTCGGTGACACTGCCCGCGTCCAGCAGTTGTTGGGCCAACTCACAGTAGTACTGTGATACTCGCGTTGAAATCGATGCCATGGGGTTGCGACGGGCCATCATGAGATGGGCTGTTGCCAAGGCGCCTCGCCAATCGCGTTCCCGCTCATGGATGTGCAGCAATGAGTCTAGGACACCCTCAGGACAGCGGGCATCGTTCTTGAGTTCGGACAGGATCGCTTCGGCTCGATCCAGGACACCCAACTTGAGGTAATCCTGGGCCAATTCGAACAGCGCCTGAGCTTTCTGGGATTGCGCGAGATTCGGTCGCGCAATGAGATTCTGATGAATGCGAATCGCGCGATCGACTTCTCCGCGGCGCCGGAACAATGCGCCCAAAGCCAAATGTGTTTCAAAGGTGTCGTTGTCAACCGCTGCCAGACGAATAAAGACCTCGATGGCCTTGTCGGGTTGCTCACTCAGCAGATAATTCATTCCCCGCAGGTAATCCCGATTGAGGGAACTTGAATCAGATTCGGTTGGCGGGGGCGGACGGTGGCGACCGATCAACCAGCCGGTAAAGGCGGCAACCGGTAAAAGAAAGAACAAAAGCCCCTGTTCAAGGGCCATTTTTCAGTGGAATTTCCCGGAGATTGGTGATTTCCTGCTCAGCCAGACGGCAACGCCGTTCAATTCTTCGAGCGCGCAAGCCTTGTCTCAACCAGGGGACCAGCATGCTGGTAACCCCAAGCAGCCAACCAAGCATCAGCACGGCCGCACAGAAGACCGCCAGGGGCAATGTCAATTTACCGCCAGGATAGGTCACCTGGACGGGCGCGGCATTCTGCCACGCCAATGCAGCAAATGCCGCCAGTACCATGAGCGATAATAGCAAGCCTATCAAACGCATGGAGGCTGCCCTTGTCGTTGATTCTGGGTGAATTTTCAATTTGGCCGAAGACTTTCGGAAATTCCGGAAAGATCAGTGGGTCGATTGAATTCGCACCGCAATGTATTGTTGAATCTCAGTGTTCGTCGCCGTTTACCGCGTTTACGCGCTCTCGCAATTCCTTGCCCGGCTTGAAATGAGGGACAAATTTTTCCTGCAAGGTGACGGAAGCACCCGTCTTGGGGTTACGCCCTGTACGCGAGGGCCGATGATGGAGGGAAAAACTTCCAAAACCACGGATTTCAATCCGGTCACCCTCCGCCAGCGCCGCGCCCATCATGTCGAGTATCCCTTTGACAACCAATTCGACATCGCCTCGTGGCAAAGCGGAATTTTTAGCCATTTGTTCGATCAGATCCGACTTGGTCATGACAGTTCAAATCCAGAAATCAAGAGCATATAGATATTGGAGTCGGTGGGGGCCAAAGGCGCCTGCGGGAGATTGTTTATCCCTCAGGCGCCGACATCCCAGACGCGTGTACAGACTCAATCGTCGTCTTTCTGAGCTGAAATCTGCTCGCGCAACAAATCCCCAAGTGTGGCGGATCCCGCCTGCGGGGTCCGCCCGTAGTCTTCCACGGCTTCTTTTTCCTCGTGGGATTCCTTGGCCTTGACAGACAAGGTCAGGGTTCGGTTCTTGCGATCAACGGTGACGATCTTGGCCTCCACCGAATCATCGACGCGCAACACAGTACGGGCATCTTCGACTCGCTCGCGGGCCAGTTCCGAAGCCCACAGCTGGCCTTCGACACCTTCGGCAAGTTCCACTACCGCTGACTTCTGGTCAACTGCAGTGACTCGACCGGTCACAATGGCGCCCTTGGGATGATTGGCGAGATAGGCCGCAAAAGGATCTTGCTCAAGCTGCTTGATACCGAGTGAAATCCGTTCGCGCTCAGGATCGACCTGCAACACCACAGCCTCGATTTCATCGCCCTTCTTGTAACGCTGGACGATATCGTCACTGGTTTCCGCCCAAGTGATGTCCGACAGATGGACCAGCCCATCAATGCCGCCATCCAGTCCGACAAAAACGCCAAAGTCGGTGATGGACTTGATGGTGCCGGAAATGCGATCGCCCTTGTTATGGGTTTCAGCAAAGTCTTTCCAGGGATTGGTCTGGCACTGCTTCATCCCCAGGGAAATACGACGCCGCTGCTCGTCAATTTCGAGCACCATGACCTCGACTTCATCCCCGATGGAAACCATCTTGTTGGGGTTGACGTTCTTGTTGGTCCAGTCCATTTCGGACACATGGACGAGACCTTCCACGCCTTCCTCGATTTCGACGAAGCAGCCGTAATCGGTGATATTGGTGACCTTGCCAAACAAACGGGTGCTGGCTGGGTAACGACGGGCGATCATCTCCCAGGGATCCGCGCCGAGCTGCTTGAGGCCCAGGGAAACGCGGCGTCGCTCGCGGTCGAACTTGAGCACCTTGACGTCCAGTTCATCACCCACATTCACGACTTCGGACGGATGCTTGACGCGCTTCCAGGCCATGTCGGTGATGTGCAGCAGGCCATCGATCCCGCCCAGGTCGATGAATGCACCGTAATCGGTGAGATTCTTGACCACGCCACGCGCCACGCTGCCTTCCTGCAGGTTGTCCAGCAAGGCTTCCCGTTCGGCGCTGTACTCCTGCTCCACCACGGCGCGGCGGGAGACAACGACGTTGTTGCGGCGGCGATCCAGCTTGATCACCTTGAATTCGAGCTCCTTGCCTTCGAGGTAGGCGGTATCCCGGACCGGGCGCACATCCACCAGCGAACCGGGCAGGAAGGCGCGTACTTCGTCGATGTCGACGGTATAACCGCCCTTGACCTTGCCGGTGAGGATGCCCTTGATGACTTCGCCACCTTCGAAGGCTTTTTCCAGAACTGTCCAGGATTTGGCACGCTTGGCTTTTTCGCGGGACAACTGGGTTGCACCGAACCCGTCCTCCACCGCATCCAAGGCAACTTCGACCTCATCGCCGACAGCGACCTCCAGTTCTCCCTTCTCATTGTAGAACTGGCGGATATCGATCACGCCTTCGGATTTGAACCCGGCGTTGACGATGACGCTATCGCCGCGAATTCCGACCACGCGACCCATGATGATGGACCCGGGCTGCATGGTTTGGCCACGCAGGCTTTCCTCGAACAGTTCGGCAAAACTTTCAGACATGCACACTCGCCACATTGACGGCCTTGCGGCCGGTAAGGTCCCGGCCATAGACCGGAACAAGGTTGATTTCCAGGCAAGGCCTCAAAGACTCGCCACCTACTCCCCCGCAGGAGAATTCCTTTGTACGCAGCATTACGGCATGCGCAATCATGATTAGCAGAGCTTCCGGTCCCGGCCCAAGGCAATGATTTCCTGGCATAAGTGCTCTGGCAGGCGTCCGGTGGAATCGATCGTCAGCGCGTCCGGCGCCGGCTTCAGGGGCGCGATGCGGCGTTCCCGATCTTGGCGATCCCGGCCCTCGATCTCCTTGATCAAGCTGGGAATGCTAGCATCGATTCCATGCTCCATCAACTGTTTATGGCGCCGCCGGGCGCGTTCTTCCGCCGAGGCAATGAGAAAGATCTTCAGCGGCGCATCGGGGAAAACCACGGTCCCCATGTCCCGGCCATCGGCGACCAAACCGGGCGCCTGTCGACTGGCCTGCTGGCGCGCCAAGAGCGCCTCACGCACAGCCGGGTAGGCCGCGACGCGGGAGGCGTCGGCGCCTGTGGTTTCGGCGCGCACCGCCGCCGTCACCTCACGCCCCCCCAACTCAATCCGCTCCCGCCCCTGCTCATCTCCCGAAAATGCCACATCCAGAGCGTAGGCCAATCCGGCCAGCTCCGCTGCTGCTCCCAGGTCAATCCCGGCTTGCCGAGCCGCCACTGCCACCAACCGATACAAGGCGCCGCTATCCAGAAAATGCCAGCCCAGCCGGCGCGCCAGCATCCGCCCCACCGTGCCCTTGCCCGAGCCGCTGGGGCCATCCAGGCAGATGACCGGCACCGCATGTGCTTCATGCATTGCCAGGCACCATGCTCAGCTGCATCCCGGCCTGCGCTGCCAAGGCGGCAAAGCCGGGGAAGGAGGTTTCCACGTTACCGCAGTTGAGGATCCGGATCGGTCCCCGAGCGCGCAGGGCGGCCATGGCAAAGGCCATCGCGATGCGGTGATCGCCGTGGCTGTCCACCGTGCCACCCTGAATCACGCCGCCGCGGATACGCAGGCCATCCGGCCGCGGCTCGGCAAACACGCCCAGCGCGTTCAGACCATCGGCCATGACTTGGATGCGGTCGCTTTCCTTTACCCGCAACTCCGCCGCGCCGGTCAACAGAGTTTCCCCCTCGGCGCAGGCGGCGGCCACGAACAGCGCCGGAAATTCATCGATCGCCAGCGGCACCAGCGCCTCGGGAATCACCACACCATGCAGGGGCGCCGCGCGGACCCTCAGATCCGCCACCGGTTCGGCCCCAAACATCCGGGGTTGTTCGATCGTGATGTCGGCGCCCATGGCACGCAGGATGTCGATCACACCGGTACGGGTCGGATTGATTCCCACCTCGCGCAATCGCAATTCCGATCCCATGGCCAGGCTGGCGCCGACCAGGAAAAACGCTGCCGAGGATAGATCGGCGGGCACCTGCAGCGGGCCGGCCGCCAGGCGACCGCCGCCGTGCAGACTCACGCTCAACGGCCCCCGCTGCAAGGGATAGCCCAGGCTTTCCAGCATGCGCTCGGTATGATCCCGGGACGGCGCGGGCTCCTCTACGCGGGTTTCCCCTTCGGCATACAACCCGGCCAAAAGCAATGCCGATTTGACCTGGGCGCTGGCCACCGCCGAGACGTGATGGATGCCCCGCAGGCGCTGTCCACCGACGATGGACAGAGGCGGCGTGCCGGCATCGGTCCCATGGATCACCGCGCCCATCCGGGCCAGGGGATCCATGACCCGGCGCATCGGCCTACGGCTCAACGAGGCGTCGCCAACCAGTGTGGTGCCAAAGTGCTGCGCGCACAGCAAACCCGCCAGCAGCCGCATGGAGGTGCCGGAATTACCCAGATCCAAGGGCCTGTCCGGCGCCTGCAGCCCGGCCAGGCCCACGCCATGGATGCGCAACCGGCCCGCCTCGGGACCTTCGATGCTCACGCCCATGGCGCGAAACGCATCCCGCGTGGCCAGGCAATCCAAGCCATCGAGAAAACCGCTTACCTCGGTCGTCCCCTCGGCCAGTGAGCCAAAGATGATGGCGCGATGGGAAATCGATTTGTCTCCGGGCACCCGAAACTCACCCTGCAAAGGACCGCCGCCGGATGCGATGTAATCAACAGTCATGGCTGCCTCAGTGTCGGAATGCATCGCGCGTCCGTTTGGCCTCGCGGAACACGGTTTCCAGCCGAGCCCCGTCGCCGGCGGCAATCGCCCGGGTCAGCTCATCCAGGTCGGCGCGGAAACGATCCAGGGTATCGAGCAGCGCCGGCGCATTGGTGAGACAGATATCCCGCCACATCACCGGATCGCTGCTGGCGATGCGGGTGAAATCGCGAAACCCGCCGGCGGCGTAGCGCAGCACCTCGGATTGGGCGTCCATCTGGGCCAGGGTATGCATCAGCGCAAAGGCCACCACATGGGGCAAATGGCTGGTCGCCGCCAGCATCTGGTCATGGGTGTGGGCATCCATTTCTTCCACCACCGCCCCGGCCGCCTCCCACATGGCGCGCACCGCAGCGATGGCGGCCGGACTGGACGCCTCCGTCGGCGTCAGGATGACCCGTCGCCCCTGGAACAGTTCGGGGAAAGCCGCCTCCACCCCACTGTTCTCCGTTCCGGCCACGGGATGACCTGGCACCAGCGTCGGCGGAAGCGCCCCGAAGACCGCCCGGGCTGTCTGCACGACGGCGCCCTTGGCACTGCCCACATCGGTCAGAATCGCATCGGAAGCCAAGTGATCGCGAATCGCCGCCATGACCTCTGCCATGGCCCCCATGGGCACCGCCAGCACCACCATGTCCGCGCCCGCTACGGCCTGAGCCAAGTCCAAGTCATAGCCATCGATCACCCCCAGCGCCAGCGCTCGCTCCAGCGTGGCCGCGTGGCGGCCTGCCCCAACGATCTGGCCGCAATGCCCGGCGCGGCGCAGGGCCAACGCCAGGGAACCACCAATGAGACCCACCCCGATCACGCACAGGCGACGTATCATGATTGCAGCAGCCGTCCCAGGGTTTCCAGAAAGCGGGCATTGTGCTCGGGCAATCCAACGCTGACCCGCAGCGACTCCGGCAGGCCGTAGCCAGCCACCGGGCGCACGATGATGCCGGAGTGCAGCAAACGCTGATTCAGATCGGCCGCATCGGGCACGCGGAAGGTGATGAAATTCCCCACTGAGGGAATGTACGGCAAGCCAAGCGCCGCAAGCCCCGTCGAGAGTTGCTTTAGGCCGGTGCGGTTGATGGCCACCGCCGCAGCCAGATGGTCGATATCGGCCAACGCAGCCCGCGCTGCGGCAAGCCCCAGGCTGTTGACATTGAACGGCTGGCGCAAGCGGTTCAGCAGATCAGCCAGGGCGGGATGGCTCACAGCATAGCCCACCCGCAGAGCAGCCAGCCCATAGGCCTTCGAGAAGGTGCGGGTTACCAGCAGATTGGGATAGCGCGCCAGCAGCCGGCAACCGTCAGGGTAGCCAGCTTGCTGCACGTATTCGAAATAGGCCTCATCCAGCACCACCACGACTTGGGGTGGCACGGCGCCCAGGAAGTTCTCCAGCGCGTCCCGATCGATCCAGGTGCCGGTGGGGTTGTTGGGATTGGCGATGAAGACCACGGCTGTGTTGCCATCCATCCGTTCCGCCATGGCTGCCAGATCGTGTCCGCAGGGCTGCGCGGCATCGGCGGGCAAGGCGGGCGCCACCCGGGCTTCGGCCCCCACCGCGCGCGTTGCCAAGGCATAGATGGCGAAGGCATGGGCCGACATCACCGCATTGCGTCCCGGCGCAAGGAATGCCTGAGCCACCAGATTGAGCAAGTCGTTCGAGCCATTCCCCAGGGTCACCTGGGCCGGCGCCACATCCAGATGATCGGCCAGCGCCTGCTTCAGGGCATGACCGCTGCCGTCGGGATACAGGGCCAAGCGGTCCAATTCAGCCTCAAGGACCCGGCGCACGCCCGGCGCGGGACCCAGCGGGCTTTCGTTGGACGCCAGCTTGATGATGTTGGCAATCCCCAGCTCCCGCTCCAGCTCCTCGATCGGCTTGCCCGGCTCGTAGGGCGCCAGATCGCGGACAGCCGGTAGGGCTTGCGCCAGGAAATCGGGATCGGGGTGCATGGATGTCTGTGCCTCGCTCATATCCTGTCAGCGTTCAGCCGACGGCCACCGGATAGGACCCCAAGCGCTTGACCCAGGCCGCTCGCTCGGTGAGCGCGGCCAGAGCAGCGGCCACGGCGGGATCCTGCGCGTGTCCTTCCAGATCCAGAAAGAAGTTGTAGTCCCATGGACCGCGCCGGGAGGGACGCGATTCGATGCGCGTCAGGCTCACCACATGTTGGTGAAATGGCTCCAGCACCCGGAACAGCGCGCCGGGCCGATTGTCCACCGCCACCATCAGGGAGGTCTTGTCGCGCCCGGAGACCTCAGCGTCATCACGGGCGATCACCAGGAAGCGGGTGGTGTTGTCCGGCTCATCCTCGATGTTCTCAGCCAGAACATTCAGGCCATACAGCCGGGCCGCTTCCCGACTGGCCACGGCCGCGATCCCCGTTCCGGCGGCGACTTGTCGGGCCGCATCCCCATTGCTGGTCACCGCCCGGCGAGGAACACCCGGCAGATGCCGATCCAGCCACTCCCGGCACTGAGCCAGGGACTGGGCATGGCTAAGCAGTTCGGTGATCTCCGTCACAGCCGTCACGCGGGCGAGCAGGCAATGGTGCACCGGCAGGACAATTTCCGCGCATATGCGCAGATTGGAACGGGCGAACATGTCCAGGGTGTGGGTCACCACCCCTTCGGTCGAATTCTCCACCGGCACCACACCACAATCGGCGCCCCCGGCCTCGACCTCTCGGAACACCTCATCGATGGCGCCCAGTGGCGAGGTCTGCACGCCTTGACCGAAGTGCTTGAAGACCGCCGCCTGGGTGTAGGTCCCCTCCGGCCCCAGATAGGCTATCCGCAAGGTTTTTTCGAGTGCCAGGCAGGCCGAGATGATCTCGCGGTAGATGCGCAGCAAGGCCTCATCGCTGAGCGGGCCGGGATTGTTGGCCTGGATGGCGCGCAGCACCTGCGCCTCGCGGGCGGGCCGATAACAGGAATCGCCTGCGCCCAGTTCGGCCTTGATATGACCCACTTCCTGGGCCAGCCGGGCACGCTCGTTGAGCATCTCCCGCAATTGCAGATCGAGCGCATCGATACGCGCCCGCACCGCGGCCAGCCGCTCCACTTCCCCCACCGCCCCCTGGGGCGCGGCGTTTTCCTCCGTCATACGGCGCGGGCTGCCAGCACGCCGTCAATGGCGCGCAACCGGGCCAGTGCCGTGTCGGGCACGGGCTGGTTGACGTCCACCACGGTGTAGGCGAGATCGCCCCTGGATTTGTTCAGCATATCGAGAATATTCAGGCTGAAGCCCGCCAGCGTGGACGAAATCTGTCCCAGCATGTTGGGCACATTGGCATTGGCGATACACACCCGATAGCCTTCCGCATGGGGCAGCATCACTTCGGGAAAATTCACCGCGTTGCGGATATTGCCGTTTTCCAGGTAATCCCGCACCTGCTGCACCACCATGACGGCGCAATTTTCCTCGGCTTCATGGGTGGATGCGCCCAGATGGGGCAGCGCGATGACCCGAGGATGGCCCTGCAGCGCGACGCCCGGGAAATCGCAGACATAACCGCCCAGCTTGCCCTCATCCAGCGCTTCACGCACCAGACCCGACTCAACCACGCCCTCGCGGGAGAAATTCAGCACCACCAGACCGGGCTTGGCCAGTTTCAAACGCTCGGCGTTGAGCATATTGCGGGTGTGGTCATTCAGCGGCACGTGGAAGGTCAGGTAATCCGCCTGGGCGACCACTTCCTCGACACTGCGCGCCTGGCCCACGCCGGAGGAGAGCTGCCAGGCGTTTTCCACCGTGATCTTGGGATCCAGGCCGATGACGCGCATCCCCAGGGCATGGGCGGCATTGGCGACCTTGACGCCGATGGCACCCAGACCAATCACGCCCAGCGTCCGCCCCGGCAGTTCCGTGCCCACGAACTGTTTCTTGCCTGATTCCACCGCCTTGTGCATGGCGGCATCGTCCCCCGTCAGGCCATCCACGAAACGCAGCGCCTGGGGAATATTGCGCGAGGCCATCAGCAGGCCCACCAGCACCAGTTCCTTGACGGCATTGGCATTGGCGCCCGGGGTGTTGAACACCGGCACACCCAGGGCGGACAGCCGCGCGATGGGGATGTTGTTGACGCCGGCGCCGGCGCGGCCCACCGCCTTGAGCGAGCCCGCAAAGCTCATGTCATGCATGACCTGGGAACGCACCAGGATGGCATCGGGATCGGCCACGTCGCCGCCGACCTGGTAGCGGTCGGCCTCGAACTGGCTCAGGCCACGGGGGGAAATATTGTTCAGCGTCTGAATCTTGAACATGACTTGGGCCTTCGTTGAGTCAAGGGGTCGCGTGATGCCCTGCGATTTGTGGTCAGCCATTCCGCCGCTGGAAATCCTTCATGAAATCCACCAGCGCCGCCACTGCCTCGAAGGGAACGGCATTGTAGATGCTCGCGCGCATACCGCCCACCGAGCGGTGCCCCTTGAGCCCGACCAGGCCGGCGGCCTTGGCCTCGCTGAGGAAGCTCGCATCCAGCACCGCATCCGGAAGAATGAACGGCACGTTCATCCAGGAGCGATCCGCCACCGCCACCGGGTTGCGATAGAACCCCGACGTGTCGATGGTCTGATAGAGCAGCTCCGCCTTGCGGCGATTGGTTTCGGCCATGGCGGCCAGACCGCCCTTGGCCTTGAGGTGAGCGAACACCAGGCCCGCCACATACCACGCAAAGGTAGCAGGCGTGTTGTACATGGATTCGTTCTCGACCTGCGGCGCGTAATCCAGGATAGTAGCCGTGCCCGGCAGCGCGTGTCCCACCAAGTCCTCGCGCACGATGACCAGCGTCAGTCCGGCCGGCCCGACGTTCTTCTGCGCGCCGCCGTAAATGATGCCGAAACGGGAGACGTCGATCGGACGCGACAGCAGGGTCGAAGAGAAATCCCCCACCAGCGGCACGGCGCCCGTCTCGGGAATCCACTGGAATTCCACGCCACCGATGGTTTCATTGGGGGTGTAGTGGACATAGGAGGCCTGCGGATCGAGGCGCCAGGCCGACTGGGGCGGGATGGCGGTGAAACCGCTTTCCTCACCGGAGGCGGCGACATTCACGGTGCCGAATTTCTTGGCCTCGCCAATGGCCTTCTTGGACCAGGCGCCGGTGTGGATATAGTCGGCCCGGCGTCCCTCACCCATCAGGTTCAGGGGAACCATGGCGAACTGGGCCGTGGCGCCACCCTGCAGGAACAATACCTTGTAGTTCGCCGGGATGGCGAGCAGATCGCGCAGGTCCTGTTCCGCCTGGGCCGCGATGGCCATGAATTCCTTGCCGCGATGGCTCATTTCCATCACGGACATGCCGCTGCCGTGCCAGTCCAGCAGTTCGTCCCGCACCTGTTCCAGAACCGCTTGCGGCAGCGCCGCCGGGCCCGCGTTGAAATTGTGTACCCGCGCCATAATGTCCTCTGTCGACTGCCAATACCGAAACCCTGACCGGTGGCGAAGCGCCGCTCAGATCAGATCGTCGCCGTTGCCTTCATCCTCGTCCAGGCAGATCACCCGGTCCACGGCACACAGCCGCTCGCCGGCATCCAGCTTGATGACCCGCACGCCCTGGGTATTGCGCCCCAGGACCGAGATCTCCGCCACCGCCGTGCGCACCAGGGCGCCACCGCTGCTCAGCAGCATCACCTGATCATCCGCGTTCACCCGCACCGCCGCCACCATGCGACCATTGCGCTCACTGGTCTGCAAGGCGATCACGCCCTGCCCGCCCCGACCGTGTACCGGGAAGTCCTCGAAGCGCGTCCGTTTGCCGAAGCCATTTTCCGCCACCGTCAGGACCGTGCCCTCGCCCACCTTGAGCAGGCCAATCACCTGGCCGTTGCGGCCCAGCTTGATGCCCCGGATGCCGCCAGCGGCGCGGCCCATAGAGCGCACTTCCGATTCGGGGAAACGGATGGCCTTGCCGGCATCGGTGAACAGCATGACCTCGGTCTGGCCATCGGTCAGCGCGACATCGACCAGCCGATCGTCGTCTTTCAGCAGGATGGCGATGATGCCGGACGTGCGCGGCCGGGAGAACTCGGAGAGCGGCGTCTTCTTGACCGTCCCCCCGCGAGTGGCCATGAACACATGGCTGTCCCCCGTGAATTCCTTGATGGGCAAAATCGCGGTGATACGCTCGCCCATGCCCAAGGGCAAGAGGTTCACGATCGGCTTGCCGCGCGCCCCCCGGCTGCCCTGGGGCAATTCATAGACCTTCAGCCAGTAGACCTTGCCCAGGGAAGAGAAGCACAGCAGGGTGTCGTGGGTGTTGGCCACGAACATCGTGTCGATGAAATCCTCTTCCTTCTGGGCCGTGGCATTCTTCCCGCGACCGCCCCGGCGTTGCGCCTGGTACTGGTCCACCGGCTGGCTCTTGGCGTAACCCTGATGCGTCAGGGTGACGACGACCTCCTGCGGCGTGATCAGGTCTTCCAGGCTCAGGTCGAGATGATCGGTCAGGATCTCGGTGCGCCGGGGATCGGCGTATTCGGCGCGGATGCGCGTCAGCTCCTCGCGGATCACCGCCATGAGCCGGCCCGGATCGGCCAGAATCAGGCCCAGCTCGCGGATGGTGTCGAGCAATTCGCGGTATTCATTGAGCAGCTTGTCCTGCTCCAATGCGGTCAGCCGGTGCAGCCGCAGATCCAGGATGGCCTGGGCCTGGGCCGGCGACAGACGGTAGCCGTCCGGTCCCTGGCCGAACTCGGGATCGAGCCCCTCCGGGCGCGCGGACACCTCGCCCGCCCGCTCCAGCATTACCTCGACCAGATTCGACGCCCAAGGCCGTGCCATCAACCCCGTCTTGGCCTCGGCCGGTGTCGGTGACGCCTTGATCAGGGCGATCATCTCGTCGATGTTGGCCAGCGCGATGGCCAGACCTTCGACCAGATGGGCGCGCTCGCGCGCCTTGCGCAGTTCAAACAGGGTGCGCCGCGTCACCACCTCGCGGCGATGGCGCAGGAACGCCTCCAGCAGATCCTTGAGATTGAGCAGTCGCGGCTGACCGTCCAGCAGGCCCACCATGTTGATGCCGAACACGGTCTGCATGGCGGTGTGCTGATAGAGGTTGTTGAGCACCACCTCGGCCACCTCACCGCGCCGCAGCTCGACCACCATGCGCAGGCCGTCCTTGTCGGACTCATCGCGCAGCTCGGTGATCCCCTCGATGCGCTTCTCCTTGACCAGCTCGGCGATTTTCTCCATCAACCGGGCCTTGTTGACCTGGTAGGGCAGTTCGGTAACCACAATAGCCTGGCGGCCGCGATCGAATTCCTCGAAGTGGCAGCGCGAGCGCAGGTAGATGCGGCCGCGGCCCGTGCGGTAGGCCTCGCGGATACCGTGTACGCCGTTGATGATCGCGCGGGTGGGGAAATCCGGCCCCGGCACCCGCTCCAGCAGGTCCTCGATCTCCAGCGCCGGATTGTCGATCAGTGCCAGACAGGCATCCACCACCTCGCCCAGGTTATGGGGCGGGATGTTGGTGGCCATGCCCACGGCGATACCGGTGGAACCGTTGATCAACAGGTTGGGCACGCGGGTCGGCATGACCAGCGGCTCATGTTCGGAGCCGTCGTAGTTGGCCCCGAAATCGACCGTTTCCTTGTCCAGATCGGCCAGCAGCTCGTGGGCCAGCTTGGACATGCGGATTTCGGTATAGCGCATGGCGGCCGGCGCATCGCCATCGATGGAGCCGAAGTTGCCCTGCCCGTCCACCAGCAGATAGCGCATGGAAAACGGCTGGGCCATGCGCACGATGGTGTCGTACACCGCCGTGTCGCCGTGCGGGTGGTATTTACCGATGACGTCGCCCACCACGCGGGCGGATTTCTTGTAAGGCTTGTTCCAGTCGTTGCTGAGCTCGTGCATGGCAAAGAGCACGCGCCGATGCACGGGTTTCAGGCCGTCGCGCACATCGGGCAGCGCCCGGCCCACGATCACGCTCATGGCGTAATCCAGATAGGACTGACGCATCTCGTCTTCGAGATTGACGTTCAGGATTTCTTTCGCTGCCTCGACCATGCCTTGCCGTCGCGGGATGAATCCCCGCGTCCCGTTACCGATTTAAGAGGCGAATCTTAGCACAGGGGGAGGCCTGTCTCACGACCGGGCCATCAAGGCCGCCAGGGTGCGCGCATCGGGTCGTTCGATGGCGCCTTTTTCGGTCACCAGCACATCAATCAGTGCCGCCGGAGTCACATCGAACACCGGATTGGGCGCCTCCAGCAGCGGCTCCGGCCCGGCCCGGCCGGCGAGGCGCAGTACTTCCTCCGGTCCGCGGAATTCGATGGGGATCTCACCGCCTTCGGCCAGCGCGAGGTCCACCGTGGTGCTGGGCGCCACCACCATGAAACGCAATCCGTGGTGACGCGCCGCCACGGCCAGGGCATAGGTGCCGATCTTGTTGGCCACATCGCCGTTGGCGGTGATGCGGTCGGCGCCCACGATCACCCAGTCGATCTCGCCGCGCGCCATGAAAAACGCCGCTGCGCTGTCCACGATCAGGCTCACCGGAATGCCGTCCCGGTTCAGCTCCCAACTGGTCAACCGCGCGCCCTGCAACCAGGGCCGCGATTCGGTGGCGAACACCCGCGCCAGACGATCCTGCGCCCAAGCGGTGCGGATCACCCCCAGCGCCGTACCCAGCCCGGCGGTGGCCAGCGAGCCGGTGTTGCAATGGGTGAGCACCTGCGTGCCCGGGGCCAGATAGGCGCTGCCCAGCTCGCCCATGCGCCGGTTGGCGGCCAGATCCGCCGCCCACAGCCCATCCGCCGCCCGCTCCAGGGCTTGCCAGTCCCCCGGCGCACCCTGTCGAGCGATTATTTCGAGGTGGGACAGGGCGCCCGCCAGATTGACCGCGGTAGGGCGGGACGCTGCCAGCAAGCGGACTGCGGCAGTGATCCCGGCTTGCCATCCGAAGGCATCCGCGCTTGCCAGCGCCCGGGCGGCCATCACCAGCCCATAGGCGCCCGCCAGACCAATCGCCGGGGCACCGCGCACCGCCATGTCATGGATGGCGCGGGCGGTCTCGGAGGCATCCGTCGCGACCAGCCAGCGCACCTCGGCCGGCAACAGCCGCTGATCCAGGATCTGCAGCGTCGCACCGTCCCAGCGCAGCGCCCGCACCTGATCGTTTGCATCCATCGCCCCACCCCGCATCACTGGCCGCCCCATCGGAGCGGCACTCTAGCACAGCAGTGTGCGACTCCCGATGACTGCGGACACACGCAGGCCGATGCTACACTTCAGCCCAATTCCCACCCCGCGAGAACCATCCGTGGAAGCCGTCGACACCCTGCTGCATGCCGCGTGGATCATCCCCGTTGAACCGGAGGGTGCGGTCTGGCCGGATCACAGCCTGGCCATTCGGGATGGACGCATCGTGGCGGTGCTGCCGCGCCATGAGGCGCAAGCGCGATTCACCGCGGCCGCCGAGGTCCATCTGCCCCGGCAGGCTCTGATCCCCGGCCTCGTCAATACCCACACCCACAGCGCCATGAACCTGTTGCGGGGCTTGGCAGATGACCTGCCGCTGATGGCCTGGCTGGGCGAGCACATCTGGCCCACCGAGCAGCGCTGGGTAGACGCGACCTTCGTCGAGGCCGGCAGCCGGCTGGCGGTGGCCGAGATGATCAAGGGCGGCACCACCTGCTTCAACGACATGTATTTCTTTCCCGAGCAAACCGCGCGCGTCGCTGCCGAGTGCGGGGTACGCGCCTGTATCGGCATGATCGTGCTGGATTTCCCGACCCGATATGCCCAGCACGCAGATGACTACCTGCACAAGGGGCTGGCCCTGCACGACGCTTGGCGCGATCACCCGCTGATCCACACCGCGTTCGCGCCCCATGCCCCCTACAGCGTATCCGACGCGCCGCTGCGCCAGATCAAGGTGCTGGCCGACGAGCTCGACGTCCCCATCCACATGCATGTGCATGAGACCGCCGTCGAGGTGGCCGAGGCGATCACCCGCGATGGTTGCCGTCCGCTGGCGCGCCTGGAGGCCTTGGAGCTACTGGGACCCAATTTCATGGCCGTCCACATGACCCAGCTGATGGACGCGGAAATCGTGCTGCTGGCCCGCACCGGCAGCCATGTCATCCACTGCCCCGAATCCAACCTCAAGCTGGCCAGCGGCTTTTGTCCGGTGGCGCGCCTGCTGGCGGCGGGCGTGAACGTCGCCCTGGGCACGGATGGGGCGGCCAGCAACAACGACCTGGACCTTTTGTCCGAGATGCGCACCGCCGCCCTGCTGGCCAAGGGCGTCAGCGGGGATGCCGCCGCCGTGCCGGCTTTTCAGGCCTTGCAGATGGCTACGCTGAACGGCGCCCGGGCGCTGGGGATCGGCGACCAGATCGGCAGCCTGCGCCCTGGCAAATGGGCCGATGTGGTGGCCGTGGACCTGGGCGGCCTGGACCGGCAACCGCTGTATCACCCCCTTTCCCAGCTCGTCTATACGGCCCACCGCGATCATGTCACCGATGTCTGGGTGGCCGGTCGGCCGCTGCTGCGGGCCGGCGTCCTGACCCATCTGGATGAAGCCGCACTCATCCAGAGCGCCCGGGAATGGGGCGTCCGCATCGCCACCACCCCGCAGGAGACTTCCAATGGCTGAAACGGCCGACAATGTCGATCCGCAGGAAATCCGCAAATTCGCCGCCCTCGCCAGCCGCTGGTGGGATCCGCACAGCGAATTCAAGCCGCTGCACGACATCAACCCGCTGCGCCTCAACTACATCGATCAGCACAGTCCGCTGAACGGGCAACGGGTGTTGGACGTGGGTTGCGGCGGCGGCCTGCTGAGCGAGGCCATGGCGCTGCGCGGGGCGGACGTCACCGGCATCGACATGGGCGAGGCGCCACTCGCCGTGGCCCAGCTGCATGCGGAACAATCGGGCGCCTCGGTGCGTTACCTGCATCGCACCGCCGAGGCCATGAGCGACGCCGAGGCGGGCAGTTACGACATCGTCACTTGCCTGGAGATGCTGGAGCATGTCCCCGACCCCGCCGCCGTGGTCACCGCCTGCGCCCAGCTGGTGAAACCGGGCGGTCAGGTGTATTTCTCCACCCTCAACCGCACGCCAAAATCCTTCCTGTTCGCCATCGTGGGTGCGGAATACGTGCTGCGCCTGCTGCCGCGCGGCACCCATGAGTACGCCAAGTTCATCCGCCCCTCGGAGCTGGAGAGCTGGATCCGCGCCAGTGGCCTCGGCCTGCGTGATCTGACCGGCATGCACTACAACCCGGTGCTGCGCTACTACTGGCTGGGTCCCGGCGTGGGGGTCAACTATATGGTGCGCTGCAGCCGCGATGACTGAAGGCGCCGCAAACCTGAGCGTGGGACTGCCGGGCGCGACCGCATCGAATGTTGCCACTCCCATCTGGCCCATCCGCGCCGTTCTGTTCGATCTGGATGGCACCCTGGTCGATACGGCGCCTGACCTGGGGGCGGCCCTCAACGTCCTGCGTCGCCGCGCGGGACTGGCCGAACTGCCCATCGAGCGCATCCGGCCCTGGGTGTCCCACGGCGGACTCGGCCTGATCCGCGCCGGCTTCGGCCTGCAAGCCAACGCGCCCGAAGTCCGGCCCTTGCTGGACGCGTTGTTGAGCGAATACGCCGCGGCCATCTGTGTCCACACCCGCCTGTTCCCCGGCATGGACGCCGTGCTGGACCAACTGGAAGCCCGGCAAGTGCCCTGGGGCATCGTCACCAACAAAATCACCCGCTTCGCCACGCCGCTGCTGGACCAGTTGGGTCTGACCCAGCGAGCGGGGTGCGTGGTGTGCGGCGACACCCTGCCGGTCGGCAAACCCGACCCCGCACCCGTCCGACTGGCCTGCGAACGACTGGGCATCGCCCCGGCGGCCTGCGTGCTGATCGGCGATGACCGGCGCGACATCGAGGCAGCGCGTGCAGCGGGCGCCTGGTCGCTCGCCGTCACCTACGGCTACGGGGTCGAAACGGATCCCCCCGCGAGCTGGGCGGCCCACAGCCTACTGCACACCCCGACCGACCTGCTGCACTGGCTGGACCGGGTTCCATGACGCCCCAGGATTATTGCCGGGACGTGCTGGATCGGCGCGCTCCCGAATGGCGCGTGATGCTGAGTTTCACAGCGCCCGGTTCGCGGTCCCTGCTGGAGGCGCTCTTTGCACTGCGGGTGGAACTGGAAGATTTGGTCGCCTTCGCGGTCGAGCCCGGCGTCGCCGCAACCAAGCTGCAATGGTGGCGCGATGCATTGGCCGCCTACCCGCAACACGCGGAACATCCCATCATCACTGCCCTGGCGCAGGCGGATAGCGTCATCCTCGACCGGGATCGCCTGCTGGCGTGGTGCGACGGCCTGGGCGTCGACCTGCAGCGCAATGAGATTATCGATGAGCGCGATCTGGACGATTTGCTGCTGCGCCGGGGCGGAAACTTCGGCGCCCTGTTGGCCAGCGCCCTGGACCCCCGCGCCGCACTGGCCGGTCAACAATGGGGTGCGGTCGCGGCCTGGCACCGTCACCTGCTGCGCCTGCCCCGCCAGGCGACCCACGGTATTGTCGAACTGCCCGCCGCCTGGCTGATCCAGTCCGAGATCACGGCGCAACAACTGGCCACCCCCTCCCCCGAAGCGCCAGCCCAGGCGTTTTATGCCAGACTTATCGGTCAGGTGATCCGCCAGACCGAGCGCGTCCGGACCGCTCATCCCAGTCGACCGGCCCTGCTGCCGCACCAGTTGGAGCTGAGCTTGTTCGCGCGGCGCCTTGACCGCTGGCAGCGGCAGGGATTCGAGGCCAGCCTTGCGCTACAGACGCTTCCGCCCCTGCGGCGACTGGGGGTACTGTGGCGGGCCGCCCGGCGTCATCGCCGTGATACGCGGCGCGCAAGCCGCCATTTCATTCAACCCTGATTTCAAGGTTCAGCCCATGACGACCCCCTCCACCGACCCTTTCGATTTACGTGATCGCGTCATCCTGGTCACCGGCGCCAGCAAGGGCATTGGCCGCGCCGTCAGTCTCGCGCTGGCGCGCCAGGGCGCCACCGTCATCCTGAGCGGTCGACGGGTCCCGGAACTCGAACAGGTCTACGACGCCATCAAGGCGGCAGGCGCCCCGGAACCGGCCATCGCGCCGCTCAATCTGGAGTCGCTGCACTGGGACGAATGCCAGGGGCTCATCGACCAGATCCAGACCACCTTCGGGCGGCTGGACGGTCTGTTGCATAATGCCGCCCACCTGCACGGCCTCACCCCGCTCAGCCATTTCCCCATCGAGGAGTGGTACCGCACCCTGCAGGTCAACCTCAATGCGCCATTTCTGTTGACGCGCTGCTGTTTGCCGCTGCTGATGGCGTCACGCGATGCCTCGGTGCTGTTCAGCGCGGACAGCACCGGCCGCAAGGGCAAGGCCTATTACGGCGCCTACGGGGTGAGCAAGTTCGCCGTGGAGGGCTTGATGCAGGTGATGGCGGAGGAAGTCGAGTCCAACACACCGATCCGGGTCAACAGTTTGGATCCCGGCTGGGTCGATACCGCCCTTTACCACCGCATCTACCCCGAACGCGCCCACGCCGACCTGCCCGCGCCCGATGCCGTCTGCCGTCCTTATCTGTTTCTGCTGGGGCCGGGAAGCCGCGGCCTGAGCGGCCAGGCCTTCAGCGTCCGCGAAGGAGGCCCCTGGAGCGAATGAGGCTGCATTTTGCCGGCGCTGACCCATTGGGTTCAGCGCCGGCATGGGCTATACTCTCGCGCCTTGATCCTGTGCCGGGATGGCGGAACTGGTAGACGCGCCGGACTCAAAATCCGGTTCTCGTGAGGGAGTGCGAGTTCGACTCTCGCTCCCGGCACCACTTTAATTTGAATTTGAATCTTGCGCTCGCTTCACGGCGCTCCCGACCTGCCCCAAGAGCGCTGGTCGCGCCTTGCAAGCCGGGCATGCCATGACGGCATGCGCCCCCGGACATCGACCCCGTCCCCTGCCCTTCCCAGCCGCCGCAAATCACGCCTGCGCAGTTCCACGTCCCTGGATTCTGGCCAAGGAGCGCGCGGCGACTTGTGCCGGTCCACTCTCGGAAGGCCAGTCCGTTCCGCGCTGCCCCAGCCCGCATCGCACCCTCCAACTGAATGAGGAAGCCGTCCCGCGGCTCAATCAGGCCTTGATCGTTCTCCTGGGACTGGCGGTGGTTTCGCCAAGGACGCACGGGGAACGAGAATAGATGGCAAGGGATGCCCATCAATCGCGCAAGGCAAAATCAGCATAATGGGATCAAGAGGCCGTCGGACCCGCACGCTTGCCGCCGCTTGGGGCTAAAATCGGCCGGCATCAGGCGATTGCAGTGCCATTTGGAAGTGGCGGAGAGGGAGGGATTCGAACCCTCGGATCCCTTGCGGGATCAACGGTTTTCGAGACCGTCCCATTAAACCGCTCTGGCACCTCTCCGCTGGGGCGGCCATTCTAGCGGATCCGCTGCTCCAGACAAAGCGCCGCCGCACTCCCTCCGTCAAGCCAACAAGGGATCGACCATGACAACGCGTCCCCGCTTGCCGACCGCGATCTGGGCCTTGGGTGGCGTCAGTCTGTTGATGGATATTTCATCCGAAATGATCCACAGCCTGCTACCGGTGTTCCTGGTGGTCACGCTGGGCACCTCGGTGGCGACCGTGGGGCTGATCGAAGGCATTGCGGAGGCGACCGCCGCCGTCGCCAAGGTCTTCTCCGGAGTGCTGAGCGACCATCTGCGCCAACGCAAGGGGCTGGCGATCCTGGGCTACGGCCTGGCGGCACTGACCAAGCCGCTCTTTCCACTCGCCAATAGCGCTGCCACCGTCTTCGCCGCCCGCTTTCTGGATCGCATCGGCAAGGGCATCCGGGGCGCGCCGCGTGACGCCCTGGTGGCAGACCTCACGCCGCCCGCCATCCGGGGGGCGGCCTATGGCCTGCGCCAGGCCCTGGATACCGTCGGCGCCATCGGGGGTCCTCTGCTCGCGCTGGTGCTGATGGGCTGGTTTGCCGGCAACATCCGGGCCGTGTTTTCGGTGGCCGTTGTGCCCGCGCTGCTGTCGGTGCTGCTGTTGGTG
>PKDC01000004.1 GCA_002862435.1 Pseudomonadota bacterium | reverse complement strand
GGACGTACCCCTGGTGTTCCGGTTGTCACGCCAGTGGCACAGCCGGGTAGCTACGTACGGAAGGGATAACCGCTGAAAGCATCTAAGCGGGAAGCCCACCCTAAGATAAGGTTTCCCTGGGCCCTTGAGGCCCCTGAAGGGTCGTCGAAGACTACGACGTTGATAGGCCGAGTGTGGAAGCGCAGTAATGTGTGAAGCTAATCGGTACTAATTACCCGTGAGGCTTGACCATATAACACCCAAACAGTCTTTTGCATGACGCATCCCTAGACGCATTCCAGTTTTTCCTTTCCCAAAGTGGGAAAGGTGTTCGGTTTGCCTGGCGGCAATAGCGAGTGGGAACCACCCGATCCCATTTCGAACTCGGAAGTGAAACTGCTCAGCGCCGATGGTAGTGTGGGGCTTCCCCATGTGAGAGTAGGTCACTGCCAGGCTCTTAATACAAACCCCTCATCCTGTGGATGGGGGGTTTTTTTATGCTTCATCTTTGATCTGACGTGTTGAATAATGCAGAATCTGAGTGGTGAAAGGCTTGGACTCCCATGACTACGGCATTGCGGATTCGTGGCTTAATTTTTTTTTCTGAGCCAAAGTAGGTGCTTCGATGACTGATGTTTGCCAGTTATTTGAGAACAACCGGCGCTGGTCGGAGACCATCGACGCCCAGGATCCGCTTTTCTTTGATGGTCTTGCCCAAATTCAGGCCCCGGAGTTTTTATGGATTGGTTGCTCGGATTCTCGTGTCCCGGCAAACGAAATCATTGGCCTGAAGCCTGGTGAAGTCTTTGTTCACCGAAACGTGGCAAACGTGGTCGCCCATGGCGACTTGAATTGCTTGGCGGCGGTTCAATATGCGGTGGATGTGCTCAAGGTGCGTGATGTACTGGTCGTCGGGCATTACGGCTGCGGAGGCGTCCAAGCAGCGCTGGCAAACCTGCGGTTAGGCTTGGTGGATAACTGGTTGCGCCATATCCACGATGTGAAACAGAAGCACTGGGATATTCTGGCACCGATCGCAAATGGTCCCAGCCAGATTGATAGGCTGTGCGAACTCAACGCCATCGAGCAGGCGCGAAATCTCTGTCAAACCACGGTGATTCAGGATGCCTGGACCCGGGGACAGCAACTCACCGTCCATAGCTGGATCTATGGCCTCACCGACGGAATTATCCACGATCTCGGCTATTCGGTGCATAGCCCTGACCTGATGGATGCTGAGTACGAGAAAGCAATTGCGCGCATTGGCCAAGCAATCTGATTACCTTCGCGCCGCCGCAGATTGAATTGCAAATTCAGCGGCGGCCAAGCCACTCTATGCGATAGAGATGGCGCTTTCGGTCTCGGTAATTCTGCACAGACCCCTCGTAACGCAGGGTTTCCAGTTTGGTGAGATCGAGATCGACAATCAATGCCATTTCAGTGTTCGGCGTACTTTCTGCCATGATGGCGTCATGCGGAAATGCGAAATCGCTGGGTGAAAAAACGGCCGATTCGGCGTACTGGATATCCAGGTTATCGACCTGGGGCAGGTTGCCGACGCTACCGGCAATGGCGACATAGCATTCATTCTCGATGGCGCGTGCTTGTGCGCAACGTTTCACCCGCAGATAGCCGTTCTTGGTATCTGTCCAAAACGGCACGAACAGGATTTGCATCTGCTGATCCGCCAGCAGCCGCGCCAGTTCTGGGAATTCAACGTCGTAGCAGATCAAGATTCCAATCTTTCCCGCATCCGTTTCGAAAACCCGCAATTGATCGCCACTGCGCATCACCCAAGCGCGTTGCTCGTAGGGCGTGGGGTGAATTTTATATTGGGCGTCAATCGTGCCGTCACGTCGGCACAGATAAGCCACGTTATACAAGATCCCTTCTTCATACAGCGGCATGCTGCCCGCGATGATATTGATGTTGTAACTCATGGCCAATCGTGAAATTTCATCACGCAGGTGTTCCGTGTAGCTGGCCAGATGACGTATGCCGGAAAGCGGAGATTCACGTGGCCCCAAACCCATGAGCGGGGCGCTGAAAAATTCCGGAAAGAGGGCAAAGTCGGATTGATAATCGGACAGCGCATCGATGAAAAATTCCATTTGCTGGATTAATTCCTCGACCGAATTAATCCAGCGCATCTGCCATTGCAATACCCCGATGCGAACCCGATCACGACGTTGATTGAATCCTGGCTGGGGCTTGGGCTCGTAATAGATGTTGGTCCATTCCAGCAGGGTGGCGTAACCGTGAGAGGCCGAATCTTCGGGGAGGTAATTGCGCAATACCCGCCTGACTTGGAATTCATTGGAGAGCTGAAAGGATAAAATGGGATCGTACAATTCGCGCTGCTGGACTTTTTCAATGTATTCGGGTGGGGAGAGCTGTTCGGCGTGGGCACCGTAGCCGGGTATTCGTCCCCCGGCCACAATGGCGCGCAGATTGAGATGTCGGCACAGCGCCTTGCGGGCCTGGTACAGGCGCCTTCCCAGCCGCATGCCCCGAAACTTCGGGTCAACAAAGATATCGACCCCGTACAGCACGTCGCCATCCGGATCGTGAGTCGTGAGATAGGCGTTGCCCGTGATTTGGTCGTAGGTGTGCTGATCTCCGAATTTGTCGTAATCCACAATGACCGCAAAGGCGGCGGCGATCACTTGGCCATTGTCTTCGATGCAGATCTGGCCTTCGGGAAAAGTGGCAATCTGTGAGTAAAAC
The DNA here is from genome assembly GCA_002862435.1 of Pseudomonadota bacterium. Classification (GTDB taxonomy): domain Bacteria; phylum Pseudomonadota; class Gammaproteobacteria; order UBA5335; family UBA5335; genus Macondimonas. The sequence goes on along the minus strand of PKDC01000004.1, from coordinate 84,463 downwards.
TTGTCGCGTGGCCAGGCACCGCCGAAGTCGGCATACACCAGATCCATCAGGCGCTGGATGTCTTCGTAATCCTCGCGCAACAAGTTGCGCAATTTGAGGTGGTGGTCGGGGATAGGCGGATCGACCCGACGCGGAAGCGATGATTTATGGTACTCCGGATCTTCCATGGCAACCTCTGCGTCGGTGTCACCAGCGGGCTTTGTGGCCCCGGCTGTCGATATGGACAAAGGGTCCATGATACGCGGTGGCCTTGTATCGGCCAACGCCGCCGACCAGATGGGTATGGGTTTCTTCGAGGCTGTCGACCCGTTCGGCAAGCCACTGGGCGTCAAGTTGGTCGATCCGGCTGTCCTGGTTGAGGTCATCCATGCGGCCATCGCCGTCCCGGTCGATGAACACGTCCGCAGCATCGCCCCACAAATGGCGGCTATAGACTGTTTCGCTGCCCATTCGCTGATTATAGGCGGGTGTTCGATAGCCGCTCATGATCTCCAACCCATCCGTGGCGATACCTTGCGCATTCACCTCCTCCAACACACCTTCGAGTTTCAGCGGCAAGGCGCTGCGCATCACTAGGTACTTGGGCCCCGTGGCTTCCTGCTTGCAAAGGAACTGGCCGATCCGGAAGTGGGGCGAGACGCGCACGTGGACCAGGTCTGGCGTAACCTCGACGAAACCCTCGGGCGGGCGATAGCTGTCCAGGTTGTCAAGTGGCGTCACGGGATAATGTCCGATGGGATAGCCATTCAGCACCCCGTTGGCGGCCCTGCCGAGGGGGTGCATGACGAATACATTGAATTGCATCTGATCGTTGGTATTCAGCCCCTTCAGACGCAATCGATACAGTCCCGGTGTGATGGGCGCCTTCCAGATCCATGAGCCACGCTGCACCACGCCAAGGCGCCCACCGTCGGCGAGTGCGGCCAACCGAGCGCCGGGCGGCATGCCAGCCACCTGAATGGGCACGGTTTGTCCCGGCATCACAAAGACGGCCAATTCTCGGTAAGGGTTGACGACTTCGCCAAAGGCGGCCGTAAAACGCGCGCGACCCGAATCAAAGCCGGCTTGCGTGTGTGCGTCCGAACTGGGCGCGGTGACGAGCGCGAGGATCAGCGCCATGGATGAACAAGACCGTTGAATCCATGATCTCATGTCAGTTCCAGGGCGTCTGTTCCAGCGCGCGCGCCAAGGGCTGATCACTTTGATAGATGTCCTCTCGAAAATGGAGGACACCACTTTCCGTGTCGGGCCAGGCCGTCCAGTAAACAAACTGGATCGGTACCGGCTTGATTCGCACGGTCCGGGTCTTGCCGTCCATAATGATTTGTTCCATGCGCTCCTGTGTCCAATCCGGCTGTGTTTCCATCAGAAACCGGGCCAGGGTCAAAGGTGTTTCAACCCGGATGCAGCCGGAGCTGAACATGCGTCGCGTGCGTTCAAATAATTGTTTCGAGGGCGTGTCGTGCAGATAGACCTGCTCATTATTGGGAAACAGAAACTTGATCCGCCCCAGCGCATTTCGGGCACCCGCCGCTTGTCGGATTCCAAGGTCGGCCACTGGGTCCTCGGCTGACGCATTCTGGGTCAGTATGGCGGGATCAACCGGAATTCTGCCCGTCGCGGTGCGTTGGTAGAGCGTCATCCCTTCCCGCTCCAGAAAGCCAGGATCCGCCCGGATTTTTGGCAGCAAGTCTTCCTTGACCAGCCGGCGTGGCACTTCCCAGGTGGGATTGAAAACGATGGTATCGATTGCTCCGCCGAGCAGGGGTGTGGGCCGGTATTGACGGCCCACAATGACCCGGGTATGCCAGATTTCCTGGCCTTCACGTATTGCGGATAGCGTGAAATCCGGTAGATTCACCCGGATCAGGCGGTCGCTATCGGTGGGTGCGGGCCAGCGTTGCCGTTCCAGGTTGGCGCGCAGTTGGTCCAGGCGCGCCGCTTGCGATGTATTCAGGGCGGTAATCGTCTGCGGTCCCACGACCGCGTCATGATCCAGTCCCATCTGACGTTGAAAATCTGCGACCCGCTGCGTGAGCGCCTCATCAAAGTACTGGGGATCATCCACCGGGGCTTGTGCTGGAGGCCGCTCGGCGGCGAGCTTTTCCCATGCAGCCAAGCGATCGCGCAGTGCTTCGATCCGCTCGTTGCGATCACCGGGGCGCAATGACGCGCCCATGGGCAGTGGACGCAGATTGGAGGCGCGCTCCCAGCGGATCAAGGCTGCTTGTAGACCGCTGTAGATGGCCGGATCGGCTGGATGGGGCGTCAATGGGGCTGTCACCTGATCCATGGCAACCGCATCAACCAGAAGGCGCGTTAATTGCGGCAAGGCATCCAAAGGAATCTGACGCGGCTTTCGAACAGCCGGGTGTACGCGGCCCGTTGCCATATGTATGGCCAATGTCAAGAAAGCATCTGTCGCCAAGCGTTCGAGCTGGGTTTGTTGCTCTGGGGGGAGAGAGTCGCCATGCGGTTGGTTGATATACTCCTGAAGCGCATTCAGATGGTAATCATCCGGGTTCAATCCATGGGTGTGCAGGCCGTCCAGAACCCGTATCAGGCTTGCCAGGGCAGGTCGGGGTTGGCCCGCTTCAAGCCACAAGGGTTGGCCTTCGCGATCCACATAAAGCCGGTCGACCGCCTCGGCATTCCATAGCTGGACGCTCTGTGTACGTTGTGCCTTGGGGGGTTCCGCGGTCAAAGTTTCCAGGCCGCTCGCGTGCGCAGCATGCATGAGGAACAGCAAGCCGTGCCAAACGAGCAGGCGATGGAATCGGCGTGGCCGTTTATTCATCAGGCGGGCCGGGCGATGCAGGCAGACCGAGGGCGCAATGTCGTGCTTTGAGCAAGGATCAGGCATGTCACATCCGCGCGGCAAGGTTGATTCAGGGCGGTCCATTGTCAAGCGTTGGGAACACGCATTCTCGCCAGAAGCGGGATGCGCGGTCTTGTGGGCAGTCACGGCCACAGCAAAGCAGCTGCCATGGCAAAGCTGGTCTGCGAGGGTAGCCAAAAACCATGACGAATCCCAGCGTGCAATCTGGTCCCCAGGGCTGAAATGAGCCCTGGCCAACTCAGGATGCGGATCCAGTACAGAGGGAAGAGACCGTGGCGTATCACGCACATGTCAGTCTTTGACCTTGATCTTGAAAATGCCGCCGTCTTTCTGCATCGTCACGGGGAGGCAAAAATGAAGCCTTGGCGGCGGGATGAGTCTCGATGCCTCAACCGTCAGGCGGTAAGGGCAGCGGGTAGGTGGTCATGAGTATGTTCTATCTGGTGTTCGAGGTGCGTCCCACCGAGCAGGGAGGCGTTCTGGGCGGTGCGTATATGCACTGCTGGGTCAACCGGGAATCCGCCGAAATAGCTTATTTCCATGCCGCCAGCCGATTGCGCAATGCGGGATGGGTCATCGATTCCGGCTCAGAGCCAGCGCTGGTTTGGCGGGAGGATTTCCTCCACGACGAGGTGGCGCTGGAGGGTTTCGACATGGCGGTGCGAGAGGGGGAGGCCTTGCAGATGCATGGCTGGGTTTTCGAAGGCGACGCCTGAGCCGTGCCCAAACCTGATTTCCTCATCATCGGCGCTCAGAAAGCGGGGACTACCTGGCTGGCCCACAATCTTGCAATGCACCCGCAGATTCATTTGCCGCCCCATGAGCTGCATTTTTTTGATAAATCAAAGCGTTTTTCGCGAGGGTGCGACTGGTATGAAGCCCAGTTTGCGCCCGCGCCGGGGGTGCGGGCGGTTGGGGAAAAGACGCCGGATTACCTCTGGAGCGAGGGGCGCGGTGGAGAGGATCACACGCCCGGCATTGCGGCCCGTATTCATGGACTCTATCCGGACCTGCGGCTGATCTGTGTCCTGCGCGATCCAGTATCCCGTGCGGTTTCGGCGGCTCGACATCTGATCCAGACTGGCCGTGTCGCCCCCGACACTCGACTGGATGACCTGCTGCTGGGCACCAAGGCCGCGCTGGCTGCGCCCCACGGGGTGCTGGAGCAAGGCTGTTACGCGCGGCACCTGGAGGCTTTCCAGGCGTATTTCGCGGTTGAGCGCATGTGCATCATTTTTTACGAGGATGAGCTGAGCGTTGATCCCTTGCGTGTGTTGCGGGAGGTGAGCGCATTCCTCGGCGTGGACGACGATTATTGCTTTGCCCATTGGCAGCATCGCGCGAATGAACATACGGGAAGTCGTTTTGGGCTCAGGCTCAGCTACCATGTGCCGCTGTTGAGGCCGTGGGTTCGCAGGCTCGACCGGCGCTGGGGTCGACCCTATCGGCCAAGGGTGTCCGAGGCCACCCTGGCGCGATTGCGGACGTTTTATGGCCCGGAGAATGTCCGTCTTTTCGACTTGCTGGGGCGATCGGCTCCCAGTTGGCAGGGCGGATGACCCCATCGGGCGTATCTGGACTGCAGGAGGGATGGGGTGGATTTTGTCTGTGATATCGAGATCGGGGCTGAGGCCGGGCAGATTTTCCCCTGGCTGGAGGAGCCCGAGCGGATGATGCAATGGGTGCAAGGGCTGGAGCACTCGGAATACCTTTCTCCAATCGAGGACCTTGGCGTGGGCATTCGATTTCGCCAGCGCATGCGGGAAATGGGCCGCAGTGTGACCTATGAGGGTGAAGTACTGGAACGTGAGCCTCCGCAGGCTTTGGTGGTGGCGCTGACGCACCGGCGGTTTCACATGCGGATTGGCTATCATCTCTCCCAGAAGGAGGCGATGACCCGTCTGGAATATCGTTTGCACTTGCAGCCGCTGGATAGTACGGTTGCCCGCATGGAGCGAGCGATGGGCTGGATGCTGGAGCGTAGCGCCCGCCAGCAACTGACTCGGCTCAAGGGTTGCGTTCAGGCCTCTGCGCAGACCTTTTAACAAACAAGGCTTCAAAAACCGACTATAGTTGCAGGGGTAACCGGGCCGTAAGAGTCCGGCGTGTTTCAGGGTACATGGAATGGCGCACCATCAATGCAGGGCAAGGTGGTGCGGCGGATTCAATCAAAGGATCGTGATTCAACGTCAGGAGCCCGGCTGGTTCTGCAGGATTTTTCTGTTATTGCCAAGACCGGATTTAATGAACGCCCCAAGGACTTGGGGGGCATGCACCACATGTGTAATAAGGAGATATCAACGATGAGGCGAGGAATTTTCAAGGGATGGCTCGCGGCTTGTGCGCTTATTCTGGCCGGCTGCGCTTCCGACACACCCCAGATCAGTTATCAGTTGCCCGACCAGAAGCTGCTCGATGGGGGTCAGAAAAGGATCGCCCTGCTCACGATAGAAGAACCCGACGTCTACGATGTCCGGGTGCTGCGCTATCCAGGTCCTGACAGCCCTGGCATCACCCTGCCGGGCCGGATTGTCGGTACCACGGTAACCGTTGCGGGCCGCGCAGCGGACGAGGCCGGCCGTACCTTTCGCCTCAGCCAATCCATCAAGGAATGGAATTTCAACGTGGGCCGCACACTTACGGATGAGATCAAGACGCGTCTTGCGGCGAATGGCTATCAGGTTGAAGAGGTGCATGTGGCGAATCACCGTCATACGACGGCCTATCGCAATCACAAGTATCTGGGAACCTATCCGGCAACCACCCAGCCCGTGGATGCCTACGTTCATGTCTACATCGAATTCGCCGGCTATACGGCAGCCACTCCCACGCAACCGTACACGCCTACGCTGGAAGTGTTCATGGATGTGGTCAATCCGGACACCAAAGAGCGTAAGTACGCCACCAGCCTGGTGTACGGCGGGCCCGTTCCCGTGGAGGATGCCAATAATCTGCCCGCCGATCCCCAGTTCACGGTGCGCGATTTCGAGTGGCTTTGCGCTGGGCCCGAGAAATGCGAGGAAAATCCTGCCGTCAAAGGATTGCGGGCCGCGTCTTCCGGCGTTGCAGATCTTGCAACCAAGCATCTCCTCGCCCACTGATTACATCAACGCAACCTCCAATAAAGGCCCTTTTCAGGGCCTTTTCTTTTGGTGCGGCCGGCAGGATTCACCAAGAAAAAAACAGCCGGAAGCGCTTGGGGTCTGGGTAGATGGCGGTGGTCGATGCGGGGCCTTGACGGTATGGGAGCTGAATCGCCCCGGGATGCTCGCAACGGTTCAGCCTTCCCAGTGCATGGCATGCAGGGGGAACGAGAGCGCATCGGGGATGAGCACGCTGTCCCGGGCATGGGGATCGGTCTGAGGATGATCCAGGGTGTAATGCAGTCCACGGCTTTCGCGGCGCTGCAGGGCGCAGCGCACGATCAGTTCGGCAACGGTCGCCAGATTGCGCAACTCCAGCAGATCGGGATCGCTGTTGTGACCGGTCCACTGCACCTCCGCTTCGCTGCGGATCAGGGCCACGCGCCGCTGGGCGCGCAACAGGCGCTCTTCGCTGCGCACGATGCCGACGTAGTCCCACATGGCGCGGCGCAGCTCCATCCAGTTGTGATGGAGGGTCACCGTTTCAGCGCAAGGCTTCGGAGCCGAGCTTGGCGCCTCATCCGCGTCGGCAATTAACGATAATCCGGGCAGGCGGGCGTGGATGTCGTCCGCTGCTGCCTCGGCGAATACCAGACATTCCAGTAGCGAGTTGCTGGCCATGCGGTTGGCGCCATGCAATCCGGTGTGGGCCGTTTCGCCGATGGCATAGAGGTTTTTCAGATCGGTGCGGGCACGCAGATCGGTCACGACGCCGCCGCAGGTGTAGTGGGCGGCCGGGACGACGGGCAGGGGCTGTTCGGTCATGTCCAGGCCCCAGGCCAGGCACTGGGCGTGGATGGTGGGGAAGTGGGCGCGGATGAAGTCGGCGCCCCGGTGGCGGATGTCCAGGTAGACGCAGGGGATGCCGAGCCGCTTCATTTCATGATCGATGGCGCGGGCGACAATGTCCCGGGGCGCTAGGTCGCCGCGCGGATCGAAGCGGTCCATCAGGGGCGTGCCGTCGGGCAATACCAATCGCCCCCCTTCGCCACGCACCGCCTCGCTGACGAGGAACACCCGGGATCCCTGGGCGGGCAGGTAAAGACAGGTGGGGTGGAATTGCATGAATTCCAGGTTGGCCACCCGGCAGCCGGCGCGCCAGGCCATGGCGATGCCATCCCCGGTGGCCACTTCCGGGTTGCTGGTGTACAGGTAGACCCGGCTGGCGCCACCGGTGGCCAGGGCGACGCTGCGGGCGTGCCAGGATTGCACGGCGCCAATGTCTAGATCCAGCAGTTGCGCCCCGACGCACATCCGTTCCCCGCGCCGGGGCCCGTCGCGGGTGATGAGGTCCACCGCCATGTGCCGCTCCAGCAGTCGGATGTGCGGATGCGCCCGACAGGCGGCGTGCAACACGTCGGAAACGGCTTTGCCGGTTGCGTCCGCGGCATGGACCACGCGCCGGTGACTGTGGCCGCCCTCGCGCGTTAGGTGGAAGGGGCCTGCGCTGGCGGAGTCTCCGCCTTGGCGGGTAAAGGCCACGCCCAGCGCGCTCAGCCAGGCAATTGCTGCTGCCCCTCGTTCCGCTGTGAAGCGGACCGCCTCCGGGTCGCACAGGCCGGCACCGGCGACCAAGGTGTCCTCGATGTGGGATGCGACCGAGTCTGTGGCATCCAGTACAGCCGAGATGCCGCCCTGCGCGTAGCGGGTGCTGCCTTCATCCAGACTTGCCTTGCAGACGACGGTGACCTCACAGGCTTCGGCAAGCCGCAGGGCCAGAGAGAGGCCGGCCGCGCCACTGCCGATGATGAGGACGTCGGTGCTTGGAGTGGTCATAGATCGCGGTAATCACAAGCTGCTGATAGAATCGTGCCCCAGCACGGCTGGGTGGGCCCGTACCGCAGGATACGGCAGCACTACTATAAACCGCTTTTTCATCCAAACGAACGAACTCTCCCGGTCCAGGCTTGTCTAGTGGGGCAAGAGCGGCCGGGGCTTGGAGCAATGCCCCTCATGGGCGATACAGGTGCAGTTGACCAAGAGCTGGTGGTGCGGGTCCAGCGGGGCGACAAGACGGCTTTCGACCTGCTGGTGCGCAAGTATCAGTTCAAGGTGATCAAGCTGGTCTCGCGCTACGTCTATGACCCGAGCGATGCCCACGATGTGGCGCAGGAAGCCTTTATCAAGGCCTATCGCGCCTTGCCGGGGTTTCGCGGCGACAGTGCGTTTTATACTTGGTTGTACCGGATTGCCATCAATACGGCCAAGAATCATGTTGCTGCGCGAAATCGGACGCCGATCAGCTCGGAATCGGAGTTTGGCAATGGAGATTCGGACGCGTTTGATTTCTCCTCGCGCCTGAGCGACATCGATACGCCCGAGGCGTTGTTGCTGACCGAGGAAGTGCGGCAGACCATCGTCAATGCCATCGAAGGGCTGCCGCAGGATTTGCGCACCGCCATCATCCTGCGGGAAATTGAAGGCATGAGTTACGAAGAGATTGCCAAAACCATGGACTGCCCAGTCGGTACAGTCCGTTCGCGCCTATTCCGAGCACGGGATACGATTGATGCCGAGCTGCGGAGAATCGAGGGATTGACCGGAACATGAAGGACGGGATGATGAGTGAATCCTTGCAAAGACCGCCTCTCGAGGCGGAGGGCAGCAGCGCGGGTTTTTCAGCCGACCTGTCGGCCTGGATGGACGGGGAGCTGTCTGCTGCCCGCGCCCGACTGGCTTATCGCGGAATGATGGCGGATGAATCGCGTCGGGCGCAGTGGGCCCGCTACCATCTGATCGGCGATGCCCTGCGCGGCAGCCTGCCTGATCACGGATTGGTGGATATTTCGGCTGCGGTGATGGCGCGTCTGGACGATATCCCTGCGCAGGCGACCACCGGGTCGCGCCTGATGCGCAATCCGCGTCTGTGGGGCCTGGCGGCCTCCCTGATGCTGGCAGCGATCATCGTCGCCAATCCCTGGCAGCAGCAAGGCCGACAAGGCGCTGTCCAGGTTGCGCAGCAGGAGTCGGTGCCTGGCAACGGGGCGTCATCCAGCTCGGGCAAGAGCGATGAGGGCGAGGATGATGCTCAAGCCCGGCTGGAATCCTATCTCCGCAATCACAGTCAGGCCTTGGCCGATGCCGGCGAGGGTGCACGTATGCTTCCGTATCTGAGCATGGCCGAGTACACGGTCGATCCGGGGGCGGCGTCCAGTCCGTGAAGTCAAGGCATGCACGCGGCTGGGCCGCTTTTTTTGTTCTCATGCTGGCGGTTCCCTGCGGGGCTGCGCGCGCCGATGAAATTCCTTCGGACTGGGTCGTGCGGATTCTCAAGGCCTATAACCAGCGCAGCTACCAGGGCATTTTCGTTTATCTGAAGAATGGTTCCCTTGAAACCATGCAGGTCATTCATTCATCTGCTCAGGGTGGTCGGACCCGACTGGTTTCCCTGAATGGCGAAGTGACCGAGATCCACCGCAGCGGGGACCAGATGACACGCTACCTGCCTCAGCGCGGGCTCTTGATCGAAGGGTTGCGGTGGAGCAATCCGTTTTTCGCTACGGTTCCCGAGGATGTGTCCCGGGTCGCGGCGCATTACACCTTCAAGGTGGGCGCTGATGATCGCGTCGCTGGGCGGGAATGCCAGCGGGTTGAAGTGCAGCCTCGCGATACCCTGCGCTATGGCTATCGTTTGTGCGTTGATCGCGAGACGGCGTTGATTCTGGATGCGCAGCTCATCGGCGAGCGCGGACAGGTGCGGCAGGAGGTGATGTTCACCCGCCTGCAAGTGGAAGACCGACTCGATCCAGCCCTGTTGGAGCCCGGCATGAATGTCGCCGCACTCAAGCGCCATACGGTCAAGACCCATCTCCGGGGTGCGCCGGGATCGGATGCGCGAACTTGGGATGTGGTCGAGCCGCCGGCCGGCTACCGACTGGTGTTCGGCGGCGCGCATTCCCTGCCCGATGGTGGGGAGCAGGAACATCTGATCTACAGTGATGGCCTTTCCGCTATTTCCGTATTCATCGACAACGAGCTGGTGGGCGGCAAGCCGATCATGGGACAGACCAGTCGCGGCAGCATGAATGCCTATGGGGATGTGCGTGAAGGTCACCAGGTTCTGGTGTTGGGCGAGGTGCCCTATCCCGCCCTGCGCGCCATGGCCGAATCCCTGCGGCGGCGGCCCTGAGCCGGCGCCCATCACTGCCGGTCCGCAGGGCGATAGCGTAGAATCAACCCCCTTTGGCGTTCGGCGGTTCTTCACGTTCAATGAAGCTGCAATTCACTCTTTACACCCGGCCGCGCTGCGGGCTGTGCGACCTCCTGCACGAAGATCTTCTGGCGCAGTGCCGTGGCAGCGCCGTGGACGTCCTTTTGGTTGATGTGGATGGCGACCCTGATCTCAAGGCCCTTTATGGCACCCGGATTCCGGTGCTGGTGGGCGAGGGCGTGGTCCTGTGCGAAGGGCGGCTGGATGCGGATGCGGTGCGCGCCTTTCTGGACCAGCGCCGTGCGGCCACGGGGGTTGCCTGAAACCCATGCAGTCGCGCATTCGGAATTTCTCCATCATCGCCCACATCGACCATGGCAAATCGACCTTGGCCGATCGCTTCATCCAGATGTGCGGCGGCCTGAGCGAGCGGGAGATGCAGGCCCAGGTGCTCGATTCCATGGATCTGGAGCGCGAGCGCGGCATCACCATCAAGGCCCAGTCGGTCACCTTGCCTTACCGCGGGCGTGACGGTGTGACCTATCAGTTCAACCTGATCGATACCCCAGGGCATGTGGATTTCTCCTACGAAGTGTCCCGTTCGCTGGCGGCTTGCGAGGGCGCGCTGTTGGTGGTGGACGCCGCGCAAGGGGTCGAAGCTCAGAGCGTGGCCAACTGCTACACAGCCCTCGAGCAGGGCCTGGAAGTGGTGCCGGTGCTCAACAAGATCGACCTGCCGCAGGCTGACCCGGATCGGGTGGCGCAGGAAATCGAGGATGTCATCGGCATCGATGCCCATGACGCCATGCAGGTGAGCGCCAAGACCGGCCAGGGCGTGGATGAGCTGCTGGAGGCCGTGCTGACGCGGATCCCGGCGCCCCAGGGCGATCCGGATGCGCCGTTCCAAGCCTTGATCATCGATTCGTGGTTCGACAATTTCGTCGGCGTGGTGTCCTTGATCCGCGTTGTCAATGGCAGTGTGGCCAGTGGCGACAAGGTGATGATGATGTCCAGCGGTCGCAGCCATCCGGGCACACGCGTGGGGGTGTTCACCCCTAAGGCGGTCGACCGGCCCCGGCTCCAGGCGGGTGAAGTGGGTTTCCTGATTGCGGGCATCAAGGAAATCGACGGCGCGCCGGTGGGCGATACCGTCACTTTGGCCGACCGCCCTTGCACGGAACGTTTGCCCGGCTTCAAGCAGGTGCAGCCGCGCGTGTTCGCAGGACTGTACACGGTGAACACGGAAGACTACGAAGATCTGCGTGAAGCCTTGCAGAAGCTCAGGTTGAACGACGCCGCGCTGCATTTTGAGCCGGAAACCTCCACCGCTCTCGGTTTTGGCTTCCGCTGCGGTTTTCTGGGCATGCTCCATATGGAGATCGTGCAGGAACGGCTGGAGCGTGAATACGACCTGGACCTGATCACCACCGCCCCGACGGTGATCTACGAGGTGCTCACCAACGCGGGCGAACTGCTGCACGTCGACAACCCCAGCAAGCTGCCGCCGGTCAATGAAATCGCTGAGATTCGCGAACCCATCATCCGCGCCAATATCCTTTGCCCGCAGGAATATGTGGGGGGCGTGTTGACCTTGTGCGAGCAGCGCCGTGGCGTCCAGCTCAAGCTGCAATACCTGGGCAAACAGGTGTCCATCGTCTACGAATTGCCGCTGAGCGAGGTGGTGCTGGATTTCTTCGACCAGCTGAAATCCGTCAGTCGCGGCTATGCCTCGTTCGATTACCAGTTCGAGCGCTTTCAGGTCGCCGATCTGGTGCGGCTGGATCTGCTGATCAATGCCCAGCGCGTGGACGCCCTCTCGGTCATCGTACATCGGGCGCAAACAGGCTATCGCGGCCGGCAGCTCGCCGAGCGCATGCGTGAGCTGATTCCCCGCCAGATGTTCGAGGTGGCCATCCAGGCCGCCATTGGCAGTCACATCATCGCTCGCAGCACGGTCAAGGCGATGCGCAAGAATGTGATCGCCAAATGCTACGGCGGCGACATTTCGCGCAAGAAAAAGCTGCTGGAAAAGCAAAAGGCCGGCAAGAAGCGCATGAAACAGATCGGCCGGGTCGAGGTGCCGCAGGAGGCCTTCCTCGCCATTCTGGACGTTGGCAAGAAACCCGACTGAGTCTTGAATCATCCAAGGAGATCCCATGCGGGCTGATTTTTCGTTATTGCTAGTGGTCTTGACGGCGATCACCGGTGTGCTGTGGGCGCTGGATCGCTATCGCTGGGAACCGGCTCGGCGACAGGCCGCGGCGGGTGGCGAGGTGCCGGGGCCGTCGGGACTGGTGGACTTCGGGCGCAGCCTGTTTCCCATCGTTCTCGCGGTCTTCCTGGTGCGCTCCTTCCTGGTGGAACCGTTCCGCATTCCCTCCGGCTCCATGGTGCCCACCCTGCTGACCGGCGATTTCATCCTGGTCAATAAATTTGCCTATGGGATTCGGCTGCCGGTGCTCAATACCCGGCTGCTGCCCATGGGGCACCCCGAGCGTGGGGATGTGATGGTGTTTCGCTTTCCGGAAGATCCGTCCAAGGATTTCATCAAGCGGGTCATCGGCTTGCCGGGCGATGAAATCGTCTATCGCAACAAGCAGGTCTACGTGAATGGCGATCCCCTGCCGATAACCCCTCAGGGACGTTACACCGGCCCCGGGGTTCCCGCGCGGTGGGAAGCCTGGGAGTATGAGGAGCAGGTGGCCGCTGTCAATCACCGCTTGCTGCACACCATGGGCCGGCCGTCCTACAACATCCGCGCCGTGGTGCAGCCAGGGCATTACTTCGTGATGGGCGACAATCGCGACAACAGCGATGACAGCCGCCGCTGGGGCACAGTGCCGGATGCCAACCTGGTGGGCCAGGCCTTCGCCGTCTGGATGAACTGGGATCCTGATGCCAAGATGCCGCTGTGGTCGCGGATTGGACAGGGAATTCATTGATTGCCTCCTGCTGTTCCTGTCTTCCGGGTGCGGCCCGGGGCGGGAACGAGGAGGAATTCGATCATGCGGCCGAATCACATGCAGCGGGGCATTGGGCTCATTGGCCTGATGACCTACATCGCCATCGGCGGTTTTGGGGTGTATACCGGGTTTGCCTTGCTGCCGGTTTATTTGGAGTATATAGAAGTCCGTTCTTCGGTTGACTCGCTGAACGAGGGGGCACCCGAGAGCGATCTGAACGCCCGGCGCTTGCAGGATCTGCTGCAGCGGCGATTCATGGTGAATGGCATCCACAGTGTCACGCCCCGCGACGTAACCATCACCCCGGCGCAAAACCATTTCCGTGTCGCTGTGGCCTATGAGGTACGGATTCCCTGGTTTGCCAACATCGATCTGGTGATGAAGTTCCAGCATGAGACACAGGTAAGACGACCTTGAGGCAGAGTCAGGATCAGTTGTCCGAGCGACTGGGTTATCGGTTCAAGAATCCCGAACTGCTGGAGTCGGCGCTGACCCACCGCAGTTTCGGGCGTCGCAACAACGAGCGCCTCGAATTCCTGGGCGATGCCCTGCTCAATTATGTGATTGCGCGGGAGTTGTTTGATCGCTGTCCCGAACTGGCGGAAGGGATCTTGAGCCGCTTGCGTGCCAATCTGGTGAAGGGCGATACGCTGGCCGAGGTGGCCTTCGAGCTCGATCTGGGGCACAGCCTGCGCCTGGGTGCCGGCGCCCGCAAGACCGGCGGCTACCGGCGCAAATCCATTCTGGCCGACGCCTTGGAGGCGGTGCTGGGCGCGGTGTGCCTGGATGGCGGGACCGAGGCGGGCACGGCTGTGGTGCAGCGGTTGTTTGCCGAACGGCTGGCCCATCTTCCCACCGAGGGCAATCTCAAGGACCCCAAGACCCGCTTGCAGGAATATTTGCAGGCGCGGGGCGCGTTGCTGCCGATCTACCAGCTCGAAGCGGTGACCGGTCCCGAACATGACCAGCGCTTCGAAGTCAGCTGCCGGGTGGATGGCGCGGCCGCGCCGTTCCGGGGAGTCGGGGCAAGTCGGCGTGATGCGGAGCAACAGGCGGCAAGCCTGACCTTGCTGGACCTTGAGGGCGACGTTTGAAATGAGTACCGATCCGGAACACCGTTGTGGCCAGGTCGCCCTGGTGGGGCGCCCCAATGTGGGCAAGTCGTCCCTGCTCAATCGCTTGCTGGGTCAGAAAATCAGCATCGTGACCCATAAGGCGCAGACCACGCGCCACCGCATCCAGGGCATCCACAATCTCCCCGGCGCCCAGATCGTCTTCATCGACACCCCCGGCATCCACGCGGCCGGCAATGCCTTGGGCCGCTACATGAACCAGGCCGCCCGCGGCGCCATGCAGGACGCCGATGTCGTGGTGCTGGTGACGGATGCGACGCGCTGGACCGCCCAGGATGAGGTCGTGCTTGCCGCTGCCCGCGACAGTGGGCGGCCGGTGGGCTGGGTGCTCAATAAGATCGATCGAGTGCACCCGCGCACCCGGCTACTGGCGATCATCGCCGAGGGCCGCGAACGGGCGCCTTTCGCTTTCATCGTGCCGCTTTCGGCCCAGCAGGGCGACAACCTGGCCTCTCTTGAACAGGAGCTGGCGGCCCACTTGCCGGTTGGCCCCGCGCTGTTCGAGGAGGATGTCCCCACCGACCGTAGCGAGCGCTTTATTGCGGCCGAACTGTTGCGCGAGCAACTCCTGCTGCACCTGCATGAAGAGCTGCCCTATGGCATGACGGTGGAGATCGAGCGTTTCGTGCGTACCGATACGGGGCTGGAACTGGGCGCGGTGATCTGGGTGGCGCGTGAATCCCACAAGGGCATGGTGATCGGCAAACAGGGCGAGCAACTCAAGCGCATCGGCCGCGCCGCGCGGCTGGAGATCAGTGCCCAGTGGCAGGAGCCGGTGTTCCTGAGCCTGTGGGTCAAGGTGCGCGAGAACTGGGCCGACGAGCCCGCGCTGCTCACCCGCTTCGGCTACGACTGACCGGGATGAGGGCAACGCCCGCAAGCCTTGCGCCGGGCTATGTGTTGCATCGCCGGCCGTATGGCGAAACCAGCCTGCTGGCCGAGTTGTTCACGCGCGAATCCGGCCGGCTCGGGGTGATCGCCAAGGGGGCGCAGGGGCGCGGCGGACGCGGGCGAGGCGGGGGTTTGCAACCCTTCCAGCCGCTGCTGGTGTCCTGGCGCGGGCGCGGCGAATTGCCGGTCCTGGCCGACTGGGAGGCGGTGGGTCCGCCAATCCCCTTGCAGGGGGACGCCTTGCTGGGGGGTTTTTACCTCAACGAACTCCTGATGCGCCTGTGTCGGCGCCACGACCCCCATCCCGAGCTGTTCCTGGCTTACGCCCGTGCGCTGGGGGAATTGGGCGAAGCGCGTCCCCTGGTGCTGGCGCTGCGATCGTTTGAGAAAGCCCTGCTGGACAGTTTGGGGCTGGGGCCGATGCTGACGGAGGACCGCAGCGGCGCGCCCATTCGCCCCGGGCAATGGTATCGTTGTTCCCCCCAGGGCGGACCCCAGCCCATCGTCGGTCCCGGTCGCGGCCCTTGGGAAGTGCCCGGCACGGCCCTGCTCGCGCTGGCCTGGGAACCGCTGGTGATTCCCCCTGAATTGCAGGCGGCGGTGAACGGGCTGTTCCGCGTGCTGATTGCCGATCAACTGGGAGGGGCGCCGCTGCGCACCCGCGCACTCTGGCAAGCGCTGCGCCGCCCTGCCCCAGCCGATTTACCCCGTGAACCCGAGGTTTGACGTTCTTCCATGTATGCGCTGGCTTCGCTCCCCGCCCTGGGGGTAAACATCGACCATGTGGCAACCTTGCGTGAGGCGCGCCACACGCGCTATCCCGATCCGGTACAGGCCGCCTTGCTGGCGGAGCAGGCTGGCGCGGACAGCATCACCGTTCATCTGCGCGAGGATCGGCGCCATATCCAGGAGCGGGACGTGCGGCTGCTGCGCGCGCTGGTGCAGACGCGGCTCAATCTGGAGATGGCGGTGACCGCCGAGATGCTGGCGTTTGCTGTGGAACTCGCGCCCCAGGCCTGTTGCCTGGTCCCCGAGCGGCGCGCGGAACTGACCACCGAGGGGGGGCTGGATGTCCAAGCTCATGAGGAGGGCATCGCCGCGGCCTGTTGCCGTCTGGCGGCGGCGGGCATCACGGTCGCGCTGTTCATCGATCCGGATCCCGCGCAGGTCGCGGCCAGCCTGCGCACCGGCGCCGCGGCGGTGGAACTGCACACCGGGGCTTACGCCGATGCGATCCACCCCAGCGAGCGGGCGCGCGAACTGGCGCGGCTGGTGGCAACTGCCGCGCAGGCGGCCGGGGCAGGACTGGCGGTGCATGCCGGCCATGGCCTGAACTACGCCAATGTGGCGCCGGTGGCGGCGATTGCGCCGATCGTGGAACTGAATATCGGCCATGCCATCGTGGCGCGGGCGGTGCTGAGCGGCATGCATGAGGCAGTGCGCGAGATGAAACGGCTGATGGTGGAGGCGCGCCGGGCGTGATTCTCGGCATCGGCACCGACATCGTCGCGGTGGCGCGCCTGCGGGCTGTGCTGGCGCGGCGGGGAGACCGTTTCGCGCGCCGCATATTGCATGCCGGAGAATGGCCCGGTTACGCGGACGCAGCCGACCCCGCCCGCCTGTTGGCGCGCCGTTTCGCCGCCAAGGAAGCCGTCGCCAAGGCGCTGGGAACCGGCTTTCGGGAGGGCGTGGGGCCGTCCCAGATCGAGGTGGTGCACGATGCCAGGGGCGGTCCTGGCGCGCAGTTGCATGGCGCCGCTGCCCGGGTCATGGCGGCCCAGGGTGGCGCGCGGATGTTGTTGAGCGTGAGCGATGAGCGGGATTATGCGGTGGCTTACGCCGTGCTGTGGGGCGCGGCGGGTTGATCCGGACCGAGATCCTTCAAGACGGTTGCCATCGCCAGGGACAATTGCTGGACCAGAGCGCCTGTCTGGGCGTCTGGTCCGCTGTCGCGCAGGTGGTTTTCCAGCGCAGCAGCGGCGTTCTTGAGCGCCGGCAAGCGGCAAAAGGCCGCTGAACCATGGACTTTGTGGGCCAGGGCCTGCAGGGCAGCGTGGTCCGTCTGACCCCACGCCACGGCCAGGGCCGCGCGCTGGGCGAACAAGTCTTCCCTCAGGAGCGCCTTCAAGGCCGGATCCTGAGCCAGCGAGGACGGCATGGGGGTCGCCGACCCCGGCTCGACGGCGGACACGCTGCCGACCCCATGACGGCCTAACAGGGCCAGTAGATCAGCCTCATCCACTGGCTTGACCAGGCAGTCGTCCATGCCGGCTTCACGGAATTTCACCCATTCCTCCGGCACCGCGTTGGCGGTCACCGCCAGGATCGGGGTGCGTTGGCCGGCCACTTCCAGTCGCCGCATGGCCCGCACGGCATCCAGGCCGCTCATGACCGGCATGTGCACATCCAGCAGCACGGCGTCATAACGTTGGCGGGTAAAGCACTCCAGCGCACCCTGCCCCTCGCTCGCCTCGTCCACCTCCGCCCCCTGGCGGCGCAACAGGGTGGCCAGCAGGCGCAGATTGATGCGATTGTCGTCGGCCACGAGCAGGCGGCAACCCGTCAGGACACCTTGCTGTTGATGCGTCACCACCGGCACCAGGGTGCACGGTCCATCCGGCATCAGCAACTGGCACAGGCGGGCATAGAGTTCCTGCCGATGCAGCAGCTTGGGCAGGCAGGCCACGGCGCCGGCGGCGCGGATCTGGGCATGCACGGCGGGATCCAGGGCATTGATCAGGGCCACCACCTGGCAGCCGCCCGCGCGCAGGGCCTGGAACTGGGCCGTGACTTCCGACAAGCGCAGGTCCTGCGCGGACAGGCCAGCGACGATCAGGACCGGCTGGCGGTGAGCCCGTTGCAGCAGTTGTTGGGGGGTTTCCGCTTCCTCCACCGCCAAGCCCCAGCTTTCCAGGCGATGACGCAAGGCCAGCCGACTCAGCGGAAAGGCATCCCAGACCAACACCCGCTGGCCGCCCAAGGGACGCAGTGGCGCATCCTCGGCGATCGCGGCGTGCGACCGTTCGAGCGGGACCGTGAACCAGAAGGCCGAGCCTTTGCCGGGTGTGCTGTCCACGCCAATTTCCCCACCCATGGCCCGGACCAGGCGCTCGGAAATGAACAGGCCGAGACCGGTGCCGCCGAACTGGCGGGTGGCGCGGGCATCGACTTGCGTGAAGGGCTGGAAAATCTGCTGTTGTTGCCGGGCATCGATGCCGATGCCGGTGTCGGTGACCGTGAAGCGGATCACGGGACCCTGATCAGTTTCATCCGCCAGTGTGGCCCGCACGGTGATTTGGCCATGCAAGGTGAACTTCACGGCATTGCCCAGCAGGTTGGTCAGTACCTGGCGCACGCGCTGGGCATCGCCATGCACCAGGGTGGGGACATCCCGATACCACAGGGGGACCAGTTCCAGCCGTTTTTCGAAGGCCAGCGGGGCCAGCATGCCCGTGACCTCTTCGAGCAGCCGGGCGAGGTCGAAATCCACTTGGTAAAGACTGAGCTTGCCGGCCTCGATGCGGGAGAAATCCAGGATGTCCTCGATGATACCCAGCAGGTTTTCCGCCGACTGGCGAATGATCTGGGTGTATTCCTGCGGTTCGGCGGGCAGCGGGCTGTCGGCCAGCAGGCGGGCGAAGCCCAGGATGCCGTTGACCGGGGTGCGGATCTCGTGGCTCATGTTGGCCAGGAAGCGGGACTTGACACGGTTGGCTTCTTCGGCGCGCTGTCGCGCCAGGTCCAGCTCGACGTTCTTGATCTCCAGCTCTTCCAGCGTGGTGCGAAGCTCGGCATTGGACTGGTAGATCTGGCCCTGCAAATCCTGACGGGTCGCCAGCAGGGCATCGGCCATGGCATTGATGCCTCGCTCAAGGGTGCCCAGCTCGCCGCCGGACACTTCGGGCACGCGCCGGGTGAGCTGGCCGCGGCGGAAGCTGCGCACCGCCCGGGTCAGGCGCAGCACCGGCACCACGATGTCGCGACTGGTGCTGAGGGCGAGGAAATAGCTGATCAGCAGCCCCACGCCGATGATCAGCGTGCCATTGAACAACACTTCCATCTGGCGCATGCGGGTCAGGGTGCGCGACAGGCGAATGGTCACCTCGCCGAGTAGTAGATCGTCTTCGCTTGCCGTGGCGGTGATGGCGCGGGTGAACAGAGTCTCGTCGCGCTCCCGGCCGCGCAGCCAACGGCTGAAGCGCGAGGCCTCAGCGGCGGTGTCCTCCAGCGGCGGTCGGCTGCGGCGCAGCACCACCTCCCCACGGCGGTCGGTGATCACCACGTCCACCACGCTGGGTGTTTCCAGCATCACCGTGATCTGGTCGGCCAACAGGGCGCGATTCCCGCTGACCAGGGCATTCCGGGCCACGGGGATCATCTGGCGCGTCAAAGCCTCTCCCTTGTCCTGGTGGATCTGGGCCAGTTCCTGGATGCGCAGGTTGATGACGTAGAAGCCCAGGATGAGGGCGATGAGCGTTGGCGGCACCAGCGCCATCAGCAGCATGCGATCCCGAATGCCCCAGCGCTTGAACACGGTATCCTCCAGGGTTTGAGTCAGGTGCAGTGAAAAATGCGCGCTCGTCGGCTGCCGGTTCGTGGGCGCAAGCAGTCCTCTTGCGGCGACTCGCGCCTTTACCGCTGTGCCCGGCGCCCCGCCTGGATGCTTCAAAAGTCCTTGCGACGCTTCCCATTGTAGAGAAGCCTAGCCCACCGGGGGCTGCCAGGTTCAATCGCGCGGGGCATGGGCGGCCAGGCGCAGCAGGTTCGCCAGTTGGGGGGCGGTCACCTGCAGATCATAATCAGCTGCCACCCGCGCGCGCCCAGCCTCGCCCAGCCGTGCGCGCAGCGCCGCATCTTCCCGCAGTTGGTTCAACGCCCGCGTCCAGTCCGCCGACGTCGTGGCGAGGTAGCCGTTGACGCCGGGCTCGACCAACTGGCGGTTGACGCCCACCGGCGAGGCGACCACCGGCTTGGCGCAGGCCATGTACTGGATCAGCTTGTAGCCGCATTTGCCCCGTTCCCAGGGCGCATCCGGCAGCGGCATGATGCCCACGTCAAACGACGCGATGTCCGCCACCTCGCTGGCCTCGGTCCAGGGCCGGATCTCGGCCGGCAGATTCCCGGGAGCGCCCCGGCCCGCGCCCACCAGCACCAAGCGCGTGCCCGGCTGTGCCAGCAGCTCGCCCAGGGCTGGGGCAACGGCGGCCAGGTAGGCGGCGGTCTGGGGGGAGCCGATCCAGCCGATGGTAAAAGGCGATGGACCGGACGGTTTGTCCGCGACGGCTTCTGCGGCATAGCGCGCCAGATCCACCACCGTCGGCAACAGCGCCACCCGCCGCGCCCCGGCCTGGCGCGCGCGGTCCGCCAGGTAGTCGTTGCCGACGATCACCAGCCGCGCCCCAGCCATCACCCGGTCGATCTTGCGCCCCAGCAACCGCCGCACGAGCGCGCGGGGATGCTGGTCGTAGTTGTGAAACAGCGCGTCGTCGTAATCCACCACATACGGCACGCCCGCCGCCGCCAGCAGGCGCTCGGCGCTGGCCGGCAGCATCGGAAACAATTCTTTTTCGATCCACAGCAGGTCGAAGCGCCGCATCGCCAGCAATTGCCCCAGGCGCGCCAGATAGGCCCGCGCCACCCGGGGCCACGGCCGCTCGCCTGCGCCATAAAGGGTTTCGAGATAGGCGTCATCCAGCAGCGGCGCCCAGTGCACGTCGATGCCGCTAGCGGCCAGATGAGGCAGGTATTGCAGGGCGCGCAACCGCGTGCTGGCGCCCTGGCGGCCATAGCGGCTGAGCAACAGGACGTTCATGGGATGTGGGGCGCCGGTAAGCGCCAGCGGGCGGGCAGATCCTGGACCAACCAGCGATAGGCCACCCATACCTCACGGACTTGGGCGAATGAGCCCCGCGCCAGCGCCTGGCCCAGCCGTAGCAAGGGCTCGATGAGCAGGGTACCGGCCCAGAGACCCATCGCACCGGTCGGCGTGAAATGCTTGCGTGCATAGCGCAAGCGGCTGTCCAAGCTGTAGTAGAGCCGGCGCGCCTTGATCTGCTCGGAAGTGCCGCCGCCCTTGTGATAGACGCGGACCTCGGCGCAATAGTCGATGCGCCAGCCGGCCCGGCGCACCTGCTCGGACAGGTCCAGGTCTTCCAGATAGACAAAAAAACGCGGATCGAAGCCGCCAAGGGTGGTGAACAGCTCGCGGCGGATCAGATAGAACGCCCCCATGACATGATCCACCGCCCGGCTGTGGCCGTGATCCCAGCGTCGCAGCAAATAGCCGCTGGTCCAAGGCGTCAGGCGGTCCACGCCCAGCAGGTGGGCCCACATGCGTGCCGCCGTGGCCTGGCGCGCGCAATGGCGGTGAGTCTGGTCCTGGTCACCCAGCAGCCGGGCGCCACATACGCCCGCCGTTGCGCCGGCTGGGCTTTCCAAATGGGCCACGGCACGATCGAGCGCGTCGGCTTCGATGCGCGTGTCCGGATTGAGGAACAGCAGGTAATCCGCGCGCGTCTCTGCCGCGCCCTGGTTACAGGCGCCGCCGAAACCCCGGTTGTCGGGGTTGCGTATCACCCGCAGCGGCAGCCGGTCCGCTGGCAGATCGGCCAGGGAGTCATCCTGGGAGGCATTGTCCACCACCACCACCTGCGCCAGATGAAACCCCTCCTGGCGCGCGCCGGCCAGTGCCTGCAGGCAGGCGCGCAACTGGTCGCCGGCATTCCAGTTGACGATGATCACCGCCAGCGTGGGAATCGCCATCATCAGGAGCGACCGCGCAGGCCGGCGCGCAGCGTCGTGGCGCGCCGGTAGCCGCGCGGCCCCAGGACGGTCAGTCCCAGTGCCGCCCAGCCCTTGAGCAACGAGCGGTCCGCCGCGACGGCCTGGCGCAGCCAGCGCCGCGCCGCGCGCATGTCGCCCGCCAGGGCGTTCAGGTGACCGACGGCGTAGCGGTGTTCGGCCAGGGTGCGCGGCTGCGCGGCCAGCCAAACGGCATGGCGCTCGACGATGCGCTGCCGCGCGCGCAGGCGGGCAGGGGCGTCGTGGGTGATGGCATCGGGCAGGGTGTGCACCATCACCAGCGGCTCGTCCACGCAACCGATGGCGTGGTGGCGGCTCAGGCGCATCATCAGCTCCCAGTCCTGGAAGCGCGGCAGCGCGGCATCGAATCCGCCCACGGCATCGAGTACGTCCCGGCGCACCAGCAGGGTCTGGGTGCTGATGAAGCTGTCGCGCAGGATCTCCGCGTGCAACCAGCCCGCGCGCCGGCATACCCGTGCGGCGGGGGTCCGCACCACCTGATCGCCCGCCACGCGCACAAACGCGCAATAGACCGCGCCCAGGGCCGAATCGGCCGCAAGCAGCGCCCCTTGGCGTTCGAGCTTGTCCAGCAGCCATTCGTCATCGCTGTCCTGGAAGGCGACCCATTCCGCCCGGGCGGCGCTGAGCCCGGTGTTGCGCGCCGCCGCGGCGCCCTGGCGGGTGTCGTGGCGCAGCCGGCGCAGGCGCGGGTCGTCGAAGCTGGCCAATACCTCGGCGGTGGCGTCGGTGGAGGCGTCGTCCACCACGATCAATTCCAGGTCCGACGCGCTTTGCGCCAGCACACTGCGGATCGACCGCGCCAGCACGGGCGCGCGGTTATGGGTGGGGAGGATGACGCTGACGCGCGGTGACACGGAGGAGTCCTGGGCCAAAACGGCTATCTTACCCCGCCGCCGGGGCCACCGGCTGGCTTAGAATGCCCGCTTTCGCAAGGAGGAAACGATGATGGGGCGCAGGCTGCTCTACGTGCACAATGCCGTACCCTATTTTCTGTCCCATCGTCTCCCGGTCGCCGAGGCCGCGCAAGCCGCCGGCTGGACGGTACATCTGGCGGCACCCGAGCCCGATGAGGCAAGTCGGGCGAGACTTTCGGCACAGGGCATCGGCTTCCATCCCTTGCCCCTGAGCCGCCGCGGCATGGCGCCCTGGCAGGAGCTCCAGAGCCTGCTGCGGCTGGCTCGCTTGTATCGCGAGATACGCCCGGATCTCATTCATCTGGTGACCATCAAGCCGGTGCTCTATGGCGCGCTGGTGGCGCGGCTGCTGGGTGCGGGACCGCGGGTGGCGACGGTGCCCGGACGGGGCTATGTCTTCACCACGGCAGGTGGTGTCCGGGGGGCAATCCTGCGGGCGGGAGTCGGGCTGGCCTACCACCTGGCTCTGGGCGGGGCAAACGCGCGGGTCATTTTCCAGAACCCCGATGATCGGGATTTCTTTGTTGGTCAAGGCTGGGTGGATGGCTGGAAAACCCATGTGATCCTTGGATCCGGCGTGGACCCAGCGCGCTACCGGCCACTGCCGCGCCCCGCGGCCGGTCGAGCGCGGGTGGTGTTCGCCTCGCGCATGCTGCGTGACAAGGGCGTGGCGGAATACGTCGCGGCGGCCCGGCAACTGGCCGCGGAGGGGGTGGCGGCGGACTTCGTGCTGCTGGGGCTGCCAGATCCCGGCAATCCGGACAGCCACTCTGAACAGGAGCTCGCGGCCTGGCATGCGGAAGGCGCGGTGCAGTGGTGGGGCTTCCGCGAGGATATGCCGGAAATTCTCGCCGCTACCGACATCGTCTGTCTGCCCACGGCCTACGGCGAAGGGGTGCCGCGCATCCTCATCGAGGCGGCCGCCTGTGGCTGCGCCCTGATCACCGCCGATCGGCCCGGCTGCCGGGAGATCGTGCAGGCAGGTGTCAATGGCTTGCTGGTGCCGCCCCGCGATGCGCCCGCTCTCGCCGATGCCTTGCGGCAATTGCTGAGTGACCCCGAACGCTGCCGGCGCTTTGGCGCTGCGGGCCGGGCGCGGGTGCTGGCGGAATTCAGCGAGGCTCACGTCATCGCCCAGACCTTGGCCGTCTACGCGGAGACGGGCGGCTGAGCGGAGGCGGGTGCGCCGTTGCGTATCACCCGGGTCCAATGGCGCAAGCCGGTCTTTATCAGACTCGGGTAAGCAGGCGCGCGGCAGGCAGTTGCAGGCCGCGTTCCCACTCCAGGGTGCTGCGCACGATGGTGGCGAGATCGGCATGGCGCGGGGTCCAGTTCAACAGCCGCCGCAGGCGCGACGGATCGGCCACCATGCGCGGGAGATCGCCGGGCCGGCGCGGACGGTCCACCGTCGGGACCGCCCGACCGCTCACCGCGCCCACCGCGCTCAAGACTTCGCGCACACTGCAGCCCTGTCCATAGCCGCAGTTGAGCGTCACCGATTCTCCGCCATCACGCAGGTAGTCCAGGGCCAGCACATGGGCCTCGGCCAGGTCCTCGACATGGATGTAGTCGCGGATGCCGGTGCCGTCCGGGGTGTCGTAGTCGGTGCCATAGACTTCCACGACGGGACGCCGACCCAGGGCGGCTTCGCAGGCCACCTTGATCAACTGGCCGGCCTGCAGGTCGCGCGGCCCGATGCCGGCGCCCGCTGCGCTGCCCGCGACGTTGAAGTAGCGCAGGATGGCATGGCGCATCGGACTGACAGCGCTCAGGTCGCGCAACATCCATTCGGCCATGAGCTTGGAGCGGCCGTAGGGATTGTGGGGTTCGGTCGGGCTGTGCTCGGTGGCAGGTTGGTGCAGGGCCGGCAGGGCGTAGACGGCGGCGGTGGAGGAGAACATGAAATGCCTGACCCCGGCCTGGACGCAGGCGGCGAGCAGGGTATGGGTCATGCAGGTGTTGGCGGCGTAATAATCGAGCGGCTGCCGCACCGATTCCGGCACGCTGGTGCGCGCGGCGAAATGCAGGACGGTATCGATGGGGTGGCGGTGCAGCAGGTCGTCCAGCAGGGCGGCGTTGCCGGCGTCCCCGACCACCAGTTGGCCGTGCAGGACGTTGTCCAGATGGCCGGTGGACAGGTCGTCCAGGATGATCAGGCGCTCGCCGCGCGCGCCCAAGAGGCGCGCCACATGGCTGCCGATGTAGCCAGCCCCGCCGGTGATCAGTATGGTTTTCGCCATGGTGCTCGCTTGTTGCCTTGGTCGGGCGCCCTGAATTTTTTATGTCACAAGGATAGCATCGCCCGCCGGGGTAGGGATCCCCTGCGCCGGTCTGGCCTTTTTGCTAGCATGGCGCACCTGAAACCGGTGCACGCCGGAACCCGGGATTTCCGCGCATTGATGGGGGATGACATGGCAACGATTCGCAAAGTGGTCTTGGCCTATTCGGGGGGGCTCGACACCTCCGTCATTCTCAAGTGGCTGCGCGAGCACTATCACTGCGAAGTGGTGACCTTCACCGCCGACCTGGGCCAGGGCGAGGAGCTGGCGCCCGCAAGCGCCAAGGCCGCCCTGCTGGGCGTGAAGGAAATCTTCATCGACGATCTGCGCGAGGAATTCGTGCGTGATTTTGTCTACCCGATGTTCCGCGCCAACACCCTCTATGAGGGGGAATACCTGCTGGGCACGTCCATCGCGCGGCCCTTGATTGCCAAGCGTCTGGTGGAGATCGCCACCGAAGTCGGCGCCGACGCGGTGGCCCATGGCGCGACCGGCAAGGGCAACGACCAGGTGCGTTTCGAGCTGGGGGTGCTGGCGCTCAAGCCAGCCTTGCAAGTGATCGCGCCCTGGCGCGAATGGGAGCTCACCAGCCGGGAAACGCTGCTGGCCTATGCGGAACGCCACGGCATTCCCATCGAGCGTCAGGGCCAGAAGAGTCCCTATTCGACGGATGCCAATCTGCTGCACATCTCCTACGAGGGCGGCGTTCTGGAGGATCCTTGGGCCGAGCCCGAGGAATCCATGTGGCGCTGGTCGGTGACCCCGGAAGCGGCGCCCGATGCGGCCCAGTATCTGGAACTGGATTTCGAGCGCGGCGACCTGGTCGCCATCGACGGCGATGCCTGCTCGCCCGCAACAGCGCTTGCCTATCTCAATCAGGTCGGCGGCGCCCACGGCGTGGGTCGGGCCGACATCGTCGAGAACCGCTATGTGGGCATGAAGTCCCGCGGCTGTTATGAAACCCCCGGCGGCACCATCCTGCTCAAGGCCCATCGGGCGATCGAGTCCCTGACCCTGGACCGTGAAGAGGCGCATCTGAAGGATGAGCTGATGCCGCGCTACGCCAGCCTCATCTACAACGGCTATTGGTGGAGCCCCGAGCGGCGCATGTTGCAGGCGGCCATCGACGCCACCCAGGCGCGCGTCAACGGTCGGGTGCGGCTCAAGCTCTACAAAGGCAATGTGTCCGTGGTCGGCCGGCAGTCTGCCGACAGCCTGTTCGATGCCCGCATCGCCACCTTCGAGGACGATGCCGGCGCCTACAACCAGGCCGATGCCACCGGCTTCATCCGCCTCAACGGCCTGCGCCTGGCCATTGGCGCGCGCCGCAATGGACGCGGCGAAGCCTAGCCGTTGACGTCCAGGGCGGTTTGCTGCCGGAGGTCGCCGCACCGCCGGCAGCGCCCGAGGATTTCCACCGCCTGGGGCACCACCTGAAATCCCAGACTCTCGGCTTCCGCGCCGATCATGCGCGCGGTGGCCGGGGCGTCCAGCTCCACCACGTCCCCGCAGCCCTGGCAGATGAAGAACAGCCCGGCGTGGGGCCGACTGGGGGCGCCACAGCCGATGAAGGCGTTGACGGTGTCTAGCCGATGGATCAGCCCGGCCTTGAGCAGGAAATCCAGCGCCCGGTAGACGGTGGGCGGACCTGTCCGCACACCGCGACCGCGCAGGGCATCGATCAGGTCGTAGGCCTTGACGGGGTGATGCCCTTCCCACACCAGTTCCAGCACCTGGCGCCGGATTGGCGTGAGTCGCAGGCCGTTCTGGCGGCAGCTGTGCTCGGCCTGTTCCAGCGCTTGGTGGACGCAGAGGCCGTGGTTGTGGGCGGTGCTGGCCTCGGTGCCAAGGATGCGGGACGCGGACATGGGGTTTACCTCGCGGCGGGGACGCGGATGCGGCGCTGCAGGACGTTGACGCCCAGCGCGACGGCGTAGGCGGCGGCGCAGACCAGGATGATGGTGGGGCCGGCGGGCCAGTCGGGGGCGTAGGACAATCCCAGACCCAGCGTGGTGCAGGCCATGGCCAAGGCCGTGGCGCCCAGGGTGAGGGCGGCGATGGAGCGGGCGAACAGGCTGCAGGCCGCTGCGGGCAGGGTCACCAGGGCCATCACCAGGATCAGTCCCACCACGCGGATCAGCAGCACCACGGTCAGCGCCACCAGGCCCAGCAGGATCAAATAGACCGCAGCAACGGGAATGCCGCGCGAGCGGGCGAAAGCCTCATCCAGGCTGATGGCCAGGAAATGGCGGTGCAGCAGCCCCACGACCGCCAGCACCAGCCCATCGATCAGCAGCATGAACAGCAGGTCCTGACGCCCCACCAGCAGGATGTTGCCGAACAGATAGCTCATGAGGTCGGTGCCGTAGCCGGGCGTGCGATAGATGAACAGCAGGCCCACCGCCATGCCCACCGACCACAGCGCGCCGGTGAGCAGATCTTCCTGCGCTTCCCAATAGAGGTGAATGAAGCCGATCAGCAGGGCCACCACCACGGCCGCCAGGGTGGCGCCCAGCAGCGGTGAGCCGCCCAGGAAAAAGGCGATGCCCATGCCGCCCAGCACCGCGTGGGCGATGCCGCCGGCCAGGTGGCTCATGCGCCGGATCAGCACCCAGGGGCCGATCAGTCCGCAGCCGAGGCTCGCCAGCAGTCCCGCAGCAACGGCGCGCTGCAGGAAGGCTTGGTTCAGCAGGGCGTCGAGGAAGGCGGTCATCCGGCGGCTCCCCGAAGCGCGCGGGCGGGCGGCGGGATTTCGGGGTGGCGGCTGTAGGCCCATTGCAGGGTCGGCGCATCCAGGCCGTCGGGGGCGATCACGCGCAGCGTGCCGTTGAGCAGGGCGATGCGATCGGCATGGGCGGCGAGCAGGGCGGGATCGTGGGAGACCACGACCACCGTGCGCGCCGGCGTCATCCGGCGCAACAGCGTCCAAATCCGGCTTTCCGCCGCCGGATCGATGTGGGCGGTCGGCTCGTCCAGCAGCAACAGCGCCGGATCGGCGGCCAGCGCGCGGGCCAGCAGAGCGCGTTGCAGTTCGCCGCCAGACAGCTCGCGCAGCAGGCGCAGCGCCAGCTCGGTCAATTCCACCTCCGCCAGCGCCGCCTGGGCGCGTTCCCGGTCGGCCCGCCGCGCGCAACCCAATGGCCGCCAGCCATGCAGGCGTCCCAGCCCGACGAGGGTTGACACGGTGATGGGCAAATGCCGGACCGGTGGAGGCTGCTGGGGGACATAGCCGATGCGGTGGCGCATCTCCCGGGGTGGCCGGCCCAGGATGTCGATGTGGCCGGCATCGGGGTGAAGGATGCTGGCCAGCAACTGGATCAGGCTGCTCTTGCCCGCGCCATTGGGACCGAGAATGCCGAGGAACTCCCCCGGCGCGATATCGAGATCAAGGCCTTGCAGCACGGGAGCTTGGCCGGGATGAGCGAAGCGCAGCCCCCGGATGCGCACCGCCGGGTTCATGGGCGCACCGCCGGTTGGGCAAGGGCACGAACCAGGGCGCGAACACTGCCGAAGTAATCCGCCGCCAGGGGATCAGCGATCACCACGGGTAGGTCCAGTTCGCGCGCAAGCTGTCGGGCCAGGCGGTCGCCGTGGCCGGGCTGCAGGAACAGGGTGTCGATGCGTTCCTGGTGCGAGAGCGCGATCAATCGATTCAACTGGCTGGCGCTGGGTTCCCGGCCAGCCACTTCGATGGGGATCTGGCGCAGGCCGTGGTGGTCCGCGAGATAGCCCCATCCGGGATGGAACACCAGCAGGATGCGGCCTCGCAGCGGGGCGAGCAGCGGCGTGATTTCCGCCTCCAGCGCGCGCAAGTCCTGACTCAGGCGGCGGCTGCCCTCGCGATACGCCGCTTCCCCGGCCGGGTCCATGATCGTCAATTGGGTCGCGATGGCCGCCACCAGCGGCAAGGCGCCCTGGGGATCGGTCCAGACATGGGGATCGGGAAACCGGGTCTGGCTGGCGCCATTGGCCCAGGGATCATCCAGCGCGCGCGTCGTGACCGCCTCACGCAGGTCCAACACCCGCAGATTGGGATTGACGGCCTGCAGGCGCGGCAACCAGGCCGCTTCAAAGGGCAGGCCCGCGAGCACATAAAGCCGCGCATCGGTCAGGCTGGCGATCTGGCGCGCCGACGGTTCGAAGGCATGCGGATCACCGCCGCCCTGAAGGACCAGTGCCTCGACCCGCGCGCCCCCGATGCGTTCCACGAAGGTTTTCAGCACCGGCACGCCCACAGCCACTTTCACCGGTGCCGGCGCGGCGGCGATCAAACCGCTCCAGCAGAGCCAAAGCGTCAGCAGGGCGAGGCGCGACACGGGGCGCAAGCGGGACCGTCGGGAAGCATTCATTTGCGAAATAGTATAACGTTTCGATTGTTGCCGGTGAAATGAGGGCGGCGGTCATGGGTCGGCGGAAACGCAATGGCGGGCAATCAAGCGGGATTTCGCGCGCACTGGCGCGTGGTCTCATGGCGCTGGTGCGGGCCTATCAGATGGGGGTATCGCCCTGGCTGGCCCCGCGTTGCCGCTACACCCCCACCTGTTCGGCCTATGCGCTGGAAGCGCTGGAACGTCATGGTCCCTGGCGGGGCGGCTGGTATGCATTGCGGCGCTTGGCGCGCTGTCATCCATGGGGCGGATTCGGGCTCGATCCGGTGCCGGATTCGGGACGCGAACAGAACCACCGACACCGTGGATGCGGCGATTAGCTGGGGCGGTCGATAAGAATGTGGTCGGGGTAACAGGATTCGAACCTGTGACCTCTGCTTCCCGAAAGCAGCGCTCTACCAAGCTGAGCTACACCCCGATGGTGCTTAAGCGGGACTGGCGGCTAGCGGTCGCGTTGCACCGCGAAGCGCGCCAGATCGGCAAGAGACCTGCGGAAAGCGGAGTCATCCAGCGCCGAGAGGGCGTCGATGGCTTGCTCGCTTTCATGAGCCGCAAGCCGCGCAGTGTAGTCGATGGCGCCCGTCGACTCAATGGCTTCGAGGATTTCCGGCAGGTGCTCCAGGCTGCCCTTGCGGATGGCCTGGCGGATACACTCGGCCTGCTCGGGGCTTGCCTGGCGCATGGCGTGGATCAGGGGCAGGGTGGTCTTGCCGTCGGCCAGGTCATCGCCGAGATTTTTGCCGATGGCGTCCACCGTGCCGGTGAAATCCAGGGAGTCGTCGATGAGCTGAAAGGCATTGCCCAAATGGATGCCATAGCGGGCCAGCGCGCGCTCGCGGGCCTTGGGGGCCTTGGCGATGAGGGCGCCGACCTGGGCGCTGGCCTCGAACAGGCGCGCCGTCTTGTTGCGGATGACGTCGAAATACTGTTGCTCGGACAGGCTGGGATTGTGGCGATTGCTGAGCTGGACCACCTCGCCCTCGGCAATGTCGTTGGCGGCGGTGGACAGCACAGCCACGATGTCCAGCCGTTCGCTTTCCACGATCATCTGGGTGGCGCGCGAATACATGAAGTCTCCCACCAGGACGCTGGCCTCGTTGCCCCAGACCTGATTGGCGGTGGGGCGGCCGCGCCGCAGCCGGGAACGATCAACCACATCGTCATGCAGCAAGGTCGCGGTATGCACCGCCTCGGTGGCGGCTGCCAGCCGCAGGTGTTCATCGCCGGCATGACCACAGGCCCGCGCCGCCAGCAGCAGCACCGCGGGCCGCAGGCGCTTGCCGCCACTGCTGATGATGTGATGGTTGATCTCTCCCACCAAGGGCACCACCGAGTTCATGGCGCGCTTGAGCAGGGCATCCATGCGCTGCATGTCGTCCCGGATGGGAGCAAGGATTTCCGTGATCTCAGAGCCGTGCATGGGGCGTTCCGTTTGCCGTGCTGTTGCCGTCCAGTCCCCTGTCGGGACGGGCTGGTGATAGGAGTGGGTCGCTGAGCTTGGGCCGCCGCCAGGATCGAGGGCCTGCGCGGCCGGATGCGATGGCGTTTGACCTGTCTCCACTGGCGACGTTAAGATAGCTGTTCTTTGTGACTTGGGCCCGAGCGGCCCCTGTGGAGACAGTCAGTAATGTACGCGGTGATCCATACCGGTGGCAAGCAATATCGGGTGCAGGAAGGCGAAGTCCTGCGCGTGGAAAAGTTGTCCGCGGAAGCCGGCAGCCAGATAGAATTCGACCGGGTTTTGCTGGTCGGTGAAGGCGAAGCCCTCACCATCGGTCACCCTTTCGTGGAGGGTGGCAAGGTCACCGCCACGGTGCGCGCCCATGGCAAGGGCGACAAGGTCGAGATCGTCAAATTTCGCCGCCGCAAGCACTACATGCGGCGCAAGGGGCATCGCCAGCTCTTCACGGAGCTCGAGATCACGGCGATCCAGGGCGCTTGAAGCCGCCTTGCCTGTGGCGGGTCCCGAATGACCCAATGTTTTCAGCGATCAGGTGAATACCCATGGCACATAAGAAAGCAGGCGGCAGTACCCGCAACGGCCGCGATTCCCACGCCAAGCGCCTCGGCGTGAAGCATTTCGGCGGTGAGCAAGTGGTGGCAGGCCATATCCTGGTCCGTCAGCGCGGCACCCGCTTCCATCCCGGTCTCAACGTCGGCTGTGGCAAGGACCATACCCTGTTCGCCAAGGCCGATGGCCGTGTGGTGTTCCAGGTGAAAGGCCCGAACAACCGCAAGTTTGTCAGTATTCTCGCGGACTAAGCCTTCGGCAGACCGCTGTTTTCCGGCGGCCCCGCGTGACGATGCGCGGGGCCGTTTTGTTTTTAGCGAGTCAAGCCCATGCGATTTGTAGACGAAGCCATCATCAACGTTCAGGCCGGCAATGGCGGCAACGGCTGCGTCGGTTTCCGGCGCGAGAAATTCATCCCCTTCGGGGGTCCCGATGGCGGCGATGGCGGCGATGGGGGCAGTGTCTACCTGGTCGCCGACGGCAACATCAACACCCTGGCCGACTTCCGCGTGCAGCGCACCTACCGCGCCGAGCATGGCGGGGCCGGTTCCGGCGGCCAGTGCACCGGCCGCGGGGGGGAAGACTGTCTGGTCCCGGTGCCGGCGGGAACCTTGGTGTTCGAGGCCGATACCGGCGAATTGCTCGGCGACCTGGTGACTCCAGGTGAACAGCTCAAGGTGGCCCAGGGTGGCTTCCACGGCCTGGGTAACCTGCGCTTCAAGAGCAGCATCAACCGTTCCCCGCGCCAGTTCACCGAAGGCAGCGCGGGCGAGGCGCGCAAGCTGCGGCTGGAATTGAAGCTCCTGGCCGATGTCGGCCTGTTGGGCCTGCCCAATGCCGGAAAGTCCACCCTCATCCGCGCCGTCTCGGCGGCCCGCCCCAAGGTCGCCGATTATCCCTTTACCACGCTGCATCCCCATCTCGGGGTGGTGCGCTTAGGCATGAATCGCAGTTTCGTCATGGCCGACATTCCCGGCTTGATCGAAGGCGCGGCTGAAGGCGCGGGTCTGGGGCTGCGGTTCTTGCGTCACCTGCAACGCACCAGGCTGCTGTTGCAGGTGGTCGACCTGGATCCATCCGCGCCGGATGAGGTCGTGGTGCAGGGCGTCGAGACCCTGATTGCCGAACTGCAGCGCTACAGCGAGGACCTGGCGGCGCGGGAGCGCTGGCTGGTGTTCAACAAGGCGGACCTGCTGCCCGAGCCCGAGCGTGCGGCGCGGGTGGCCGCCCTGACTCAGGCCCTGGGCTGGCCGGGGCCGGTGTTCGTGATTTCCGGCGCGACGGGGGAGGGGACCGGGCCATTGTGCGAGGCGCTGTTTGCCCGGCTGCAGGTGTTGCGCACAGAATCGGGGGAAGCCGCCCGGGAAGCGGAAGCCGCCGCCTACGATCCGACCCAGGCTTAGATCTGACGCAGGCTTAGATCCGACGATGACGGAAGAAATCAGCGCGTGCCAAGATCGGATGTGTCCGGCGGCGCGGTGGGGGGAGAGTCGCGGATGAACGACCGCAATAGTCTGGGACAGAGTCGGCGCTGGGTGGTGAAGGTCGGCAGCGCGCTGGTGACCAACAATGGCCAGGGGCTGGACGAGGGCGCGCTGGCGGCCTGGGCGACCCAGTTGGCCGCATTGCACCGGCAAGGCAAGCAGGTGACGCTCGTTTCCTCCGGCGCGGTGGCCGCCGGCATGGAGCGGCTGGGCTGGTCCAAACGCCCGCAGGCGCTGCATGAGCTCCAGGCCGCCGCCGCGGTGGGCCAGATGCGCCTGATCCAGGCTTATGAAACCGAATTTGCGCGCCATGGCCTGCATGCCGCCCAGATCCTGTTGAGCTATGCCGATCTCACCGACCGCCAGCGCCACCTCAACGCCCGCAGCACCCTCAAGACCCTGCTTGATCTCGACACCATTCCCATCATCAACGAAAACGACACCGTCAGCACCGAGGAATTGCGCTTTGGCGACAACGACAGCCTGGCGTCGCTGGTGGCGAATCTGGTCGAGGCTGAATTGATGGTGATCCTGACCGACCAGGACGGTCTGTTCGATCAGGATCCACGCAATCATCCGGACGCCCAACTGGTCAGCGAGGGCCAGGCGGGGGATGCCGCCCTGTTGGCCATGGCCACACCGACGCCGGGCGCGCTGGGGCGTGGCGGCATGTTTACCAAGCTCACCGCCGCGGCCCGGGCGGCGCGGGGCGGCGCGGCGACGGTGATCGCCAACGGCCGCCATCCTGACGTGCTGCTGCGCATCGCCCGTGGGGACGCAATCGGCACCCTGTTGCATCCGGCCCGGGAACCCCTGGCGGCGCGCAAGCAGTGGATCAACAGCCATTTGCAGGCCCATGGCGAATTGACGCTCGATGCCGGCGCGGTGCGAGTGGTGCGCGAGGCCGGGCGCAGCCTGTTGCCGGTGGGCGTGACGGCGGTGCAGGGGCATTTCCGGCGCGGCGACGTGGTGATCTGCCGTGGGCCGGATGGGGTGGAAGTGGCGCGCGGCCTGGTCAACTACAGCGCCGAGGAATGTCGGCGCATCCAGGGGCAGCCCAGCAATCGCATCCCGGAGTTGCTGGGCTATGTGGACGAGCCGGAACTGATCCACCGCGACAACATGGTGGTGCATTGAATCCGCGTCGCCGCCTGCCGGGGAAGGGCCAGGACTCCGGGTTCACGTTGATGAATCCGCCTGATTCGACAACGTGAGTTCGCGCGTCCCTGTGCGCGCGGCTCCCGACGTCCTTGCCCTTCCCCGGGCAGCTTCCTGAGTTTTTCGGAATAACCACTCTGCCGGCCGTGACACGCCGGAGTGCCGGGATCAGGTGGCGGCGACGAACAAGCCCACCACACAGGCAAAGCCGGCGGTCCACGCCAGGCTGCGCAGGGTCGCCAGGTTGGCGATGTAGATTGCGCCATAGATCAGGCGAATCACGATGAAGGCCATGGCCAGGTTATCCACCATGGACTGATCGGCCCCCGCCTGATGGGCGATGAGCACGGCGGCGGCGAAGGGCGGGAAGGCTTCATAGCCATTCTGCTGCGCCCAGTTGGCGCGCTGCCGCCAGCCGGTCTGCGCATCCAGGTAGGCGCGCACAGTGTGGTTATCGAAGCCGGGGCCGCCGGCCTTGGCCAGCGTGGACATCAGCATGGGGATGATGGCGGCGATGAGCACGCACCAGTAAGCAATCGTCATGGTTGGGGCTTCCTTGCGGGGGGTGATTGGGAGCGGGATTTTGCGCCTGTCATTCATTCTAGGCAATCATGCGCGCCCTTGCCGGCGTGTCCGGGCACATGGCAAAAAAAAGCCCTGCGTGGGCAGGGCTCCAGGGCGATCCGGAAGGGGTGTTCCGGATCAGCCGGGGTTGGCTTGGCTCAGGGCCTTGAGACGCTTGTTGAGGCGGCTCTTGTGGCGGGCGGCCTTGTTGCGGTGGACCAAACCTTTGTTGACCATGCTGTCGATGATGGGCACGGCTGCGGTGAACTGGGCCTGGGCGGCGCCGAGGTCGCCTGCATCAGTCGCCTTGATCACTTTCTTGATGGCCGTGCGCACGCGCGTCTTGTGGCTGATGTTGCGCTGACGGGCGTCTTCCGCCTGTCGCGCCCGCTTCTCGGCCTGTTTGGTGTTCGCCATGGGCTGTCTGTCCGCCGGAAATGAATGGAAAAACGGGAGGTCCCGCAGGTTTTAAGCGGGCGATTATTCGCTATCGGGGCAGCGCCTGTCAATCGCCAGTGACCGGCATGCCGCTGTCCCCATGGCGGCGGCGGGGTGCGCCCGATACCATGGCCGCCTGGTAGCCGGCGTGGCCGGTTCTCCCCTGCACCGCCAAGAGTTCAACATGGCCCACAGTTTGATGCGATCCACCGCCGTGGTCAGCGCGATGACGCTGCTCTCCCGCGGCTTCGGTTTCCTGCGCGATTTGCTGATGGCGCGCGCCTTCGGGGCCGGGCCTGCCATGGACGCCTTTTTCGTCGCTTTCAAGATCCCCAACTTCCTGCGCCGGCTGTTTGCTGAAGGGTCGTTTTCCCAGGCCTTCATCCCGGTGCTGGCGGAGCGCCGCGCGCGTGACGATCTGGCCGAGGTGCGGGCGTTCGCGGATCGGGTGGCCGGCACCCTGGGCGGCGTGCTGCTCGTGATCACCGTGCTGGGGGTGGTGTTTGCGCCGGTGTTGATTTTTCTCTTTGCGCCCGGCTTCGACGGCAACCAGGGGCAGCGCGAACTGGCCATTGGCCTGCTGCGCATTACCTTCCCCTATCTCCTGTTCATCTCCCTGACGGCCTTTGCCTCGGGATTGCTCAATACCTACGGGCAATTCGGGGTGCCGGCCTTCACGCCGGTGCTGCTCAACCTGTGCCTGATCGCGGCGACGCTGTGGGTGGCGCCGCACATGGCGCAGCCGGTGTATGCCCTGGCCTGGGGGGTGTTCATTGCCGGGGTGGTGCAACTGGCCTTTCAACTGCCGTTCCTGGCGCGCCAGGGCTTGCTGCCGCGGCCGCGCTGGGGCTGGCATTACCCGCCGGTGCGCCGGGTGATGACGCTGATGGTGCCGACTTTGTTCGGTTCCTCGGTGGCCCAGGTCAATCTGTTGGTGGATACGCTGATTGCCTCGTTTCTCGCGGTGGGCAGCGTGAGCTGGCTGTATTACGCCGACC
Organism: Pseudomonadota bacterium; assembly: GCA_002862435.1. GTDB lineage: Bacteria > Pseudomonadota > Gammaproteobacteria > UBA5335 > UBA5335 > Macondimonas. The sequence goes on along the minus strand of PKDC01000004.1, from coordinate 48,288 downwards.
GACTGATGGAGTTTCCACTGGGGGTGTTCGGCATTGCCCTGTCCACGGTGATCCTGCCCCATCTGTCGGCGCGCCACGCCGAGGCGGACCCGGAGCGCTTTTCCGCCACGCTGGACTGGGCCTTGCGCGGCGCGCTGCTGATCAGTCTGCCGGCGGCGGTGATGATGGGGGTGATCGCCCATCCCTTGCTGGCCACGTTGTTCCATGGCGGCGCATTCACGGACCGGGATGTGGCGATGTCGGCGGCGGCCCTGGCGACCTATGGGCTGGGGCTGACCGGCTTCATCCTGGTCAAGGTGCTGGTGCCGGGCTATTACGCCCGCCAGGACACGCGCGCCCCGGTGCGCATTGGTTTGATCGCCATGGGCGTCAACACCGGGCTGAACATGATCCTGCTGGTGCCGGCGGTGCAGCGCAGCCTGGCCGCGCCGCATGCCTTCCTGGCCCTGTCCACCAGTCTCGCGGCCTATCTCAACGCCCTGTTGCTGTACCGCGGTTTGCGCCGGTCGGGGGCTTATCTCCCCAGTTCCGGCTGGGCGCGCTTTCTGGCGCGCATGGGGATTGCCAATGGCCTGATCGGGCTGGGGCTGTGGTGGTGGGTGCCGGCGGCGCCGTATTGGGTGGCGATCGCCGGCCGTGAGCGCCTGTTGGCATTGGGCATGGTGCTGGTTGCGGTGGCCCTGGCCTATCCCGCGCTGCTGCTGTTGTTGGGCGTGCGGCCGCGACATTTCCGCCTGCCCAGTGAGGCGGCAGTGACAAGCCCGGCCCAGACTTTATAATCAACCCCTTTCGCCGCAGGCTGGACATGGAACTCATCCGGGGCGCCCACAACCTCCGTCCGCCGCATCGGGGCTGCGTGGCGACCATCGGCAATTACGATGGCGTCCACCTGGGCCACCGCGCGGTGCTGGAACAGTTGCGCCATCTGGCCCGGCCGCTGGGCCTGCCGATCACGGTCATTACCTTCGAGCCCACGCCGCAGGAATATTTCGCCGCCGAGGGGGCCCCGGCCCGCCTCAGCCGGCTGCCGGAGAAGCTGGCCGAACTGGCGGCGGCGGGCGTTGATCGGGCGCTGTGCCTGCGCTTCGATGCAACCCTCGCGCGCATGCCGGCGCAGGCGTTCATCGAGCGCTTCCTGATCGCGGGACTGGGGGTGCGGGAACTGGTGGTGGGGGATGATTTCCGCTTCGGCCGAGGGCGGGAGGGCGATTTCGAGCTGCTCGCCCGCGTCGGGCGCGAGGCCGGTTTTGGCGTGCATGGCACCCACACCCTGAGCGTGGACGGGGAGCGGGTCAGCAGCAGCCGCATTCGCACCCTGCTTGCCGCCGGCGAGCTGCAACAGGCGCGGCGCCTGCTGGGACGGCCCTATGCCCTGTGCGGCCGGGTGATGCACGGCGACAAGCTGGGGCGCACCCTGGGCTTTCCCACCGCCAACCTGGCCGTGCGCCGGCGGGTGAGCCCGCTGCGGGGCATCTTCGTGGTGCGCGCGCAACTGGCGGCGGATGGCCCCTTGCTGCCCGGTGTGGCCAGCCTCGGCACCCGCCCCACGGTGAACGGCCGCGCCACCCTGTTGGAGGTGCACCTGCTCGAACCCGCCGGCGACCTCTACGGCCAGCGCATGCAGGTGGCCTTCCTCAAGCACCTGCGCGAGGAGCGGCGCTTCGCCTCGGTGGAACTCATGTGCCAGCAGATCGCGCATGATGTCCAGGACGCCCGGGATTATTTCAGCCACCCCGGCTGGGTCGAATAGCCCCGGTCGATCGACGGAAGACCCATGGATTACAAGCACACCCTCAATCTGCCCGGCACCGATTTCCCCATGAAGGCCGACTTGGCCAGGCGGGAGCCGGCCCTCGTGGCCCACTGGCAACAGACCGGCCTCTACGGGCGGCTGCGCGCGGCCCGCGCCGGCCGGCCCCGCTTCGTGCTGCACGATGGCCCCCCCTACGCCAACGGCGAGATCCATATCGGCCATGCGGTCAACAAGATCCTGAAGGACATCATCAACAAGAGCCGTTTGTTGGACGGCCTGGATGTGCCCTATGTGCCGGGATGGGACTGCCATGGCCTGCCCATCGAGCTGGCTGTGGAGAAGACCCACGGCAAGCCGGGCGTGGCGAGCGCGCGCGATTTTCGCCGTGCCTGCCGCGCCTACGCCGAGGCCCAGGTGGCGCGCCAGCGCGAGGATTTCATCCGGCTGGGGGTCTTGGCGGACTGGGACCATCCCTACCTCACCATGGACCCGGCGTATGAGGCCGATATTGTCCGCGCCCTGGCGCGCATGGTCGCCAATGGCCACCTGCAGCGCGGCGCCAAGCCGGTGCACTGGTGCGTGGACTGCGGTTCGGCCCTGGCCGAGGCTGAGGTGGAATACCAGGAGCATCAGTCCTTGGCCATCGACGTGCGCTTCGCTTGCCTTGAGCCGGAAGCGCTGCTGGCACGCTTGCACCATGGCCCCGAGGACAAGGGGGAGGGGCCGGTATCGGTGGTCATCTGGACCACCACGCCCTGGACCCTGCCGGCCAACCAGGCGGTGGCGGTGCATCCGGCGCTGGACTACGTGCTGGTGCAGGTCGACGGGCCGCGTGGCGTGGAGCGCTTGCTGCTGGCCCAGGACGGGATCGAGGACGTCCTGGCGCGCTGGGACATCGCGGCGCATCAGGTCATCGCCTATGGACCGGGCGCGGCGCTGGAAGGTCTGCGCCTGCTGCATCCCTTTCAGGACCGGGACGTGCCCGTGATCCTGGCCGATTTCGTCACCACTGGCACCGGCACCGGACTGATCCACATCGCCCCCGCGCACGGGCCGGACGACTATGCCGTGGGGCATCAGTACGGCCTGCCAGTGGACAACCCGGTGGGACCGGATGGTCGTTACCACGCGGATGTGCCCGAGTTTGCCGGACTGCCGGTGCTCACCGCCCATGACGCCATCCTCGAAACCCTCAAGCGCACCGGCGCGCTGGTGCATGCCGCGCGCCTGCGCCACAGCTATCCGCATTGCTGGCGCCACAAGACCCCGGTCATCTTCCGCGCCACGCCGCAGTGGTTCATCGCCATGGAGGCCGCCGGCCTGCGCGCCAAGGCCCTGGCCGAGATCGGGCGCGTGCAGTGGCTGCCGGCCTGGGGCGAGGAGCGCATCCGCGGCATGGTGGCCGAGCGCCCGGACTGGTGCGTGTCGCGCCAGCGCCTGTGGGGCGTGCCGCTGGCGCTGTTCGTGCACCGCCGCACCGGCGCGCCGCATCCCGACACCGTGGCCCTGATGGAGGTGGTGGCCCAGCGCATCGAGCATCAAGGCATCCAGGCCTGGTTCGATCTGGACCCGGCCGAACTGCTGGGCGATGCGGCCGCCGACTACGACAAGCTGCCGGACACGCTGGATGTGTGGTTCGACTCGGGGGTGAGCAGCGCCGCCGTGCTGGAGCGTCGCCCGGAGCTGGGCTATCCGGCCGATCTGTATCTTGAAGGCTCCGATCAGCACCGCGGCTGGTTCCAATCCTCCCTGCTCACGGCCGTGGCCCGGCGCGGGGAGGCGCCCTACCGGGCCGTGCTGACCCATGGCTTCACGGTGGATGAACAGGGCCAGAAGATGTCCAAATCCCGCGGCAACGTGGTCGCGCCCCAGACAGTCGTGGACTCCCTGGGGGCGGATGTGCTGCGCCTGTGGGTCGCCGCAACCGATTACCGCGCCGAGATGGCGGTGTCCCAGCAGATCTTGAGTCGCACCAGCGACGCCTACCGGCGCATCCGCAACACCGCCCGCTTCCTGCTCGCCAACCTCAAGGGCTTCGATCCGGGCGCTCACGCGCTGCCGGCCAGCGACCTGCTGTCCCTGGATCGCTGGGTGATCGGTCGGGCCCGGGCGCTGCAGGAGCGCGTGCGCGATGCCTATACGCGCTACGAGTTCCACCGCGTCTATCAGGATGTGCACAACTTCTGCGCCGTCGATCTGGGCGCGTTCTATCTGGATGTGATCAAGGACCGGCTCTACACCACGCAGGCCGACAGCCGGGCGCGGCGCTCGGCCCAGACCGCGCTGCATCACCTGGTGGAGGCGCTGGTGCGCTGGATCGCGCCCATCCTGAGCTTTACCGCCGAGGAAATCTGGCGCCACCTGCCCGGCGCGCGGGAGGACTCGGTGTTTTTCACCGAATGGTCCGCGCTGCCCGAGGTGGCGGGCGACGAGGCGCTGTGGACGCAGCTGCTGGCGGTGCGCGAGGCGGTCGGGCGCGAGCTGGAACGCTGGCGCGTGGCCACCGGCGCCGGGGCGAATCTCGAAGCCGAGGTGGATCTGTACGCCGGCCAGGAACTCCATGAAACCCTGCTGCCGCTGGGTGATGAACTGCGTTTCGCGCTGATCACCTCCGCCGCGACGCTCGCCCGGGAAACCGTCCGGCCGGAGTCGGCGGCGCACGTCACCCTGGAAGGCGGCGATGAACTGTGGATCGCCATCCGCGCCGCCGAACACGCCAAGTGCCCGCGCTGCTGGCACCGGCGCGCGGACGTGGGCAGCCATCCCGACCATCCCGCCCTGTGCGGGCGTTGCGCGACGAACGTGGCGGGGCCGGGCGAGGATCGGCAGTGGGCGTGACCGGCGCGGATTGCGCGCCGCCCACCCTGCGCATCATTGATCGGCCGGGGCGCGTGGCGCTTTGGGCGGTCGTGGTGGGCCTCCTCGTGGGCCTGGACCAGCTCACCAAGCAACTGGCCGAGGCCGGGTTGTCCCCCTACACGCCGCATCCGGTGGTGCCCGGTTTTTTCAACCTGACGCTGGCCTACAACCCCGGCGCGGCATTCAGCTTCCTGGCAAGCGCCGGCGGCTGGCAGCGCTGGGCGTTTCTGGCCCTGGCGGTTGGCGTCGGCGTGGTGCTTGCGCGCTGGTTGCTCGTGCGGCCGGCGCGCGAGATTGGCTGGCCGCTGGCCTTCAGCCTGATTCTGGGCGGGGCGGTGGGCAATGCCCTGGATCGGGCACTGCACGGCCATGTCATCGACTTCATCCAGGTCTATTATCGGGACTGGTACTGGCCCGCCTTCAATCTGGCCGATTCGGCCATCATGGTGGGCGCGGCGCTGTACATCTGGCTGACCCTCAAGTACGGCGCGCCTGAGTGAAACGCTGAAGCCTTCCGCGCTTCCTTGTGAGGTCACGCCGGGCGCATCCGGCGCGCCGGGCATGGCGCCGATGGCTTGGCTTGGAACGCAATCACGCGCGATGCAACCCGTCCAGGGCTTGCGCGGCGTGGATCGAACGCGAATTGGACGATCACAGGCGCGCCCATGCGCCGGGAGCAGAAGATGGAAATCGTACTGGCCAATCCACGCGGCTTTTGCGCCGGGGTTGAGCGCGCCATCGAGATCGTCGAGCGGGCGCTGGAAGCCTTCGGCGCGCCGATTTATGTGCGTCATGAGGTGGTGCACAACCGCTTCGTCATCGACCGCTTGCGGGCGCTCGGCGCCGTGTTCGTGGAGGAGCTGGCAGCGGTGCCGGCCGGCGCGACGGTGATCTTCTCGGCCCATGGCGTTTCCCGGGCGGTGGTGGACGAGGCGCGCCAGCGCGGCCTGCAGATCTTCGATGCCACCTGTCCGCTGGTGACCAAGGTCCATGTGGAGGTGGCGGCACTGGCCCGCAAGGGCTTCGATGTGGTGCTCATCGGTCATGCCGGGCATCCCGAAGTGGAAGGCACCCTGGGCCGTTTCGATCCCCGCCACGGCGGCAGCATCCATCTGGTGGAAACGCCCGAGGACGTGGCGCGCCTCAGCGTGCGCGACGCGCGACAAGTCGCCTATGTGACCCAGACGACACTGTCGGTGGACGATACCGATCGCGTGGTGGCGGCGCTGCGCGCCCGGTTTCCCGACATGGCCGCGCCGCGCCGCGACGACATCTGCTACGCCACCCAGAACCGCCAGGACGCCGTGCGGGAATTGGCCGGCGAGGTGGATCTGGTGTTGGTGGTGGGATCGGTCACCAGTTCCAATTCCAACCGCCTGCGCGAGCTGGCCGAACAGTGCGGCCGGCCCGCCTATCTGATCGATGGGCCGGAGGATATCCAGCCCGCATGGCTCGCTGGCGTGGCTCGGGTCGGCGTCACGGCCGGGGCTTCCGCGCCCGACAGCCTGGTGCGCGCCGTCATCGACCGCCTGCGCACGGCCGGTGGCACAGTGCGCGAGCTGCCGGGTCCGGCCGAGACCATGGTGTTCGCCCTGCCGCGTGGCCTGCGCGGGATATCCGCCGCATGAGGCCTTGCGGTTGCAGCGTGGACCCCCTGGGCGCGGCCACGCTTCCGCTCGTCCCCGGTGGTCAGGGACAAGTCAGGGCGTCCCCCGCGTTGGCGAGGCGGATGCGGCCGGTGTTGGCCAGCACCAGGCCGCGCGCGGCGCTTGCGCCCCGGCTGTCGCAGAAGGTGTAGCGGTGGTTGAAAAACGGCGTGGCGCCGGTGTTGGTGAAGCGCATGCGATCCGCCGGCGTGCCGGTCTTGCGCAGGGTGATGCCCGTCGGCAAGGCGGGTTGCGCCCGCAACAGCCGTCCATTGTCCGCATCGCATAAGCCATTGCCATTGGCATCCGTGCAATCCCGATCACCATCGGGGTCCTCGAACACCAGCCAGCCTCCTTCCCAGGCGGCCTGTCCACCGCAGGCCAGGCCGGTGCCCTGCGTGCACATCACGACCGAACGCATGGCGCGCGCCGCCTCGCCGCGTGCGCGCTGCAAGTCTCCCGCAAGGGCATTGTTGAACGCGATCAGGCGACGTTCCTGGAGCCATGCGCCGAGGGACGGCGCGGCCAGCGCCGCCAGCAGCCCGATGACGGACAGCGTGGTCAGCAGTTCGGCCATGGAAAAGCCCGCACGGCCCTGCTTGCTGGTGCTAGTCCTTTCCCTTGGGCTGATCCCGCGCGACGCCTGGCTCCGGTGATGCCCATTGGACGACCGCTGCCGCATGCCGTTTGACTCGATCCGGCTGCGGCCAGGGGCGCGCCCGCGGCACCGCCGGCGCCGCGTGTCCGCTGCTACCAGCATCGTGCCGTGCTGTCCGCGCTGCTGCTGTTGGTGGCCGAGCGCACGCCGGCCTGGGTGAGCTGAATCACGGCGCAGAGGGTGTCCCCGGCGGCCGGCGTGTTCGCCACCGGGCGTGCCTGCAGGGTGTAGGTGGTGGCCGTGCGGGTGGGGATGGTGATGGCCCACAAGGCCGCGCCCGCTTCGTCGGTCACATTGCTGGGAAAGGTGGGACAGGCGGCGTTGGTGGCGAGAAAGCCGGTGGTGGGATCCAGAGCCGCGCAGCGCTCCAGCCGCGCCGCCCGGTCCATCAGGCCCGCCGTCGCCAGGCTGCGGTAGCCGCGCCGGGTCTGTTCGCGGTAGCTGGGCACGGCGATGGCGAGCAAGAGTGCCGCGATCACTACGGCGATCATGATCTCGATGAGGGTGAACCCCGCCGCGCCTGGGCGGGCGCGGGGGGTGTTGCGGATAAGGGTCATGGTGTGTGCTCCTGCCTCAGTTCGGCACGTCGCGCCAGAAGGTGCGCTGCGTGAGCTGGCCAAAGTTGGCGGTAAAGGGGGTCTCGGGCCCGATCAGGATCACGGGATCAGCGCCGGCCGGGAACAGGATCACCGCGCCGGGCGGAATGCCGCCACGGCGCAGGCCGCGCTTGCGGTCGGCCTTGACGCAGCTCACGCCATCGGCCGTGCAGGGCTTGTCCCTGTTCGCGTCATCGGCGGTGGTGTCCAGGTTCTTGACGGCGCGGCCGTCGTAGAGATCCACCAGATAGGAGGCGCCGGCACCCACGGCGCCGCCGCAGGTGGTGGTGCTCACCGCCGGGGTGAAGGTGGAGAAGATGATCTGTTCGTTCAAAACTTCCGCCGTCGCCAGCGCCTTTTCGCCGTCACCCTCGAGCTGGATGTACCAGCCCTGGCTGCCGGCCAGACCCGCCAGTGCGGCGGCCTGTTCGGTGGTGTTGCCCTGCTGGATCAGGTTGGCGGTCACGTCATACAGGTTGGCTTCGGTCAGCTTGGTGTAGGTGATGACGCCGCTGGTGTTCTTCGGCGGACCGAAGACGGCGGTCTGTTTCAGGGTGTAGAAGCGATCATCCACCGCCGTGTCGAGCGGGTGCTCGCGCCAGCCGCTGCCGATGGCCAGGGCGAGATAGGCGGCGCCGTCCTTCTTGGCGAGTGCCACAGTGGGCGCGTAGTGGAAGCGCCGGTTGGTGGCGGTGGTGCTGCCGCCCACATCCAGGATCACGCCGCCAGTGACGAGGCTGGTCCCGCTCTGCCCATTGGCGACGTCGAAGCGCCAGAGCTGGCCGCCCAGGTCGCCTACATAGAGCTGATCGGCGTTGCCGTCGCCGTTCATGTCCAGCGTATTCACGTCCGAGGCAATGGCGTAGTGCATGTCGGTGAAGGTCTTGGTGAAGGTCTCGGGGCTGGTGTCCGCCGTGCCGCCGGACCAGATCTTGGCCCCCGTATCGGCATCGGCGATGTAGAGCGCCCGGCCCTGGCCGTCATTGCCGCGGGTGGTCTTGGTGTCGTGGTTGGGGTCGTAGCCGCCGGCGAAGACCATGACGTTCTTGACCGTGCCGCCAATGTTCATTTTGGTGATGGCGGGCGCCGACCAGCTCTGGCCCATTTCGGCGAAGTCGCCGGATACGCCGCCCTTGATCATCCATTTGAGCACCGGCGTAGTGCGGTCTGTGACATCCAGCGTGTAGTAGTTCTTGCCGCCCCGGCGCATGCCGAGGTAGAGATAGGCGAAATCCCCCTCGCTGGTCTGCAGGGTAACGGCGCCGGTGTTTTTCACCCGTGTGACCAAGGGACCGTCCATGCCATAGACATGGTTGGTGCCGGCTTCGTTGACATAGAGGTCCTCGATGTTGGGCAGCAGCTCCTTGGGCATGAAGGCGAAGCGCTCGGTGCCGTCGCTGGGGTTGAGGGCATACAGGAAGCCGTCGTTGGTCATGGCGTAGATGGTGAGATCCGGGCTGGACTCGGTGCCGCCGTAGGTGATGAGGACGGGCCGGGTGTGCAGCGGATCGGCCACCTGCTTGCGCGCCTCATTGGTCACATCGTCCCGGTCGGCATCCAGCAGATCCACGCCGCGCGCCCACTGGATGAGGTCCGTGGCCGAGATGCTGCTGTCCTGGATGTCGAGCAGCGGGGTGAGCGCCGTGAGGTTGTCCTCATGCAGTTTGCTGGCCGCCGCGGTCAGGTTGACGTTGCTGGGCGCGGCGCTGCCGGTGTAGGTGTAGACCTTGCGGCTGCTGATGCTCTGCTCGTTGGCGGCGCCGCCCTTGGCGACCTCGTCGCCGTCCAGCACATCGCTCCACCAGCTCTTGGCGCCGGAACGGAAGCTGCCCGTGCTGGGATCGATGGCGGAGAACCCGTCGACATCGACGATGGCGCCTGGCGTGGTTCCGGCGCCGTTGTCATACGCGGCGTTATAGCGATAGCGCTTGACGTTGCCGGGCCAGGTCACCCGGTCCTGGGGCGCGAACAGGGCGAAATAGATCTCGTCGCGGTGTTCCAGCCTGTTGAAGGCGTTCACGGACACTGCCGGCGCGGTGAACAGCCCCTCGCGCAACAGGATCTCGATGAAGATCTCGCTCAGCGACTGCTCAAGGCCCGCGTAGTCATCCACGGTGTAGTACTTGCCGCCGCCCTTGACGGCGGTGTCATCAAGCAGGTTCTGGTCGCTGAAGAAGCCCACGGTGTAGGTGACGACGTTCTGGATGCCACCCAGGCTGGGCGCGGCGTCGAGGTAGTCGTTCATGTAGCCGGCCAGTTCGTCGAGGCAGATGCCGTTGTTGCTGGTACTGGTACTGGTGCTGTTGGGGCAGTTGCCCTTGGGCCGGGTGCCCAGCAGGTTATAGATCGGCTGGTTGGCGTCGGTGTCCTCGGTGGGCTCGCCATCGGTGAGATAGACGATGTAGTTCTTCTGGCAGGCCTCGAGGATGGGCGACTTGTATTTGGTGTTATCGGTGGAGCTCCTGGATGTGGGGACGCTGGTGATCGGACTGGAGGCGGCGCCGTACTTCACGGTCTGGCCGGTGAAGTAGAGATAGGCTTCCCAGAAGGTTTCCGCCAGCGGAGTGTTGCCCGCAGGGGTGTAGCCCGAGATGGTGGTCTTGAAGAGGTCGCGGGTTTCGGCGATGTCCGCGATCGGCAGGGTCACCGGCCCACCCTGGTAAGGGCTGGTGGAATCGAAACGCATCAGGCCGATGTTGACGCCGTTGAGCCGGTCGACCAGCTTCTTGGCGACGTCCTGCACGATCCACAGCCGGGTGACATTGATGGTGCCCGAGCCGCCCGTCGCGACCCACCAGTTGAGGTAGTTGGCCGACCAGAAGTTGTAGGCGGTTGAGTAGCCGTATTTCTTGGCGGGGGCGCTGTTCCATTTGGTGCCGCTGTTGCGGGCGTCCTTGTCGGCATACCACACGCCATCGGCGCTGCCGTGCTTGCCCGAGTCATCCTCGCATTCCAGCGCATGGTTGTTGGCGCCGGCTTGCAGGGTTTGCCAGCGCTGATCGGTAAAGCTGCGCTCGCCGAACAGGCCCCAGTCCCGGCGCCACATCGCGGCCTGGTCGGTGAAGCGGCCGGAGCTGGCCAGCGGCGACAGGGCGGCCTTGCAGTAGTTCTGGGTGGTGGGGAACCACTGGGTGGTCGAGCAGGCGGGCGGTGTGCTGTTCGTGCTCCAGTAGATCCTGCTGCTGGAGCAGGAGCCGGTGTAGGTCGTGGCCGGGTCATAGACCGCGGGGATGGTGACGCTGGTGCTCATGCTGCCCGAGGTGTCGACGATGAACAGGATGTTGGGCTGGCTGCCCTCGGTGCTGTTGCTGACATAGACCTCGGTGTCATCGGCCAGTGCCAGCGGGGCGCCGGTGAGCAGGCTCAGGCCGACGGCCCCCAGGAAGGCGGCAAGGCGGCGGCGCGGATTGTTCTTGTTCATGGCTGTGCTCCTGACGCCGATGAGGCGATGGCGCGGATTGTTCTTGTTCATGGCTGTGCTCCCGACGCCGACGCGGCGCTCAACGGACCAGGCGCAACACCTGCAGGGTGGTGATGTCGAAAATCACGGTGGCTTCCTGGCCGTCGAGGCTGCGGAAATCCACGCCGGGATCCGGTCGGCCCTTGACCCACACCATCACCGGCCCGGTCATTTTCAGGCTGCGCGGCGGGCAATCGGCGCAGGGATAGGCGATGAGTTCGCCGCGCCCCTGGCCGTTGACGGACAGGGCGATATGGTGGGCCTCGATGGCGTCCTCGCTATGGGGCGCATCGCGGCGCAGGCCGGCGGAGACCGGCGCGGCAAGCAGCGTGCCGGTGATGACCAGCGCGGCAAGCAGCGCCCGGCCGGGGAAGTGCAACAGGTGGCGAATGATGCGCAACATGGCGATGTCCTCCCGATCAGTTGTTGGTGGCCGGGGCGATGCGAAACACGCCCTGGGCGGTGACGGCGGGCAGATTCACGCCGGTCACGGTGCCGGTGCCCTGGATGAGGAAGTGGTAGGCGGCAAACTGGCTTTGCCCGCCCAGGGAATACCCCACGATGTTGGAGGCATCCCCCAGATAGCTGGTCTGGGCCGCGGCGGTGACCGGGGTGGTGCCGAGACTCAGGGTGCGACTCACCGGCGTGCTGGCGATCAGGGCGGCCGAGAGATGCGGCACATCCGTCATGGCGGCTTCTATGGCGCTTTCCGCACCCTGGAAACCCATGTTGTGGAAATGACCGGTGGCGGCGATCTTTTGCTCGGTGGTCGCGCTGCCGAGGGTCATGATGGCCAGCAGGGTGATGGTGACCAGCATCACCAGCGCCACCATGAGCACGATGCCACGCTGGCGACGGGGGGGCGGGACGATCAGGGTAGACATGGCGGACTCCTTACAGCTCGCGGCGGTTGCGGATGTTGACCGTGGCGGAGAACACCCGCCGCAGACGCCGGTCGTTGGCGTAGGTGATGGTGGCGCCGCTGGTGCCGGTCTTGGCGGCGGTCTGGTCAAGCAGGGCGTAGCCGGCGGTGGCATCGGCGACATCCAGCACGGGGTCGCGCGAGGCGACCAGCAGGGCGAGCTTCACCGCCACCACCTGGCCCCAGTTGGCGACATTGGGCGCGGCGCGGTAGCGGATGTTCTGGGTGCCGATGCGCTCGCCGTAGAGGACCTGCAGTTGCTCCACGCCCTCCACCAGTTCCTGCGCGGTCTGGCCGGTGCGGCTGGTGTCGAGGCGAAACAGGGAGAAGATGTCGCTGCCATCGGCAGCGTTGCGGCCGCTGTCGCGCACGAAATAGATCCAACTGTTGAAACGCGTCGCCTGGGCGGCATTGATTCCGTTGTGGACATAGGGCTTGGTGAGACTGGCTGAGCTGTTGTCGCTGGTGGCGTGCACCAGGGTCAGGCCACCGGTGACCGAGGTAACCCGGAACAGGTCGGCCACACGGCAGTCGGCGATGATCACCATCTCGCCGGCCGCGATGTTGTCGGGATTGCTGGCCAGCGCCACCTGGGCCGACTCGCTGCTCATGGTGCTGGCGAGATTGACCACTGCGCGCGAGCCGCCCTGCACCTGCAGCACATCGCTCAGGGGCCGTGGCACCGTGCCATTCCAGTTGGCGGGCGCGGTGCCGCCGGTCCAGGTTCCGTTGGTGGCGACCTCGAAGCCGCGCACGGCGGTAGCGGACAGATCGGTGGTGGGGGCGTTGAGGGCCCAGATCGGGGCGGTCACGCGCACGGCATCGGCGCAGCCCTGGAAAGCGGCCATGCGCAGGTTGCCCGCCAGTTCATCCAGCGCGAACTGGCCGGTCTGCTGCAGGTCGCCGACGCCGGTGCCGAGGCGGCTGGTCTGCTGGTTGCCGAGGTAGAGCTGGAACACCCCGGCGAGCAGGAACAGGCTCACCAGCATGGCGACCATGATCTCCACCAGCGAGAAGCCGGCGGCGGAGCGAACGGAGGGGCGGGCGGGCGCGTTCATGGGTTGTTGATCTGCACGTTGAGACTGGCGGTCTGGTTGGCGGGCGCTTCGGCGTTGCTGTCCAGATCCTGCCAGGTGATGGTGAGGGTAAAGATCAAGCCAGTGCGGGTGACCGTGCCGACGGCGCGCGGCAACTGGCCCAGCGCCAGGCCCCATTGGCGGGTGTCCAGGGCGGCCTGGTTGGCCGGTGTGCAGTTATTGGCGGCGCAATCCGGGTCGGCCGGCAGGCTGGACTGCCAGCCGCTGGTGGTGGTGTTGATGGTGATGGCGTTGTAGCTACTGGCGCCCACGCCTTGCGGATTGATGCGCATGCGGTCGGCCATGTCGTACAGCAGGCTGGTGGCCTGGCCACGCATGTAGGCGCCCTGCTGGTAGCGCAGGCCGCTGATCTGCAGGCCCGCGACCCCCAACAGGCCAACGGAAAGCAACAGGATTGCCACCAACACCTCCACCAGCGTGAAGCCGCGGGCCGCCGTGCTGGGGGTGGCGAGACGCCGCGCACGGCGGTGCGCCGGTTGGGGCCTGGTGGCGTCCCGTGGTGTGGTTACGGACATGTGGCGTCCCCTCCGGTCAGGACTTGCGGGCTGCCGTTGGCATTGGTGTCCACCGGTCGCACGACCTTGCCCACGGCGTTCACCGCGACAGTGCGGGCACGGGCCGCGCCGCGCGCATCGCAGAGGATGAAGGTGCCCGCCGAATCGGGCAGGCCGCGGGCGTCGAAACGGACAAAGCCGGCATTGGTGAAGCCGGCGAGGCGCAAGGTGGCGCCTGTCGCGAAGGCGCCCCCGGCAGCCAGCAGGGCTTCGGTCGAGACCCGTGCGCCATTGCCGTTGGTGTCGACGAAGACGATCCAGCCGCTTTCCCATTGGTTGGTGTTGCTGGTGCGGCACAGGTCGCCATCGGTGCTGCTGCACAGCGTGACCCAGCCGCGCCGGGAGACCGCCTCGCCGCGCGCGCGAACCACGCCGGCATTCAGCGCATTGGCCTGGGCGGTCAGGCGGTTGTTGCGCAGCAGATCGGCCATGGGCGGTCCGCCAGCCAGGGCGAGGACTAGAATGACGGCCAGCGTGACCATCAATTCGATCAGGCTCAGGCCGCGATGGCGTGACGTGTTCATGGGCGAGCCCCCTGGGGCGCGTGTGCTCAATTCTTCTGTTTCGGTTGACGGCCGCGCGCGCAGGGGCTGAATGGGGCAGTCGATGGGCGGTGGAAAACGGGGGATGAACGGCATCATGGGACGCCAGGTGAGCAGGGGGAGGGGGATTTGCAGACGGTAACGGTGATCGGCGGCGGCATCGTGGGCCTGACCACGGCCTGGGCCCTGAGCAAGGCAGGGGTGGCGGTGCGGGTGCTGGAGCGCGGCGCCGTCGGGCGGGAGGCCTCCTGGGCCGGCGGCGGCATCCTCTGTCCGCTCTACCCCTGGCGCTATCCCGATGCGGTGCAGGCGCTGGCCTGGCGGGCGGCGGCCGCTTATCCCGAACTGGCCACGCGGCTGGCCGCGATCACGGGCGTCGATTCCGAATGGACCGCGAGCGGCCTGTTGATACTGGATGGCGAGCCGGCAGCGGCGGCGGCTTGGGCGCAGCGCTGGGCGCAGCGTGTGGTGGCCTGTGCACCGGACGAGGTGGCGCGGCTGGAGCCGGCGCTGGCATCGACCGCCGGTACCGCCCTGCGCTTGCCGGACATGGCCCAGGTGCGCAATCCGCGGCTGCTCCGGGCCTTGCGACAGGCCCTGGTCCAGCGGGGCGTGGAGATCCGCGAACACTGTGCGGTGAGCGGTTTCGACGTCGCGTCCGGCCGCGTGACCAGCCTGCATACGCCCCAGGGCCGGCTGCCGGTGACGGGTCCCGTGGTGGTGGCTGCGGGCGCCTGGAGCGGCGCGTTGCTGGCCGAACTGGGCGCGCCCGTGCCCGTGGCGCCCGTGAAGGGGCAGATGCTGCTGTTCGAGGCGTCGCCTGGCTTGATCGGCCATGTGCTGCTGCGCGCGGATCGCTACGCCATTGCGCGCCGCGACGGACACATCCTGTTCGGCAGCACGGTGGAACAGGCCGGTTTCGACAAGACCGCCGATCCCGCCACCGGCGAGCGCTTGCGGGCGGATGCCGTGGCGCTGATTCCTGCGCTGGCGCGGGCACGGCTTGCTGGCCACTGGGCGGGGCTGCGGCCCGGCTCGCCGGCGGGGGTGCCGGTGATCGCGCCGCATCCGGCCATCAGCGGGCTGTGGGTCAATGCCGGGCATTTCCGCAACGGCGTGTTGCTGGCGCCGGCCGCCGCCGAGCTGCTGGCGGATCTGCTGCGGGAGCGCGTGCCGGCGCTGGATCCCGCTCCCTATGCCTGGCCGGAGTCGACCCGGTGAGGCGCTTGGGGATCCGGGCCGCACGCCGGCTGAAATCATTCAGGCCGAGCGGTCGATCGGCTGGACGGTCGCAACCTGGCCAGCAGGCGTTTTCGACACCCTCAAAGCGCCTGGTTTCACGGGCTGGATCCATCGGACGCGCCGGCGTATTCGGGCTGCTGGCGGTGTGGGGCCTGCTGGCCTGCAGCCGCGCGCCGGAGCCGGTGGCGGCAGAGGTCTACGCCATGGGGACCCTGGTCCAGTTCACCCTCTACGGCACCTCGCCGGAGCAGGCCGCAGCGGCGATCCGCGACAGCGACGCCTGGCTGCAGGCCTTCGGTCGCGATGGCTGGGCCTTCGGCGATGGCGAACTGGCGCGACTCAACGCGGCCCTGGGGCGCGGGGCGTGCATGCGTGTTTCGCCCGATCTGGCTAGCCAGATATCCCGCGCGCGCGCGTTGACGATCGCCAGCGGCGGGCGCTTCGATCCCGCGGTGGGCCGGCTGGTGGCGCTGTGGGGCTTCGACCGCGCGCCGCGTGACCCGGATCGGCCCTTTCCGCAACCGGCCGAGATCGGCGCCCTGTTGCCCTTGCCACCGATGGCGGAGGTGACCGTCTCGCCGACGGGCGAGGTGTGCGGGCCGCGCGGGCTGTTCATCGATCTGGGTGGCATCGGCAAGGGCTACGCCGTGGACCGGGTGGTGGCCGATCTAGCCCGACGCGGCATTGCGGCGGCGCTGGTCAATGCGGGCGGCAACCTCAAGACCCTGGGCGAGCCGCCGGGACGGCCGTGGCGCATCGGCATCCGCGATCCGTTCAAGCCCGGCGTGATGGGCAGCTTAACCCTGGTTGCAGGTGAGGCGGTGTCGACCTCGGGGGATTATGAGCGCATGTTCGATTACCACGGCCAGCGCTACCACCACATCCTCGATCCGCACACGGGCCTGCCGGTGCGCGGCCTGCATGCCGTGACCGTGATCCACACCGAAGCGGCGCTGGCCGATGCCGCCTCCACGGCGCTGTTCGTGGCCGGGCCGGATGCATGGCGCGCGGTGGCGGTGCGCCTGGGCATCGAGCGGGCGCTGGTGGTGCGCGAGGATGGCGGGGTGGAGATGACGCCTGCGATGGTCTCGCGGGTGCGGTTGACCCCGGCGTGGGCTTTGCCCCGGCATCCACCCGCCGATGGGTCGTGAGCATGTTTGCCGGTCCGGGGCGCGGGCTGCTGGAGGTTCACAACGGGCAGCTCGTGCCGCTTTGTCATGGCGAGAACCTGTGGCGAGAAGCGCAGCGACGCGGCCAGGCAGGGAAGGTGGCGATCCACCCAGCGCCGCCGGCGATGCCCGATATCCGCTGCCTTCCAAGGCGCATTGCGGCCCGGCACGGGGTCAGGGCCGGGGGCCGGGTCGGGATCGGCCAGGGCGCTTCTCCGGGGTTGCTTCCTCAGGGGCTGCACCCGGAACGCCGTGCTTGCTACAATTGTGGCGGATTACTCAAGGAGATGGGCATGAGCATTTCTGTTCGCATCGACGACGCCCTGGTTGAACAGGCCCGCGCGGCAGCCAAGGCCGAGTTTCGCACGGTCCAGGGGCAGATCGAGTTCTGGGCCAAGGTGGGCCGCGCCGCGCTGGACAATCCCGATTTGCCGGCTTCATTCATCGCCGAGAGTCTGATGGCCATGGCCGAACCCAGCGAAGAGGCCACGCCGTTCTCGCCGCGTCGCCGCAAGTGATCTGGGCGGTGCAGCAAACGCGCCGCTTTGCCCGCGCCTACAAGAAGCTGCATGACGATGTGGCGGCCGATGTCGATGGCGCGGTCGAGGCCATTGCCGCCGACCCAGGTCTAGGCGAGAAGAAAAAAGGCGATCTCGCCACCTTGTGGGTCCACAAGTTCCACAGCCAAAACCAGCTCTATCTGCTGGGTTACACCCGTGACGATGCGCTGTGCCTGATCTATCTCGAGGCCGTGGGGTCGCATGAGAACTTCTATCGGGACATCAAGCGCTGACCTGAAGCTGGCCCCGCGTTGCGCGCAGGAGAAGCCTCATTGCCAAGCGTCGTGCGCCCACCGAAAGCACCCTGAACAAGTGCTGCCATGACCCGGCGCAAGTGGGTCTCTAGCTGCGGTTTTTTTCGGGGATTTCAGGCCCGCCCACGCAGGGCACGGGCGCCGGGGGTGGCTGCGGCCTTGGCGCGCACGGCGCGGCCGCGCTCGTACCAGGGGCGGGAGACGTCGAGCACGCGCACCAGCGCCAGCATCACCGGCACCTCGATCAAAACTCCCACCACCGTCGCCAGGGCCGCGCCGGAATCGAAGCCGAACAGGGCAATGGCGGTCGCCACCGCCAGCTCGAAGAAGTTGCTGGCGCCGATCAGCGCCGAGGGCGCGGCGATGCAATGGGGCGAGCCGACCTGCCGGTTGAGCACATAGGCCAGTCCCGAGTTGAGCACCACCTGGATCAGGATGGGCACGGCCAGCAGGACGATGACGAGCGGCTGGGCCAGGATCTGCCGCCCCTGGAAGCCGAACAGCAGCACCAGGGTCGCCAGCAGGGCAGCGAGGGACAGGGGATGCAGCCGCGCCAGCCAGGTTTCCAGTTGCTGCGCGCCGTCGGGCCGGGCGAGCAGTCGGCGCCGCCAGAGCTGGGCCAGCGTCAGCGGCACCACGATGTAGAGCAATACCGACAGCGCCAGCGTGTCCCACGGCACGCTGATGGCGGACAGGCCCAGCAGCAGCCCCACCAGCGGGCCGAAGGCGAACACCATGATCACATCGTTCAGGGCGACCTGCCCCAGGGTGAAGTGGGGTTCGCCGCGCGACAGGTTGCTCCACACGAACACCATCGCCGTACACGGCGCACCGGCCAGCAGGATGAGCCCGGCGATGTAGGAGGTGATCTGTTCGGCCGGCAGCAGCGGGCGGAACAGGATGCCCAGGAACAACCAGCCCAGCAGCGCCATCGAAAAGGGCTTGACCGCCCAGTTGATGAACAGCGTCACACCCACGCCGCCCAGGTGTTGGCGCACTTCCCCGAGGGCCTTGAGGTCGACCTTGAGCAGCATGGGAATGACCATGAGCCATATGAGCACCGCCACCGGCAGGTTCAGGCCCGCCCATTCCAGTTCACCCAGCTGGGTGAAGGCGGCTGGCGCAATCTGCCCCAGGCCGATGCCGGCGACGATGCAGAGCAGCACCCACAGGCTGAGGTAGCGCTCGAAGCCGCCCATGGCGGGCGCGGGAGGGGCGGATGCGGTCATGAGGGTAGCTCCGGGCGTCGGACGGCGGGAGGCCCATTGTAGTAATCGATAGTTCCAGAATCAACGAAATATTGAGCGGCCCGAGCGCCGCGGAAGTGCTGATTTCTCCCGTCATCGCGATTCCCGCTGTTGCGCAGGATAGGCAGGCGCATTCCGCCGGCGCAAGCGGCGGTAATCAAGCCGAGCCGTCATTCGGAACAGGCATGTGCTAAGTTCGTGGAATACCAACCCCACAGGAAAACTGAAATGGCCGCGATTGCTTCCGCCCAACGCCTTGTTGCGATGTTCGCCACGCTGATTGCCTTGACTGTCTTTGCCTCCCCCGCGCTCGCCGCCAGCGCGGCCGAGATCGATGCCGATGTCGCCGGGGCGCTGGATGCTTTCCAGAAAATCGAGGGCGCACCAGCATTCCTCGGCATTGCCCGGGGCGTTCTGGTGTTCCCCAAGGTCTACAAGGCGGGGATTGGCGTGGGCGGTGAATATGGCGAAGGCGCGCTGCGCGTGGGCGGAAAGACGGTTGATTACTACAGCACCGCGGCGGCTTCCATTGGCTTCCAGTTGGGCGCGCAGTCCAAATCCATCGTCGTGATCTTCACCGACGAAGCGGCGCTGGCCAAGTTCCGCGCCAGCGAAGGCTGGAAGGTCGGGGTTGATGGCTCCGTGGCCCTCATCGACATCGGCGTCGGCAAGACCGTGGATACCAACAATATCGAAGATCCCGTGATCGGCTTCGTGTTCGGCCAGAAAGGCCTGATGTACAACCTCACGCTGGAAGGTTCGAAGTTCACCAAGTTGAAAAAGAACTGAGCGTGGCGACGCCGAGCGGTGGGGGCTCCCGGCGCGCCACCGCATCCGGGCAGCGCGGCTTGCTCGGCGGTTCAGTCTAGTTTCACCTTGTCGAGCCCCTCGGGCGCGGGCGGATAGCGCATGCGCAGGCGTTGCAGCGTATCCACCAGGATGGCGGAGACCACCAGATCGCGCACCCACTTGTGATTGGCGGGGATGACATACCAGGGCGCATGGTGATGGCTGGTGGCGGCGAGGGCGTCCTGGTAGGCCTTCATGTAGCCGTCCCAGTATTCGCGTTCACGGATGTCGGAGTAGTCGAATTTCCAGTGCTTGCTGGGGTCGTCCAGCCGGTCCTGGAGGCGCTGGCGCTGCTCGTCAATGCTGATGTGCAGGTAGCACTTGATGATCGTGGTGCCCTCGTCACTCAGCATGCGCTCGAAGTCAGCGATGTGGCCGAGGCGCTGCTGTTGTTCGCTGCGGGTCTGGTGGCCACGGGCGCGCGGGACCAGCACGTCCTCGTAGTGGCTGCGGTTGAAGATGACGATCTCGCCATTGGCGGGAACCTGGCGATGCACGCGCCAGAGGTAGTCCCGCCCCAGTTCATCGGCGTTGGGCGCACGGAAGTTGGCGACGCGCACCCCCAGGGGGTCGATGGTGTGAAACACGCGGCGGATGGTGCTGTCCTTGCCGGATGTATCCATGCCTTGCAGGATCATCAGGATGCGGTGTTGCTTCTGGGCGTAGAGCAGATCCTGGAGCCGATCGAGCCGCTCGGAGAGGGATTCGCGCTGGTGAACGCCGGCGCTTTTGTCACCGCCTGCGACCCAGACATCATCGGGATCCCAATCCTTCAGCCGCACCTGGCTGCCCGGAGGAACCCGATAACGGTCGCCGATGTCGCCCAGTTTGCCCATGTGCTTGTGCTCCCTGCTGGATTTGCTTCAATGGATCGGAAGGCTGGCCGGTTGCTGTCCGGCGCTTGTCGTCAAGACACAGGAGGATAGGGGATCCATGGCGCGTGTGCATCTGTGGGAATGGGAGGACCTGCCCTGGGTTCCCGATTTGATCCGCCGCTTCATCACCGATCACCTGCGCTTTCTGGCGCAGGTCATGGGGCTGTTCCAACCCTTGATGCCGCAGTTGGTGGCGGCCATGCGTGCAAGCGGGGCGACGCGCATCGTGGATCTGTGTTCCGGTGCGGGCGGGCCAGTGCCGGGACTGTTGCCGCGTCTGGATGCGGCCGGCGCCTCGGATGTGCCGGTGGTGCTGACGGACCTTTACCCCAACCGGGCGGCTTTCGCCGAGTTGGAACAGTCCTCGGGCGGGCGCATCACCGGCTGGCCCGTGTCGGTGAGCGCCTTCGACCTGCCCGGCGACCTCGATGGTTTTCGCACCGTGTTCACCGGGTTCCACCATTTCCGGCCGGCGCAGGCCCATCGCATTCTCAGCGACGCGGTGGCCAAACGCGCCGGCATTGCGGTTTTCGAAGGGCAGGAGCGGGCAGTGCACACGGTGATCCTGATCCCGATCCTGGTTTTTCTGGCCGGGGTGTTCTTTACCCCCTTCGCCGGGCGGGTGACCTGGCAGCGGCTGCTGTTCACCTACCTGATCCCGATCTGTCCACTGGCCTTCGCCTGGGACGGCTTCGTGTCCTGCCTGCGGACCTACTCGCCGGCTGAACTGCGGGATCTGACGCGGGATCTGGAGTCGGAGGATTACCACTTCGAGATCGGCAAGCGCTGGTTGAGGGGGCGCTTCGGCTTCCCCTACCGGGCGACCTATCTGTTCGGCGTGCCGCGCTCAGGCTTGGCTGGATAGCAATCCCATCCCGGTGGGGCGGGCCTGTTCTCCGTGCAACGCCCGGCCGCTCTGGACATCCGTATGGGTTGGATGCCGGTGCTTGCGGGCGCCTTGCGAGCGCGGAGGCGCTTCGGGCTCGAAAGCGTCAAGCTTGCAGCGCCTCTCCTGCGTCGGCAGTCGGTTCAGCGATGTGCCGGTCGCCTGTCCAGCCCTGGACACGCAGCCGGCGGAACTTCAGTCCGGTCAGCAACTCCATTTCATGGATTCCCGACGTTTCATGCTTCGCCTGTTGTGCGACTGCCCTGACAAGGAACCCTGGACATGAACAGCATTCTGGAGAGCTTCCGGCAGGTTCCCCTCACCCTGTGGCTGGTCACGGCCGCCTCCCTGCTGGCCACGATCGCGGTGGCCGGCGGGCTTCATCGCCTGTTGCGCCCGAATAACGGCCTCAGCCACCAGGCACCTACCGATTCGCCGGCGTTACGCCAGTTGATCCGCGAGCTGCTGGTCGCCTCCCGCTATCCGATCGTGCTTGCGGTGCTGGTTGGGGGAACGCATCTGTCCCTGCGACCTCTGGTGCGTTCCCTGGAGAGCCAGACCGGGATTGTGCTGTCGGATGCCCTGGAAAAAGGCGCAGACATCCTGCTGTTTGCCTGGACCTTCTGGGTGTTGTATCGGATTGCGCGGCGGCTGGCGCGGTTTGCCGAGCAGTGGGCGCAAAAGCAGACCGGCGCGCTGGAGGCGCTACTCGTCCCCGTCCTGGCCAACGGCCTGCAATTGGCGCTGCCCCTGATCGCCCTGCTGCTGGCCCGGCCCCTGCTCCCTGCCTCGCCCCGCTATACCCAAATCGTCAATCTGGTTGCGTCCATGCTGCTGATCGCCACGATCGCCTGGGTGCTGATTCGGGGATTGACGGTGCTGGAACGCCTGGTGACGCTGCGTTATCGGATCGATGTCGAGGACAATCTCCAGGCGCGCGGCATTCGCACCCAATTTTCGTTTCTCAAGAAGCTGGGCATTTTTCTCATTGTGCTGATCGCCGCTTCTTCGGCCTTGATGCTGTTCGACGGCGCACGCCAACTGGGCACCAGCCTGCTGACCTCGGCCGGCATCATTGGCCTGGTGGTTGGCTTCGCCGCGCAGAAGATCCTCGGCAATCTGCTGGCGGGATTCCAGATCGCCCTGACCCAGCCCATCCGCATCGATGATGCCGTGATCGTGGAAAACGAATGGGGCTGGATCGAGGAACTAACGCTGACCTATGTGGTGGTGCGGCTGTGGGACTGGCGCCGCCTCGTGTTGCCGATCAACTATTTTCTTGAAAAGCCGTTCCAGAACTGGACCCGCAACTCGGCGGAGCTGATTGGCAGCGTTTTTTTGTATACCGATTATGGGGTGCCGCTGGAGCCGCTCAGGGCGGAGCTGACCCGTTTGCTGCAGGCCAACCCGCTCTGGGATGGCAAGGTCAATGTCCTGCAGGTCACCGACAGCCGCGAGCGGGTGATCGAGCTGCGCGCCCTGATGAGCGCTCGCAATGCGCCCCAGGCCTGGGATTTGCGCTGCGCCATTCGTGAAGGGCTGATTTTCTATCTGCAACAGCAGCATCCCGAGGCGCTGCCGCGGGTGCGCGCTGAAATTGACTGGCCCCCTTCCTCCCGGTCCAACGGGGCCGGCGCGCGGCACATGCCGGGTGAGGCTGGGAGCGAGAACAGGACGTGATGGCCGATCGTGCGCGATCCCATGGCGCCGCATGGGTTGCCGACGCCATGGGAGGTGTATCGCGGCTTACCAGCGCATGGTCAGGCCGGCATAGACAGCGCGTCCATCGCCGGGGATGAACTGGACGGTATTGGGCCCAAAGGCGCCCACGGCCGGTTCGGTGATGAGGCCGGTGGTGGCCGCGTATTTCTCATCGGTGAGATTGCGGCCGTCCAGGAACAGGGTGAGCCGCGGATTCACGTCATAGCTGGCGGTCAGGCCCAGCAACGCATAACGCTCGGTTTCCAGGGTGTTCCTGAAGTCGATGGGATAGCCCTGCGGCACCCATTCCACATGCGGCGCAATCGAGAAGCCGGCGGTGTGGCGATAGCGCAGCTCGGCGCGCAAGTAGTGCTCGGGAATCCCCGGAATCTGGTTGTCACCCCATTGCGGGTCGTTGTCGAAGTTGAAGTCGTTGTAGGTGTAGGCCAGCCGGCTGGAGATTTCCTGGCCGTCGAATTGCGCCAACGAGGCGCCCAGTCCCAGCTCGACACCTTGGTGAATGGTCTTGTCGGTGTTGAGCACGGCGCTCTGGCCGCCATCGCCCAGGGCGATGAAGATCAGTTCATCGCGCACCCAGCTCCGATACAGGCTCGCGTCCCAGGAGAGCGCCGCCCATTGGCCGCGACTTCCGATTTCGAGCGTGGTGGCGGTTTGTGGATCCAGGTTCGCCAGGCCACTCACGCCGGGAATGCTCTGGGTGAGTTCCGAGAAGGTGGGCGGTTCAAAGGCCCGGCTCAGGTTGGCAAAGAATTGCAGATTGTCCGCCGCGTCCCAGAGCAAGCCCAGCTTGGGACTGAAGCCCTGGTAGCTTTCCGTGCCGCTGCGGTCGCCATCGCTCAGGAAGCGGTCGTCATAATCCCGCTCGGCGTAGCTGGCCTGCGCGCCCAGGATGCCGGTCCAGCCAGGGGTAAGGACGGTGCGGTTCTCGGCGAACAGGGCGGCATTGCGCGACTGTTCGCGGGCCTTGGCAGTCAGGTCGCCGTAATCACCGGCCAGGTTCACATAGCGGCGGCTGTCGGTGTCGCCCGTGCCCAGGCGCGTGCCCACGGTCAGGGTGTTGGTTCGTTCCGCCAGTTCCCCGTTCTGGCGCCAGGTGGCGAAGGCGCCGTAGTCGGCGCTGTCCTGATCGATGAGCTGGAAGATGGGGTGGTAGAGCTGCTTGCTGACGGCATAGACGCCCCCGCTGATTTCCTGGTTGTCCCCGCGCCAGGTGGTCTTGTTGGCGACACGCAGGACTTCCCAGTCGCGTTGGAAGTTGTTGCGCACATTGCCGGGATTGGCCTGGGCAGGATCGTCTTCCACTTGCGCCTTGGACAGGCTGCCGGGGATTTCCTGGTTGATGTCGCCATAAGTGAGGTAGAAGCGGGTCTCCAGGTCCTCGCTCAGGCGATAGCCGGCATTGCTGAACAGCCGGGTGTTGCCCTGATCCATCTGGTCACGAAACCCATTCGAACGCAGGTGGCTGAGGGAGAGGTAGTAATCCCCGTCGCCCACCACGCCGCCCGTTGCGATTTGCGCGCGGCCGGTGTCGAAGCTGCCGCCTTCCAGACGCAGCTTGAGGCGATCGGCATCGCGCCCGGTGGGGCTGACGAAGTTGATCGCGCCGCCCAGCGAGGCAGCGCCGTACTCCAGCGCGTTGGCGCCCTTGTAGACTTCGATGTACTGAAAGGCGAGGGGGTCGATGTCCTGGAAGTCGCCGCCGCCGTCAGCCAGGTTGATGGGGATGCCGTCCTGCAGCAGGCTGATGCCGCGCAGATGGAAGGTGCGCGACAGGCCGGAGCCGCGGATGGAGAGGCGCAGTTCCTCGGCATAACGGGGTTGGGCAAACACGCCGGGAACATAGTCCAGCATGTCCTTGATCGTCGCCGCGCGCGTATCTTCATAGGTTTCGGCGCCCACCACCGCCGCGCCACCGGGAATCTGTTCGATGCGCTCGCGGGCCTGGGTCGCACTGGGCACGGTCAGGCTGCCGCCCGTGCCGGTCACCGTGACTTCGGGAAGTACGGCCGCCGGCGCGACGGGCGCCGTTTCGGCCTGCGCGCCGCTGGGGGGCAGTACGGACAGGGCGGCCAGCAGCCCCAGTGGCCAGGGGGGCATCGAATTCATGGGAAGTCCTTTTCCAGTTTGAGGGCGTGGCGATTCTCCCTGAATTTCCAGTGGCTTGGCGCAAGTGCGACAATTTGTCGCAGGCCGGGCGGAAGCTTCTGTCGGGGCTGCGCGGGGCCGCACCCGCATTGCCAGCGGGTGGTCAGCCGAACGCACTTGCGAATCAGGGTGGATCGCCGCTTGAACCTTGGCGGCGCTTGTCTCAAGATAGCGACGGCGCATGTGCGCTGTGTCGAGGTTCCAAGCCTATGGATGTGCCCCAACGATGGGCGAGTGCATCTCCCACCATTCCCGCCTTTGCCGTCCGTGATCTGACGAAATCCATCCGCTTCTACGAACAGGCCCTGGGGCTCGAGTTGGCCCAGTTGCTTGATGCCGGGCGCCGCGCCCTGCTGTGTCATGGCGATTGGCAGCTCCTGCTCGCCGAAGAGCGCAACCCTCATCCCCAGTCGGTGCAAGTCCAGGTGGCCGAGGCCGAATCCCTGTACCGGCGCTGCAATGCGGCTGGCGCGACGGTTGCCTGTTACCTGCGTCGTGCCGCCGATGGCCACCGCCATTTCGAGATCGAGGATCCCGATGGCCACCGCCTTCGCATCGATGAAGAAACCATGCCCTGAGCGATCATCCCGAGCCGGTGTCTGATCCGGTCTGCCCGCCATGCACGACGTCAAGGAACGACGCCATGAAGGACGCGCTTTACCATCGCGAAGGGGATTTCTATATCCCCAGCGAGCGCACCAATTCCCCCTGGGACAGCCGCCTGCTGCACGGCGGCGCCATCGCCGGCCTCATGGCCCATGTGATCGATCGGCATGAGCCCGATCCGGAATGGCGCGTCCTGCGCCTCACCAACGATCTGTGCCGCCCCGCGCCGCGCGTGCCGATCCAAGTCATCACCGAAACCCTGCGCGCCGGCCAGCGCATCGCCATCATCCAGGCGCGCATGCTGGCCGAGGGCAAGGAAGTCGCGCGTACCACGGCACTCAAAGGCCGGGTGCAGCCGATAACCCTGCCTGAGCATGCCGTGGTGGCCGGTGGTGTTCCGACGGGGCCGGAGGGGCTGGCGCCGGAGGGCTTTCTGGGCGGGCGGGGCCAGCCCGGCAAGCGGCCGCCGGGGCTGAATGCGGCGCTGGAAATGCGCCGCGTGTCCGGCTTCACCTTCCAGGGGGAAGGCACGGCCTGGCTCCGCATCGAGGCGGACGTGGTCGCCGACGAGGCCACCACGGCGGTGAGCTACATGGGGATGATGTCCGACTTCGGCAACGGCATCGGCCAGCTCTACCTGGGCGGCAAGATGGGCTGCATCAATGCCGACATCGACCTGCACCTCAACCGCTATCCGGAAGGGGAATGGATCTGCCTGGAAAGCCGCACCCACATGGAACCCACCGGGCTTGGCACCACCCACACCCGGCTGTTCGATACGCGGGGGCCCATCGGCCGGGTGGACCAGTCCCTGGTGCTGCGTCCGATGCAATTTCTGGGTTAAGCCATGCCGCTGCCGCGCCGATAGGCTGGGAGGACTGAACTTTACCCAGGGCAGAGCAGCATGAAACGCTGGATCATGGTGGTGTTGGTTAGCGCGGCGGCCTGGCAGGCTTACGGCCGTTACGCATCATCCCTCCCAATGAACCAGCACGCGGGACTTGCCACCGAGGCCGGAAGGACCCAGCCGGTGGCGTCTTCCTCAGCGCAGCAAAGTGCATCGGCGATTCCCAACTTCGCATGCGATGGCCGCAACCATTGCTCACAGATGACGTCCTACGAAGAAGCGAGTTTCTTCCTCAGCCACTGCCCGGGCGTAAAAATGGACGGCGATCGCGACGGAATTCCCTGCGAGCAGCAATGGGCTTCCCCCGAAATGTCATCGTCCGATGCGGACGAAAGCGGGACGCATTCGCGGAGAGGAAGACGGTGAACAAACGCCACGTCAATCGTCATCCCCGCATCATCACGCACGCGATGGTGAACTTTACTTGTCAAGTCGATGGGCACCGCTGGCGGATGTTCGATTTGACCGTCGTAAAACAACGCTGCGACCATTGATTGCGCAATAATTCGTGCGGCGCGCACTTTTGTCTGCGGCCAAGGAGTCGCCGAACGATGGCGGGTGCCGAGGCTCGGATTCCCCGCGCGGCAGGCCGCATCGATGTTGCTTTTCGGATCGATTGTGCGCCCGCTCAGCGGTGGGTTCCTGATGTTCCTGCTGCAACACGGCGTGCTGATCAAATCAGCGCAAGTCCCGGAATCCGCAGCAGCAACGCCGCCAGCGCCCCCGCAAGCAGGGGCAGTGGCAGGGACACGATCCAGCGCAGGATCACGAAACGCGCGCCCATCAGCGGTAGCTCGAAGCTCAGGACGCGATGCAGGGCCAGTACCGACCAGGCGGTCATCAGGGCCACCATCGGCGCCGGCGCCATGCCGGCCTGCTGCAAGAGAATCACAAACGGAAAACTGACCATCGGCCCGCCCGGCAGCAGGGCGCCCAGACCACTGGCCAGCGCGATTCCCTGCCAACCGCTTTGGGGCCCCAACAGGATCGCCAGCGTCTCCCGGGGCAGCAGTTCGCCCAGCAGCGAGGCGGCCATGAGCGCCAACGGCAAGCGCAGGGCGATCAGGCGCAGCTGTTGCCATGCCTCGCTCGAGGCTTGCCGATGCAAGCCGGTATCGCGCCGCTGCGCCAGCAGGATCATGACGCCCAGCAGCATGGCCAGGATGCCCAGCGCTTGGGCGTTCATGGCGCCGGCTCCGCTTTGCCACGTCGATCCAGGCGGGCGATCCCATAAGCGGCAAGCCACGGCAGGGGTAGGGAAATGACCCAGCGCAGCATGGCAAAACGCCAGCCCAGCCAGGGGATTTCCCACACGATCATGCGGTGCAGGCCCAGCACCGACCAGGCGGTGAGGAAGCCCACGCAGGGCGCCAGCGCGGCGCCCGACTGGCGCAGGGCCAGCACGATGGGGAAAGCTGCGAAGGGCCCGCCGGGCATCAGGGCGCCAGCCAGACTGGCCAGTCCGATGGCGCGCCATCCGCTTCCGCGGCCCAGATGCGACTCCACCCAGCTGCGCGGCAACAGGACTTGCGCATAGCCCGCCAGCAGCAGCGCCATGAGCACGATGGGCGTGACCGAAATCAACAGGAGGAGACCTTTTTCCAGTCCCTGCCAGAGACCGGCAAGGCCGGTTTGGTGATACAGCATGCCACTGCAAGCCAGGAAAATACACAGAAAAAACAGTGACATGCTGTCAGGTCGGCGCGGGTTGGAGGAGCGAGGTGCGGGCATGAGGGGGCAATCCGGAGCAAGGAGGCGTGGTGGGCGTCGTGGGGATGGCTTGCGTTCTTGAGCGGCTGGATTAGTCTCAGGGGAGGTGATGCATTCTGGCATGGCAGGAGGCCTGAACCAATGCAGACGGGGTCGCTGGCGTGGTGGATGGCGGTGGATCGTGCGCGTGAGCGTGCGGAAGCGGCGGGTCTGTTGGCATCTCCGGCCACGCTGGTGCCCGGTGCTTGGCGAGGCTCGCCCTATCTGATTCGGTGGAACCATGAGGCGGCTTCCCCTGGCCCCATGTCCGCGGCATCGCCAGCACCGGCAGTGTCGGTCAATGGCGGCATGGGATCGGCTTCCGGGATGGCGACTCATCGGACGGAACTGGTGCGGGAGCCGCTGCTGCGCGGTCAACTGCGCTTGATTCGTCAGCAACAACGTAAGCGCCAAGGCCTGGATGCCGATGATTTTGCGTTGCTGTGGCGCTGTCTGCAGGGGCGTGATGCCTTGGGGTTTTTCCGGGCCTCCCTGAGCCCTCGATCCGGGGAGCGGCGGGATATGGAATTGGCGCCGCTGCCGCTGCATCCGCTGTCCGGCCTTCCGGTTGCAAGCGCCCTGCTGCAAGCCGATTTGCGCCATGGCTTTGGACGTGTGCCGTTGTGGTCTTTCCCGCATCTCGTGGCGGCGGTTGCTCCCGATTGGCTGGCGCAGCCGGACCGGGGCGGCCGGATCGCCTGGGTGCTGTATCTGCGCATGCGTCGCGCGCTGCAAGGGAAATCCGGGGCGGGTGACTGCCACCTGCTGGCGACCCGCCGCTGGATGTGGCTGGTGCCCAACCCGGCTGGCGCGGTGCTGGACTATGCCGGGCTGATGTCGGTGCGCTCTCCGGCGCAATGGGAAGGATTGATGCGCCGGGGACCCTGGGCCAGTCTGGCGGATGGTGGCCTGAGCGTTGTGGCGGAACAGGAAGCGGGTCTGTGCGGGTGAGCGTGGATGTCTGCGTGGTGCCCATGGGTGTGGGGGCTTCGGTCTCCGCCGAGGTGGCTCAATGCGTGGAGATCCTGCAACGCCATGGCCTGCATCCCCATTCCCATCCCTTTGGCACAGCGGTGGAAGGGGAGTGGGATGCTGTGTTTCAGGCCATTCGGGCCTGCCACGAAGCGCTGCATGCTGCTGGCGTTCCCCGCCTCATGACCACACTCAAGGTCGGCACCCGGGTGGACAAGCCCCAGAGCCTGGACGATAAAATGCGCGCTCTGGCCGACCGCTTGACCCCTCTGCCTCCCTGAGGCGGGACGTTTTACCGGAACGCTGCTTCTCCTCCTGGAATCCCATGTCGACCGCTCCCGATGCCCATGGCATCCGCAATGCCCAATTCCGCCAACTCATCGAAGCACTGGAAAGCCTGGAGCAGGCCCGGCTGCCCGCTGATCGGGCGCTGGACCGGTTTTTCCGGGCCCGGCGTTTTCTGGGCGGTCGCGATCGCCGTTTCATCGCCGAGGGGGTGTTCGGGGTGTTGCGGCGGCAACGCTTTTTCAGGCATTGCCTGCAATGCGTTGCCGGGAAAGCGGCCCCGGCAGCGGATCTGGCGGGTTTGTATCTCCTGACCCAAGGCTGGTCGGAGCGGGCGCTGGCCGGCTTGTTGCCCGCCCCGGAGGCGGCGCGATTGGGTAGCACCTTGCGCGCGGCGCAGGCTGAAATCTTGCCGTTTGCCATTCGCCATAGCCTGCCCGACGCCCTGGCGGATGCCATGGTTCACGGTTGGGGGGCCGCGCAGGCCGAGAGCCTGGCGATTGCCTTGGCGGGGACCGCGCCGCTGGATCTGCGGGTCAATACGCTGCGCACGGATCGGGATGCCTTGCAGCAGCGCCTGGCAGGCGCCGGCATTCACCTTGAGCCTACGCCTTATGCGCCGCACGGCTTGCGGCGGGCGGATCGGGCGGCCTTGTTCCAGGCGCCTGGATTCCAGGAAGGTGCCTTTGAGGTGCAGGACGAGGGCAGCCAGTTGCTGGCCTGCCTGGTGGATGTGCCGCCACGCGGGCGGGTGGTGGATTTTTGCGCGGGGGCGGGTGGCAAGACCCTGGCCCTGGCCATGCAGATGGACAACAAAGGCGAGATCCTGGCCTGCGATGTGATCCCCCGCAAGCTGGAGGAGCTGGCGCGTCGGGCACGCCGGGCCGGCGCCCATAACATTCGCATCCAGGCGCTGGTGGATGAATCCGACGCCGTCTTGCGCGCCCATCGGGGGCGTTATGACCGCGTGCTGGTGGACGCGCCCTGCTCCGGATCCGGCACCCTGCGGCGCAATCCGGATTTGCGCAATCGGCCGCTCGATCTGCCGGCCCTGGCGACTCTTCAACGGCGCATTCTGAGTGCGGCGGCCGGGTTGGTGGCGCCGGGCGGTCGTTTGATCTATGCCACCTGCAGTGTGGCGGACGCCGAAAACCGGGAGGTCGTGGCGGGCTTTCTCCGGGACCATCCCGATTTCTCTCGTCTCTCGGCCCAGGCGGTGATGGCTCAGGCGGGCCTCGCGCTTCCCGACACGCTGTTTCGCGATGCGGACTTTCAGCCGACCCCGCATGTGCATGGCACGGATGGTTTTTATGGTGCCGTGCTGCAACGGGCATGAGCGGCATGAGCGGTCATCGACCGAACCGCAAAGGGCGCGTATGCTACGCGCTCCGATGAGAACCTTTCCCCGGCAGGCGGGGTCTATTCGTCATTATCCAGATGCAGAGAAGATATAAATGCGTGAAATATCAATGTCATGGAATCGTTCAGTCCGGCTTGTCCTGGCGCTGACCCTGGTGTTCGCCGCGGGCCTGGCCCAGGCCGCCGATAAACGGGCGCTGGCTTCGGAAGTCATGCGGGTCTCCGGTCTTGAACAGCAATTGGGACAGACGACGCGTTCCATCAACGACAGCCTCAAAAAGGCCGAGGAAAGCGGCAAGGCCACCCCGGAGCAACGGGAGATCGGCGCGGTCATGCTGGAAGCCTTTGGGACGGAAAGCATACTCGCAAGCGTGGGCAAACAGTTGGCCGATCAGCTGAACGAAGGGGAGCTCCAGAAGGTCCTGAGCTGGTATGAGGGCGATCCCGGTCAGAAGTTGATCCGTCTGGAAAACCAGTTGGCCGATCCGGAAAAGGCCAAGGAGTTGGTGGAGTTTGCCAAGCAGACGGAGCAAAACCCCATTCCCGAAGCGCGCCAATCCCTCTACAAGAAGATCGACAAGGCGACCCTGACCACGGAAACCACCGTCGACATGCAGCTCAATTCACGGGTGGCCATGGTCAAGGCCATGAACAAGACCGCCAAGAGCGAAAAAAAGCTGACCGATGCCGAGATCAATGAAAAGATCGAATCCCAACGGCCCAAGGCCATGGAATTCATGCAACAGATCAACCTGATCAAGTTTGGCTACTTGTTCAAGGACGTGTCGGAGAGCGATGTCGAGGCCTATGCGAAGTTCGCTGAATCCGACGTCGGCAGGAAGTACTTCAAGGCCCGTTCCAAGGCGCTGGATGCGGCCATGCAGGAAGGCTCGCGCAAAGTGGGTGAAGCCATGGGTAGCCGCATCAAGGAATAAGCGCTTGCGCCACGCGGTGGGGATGCGCCCAAGCAGGGGCGCCTGCCCTGCCGCGTGGCTCATCTGACCGTATTTTCCGGATGGACATCATGCCGGTGAGCGATGGGGCCGTCCTGGCCGCTGTGGATTTGGCTTGCATCCGCAATGACCGGCTCCTGTTCCAGGAGCTCGGATTTGTGCTTTCTCCCGGGCGGCTGCTGAAGGTCGAGGGTCCCAATGGCGCGGGGAAGACCAGCCTGCTGCGCATTCTGGCCGGGTTGGCGGCGCCCGAGGAGGGCGGCGTGCACTGGAACGGGCATGAGATCGCGCGTCACCATGCCGAATATGCGATGGATCGACGCTACCTGGGGCATCACAACGGCCACAGTCTTGCGCTCACGGCGCGGGAGAACCTGCGTCTGGCCGCCGTGCTCCAGGGCGCGAGCCTGCCGCAGCCCAGGCTGGATGCCTTCCTTGCAGTCGTGGGTCTCGCGCATGCCATGGAAACGCCCGTTCTGCGCCTGTCCTCCGGGCAGCGTCGGCGGTTGGCCTTGGCGCGGCTGTTGCTCGGCCGGGCGCGGGTCTGGATCCTGGATGAACCGCTCAACGCCCTGGATGGGGACGGTCGTGCACTGGTCAATCACTTGTTGACGGATCACCTGGAACAGGGCGGGGTGGCCGTGGTGAGCACGCATCAGCCCTTGTCCCTGCCGGCGAAGATTCGCCAGCAGACACTCAGTCTGGCAGCGCCATGAGCAGCCCTCTCGCGGCGGCCTGGTGGGGGCTGTTGCGTCGCGACTTGACCCTGTCGGCGCGGCGGCTTGGCGAACTGGGCAATCCGGTGGTGTTCTTCGCCGCCGTGGTAAGCCTGTTTCCCTTGGCCTTGGGCGCCGACACCGCGCTGCTGCGTCAGGCGGGACCAGGCATCGTCTGGGTGGCCGCGCTGCTTTCCACGCTGTTGTCCCTGGAAGGTCTGTTCCGCGCTGATTTCGAGGACGGCAGCCTGGAGCAGCTCTTGCTCAGCCCGCATCCGACCAGTGCCCTGATCTCGGCCAAGGTCCTGGCGCATTGGCTGACAACCGGCGTGCCCCTGCTGCTGATCACCCCCTTGCTGGGGGTGTTGCTACAATTGTCCCTCCCGGCCCAGGCGGTGCTGTTCGCCGGCCTGCTGCTCGGGACGCCGACCTTGAGCCTGCTGGGATCGGTGGCGGTGGCCCTGACGCTGGGATTGCCCCGCGGCGGCCTGCTGGTGTCGGTGTTGCTGTTGCCGTTGTTTGCGCCGGTCCTGGTGTTTGGTGCCGGCGCGGTGAGCAGCGCGTTGCTGGAGATGCCTGTGTTGCCTTATTTCTACATGCTCGGCGCGGAACTGGTGCTGGCCGTGACCCTGGTGCCGCTGGCCACCGCCGCCGCCCTGCGCGCCAGCCTGGGATCCTGACGTGATCGCTTTTTTGAGTCGTTGGGCATCCCTGCCCACTTTCTACCGCTTGGCCGGGCGCCTGCTCCCCTGGTTCTGGGGGCTGACGGCCGTGTTGATGGGGGTGGGGTTGATTGGTGCGCTGGTGCTGGCGCCAGTCGACTACCAGCAGGGTCAGGCCTATCGCATTCTGTTCGTCCATGTGCCGAGCGCTTGGATGGCCATGTTCGTCTATATGTTCATGGCCGGCGCGAGCGCGGTGGGCTTCATCTGGCATCTCAAGCTGGCCGAGATCCTGGCGCGGGTCAGCGCGCCGCTTGGGGCCGCCTTCACCGGCCTGGCGCTGGCCACGGGCTCCTTGTGGGGCGCGCGCATGTGGAACACCTGGTGGGTGTGGGATGCGCGCCTGACCTCGGTGCTGCTGCTGTTCTTTCTCTACCTGGGCTTCATGGCCCTGCAGGCTGCCATCGAGGACCGCCGCCGGGCAGCCCGCGCCGGAGCCGTCCTGGCGCTGGTCGGGGTGGTCAACATCCCCATCATTCATTACTCGGTGGAGTGGTGGAACACCCTGCATCAGGGCGCGACCGTGTCCAAGCTGTCCAATCCGTCGATGACCTGGGACATGCTGTGGCCGCTGTTGACCATGGCACTGGGCTTCATGGCCTATTTTGCCGCCGCTGTGCTGGTGCGTGCCCGTTGCGAGATTCTGGAGCGGGAACGGCATCGGCGCTGGGTGGTCGAAGAGGCCGCATGAACATGAGGATCGCCGAGTTTTTTGCGATGGGCGGATATGCGCCCTACGTCTGGGGGTCCTACGGACTGGCCCTGACGGTCCTCGTTTACAACGCCTGGATCCCCGTGCGGCGGCATCGCCGGCTGCGGTTGTCCATCCAGGCAGAGACCCGGACGGCATCCCGTCATCCCGTAGCCCCCACCCACCGGATCAGCAATGAAAACGGCGCGTAAGAATCGACTGCTGCTGGCCCTGGCCCTGGTCGTGGGGGTTGGCATCGCCGCCCTCCTGGTGGGCCTGGCCTTTCGCGAAAACCTCACCTTCTTTTTTACGCCATCCCAGGTGGCGGCCGGCGATGTGCGGCCCGGCCAGCCCTTCCGGGTCGGCGGTCTGGTCATCCCCGGCAGTGTGGAGCGTTTGCCCGATGGGGTGACGGTGCGCTTCAAGCTCACCGACACGGCAGCGGTGGTGCCGGTGCAGTATCAGGGGGTCCTGCCGGATCTGTTCAAGGAAGGCCAGGGCATCGTGGCGAACGGCACGCTGGATGGGGCCGGGGTGTTCGTGGCCAGCCAGGTTCTGGCCAAGCACGATGAAAACTACATGCCTCCCGAAGTGGCCGACGCCCTGAAGGCGAAGGGCGCCATGCCGGACCATGAAATGATGCGGAAAATGCAGCCATGATCATCGAATGGGGCCATTTCGCCCTGGTGCTGGCTTTCCTGCTCGCGCTGTGCCAGACCGTTTTCCCGCTGTGGGGAGCCGCTCGCAATCGCCCTGCGTGGATGGCGGTGGCCGTGCCGGCGGCCTGGGGGCAACTGCTGTTCCTGGCGCTGAGCTACGGCGTGCTGACCTACGCGTTTGTGAGCCATGATTTTTCCGTCCTGTATGTGGCGCAGAATTCCAACAGCACGCTGCCGCTGATCTATCGGCTGACCGGGGTTTGGGGCGGGCATGAGGGCTCCATTCTGTTGTGGGTCCTGATCCTCTCCGGCTGGACGGTGGCGGTCGCGGCCAGCGCGCGGCAATTGCCCACCGCCTATGCCGCCCGGGTGATCGGCGTGATGGGCGCGATCAGCGTGGGCTTCCTGGCCTTCATCCTGTTCACATCCAACCCTTTCGTGCGGCAGTTCCCGGTTCCGGTCGATGGACAGGATCTCAACCCCCTGTTGCAGGATCCCGGCATGGTGATCCACCCGCCCATGCTCTACATGGGCTATGTGGGCTTCTCGGTGGCCTTCGCGCTGGCAGTGGCGGCGCTGCTGGGCGGGCGGCTGGACGCCACCTGGGCGCGCTGGTCGCGGCCCTGGACCACTGCGGCGTGGATGTTCCTGACCGTGGGCATCGCGCTGGGCAGCCACTGGGCCTATTACGAACTGGGTTGGGGCGGCTGGTGGTTCTGGGATCCGGTGGAGAATGCCTCCTTCATGCCCTGGCTCACCGGGACGGCGCTGATCCATTCCCTGGCGGTCACGGAAAAGCGCGATGGCTTCAAGGCCTGGTCGGTGCTGCTGGCGCTCACCACGTTTTCCCTGAGCCTGCTGGGCACCTTCCTGGTGCGCTCGGGGGTGCTGACCTCGGTGCATGCCTTTGCCACCGATCCGGGGCGTGGGCTCTTCATCTTGGTTTACCTCACGCTCGTGGTGGGGGGGTCCCTGATGCTTTACGCCTGGCGGGCGCCGCGGGTGCGCTCGCTGATCACCTTCGCTCCGCTGTCGCGGGAAAGCCTGCTGCTGGCCAACAACGTCTTGCTGGTGGTGGCGGCGGCGGCCGTGCTGCTGGGCACCCTGTACCCGCTGGCCGTGGATGCGCTGGGGCTGGGTAAGTTGTCGGTGGGGCCGCCTTACTTCAACACCGTTTTCGTCCCTCTGATGCTGCCTCTGATCGTCCTGATGGGCCTGGGTCCGCTGGTTGCCTGGCGGCAGGGGCGCGGCGGCGAGCTGGCCCGTGTGGCGCTCCGGATCGGCCTGCCCGCTCTGGGGCTGGCGCTGCTGTGTCTGGTGGTCTTTGGTTTGGGCTGGCGGCGCTATCTGCTGGCGGTGAGTTTGTGGCTTGCGTTCTGGACCCTGGGCTTTTCACTGTATGGCATCGGCCAGCGGCTGGGACGGCGCGGTTTTTCGCCCCGGGCGTGGGCGCAACTGCCCCGTGGGTTCTACGGCATGCATCTGGCCCATGCCGGGATCGCGCTGTTCATGATCGGTGCCGGTGTGGTGAGCGCCCTGGAGGCGGAGCGGGTGGTGCGCTTGGCGCCGGGTGAATCCACCGAGCTTGCTGGATACGCCTTCCGGCTGGAATCGGTGTATTCGGTCACCGGTCCCAACTACACGGCTGAGGAAGCCTTGATCGTCGTCTCGCGCGCCGGACGGGAAGTGGCCCGGCTGACCCCCCAGAAGCGCCTCTATACCGTGCGGCGACAGGCCATGACCCAGACTGCCTTCGATGCCGGCATGACCCGTGATCTGTTTGCCGCCCTCGGCGATCCATTACCCGGTGGCGCCTGGTCGGTGCGGGTGCACTACAAGCCCATGGTGCGCTGGATCTGGATGGGCACCGCCCTGATGGCGCTAGGGGGCATATTGGCCATCACGGATCGGCGCTACCGGCTGGCCACGGCGCGTGTCCGGTCGACCCCGATGCAGGGAGCGGTTGGCGCATGATGCGATTCCTGTTGCCCTTGGGAGCCTTTTTGCTCCTGGTGGCTTTGCTCTATGTCGGGCTCGGCCTCAATCCGCGCGAGGTCCCCTCGCCCTTGGTCGGCCGGCCGGCTCCGGCCTTTGTCTTGCCGACCCTGGCCGATCCCGAACGTCGGATCACCGAACGGGATCTGGCTGCCGCGCCGGTGACTCTGCTCAATGTCTGGGCCTCCTGGTGTGCCGCTTGCGTGGAGGAACATCCCATCCTGAGCGCTTGGGTGAAGCGCCGTGGACTGCCCCTGGTGGGGCTCAATTACAAGGACGACTCCGAACAGGCCCGCGCCTGGCTGGCCCGTTTCGGCAATCCGTTCCGGGATATCGCCGTGGATCGCGACGGGCGAGTGGGCATTGACTGGGGCGTTTATGGCGTGCCCGAAACCTTCGTCATCGATCGCGCCGGCATCATCCGCTACAAGCACATCGGTCCGCTCACCCCCCAGGTGATTGCTGAAAAACTGGATCCCCTGATCGATGCGCTTCAGCGGGCCGGGGGTGCGCCGTGAAGCCCTGGATGCGTGTCCTGATCGCCGGGATGGCATGGCTTCTGTGCGGAACTGCATTGGCCATCGCGCCGCGCAGCTTCGAGGACCCGGCCCAGCAGCGCCAATACGAGGCCCTGCTCCCCGAGCTGCGCTGCCTGGTGTGCCAGAACGAAACCCTGGCAGACTCCGAGGCGCCTCTGGCGGAGGATCTGCGCCGCGAGGTGGCGGAAATGGTCCGCGCGGGCCACGGCAGCGCGGATATCAAGGATTTTCTGGTGGCCCGTTATGGTGATTTCGTGCTCTATCGGCCCATCGTGAAGCCGCTCACCTATGTACTGTGGTTTGGCCCCTTCGCGCTGCTGTTGCTGGGTTCAGGGATTTGGTTGGCGCTGACCCGTCGCAATCGACGTGCCGGGCTTGGATCGCCGCGCTTGAGCGAGGCCGAACACCAGCGTGCCCGCGCCCTGCTGGATGGGGAGCGGGGGCCGAACGCGCCATGACTGCGGGATTCATTGCGCTCTGCATGCTCGCCACGCTGCTGGCCGTGGCGCTCGTGGCGCTGCCCCTGTGGCGCGGCGCGGCGCCCATGCGACGGGAGGCGGAGACGCTGCTGGCCATCCATCGGCGCAAGGACGCCGAGCTGACGGCCGAGCTGGCAGCGGGCGTGATCGATGCCGACCAGGCCAACGCCCGGCGGGCGGAGCTGGAGGCAGCGCTGCTGGCCGACTGGTCCGATCAGCCGCAAGACACGACCGATGCCGTCCAATCGAGCCGCTGGGCCGCGTTGGCAGTCGTGCTGGCCGCGCCGCTGCTGGCCTTTGCGGTTTATAACCAGATCGGCACCTGGCCTGCCGCTGCACCCAGCGCAGCAACGGAAAACCCAGCCGCGCTGGCGGATACCCTGGCCCAGCGGCTGGCCAGCCACCCGGAAGAGGGCGAGGGCTGGGTGCTGCTTGGCCGGTCCTATGCCGCCTTGGGACGGCAGGCCGAGGCGGCGCAGGCATTTGCAACGGCCATCGAGCGTCTGGGTGAAGTGCCGGAATTACTGGCGGATCGCGCCCAGGCCCTGGCGCTGCAATCGGATCCGCCGCGCTGGGAGGGCGAGCCGACACGGCTTCTGCAACGCGCCTTGGCGCTCGATGCGAATCATCCCCAGAGCCAGTGGCTGGCGGGCGTGGCGGCCCTAGCGGCGGGTGATGCGGCGCAGGCGGGGGCCTATTGGCGACAGCTGCTGACCCAGGTTCCTCCCAATGAACCGGCCGCGGCATCGCTGCGCGAGGCGCTGACGCAAATCGGCCAGGCGCCCGCTGATAACACGGCCTCGCCTGCAACACCGGGGCCCACGGTCGAGATCAGCCTGTCCCCCGAGCTGGCCGCGACACTCAAGCCGGATATGACGGTTTTCGTGGTGGTGCGCGGCACGCCGGAGGGCGGCATGCCTGTGGCCGCGTTGCGCCGGCGCGTCGCCGATCTGCCGTTGTCGATGGTCTTGAGCGACGACATGAGCCTGATGCCCCAGCGCCCACTCTCTGCGCTCGACACCCTGTGGGTCAGTGCCCGCATCTCGCGCAGTGGCAGCGCCGACAGCAGTCCGGATGAGCCGCGCGCGTCGGCGGTGTCCGCGCACTGGGGACAGGGCGAGGCGGTGCGGCTGGTGATCGGCGGCGCCCCGCAAGCGGCCAGGGAAGCCACGCGCTAAGAATGGTCTGAACCCGGCCTTCGACTGGCCCGGGACGCACGGGAATCCACCGGTTCCGTTGGTGGTGAGCCTGTCGGACCCTGAACGCAACCAGATTGTTCGGCATCTTCCGAACCGCGCGGCAGGGGGCGAGGTATGCGGCAGTCGGCGCCGGCGTGTATCGGCCATGACGGCGTGGATTTACCCCGGCCGGCGGCGCCGCTAGACTCGCACCCCGTCAATGATTGGTCACAGGAAGCCCGCATGAGCGAAATTCACATCCCCGTTTCCTACGGCGAGCTGATCGACAAGATCACCATCCTGGAGATCAAGCAGGCACGCATCAGCGATCCGGCCAAGCAGGCCAACGTGGCCCGTGAACTGGCCTTGCTGCAGGCCGCCTGGTTGTCGTCGGGTGCGGCCGCGCAATCCATCGCGGATGTGCGCGAGGCGCTCAAGGCGGTGAATGAGGCGCTGTGGGAGATCGAGGACGCGATCCGCGACAAGGAACGCGCCCAGTCCTTCGACGCCGGGTTCATCGCCCTGGCCCGGGCGGTTTACCACCAGAACGACCAGCGTGCCGCCCTCAAGCGCGACATCAACCTGCGCCTGGGCTCCGCGCTGATCGAGGAGAAGTCCTACGCCGACTATCGGACGACCTGAGCGGCTTTCCAGGCCATCAGGGCGTCCAGCCGTTCGATGACCGCCTCCGGCTCGATGAGGTCCATCACCCCCGGAAATTCCAGCTTGCGCCCCCAGGGCAACCCGGCGGCGGGCCGCCCGAGGAATTGCCGCGCGGCGGCATCGTAGCGGTCCACGCACCAGTCAAGGCTGTTGTAGGGGCCGCTGCGGACCGGATTGCTGGCCGCGTACAGGCCGATCACCGGGGTGCCGGTGCAGGTGGCCATGTGAGCGGGGCCGGAATCGGGACTGATCAGCACGCTGGCCCGTTCCAGCAGGGCGAGGAAGCGCTTTAGTGTGTCCTTGCCGATGAGATCCAGGGGCGGTTCGCTCCGCATGGCGGCGGCGATGGCGTCACCCATGCCGCGCTCTAGATCCGTCGGCCCGCCGCACAACACCACCCGCAGGCCATGCTGACGTGCCGCGTGGTCGGCCACCCGGGCATAGTGTTCGGCGCGCCAGTTGCGCTGCGGATGACTTGAACAGGGGCTGAGCAGCAGCGCTGGCCGGTCAGCGGGAAGCTGGGCGGCAGCAAATGCCCGCGCCTCCTCCGGAATGGGCAGGTCCCAGCACCATTCTCGGGCGCTGAGTCCCGCCGCTTCCAGAAAGCCGAAGAAGCCGTCCACGACATGTTGACCGGGGTGGGGCGCGATGCGGCGATTGATGAACAATCGATGCCCATCCTTGGCGCGGGCGCGGTCAAAGCCGATGCGGAGCGGGGCGCGGATCGCCAGGCTGGCGAGATTGGCCCGCAGCGCTACCTGCATGAGGAGCGCCTGGTCGAAGCGGCGCCCGGTCAGTTGCCGGTGCAGATCGCGATAGCCGCGCCAGCCGGCCCGCTTGTCGAAAACGATGAACTCCACCCCCGGCAAATCCCCTACCAGCCGGGCTTCCAGCTTGCCGATGACCCAAGTCAGCCGGGTCTGCGGCCAGTGGCGGCGCAGGGTATGGATGATGGGCAGCAGGTGGGTGACGTCGCCCAAAGCGGACAGGCGCAGCAGACACAGGTTTTCGGGTACGGTCATGGGATCAACGGACGGAAGGAATTCAGCAAATGGCGAAGACTAACCCATTCACGCCGGCGGCGCGAAAAGCCCGCGCGGGCGGACTGCTGGCGGCCCTGTTCCTGTTGCTGGGGGGCTGGACCCTGGCGGCGCAGGCGGACATGACCCAGGTTTGGCGCCTGGAAGACGGCCAGCCGCTGACCGTGGAATCCCGCGACGACCAGGCCCTGCGCCTGAGCTGGAACGGCCAGGTGCTGTTGTTCCGCGAGGGGCGCGGCTATTGGGTGCGCTGGCTGGATGGCGTGTGGCAGGTTGTTGATCTGGAGGACGCCCAGCAAGGCCCCTTCGGTCCCTTGTTGCAATCGCTGTTGGCCGAGGCGGGGCCGCTGGGACCGGTGTCTTTCCGGCTGGCGGGAACGACCGGAGCGCAGGAACAGGTCGCCGGGGTCGCCGGCATGGTCTACAACGCCACCGGCCAGCTTCCCGACGGGACGCAAGTTGCGGAAACCGTGGTCCTGGCCGCCGATCCCGACATGCAGCGGGTGCAACGGACGCTGGTGGGGCATTTGCGGCGCTATGGTCGCATGCTAGGCATGGGGCCGCTCGATCTGCCGCCCGAGCTGGAGCGGGATGGCGGCTTGGCGCTGCTGCGCTATGGCAAAGAGGTCAAGCTGGAGCGGCTTTCCAGGACGCCGATCGCCGAGGAGCGCATGGAATTGCCCGCCGCGCCGCTGCCGTCGCGGATCCCGTGGCCCGTCGCGCCATGACGTGAGCGCCGCTTTTCATCGTGGCTTGTGCTCAGGAAATCATGCCGCGTGGGGCGCTGCGGGAAGGGTTTTTCCACGGCGTCAACGTTTGGCCTGCGCCCTGGCCTGCTCCGCGCGTCGGCGGCGTTCCTGCTTGGGATCGACCGGCAGCGGACGATAGATCTCCACGCGATCACCCATTACCACCGGGCTGTCCGGATCCCGCAACTCACCAAAGACCCCCACCGGCGCGGACAAAAGCCCCGGCTCATTGAGCAAGTCCGCCAACCCGCTGGCCCGCACCGCTTCCCGCACACTGGACCCGGCCGGCAGGCTGACCGCCACGCGCCACACCCGTTCGGGAAGCGCATACACCACCGATACGGCCACTTCGGCCTCCTGATCCTGCATCGCCAGTTCCCGTCTTCAAGCTTCCGGCCGTTCTGCGTGCAATGCGGGCTTGCTCTATAATCGGCCGCAAATGTCCAAACACCCCTCAAGCGGCCATGGTACGGGTTCCACCATCGCCGTCAATAAAAAAGCCCGACACGACTTCTTCATCGAAGAACGCTTTGAAGCCGGCATCGTCCTGGAGGGCTGGGAGGCGAAAAGCCTGCGCTCCGGCCGGGTGCAACTGGTGGACAGCTACGTCATCATCCGCAACAACGAAGCCTGGCTGCTGGGGACATTGATCAACCCCCTGTCTACGGTGTCCACGCATTTCGTCCCCGAAGCCCAGCGCACGCGCAAGCTGCTGCTGCACCGCCACGAACTCGACGGCCTGATCGGCACGGTGGAACGCAAGGGCTATACCATCCTCGCCCTGTCGATGTACTGGAAGGAAGGGCGCTGCAAGGTGGAACTCGGGCTGGCCAAGGGCAAACAGGCCCACGATAAGCGCGCCAACGAGCGTGATCGCGACTGGGCGCGCGAAAAGGGCCGCCTGATGAAACACGCACGCTGACAGGGAACTTCGCCTCAGGTACACTGGTTCTGACCTGACAACACAAGGGGGCGACCTGGTTTCGACGTGGGTCGCGAAACCCGAGGTGCATGCCGAGGTGCAGTGACCCTCGTTAATCACACTGCAAAAAAAATAGTTGCCAACGACGACAACTACGCACTCGCCGCCTAAACACCGGTAGGGTGCCGTCTGACCGGGGCCGTGTCTGTGCGCTCGGGCTCCAGGCGTCATCTCTCACAGAATCGCGGTCTCACCTGCCCGGGGTCGAACCGCTAAAACCAGCCGGGATCGCCGTCTGTTTTCCCTGCCCGTCGGGTAGCAGCCGGTTAAAACAATAGACTGGGACAAGCATGTAGAGCCAACGGCAGAGGGCTTGCGGACGCGGGTTCGATTCCCGCCGCCTCCACCATCACCAAAGCCCCAACCGTTCTCGGTTGGGGCTTTTTATTTGACGCCATCCATGGCGCTCACCCTCCGGGCCGCCGCGCGACGTTCGGCGCCGCTCCAGCGGCCCTCGTTTTGCCCGCTCGCGCCAGTCCCTGCGTACTCGTGCGGATTCCTGCCGACTTCGCCAGCCACCCGAATTGGCCGTTCCGGCCATATTCCACTCTCTCCTGGCCATTCCTCGCTCCGATCTCGCTCCCTTGAACTGGCCCGAAGTCCGCAAGGGCCGCGAGACCGACCATTACAGATCAACAAGTTGCGCGCGGATGAATCAAGCGGTTAGATTGTGGCATTGGCTGCCGGAGGAAACAGCTTCACTCTGATGACCCATCTGTATCAGCGCGTACAGCAGTGTCTTTCTAGTGAACCTACCGCTTCACAGGGTGTCAATTGTACTGTAAAGTGTCAATCCATCTGTCAATTGGAGAGCGCCATGGGTGAAAAAATGAAGAACGCACCGGTGTACTTCACCATTGCCCAAGTCCGGCACAACCCTGTCCTTCGGCTCGGCTCCTACGCTCCCGACATCCAGGATCGTATGCGTAAAGCGGGCTACCCCGACTTTAATAAGGGTGTCTCCATGGCTTTTACGCTTGTGCCTCAACTGGGCGACGCCCCACAGCCCCCCGTAGTTGAACAAGTCGAGCGGCTGATGTTTTTTAGTACTGACGGCACTAGAGGATTCATCGTCGAACAGAACGCCCTATCGTTTCACACGACAGAGTACGAAACGTTTGAAGCCCTTGCTGACGAATTCATGCGGGGGTTGGCCATCGTTCACGA
This sequence comes from Pseudomonadota bacterium, assembly GCA_002862435.1. Taxonomy (GTDB): domain Bacteria; phylum Pseudomonadota; class Gammaproteobacteria; order UBA5335; family UBA5335; genus Macondimonas. Next base: position 4,841 of record PKDC01000004.1, on the reverse strand, counting down.
ATGCGTCACGTTGGCCCACTCCGAACGGATTGGGCTACGGTACCTCGATGCAGTCGTTCCTCCTGGTGGTGAGACAGGGCTTGCTGACTACTTGGCGCCTGGTGTGCTCGGGCTGAGCAACCGCTTGCCGGAAGAAGTCACGGTCTCTCACTCGTTTGCCGAAACACATATCCAAACAGCCAAGTGCGCCGTTCTCGCACGAACGATCATCCAATCTGGGCCGCTTGGATTCCCAATGGATCTTCAACCCATTGGCGTGAAGCTTGCCGATCGATTCCGTGAGATCAATGGTGTTCATGCCATCGTTGATATCGATGCTTCAATCGAAGGCCGGCACCCTTTCGATCTGGATCTCATAAAATCTCAGCTGCAGGTGTTACGTGAAGGCGTTGGAATCGCATTTGACGCAACTATTACACCGGTCGCGGTCTCTGCGTGGAAGAGCTAAAAAAATCAAGGGGGATGAACATGTACGCAGCCTATCAGATCGATGGACCGGCGAGACCCACCATCCGAACTGCCGCGTTTACGAAAGAAAATGATCTTCTTGTCGACACCGTGCGGCAGAACAATCTTCGTGGGCGCATCCTGACCTATTGCGTAGCCGGCACATTTGGATTGTTGTCGCCGAACTATTTGCACGCTAGCGCGGCCACAGCAAATTGGGATATCAATAAGATCGAAATTAAAGGGCAAAGCGAGAGCCCGACAGATGCAATCATTAACACTGCACGAGATATTGCGCACATACGTGCTGTCACAAAGATCTCAGTTTCCGAACTTTCCAGGATGTTTGGCGTATCGCGACAAGCTGTTCATGAGTGGATTAAGGGTGGCGCTCTTTCGCCGCGAAACGCTCAGAGTCTCTCCGCGTTGGCGCAAGCGACTGACACATTTCTTGAAGCTGGGATAGACGTAACTCCTCAGGTTTTTCGCAGAAAGGTCGCTGGCGGTCCGTCAATTTTGGAAGCTGTCAGAGAAAACGGGAATGTAGTTGAGTTGGCAAGAACGCTCACTTCCACCTTGGTGCGCGAGTCACAGCAGCGCCAGCGCCTCGCTGCGCGACTTGCGGGGCGATCTGCGCCCTCCGTTTCTGCCACAGAATTTGGCACCCCTCACCTCAATGAAGATGCATGAGGAACCAGTGTATGGCAGACACCGATCGGCAGTTCTCATGGCGCCAAGGCGATGTCATAGCCCATGAAGCAGCAAAGGCGCTCGATCTACTGGCACCAGAGAGCGATGATCAGTACTTCGCTGTAGTGGTTTCTCACGATTGCGACCTGACCGCTTCGGTCGACAAGGAACCAGATGCCGAGGCCATAGTAGGCAGGCGGATAGATAGACTTGGCGGAGACTCTTATGGCAAGACCGCCCGGCGTCTTCATATCGAATATCAGTCAGAAGAAGGCCCCATCGCGATTGAATTAATGGCAACGACCAAGCGGTCAATCGCGAAGCCAGAGCTTTTCGCCACGACCCCCCATCGGGACATGTGGCTCGATGGGCAGGGTATCGGGATTCTGCAGCGGTGGCTTGCATCCCGCTACCACCGTGCCGCATTTCCGGAAGCTTTTGAGGACCGCCTGCGTGCGGCTATTCTTCCAGGAAAACGAACCTTTCTTAGGCGAATAGAAAGTATTTTGGTAGCCGGTAGCGACCACATCCGCGCGTTGCTTTTTGACCTTGATGAAGGCAAAGAAATTGAGCGCTCTGGTCCAGAGGACGCCTATCAGCTTGGGATTGTGGTGCTGTATGACAGCCTTCGAGACGAGCCAACTGCAGCACACGCAGCCGCCAAGGCAGCTGAGGAGTTGGAAGAGCTATTCGATGCAGCATTTAATACTCAAGATTCTGGATGGAAAAGCATCTGCCTCATGTACTGCGACCCAATTTCGGACAGTGCCATTACCGTGGCTCAAAGAGAGATGCTGAAGCAATGGCGGCTGGAGTATATGAGTCTCCAAGAAGACCCGCCACAACCAATGATCACACCTTAATCCATGCTGAATGGATCGGTTCTGTAAACCGCTGCAATTAGCGGGACACGCTACGCGTAGTGACCCAGATTCTTTCCCGCTGCTCATCCCACAGCGCTGGCGGATCAACCGCCAGATCAAACAGCGTGATGTGGTTCGGCAATGCGACGTCCAGGATGGCCGCCACGATGTCGGGAGCCAGCGTGGTCAGGTTGACCATCCGGCTAACGTAGCTGTTGTCGATTCCTTCCCGCGTGGCGATCTCCTTACAAGGACTTCGCCTCTCCTGATTCCAGCATCGCCAGCCAGCGATGGCCCCTGGCCAGCGCCAGTTGGATGGAGGTCGGTGCTACGTCCCACGGTCTGACCGGCGCGGTTTCGCCGTTTGGCAAGGTGACCAGCTTACGGCCGCTGCGGCGTTTTATCTGGATCGGGACGGACAGCGTCAGCATGCCGTCGCTTATCTGCAGGACGTCTTGCTCGCCGGTCTTCTGGATGCGGATGTTGTTGCGGACTCCATCCCTGGCGTCCGCCGATTCGCGGCCAGCCTGTCGGTTGGTAATTCCCCTATTTTCGACTGTCGCCAGAAGTAGAGGCTAGGCGGCAAGTGCCAACTTCTGTTTGGGGGTGACGTCTCCCAGGGTCATGTTCGGCGCTCGTGATTGTATGTCCAGAGCCAGCAGGTCGCGAACTCCGGGACCTCCTCGATGGCATCGAACAGGTATTGCCCCAGCCAGTCGTAACGCGCAGTCCGGTTGTAACGCTTGATATAGGCGTTCTGCCGCGGGTTTTCGTTTAATAAATCAATAACATAAATGAGTCGGCTCATCGTCAACCAAGGCCGCCGGTCACGCATCGAACGCCACCAGAGCATCACCCAGTGACAGCTTGACCGTATCGCAACCGAGATACATAATTGCGAAAACTGAGGATCTGATCATGGCCCATTCCACGATGTTGCACGTCCGGGTGGACGACGAAATCAAGACGCAAGCCACCGAGGCACTGGCAGCCATGGGACTGTCTGTGTCAGATGCTGTGCGCATCCTGCTCAAGCGCGTGGTGAGCGACCAGGCTTTCCCGCTGGAGTTGAAGGTGCCCAACGCCCAGACCCGCACGGCGATGGAAGAAGCCCGCGCAATGACCAAGGCGCGCGCCGCCCGTTTTGACTCTGCTGACGCCCTGATTGATGACCTCGAAAAAGCCCGCCAGCAGTAAGCGGGCCAAACCTCCCAAGGCGTGCGATTACACCAAGACCTTCCTCAAAGATTGGGAACGCCTCTCGCGCTCAGGCCGCTACGACCTGAAGCGGCTGAAACAGGCGATGCTGTTGCTTATCGGCAATGATGCCCCGCTGGGGCCTGAATGGCTTGATCACCCGCTGAAGGGTGATTGGGCCGACCACCGCGAATGTCACATCGGCGGAGACTTCTTGCTGATCTACCGGCTGGAGGGCAACACCATCATCTTCGTGCGTGCGGGTACGCACTCCGAACTGTTCGAAGAATGAGCCATGGGCGTTGAATCATTCCCAACTTCACCCCACCGGCGCGCCAGCGCTGGGAGTCGATCCCTGCCGATATCCGCCAGCGGCTGCTGTCCAACGTCTGGTGCGGGCAGTGCCGTCATGAAACAACGATCATCAACTTCAGCGGCGCTATCAAGGGCGGCGACTTGCTGCTGGTGGGCAAGTGCGCCGGATGCCACGATGACGTGGCACGGGTGATCGAGGGCTCGTAACCCGGTCAGGCGCCAACACCTCCCGTTGACCAAAACCCAGTCGGTTGGCAGCGGGTTCTGCTGGAACCACAGCAGGCTCATGCACCGGGGCTGTTGCCCGGCCAGAATGGTCTGGATGATGGCAGGCTCCAGCAGCGTCAGACGCAGCAATTCGTTGACTGTCGAGTGGTGCAGGCCTTCCCGCTGTGCGATCTCGCTGCCGCTGCCGACTACGCCATCGTCGAGTCCACCCGTGAGCATGGTCGCGTCACCATCGGCGAGGCCATCAAGCTGACCGGGGCCAGCCGCAACACGCTCAAACAGCATTTCCGAGTACTGGTTCGAGCGCGGCACGCTTGATCAGCACGGCAGTGGACGTGGAGTCTGGTACGACCTGCATTGACGGGATAGGTGGTGCTGCACCCTACGACTGTGCTGCCGCAGCCAATGCTTGTATTCGCTGCGATTCTTTCTGCGCCTCAGCCAGGAGCTGATCCCAGTCATCAGGCGGATGCCCGTTTTCCAGCATCTTACGGAACACCCGGTCGGCGTCGTCGCTGCGCTCAAAGGCGCGTTTGGTGTCTTCGTCATTCACCCAGGCGTAGACGATCACCTTGCTCGGAGCGTGGTAGCGGAAGAATAGGTGGTACTGCTGGAAGAACTTGGCCCGAAACCAGTGCTTGTGATCATGGCCGAGCGTCCCGCCCTGGCGGTACTCCGGTCGCGTCGGGTCTTGCGGGATGACATCAAATGCCAGCTTGATGATCGCGGCCAGTCGCTTACTGGCGTTCTTCTTCACATAACCGACTGGGTCTTTTTGCCTAAGGGTCTCGACTTGCTGCGTCAACGCTTCAATCTGTGCGAGGAACAGTGGATGGGCGAAGACCGTCCAGCCGTGAATGACCAAGGGCTCGGGCTTCCCTGTACTCATTCATCGTCTGTTGACAGGGCGGCATCGAGATCGACATCGGCGTCGCCGACCAGCGACCGGAGCCGTTGGACGAGGCCGGCATCCACAGATTGCAGCCGCTCGGGATGGCGAGTGATGTCGGCGGCCAGGAAGCCGAGGAACTGACCAAGCACCGGGTCATCACCGTCGGATGCTTCGACGCGCGTCAGCACCACCTCTCCGCTGGGGCGAAT
>PKDC01000012.1 GCA_002862435.1 Pseudomonadota bacterium | reverse complement strand
CCGCCGAATTCGGCTGCGCCAAAGGTACTCGGCAGGCGACCTCGCAGTTCAGGCCGACATTCAGGCTATCGAGTCCATCCTTCCCGCCATAGCAAACCCCGCCATCAAGCTGGATTCGATGGGCTGCTTCATTGTCTCCGCGGAGCCGCCATCGGTCGAAGCGAATGCGTGAGTTAGCCGGCGTGGATGCGTTCGATGCGCTTCGAGAGTTGCTCGAGGGGCTTCCGCAGGAAGCCTGGCGAGCCCCGAAGGAGCCTTCGATTGAGAGACTGCGAGAGGCCCTGGGAGACGAGACATCACAGGCCAGCAAACTCGATCTGGCCGTGATGTTGCGCCAAGCGCTGAGACGCGAGGACGCTCGCCGCAGTTATGAGGTGAGCCCGCGTGTGGAGGTCAAGCACCCCCGTTTGTCTGGCTTCAGAAACTGGACACAGGTCGGAATCGTCGGAGACCCAATCGTAGGGGGCTGGCGGGTAACCGCACAGGCTTGGCAGCCAGAGTGGCTCGAGACAACAGGAACGCTGGGCGTCGATGACATCGCCGCAGGCGAGGCGGTACGACGTTCATTCAACGGGCAGGACTGCGACGGCGATCCGTTCCTGGCCGCTATCGGACGTGACAGCTACCGCAGCGTCGGACAGCGTACTGCTGTCCGGGCCGCGCTTTCCACGCCGCCTGGAGCAACGTTGGTCATCGCATTGCCCACAGGCGAGGGCAAGAGCATGATCTTCCAACTCGTTCATGCCGTTGGCTTTGTCGGCGATGCCCCGTCAAGCGGTCACGGAGTCACTCTGGTTATTGTCCCAACTGTTGCTCTTGGCGTGAACCACGAGGGAGAGGCCGTGAGCATCTGCGGACTCGCTCGGCCACTCGCCTACCAGGGGGGCGCGGCTGCGGCGAACGCGGTGATCTACGAACGCATCGCAGGCGGCGTTCAAGGATTGTGTTTCGTGTCCCCCGAGGCCGCATGCGGTCCGCTGCGCAGTGCTCTTCGACAGGCGGCCGAAGCAGGACGACTCCGCGCACTGGTCGTCGACGAGGCGCATCTCGTTGACCAGTGGGGCACGGGGTTCCGCTCAGAGTTCCAGGAACTCAGTGGGCTGCGACAGGAACTCCTCGCTGCGGCTCCAGCCGGCAGAGAACTCCGCACATTGCTTATGTCCGCGACGCTAACGAATCAGTCGCTGGAGACTCTGCGGTCGCTGTTTGGTGTGGGCGGTGCGTTCGAGAGCCTCGCTGCAGTGAGATTACGTCCGGAACCGGACTACTGGATAGCCAAGGCGGACGAGTCCGCTCGCGACGCAAGAGTGATGGACACTCTCCATCATGTGCCGCGACCGGCAGTCCTCTATGTGACGGAAGTCAAGCAAGCCGAGATGTGGCGGCGTTTGCTCCAGTCGGCGGGCTTTGGTCGGCTAGGCATGGTGCACGGGAAGACAAACCGCGAAGATCGGGAGAACGTCGTTTCCAAGTGGCGCGATGGCTTGCTCGATATCGTAGTCGGCACCTCGGCATTCGGCCTGGGCATTGACTACCCGCATGCGCGAAGCGTGGTTCACGCATGCGTGCCCGAGACACTGGACCGGTTTTATCAAGAGGTGGGTCGTGGCGGCCGCGATGGCAGAGCAGCTTTGTCGCTCATCGCGCCCAAGCCCTCGGACTTTCGGATGGCCGAGCGCATCAGTCTGCAAAAGGTTATCACGGTCGATCGAGGCCTGGAGCGCTGGCAGGGACTATTCGCAGGCAAGCGCCCAACGGAAGGCAATCGCATTGCTGTGAGGGTAGATGGAAGTCCTGGTACTACGGTCGATGACATCGACATGACAGGGGACTGGAACTCGGACTGGAACCTGCGCACGCTTGCTCTCATGGCGCGGGCCGGGTTGGCACGACTCCTTGGTGCACCTCGGTCGCTGCTGTCCGTGCCAGGTGATTGGCTTGAGATCGAGTTACTAGATGACGAGCACCTTGATCGCAAAATCTGGGATGAGCGGGTTGAGCCGGTCCGGGCACAGGGACAGGCTGCGGGGTTTCGTAACCTTGAACTCATGCGTCGCTACCTATCAAATCGGACCTGCCCTGCAGATCTACTCGAAGAGCTTTACGGGCCCGAGCGCATTGCCCGAACCTGCGCGAGTTGCTCGCGCTGCCGAGAACGGCACGACGCACGTGGTCCCACGGTGGCGACCGGCGAACCACGCGCTCCTTGGCTGTTGCCCACGCCACCGCTTCTAGCCCGACTCTTTGATGCCGACAGTCGCCTACTCGTCACCTACGGCGATGTTTCGACGAGAGCCGAGTCGCGGCGTCTCGGAGAGACTCTCGAGCGGCTCAGCCGAATGGGTCTGGCCAAGCTCATCCTCCTGGGCGAAGTGCCGTTCGATCGAGAACGGGTGTTGCGCTTTGCGCGATCCAGTCCCTTCTTCGTAAGCGCCCTTCCGTCGCTCATCAGTTCGCGGCTACCGAACGGCCCCGAAATGGTATTCGTAGGCCATGGTCAGCGGCTCGGCGAAGCCACTTACTCTGCCAGCGGCGGCCGGGCGCGTATGTTCGTCGTTCCAGAAGGGCAGCGGGCACCTTCGGGGCATCTGCTACGTGATGTTTTCGGTGGTCGCGCACTCACACTAGACGAACTGCATGCAAGGGTCTCCGAATGAGCATAGTTACCAACTTCCAGGCGGTACCAAGCCGCTTGCTCAGCGTCTATGCAGCTGTCGCTGAGGCCGAGAATGGCGTGCTTCGAGAGAATCTTGAGTCCTGGGCAACGCCCCCTTCCTTGTCGACGCGTGGGGGCGGCGACGAGGACGGCGGATCCACTGCTTTGTTCACCAACTCGCTCAGCGAAGCACGACGCCTGGGTCTAGTTGAAGAGAACGGTGACCGTCTGATAGTCCCGGCAGCCGCGCGCAGCAAGAGTGGTCGGAATGCCGATCTCCAGGCTCACTTCCTTTCCTATCTTCGCGAGACGCTGTTTGATCCGGAACGGGCGGCGAACGCCGGACAGGCTGGGGTCCTCATCGCCCTCGCCTGGTTTCTGACAAAGAGTCCTCTGCAGCCGGTAGGCTTCTCCGATGCGCCGCAAAACCAATTACGGACCGATCTTGGCCAGTTTGCTGAGAAGGCCGAACTCGGAAGCACAAGTAGTTTCCAGAACCTGCTGTACTGGGCGCGATTCCTTGGCTTCGCTACGGTGGTTGGGGATTCCCGAAGCAGGCGCGCCTTCCCGGACCCGAGCCGCGCCATTACCGCGGTACTAGACGAAGTCTTGCCAGACAAGACTTGGGTCGATGTGGATGTGTTCCTAAACCGCTTGGCCGCGATATACCCAGTACTCGAGGGCGGTAGCGTTCGTGAAGAAGTGGAAGCGAATAGTACTGTGCCACCTGCAAATGACGGAAACCTCTCGGTCGCTTCAAGTCTCGCGCTTCAGCGCTTGGCCGATCGAGGTTCGATCTCGCTCGACGTGGTCGCGGACGCAAAGGCCCGTATCCTTGACTTCGGCGGCACTACCAAGCGAGTGAGCCGTGTCCGACGAGGAACGGCCGCATGATGCGCAACAACCTTTGTTGGGATCCCAGCACAGTCCGTCAGGTAATCAATCCCTTCGCGGAGCACATTCCCGACAGCTTGTTCCACGCGGTGCACAGCGACTGGGCTCTGCAGGTCACGCCTCCAGTTGGCGAGCGCTACCAAGATGTAGACGGCGCGGCCTGGACGCAGATGGAACCCGCCGAGTTCCTAGCCGACTTCCTTCGTGAGGATCGCCCACACGCGCTCGCCGCCATCTTGGGCGAAACAGGATCTGGCAAGTCGCATCTGGTCCACTGGATGCGTCTCCATCTCCGTGAGGACGCGAGACGCATGGTCTTGGTCGTCAGAAAGTCCGGCACTAGTCTGCGCGCGATAGTCCGCGAAATTATCGGAAAGCTGCCAGTAGACCAGCAGCGCAGCTTTCTCGACACGTTCAACGCTGCAGGCGACGGCACCATGACTCCTGAGGGTCGCCGCCGCGAACTGCTGCACCATCTTGGGCAGGCCATTCGCGAGGACACGCCAGCTTCGAGCACAGACGAACTTGGGGAGGCGCTCATCGAAGCGCTACCCAATCTCTTTCAAGATCCGTACATGCAGCAGGAGCACTTTCTCCGTGATGGGAGAGTGGCTGCCGAGATCGTCGATCACATCTTCGAGCAGTCTCAGGCCGGCGACCGGCCCGACCGCCGTCGAGTGTTCACCACCGAAGACTTGATCCTCGGCGGGCAAGACTATCTGAATGCGACCAAATTTGCGCGACACGCGATTCAGTTAATCGAGGCCGATCCAGAGAATCGTCCGGCAGCCGTGGAGGTCATCAACCGCAACCTCGACAAGGCGGTCGCGCGCACGCTCAGTTTTTCTGGCGATCGGGTCGAAGAACTGATGGCGCGACTGAGGACCTACTTGAAGTCGCAAGGGCGCGAGTTGATTCTTCTGGTAGAGGAGTTTGCACGCCTGCAAGGTATCGACCGTGCCCTTCTGCAGGCCATCACGACACAAGGCGACTCAGGCCATGGCGAAACGGGTCAATGTCGGATGCGCACGGCGATTGCAGTCACCCCAGGCTTTTTCGAGAGCGTCGCGGACACCGCTTACCGGCGGACGACGCACATAGTGGACATGAACCGCAGTGCTGGACACGCCGGGGGAAAAAGCCCCACCTCGGCTTCTGTCGCTTCATTCTCCGCGAGATATCTGAATGCGGTCCGCCTTGGGCGGGAAGCCATTGAGCGATGGAGCGAAGCCGCTGATCCGGGAGAAGGCGCTCCTTCGCGATGTGCGCAATGCACCTTCGTGACGGAGTGCCACGCGACATTCGGCCAAGTCGACGGCTACGGCCTTTATCCGTTTACGGAGCGAGCACTCTGGATTGGCGCGGAACGGGTCGATCGCTCGGGATCGAAGCGGATGAATCCGCGCACTATTCAAAACGACTTGTTGGTGGAGGTACTCGACACATTCGGGCCGACTCTTGCAGCGGGTGAATACCCGCCACTCCGCCTCCTCGAGAAACTCGGCGGGGTGAAGCAGTTGCCACTCGGCGCCGAAACGGAGTTGAAGCGCCAGAACCCGCATCTCGCGGGACGCTGGATGGCGCTGCTTGAACTCTACGACGGGACGGGCAGAGTACAGAGCCTCGCCAAGCCACTCCTAGACGCCTTTTCAGTTCCGCCGATTCCCGACGCTGGAGATGCCGCTCCAACGCCAACTGTGGCCCCGTCCGCCCCCGTCGGCGCTCCCGCCGGCCCCATTGTCCCAGTGACCACGGCAACGCCCGAAGATCTGGCCATCCAAGCTTGGATTCGGGGAGGCGGTCTCGACGCTACGGTCGCTCAGAGGCTTCGCGAGTTGATTTACACGGTCGTTGTCGAAGCTATCGATTGGGACTCGCTCGGCCTTTCGCGCACATTCTTCGCGGGCACAGGTAAAGCCTTCCAGCAGCGCACGGGCATCACATTCGTAAGGCAGACCACCCAGGCCGCGACCTACGCACAGGTCCGTCTGGAGGTCGATGCAAGTCCGCAGACAGGGCAGGCGCTACAAGGTCTGCTTCGTGCTTCGAAAGATAGCTTCCGCTGGCAATTTGAGGGGGGCGATCGAGCGCTGGCAGCCTTCTTGGATTGTGTTGAACGTTGGACCGAACAAGTTGTCGAACAGCTTCAGAAGCTCAGTGCGCCCACGGAATCGTGGAGCCAGGTAGGCGCAGCACTGCACCTGCTCAGCGTTGGCGCTGCGATTGGGGGCCGCGTCAAGGCGGACGCTAGCATTGGCGACATGATCGACGCGGTCTTCAGTTCCTGGCCCGACGAGCCAGCTGCATCGGCCAGCGAGATGCGGGCGGTCTACACGAAACTGCTGCGTCGCCGAGAAGACCTGGTCGACATCGCGCATTCTCAGGCTTCGAGCCTCAAGGGTGGGCGCGCTGGCGCGATGCTCGATCCGCGGCGCGCGCTCGGGCCGGTACGACAGTTGCGACGAGCTAAGTGGCGCCTTGGCCTAAAGCCGCCGGAAGGCGACACGGGCATGCTTGCAAAGCTCTACCGCGAGGTCGTCGAGGCGCTTCCAGCTGCTGCTGCTGCTGAGAGGTCGCAGCGTCTCAAGTGGCTGCAAGAGATGCAGGAGGCCTTCGGAGAGAGCGCCTCTCGCGGCTCAATCGTTTCGACTCTTGGCGCTGCCCTCAAAGCGGCTCTGGATGCTGGCGTTGGTGCGCAGAACAGCACACGACCACTGCAGGAAAAGCTCGATGTGTTCCAAAGCGTGCAGTTCGACGCAACTGTTGTGGCGGTCCGAGCTCTAGCTGGTGAAGATGACCCTCTTGCCTCACTACCCGACTATGGTCGCGGTCGAGCCAATGCCGTGTCGGCCGGTACCGAGCTTCGAATCGTTGCCGAGCAGTTCTTGAATGCGGTGGAGCGCAACCTGCAGAGTTTTAGCGATGACCAGACTTCGCGCACAAGCGAGGTTGCAAAACGCATAGCCGAACTTGATGAGGCGCTCGGAAACATAGTCGGCGATCTGGCCGCGATGGAAGGGTTCAATGCTGCTTGAACGCGCAGCGGGGCTCGCCGAGAGAATCGAGCGGTACCAGAAGTTGAAGGGCGCCGCCAAAGAGGCTGAGCTTGTCAACACCCGCGCTGGACAAATCGGAGAGGCTGCGGCTCTCTTGTCGCAGGCCCGGGCCACCCTAGATAAGTTTTCTAAGGCGGGTATCAAGTTTCAGTATTTTCCGGCAGCAGTGCAGGAACTTACTGAGAAGGCGACAAGGCTCCGTGCCATCGCAGCAGAGAACCCTGCTGGCTTGGCAGATCCACCGTTCAAGGTTGCGCAGGAGTTCACCAACAGGCTGACGGGTTTGGCCGTAGCGGCCAATCAATCGATTGAGGAAGGCTGGAGCAGGTTCGTTGCTGAGAACACCCCGAGCGGCTCCGATGAGGTCCTGGAGGCTCTTGGGAAGTTGCCGCAGATGCGCGCCGGCGTCACTCGTATTCGCCAGTGTCGCCAGAAAGTTAGTGCCCTTGCCGCCACAGTTCCAGCCGATCCTGCGAGCACCATCGAACAACTGCGAGTGCTCTCGGCAGAGCACGGTTCCGCCTGGGCGGAGTTGACAGCCGATTCCGTTCCGCCGAGCGTGCTCCAGTTCTTGCGAGCGTGCGCAGCAGAAGGTGCCCCGGTCACGACCCTCACCGATGAGGTCCGGGTTTGGCTTGAGTCGAGGGAATTGCTCGGCTCGTTTCTTGTCCGGATCGGCTAACACCGTGCCTCTCTCTACTGACGCCCTCCTTCTGCTTGACCGCATCGAATCGCTTGAGATGCGCTCGCTGGCATGGGGTTTTACTGCAGGATCGCTGACAGAGGACGAGACACTCGAGCTTCTCGGGGGAGGACTCGCTGCAGAAGACGCCTTAGAAGAACTGCTTGAGGCGCACCTTGTGAGCGAACAGACGAGCCTTAGCGGTGGCAGGCGCTATCGCTCACGGTTCGCAGAGGCTGTTCGTCTCATCACGGCCAATCGTCAACTCTTCGCCAACAAGCCCTGGCAAGGCGCGCCCCGGCTCGTAGCAGACTTTCGCGTTGACCGTCGGAGACGTCGTTTTCCGCGGCGCGATCGACGACCCGACGAGATCCTGGCGGACAGCGGAGCAACCATTGCGCCCACACCTGTTCGCCGCGCCATCTGGAACTCGCTCACCGGCCAGGCTGGCATGCGACTCGCGGCGTTCCAAGAGCGCGCAGCCGTGCGCTTGTCGCAGCGCGTCGAGGACGGCGGCACGATCGTCACGGCAGGCACCGGTAGCGGCAAGACGATCGCCTTCTACTTACCGGCGATGCTCGCGATCGGTGAGGCAATCGGAATCGAGCACTGGGTCAAGGCACTGGCCATTTATCCTCGTGTTGAGTTGCTGAAGGACCAGTTCGCGGAAGCGTTCCGCATGGCACGCCTGATCGACGGCGCTCTTGCGTCAAACGGCAAAAGGCCGCTCAGCGTTGGGGCGCTATTCCGCGCCACGCCTCGCCACGGATCGGCGCAGGAACTCCAGGACCATGGATGGACTCGGCGCGGCCGAGACTGGGCGTGTCCATGGATGCGCTGTCCCAGTTGCGACGGCGAGATGCTCTGGCGTGGCGTAGATCTGGACAGCCGCCGTGAACGGCTGACTTGCGCGCGGCCTGGCTGCGCCTCACAGGCCGACGAGCGGCATGTGGTTCTCACGCGCCAGAAGATTCAGCAGCAACCGCCGGACTTACTTTTTACTACGACCGAGATCCTGAATCAGCGGATTTCAGACCAGTGGACTCGTCCAGTGTTCGGGATAGGCAGCCATAGGAAGCCTTTCCTCGCGTTGCTGGACGAAGTGCACACCTATGCTGGCACCGGTGGGGCCCAGGCGGCACTGACTCTGCGGCGCTGGCGGCATCTGCTTGGGGCGCCGGTTCATTGGGCGGGACTGTCAGCCACGCTCGGAGATGCCACGCGCTTCTTCGCCGATCTCACCGGCGCGCTCATTGAACGCGTTGTTGAAATCAGTCCGGCGTCCGAGGAGTTCGAAGAGTCCGGTGCGGAGTACCAACTCTTGCTGCGCGGCGACCCTGCATCGCGCGCCTCTCTAATCTCGACAACCATCCAAACCGCGATGCTCGTCTCGCGCGTCATGGATCCTCCCGGCGCCCCCGCCTCGTCCGGTGCCTTTGGTCGCCGCGCCTTCCTGTTCACAGACGATCTCGACGTAACCAACCGGCTGTTCGACGACCTGCGCGACGCGGAGGCCTACACGATCTTTGGCAGGCCGGATCAAAAACGCCAGCCACTCGCCGCTATCCGCGCAGCTGGGATTGATGACAGGGCCCGTGACCTCGAAGGTCAGCGCTGGCGACTGTGTGAGGACATTGGCCACACGCTCGATCAGCGACTAATCATCGGCCGTACAACTTCCCAGGACGCTGGCGTCGCCCCGGACGCGAACATCATCGTTGCCACTTCCGCGCTAGAAGTAGGCTTCAATGATCCGCAGGTCGGCGCCGTCATACAACACAAGGCGCCTCGCGGCATGGCCTCCTTCCTCCAGAGGAAGGGACGGGCGGGACGTGATCGCGCCATGCGGCCCTTTACCGTAACGGTGCTGTCGGACTACGGCCGCGACCGCGCGCTGTATCAGTCGTATGAGCGACTGTTCGACCCGCAACTGGAGCCGCAATACCTTCCAGTCGGCAATCCTTACGTGCTGAAGATGCAGGCGACTTTCGCCTTTTTCGATTGGCTCGCGGCCGAGACCGCAGGCTTTGAGAAGGGGTGGGCCTGGGATATCCTCAGTCGGCCCATCGATCAACCCTCGACTTCCACTTTGGCAGTGATCAAGCGGGTCAGGGCCAAGCTCGCGGGAATCGTGCAGGGAGACCAAGCGGAAATCGATGCCCTGCGCACTCACCTGATGGGCGCGCTTCACGTCGATGATCAGACTGCGCAAGGGCTCCTTTGGGAGGCGCCTCGATCAATCCTGCTTGAGGCTGCGCCGACGCTCGTCAGGCGCATGTTCCGTGGATGGCGCCTGGCCTTCCCAACGGTCGTCGCCTCGCTCGACTTGCACGAGCCGTATCACCCCCTACCTGACTTCGTGCCGCGCAACCTCTTCAGCGACCTCAGTCTGCCCGAAGTGCGGGTGTTGGTACCTCCCGCGACTGCGAATCACGAGTGGCGCACGGAGACGATGCCGGTCCTCCAAGCTCTGCGTCAACACGTACCTGGGCGAGTAACGAGACGGTTCGCTTTCGAGCGTGGCGGTCTGTCGCATTGGGTGCCTGTCGACCCGGCGCAGCCGATCCAGGAGCGTCGCATCAGCGACTACGCGCAAGAGCACGAGTTCGTTGGTGAATTCGCGGCCACGTTCAACGACCGGGGTGACGACGGCCCCTTGCTCGTGTTTCGACCGTGGACTGTTCGACTGGAGAAGGTGGCGCGAAGCGAGGCCCTGCCGAGCAGCAATGCGCAACTGACATGGCGGACTGACATCATTGCGCGGGGCGACCCTGTGAGCGTGCCGGTTGCGCCGCGTTCGCCTTGGCGACCGTTCGTATCCAGCATTGATTTCTATCTCCATAGATTCCGTGCCAGCGCTGCAGTCCGCCGCTTTGCGCCGACCGCGCACGCGACAGTCCGGACGCTCAAGGACGAGTTCGCGGTCGCGCTGCACTTCCGCAGCGATGACAACCGGCCGGCTGCTATCGGCTTCGAACTTGAGGTGGACGGCTTTCGATTGGATGTGGTCCTTCCGACGGGAGAGCAAACTGGCGCCAGTCTCCTCAGCCCGCATCTGCTCCGTGAATCGAAGCTGGCGTATCTGCGCGAGCGGTTCCTGGACGACGACCGACTGCCGCAGGAACTGAACTCCTTCCAGCGCGATTGGTTGTTCCAAATGCTGGTGGCGGCTCTAGCTGCCGTGGCAGCTTCAGGGGGAGATGTCTCGACTGGCGCAGACGACCTGCTCTCCGACTCACGCATCGACGGTGTCTTTCACGATGTCATGCAAGGGTATTTCGGAGCGCTGCCTCTAAACTCTCCTGACGACGTAGAGGACAGCTCTGTGGACGATGGGGGCGACGACGAGAACGACGCCCAATCTGAGCCAAGGGCATCGCAAACTCCGCGCGGTGCTACGAGACTTCAGAAGGCACTCATGCAGCACGTGGCTCGCCAGGACGTTCGCGAGCGGATACGAGCAATCGCACGGGAGGCGCTCGCGCTCGACCTCGTTGCTTTCGAAGCTTGGCTGCAACAACTGGTCTTGGAGACATTGGGCGAGGCAATGCTACAGGCCTGTATCGCCGCAGCGCCTCGGCAAGCGACGCTGGACAACCTGCTGGTCGACATCCGAGAAGGCTCGGACGGTCGTCCTGCATCCATCTGGATCACGGAGGCCACGCTTGGTGGCGCAGGAGTACTTCAGTCATTCGCTGAACGCTTCGCCGGTGAGCCGAATGCGTTCTTCGATGCTGTCGAGGCTGCGATTGCGCCAACTGACTTCGAGTTGGTAGATGGTGGGCTGCGGCGCATCCTGGATCTCGCCTGCAGCGATCAGGACGTGCGTAGTGGCATGGCCCGCCTTCGAGGAACCGAATCGCATGCAGCCTCCGCAGAAATCTGGCGCGAGTTATCGTCAACACTGTCGCGGCACGGTGGCGTCGACCTGAGTCACGCCCTCGTCGTGGCATTGAACAGCCGACTGTTGCGTCCTGGAGCCGTCGCCGACCTTGACCATCTACTTGCAGGTCTGACGGCGCTATGGGACAGCATTGAGAACCGCCTCGGAATGGCTATCGGCCTGCGCGAGTTCGCCCATGCCATTGGGAGCGATGCAGCGTGGTGCGATCGCGTGCGCGCGTACCTGGCAGCAAACTTGCCCGGTGCCGCGGCGTCCAACGTTTCCGTGTTCGCAGCCGTGTTCGGCATGCTGTGGCCGCGCGCTAGTGAGGTCCGGCGATCAAGCCTTAGTTCATACAACCCCTACCGCTCCGCTCGTACTACTGATCCTGCTGTCGTTCGGGAGTTGCTTCTCCGGCGGACAGTCCAAACCGTTGACATATCTACAGCGGACTGGAAGGAGGCACTCTACGCTGCCCTCGCCGCTGACGGAGCGTGCCGACTCCGAGCCAGTACAGCCCAGGTGCGGGACCTTCGCGCGGCACTGATCTTGCTCGGAGCGACGCCGGCAGATGTCGGTGTTCTGCAGTTCTTCCCGGTTGTTGAACGGATCCAGCGTGGCGAGAACTGCGTCCTTGTCGACCTGCTGTTGAGGGAGCACGGCTAATGGCATATCCCTCTCGCGATCTTCATGGACCAGACCAGGCGCGTGGCGTCCGCGATCTTTTCCAAACGCTGTTTGCGGCCGAACTCCTCAGCCCCAGCAACAAGCTTTGGCTATTCTTCGCTTGGATCTCTGATGTCGAGATCCTCGACAACTCAGCTCGGCGCTTCGCTGCGATCGAACCGGACTGGCCCGCCGCTCCCATTAGGTTGTCGCAGGTACTTGGTGCGCTTCTCGCTCGAGGCACGCAGGTCAGGTTGGTTATTCGTGAACATGGACACAATGAATACTTCATTGCGCGCCTGCAATCCCTCAAGGAGCGATTCGGCGACCAGTTGAAGTGGGTGGTCGAACGTGATTTTCATGCAAAGGGCCTGCTCGGCGACGACTACTTCCTCAGCGGTTCGATGAACCTCACCTTCAATGGGATCTCCGTCAACGGCGAACATTTGATTCTCAGGACCGACCCGGCTGCTATAGCAGAGCAGGCCGAGCAACTGCACCTTCAATGGGAAGAGCGGCTCAGATGATCGGCGCCAACCCAGAGACGGCCACGAGAATTGCGTCGCAACTTCGGGCGCGGTCGAAGGCCTTCATCTTCCCTGCAGGAATCGAGGCACTATGCAATCAACTGCTTGAGACAGTGGACAGCACGGCCTTTCCGGGAGCGCTGGTCCCCGAGCCAACCGCAGACGGAGAATTTCTCGTCGTCGCCATTGCCTTGCCATCTGACTGGCGCCGACTATGTCCCGTATTGCGCGCCTTCGCAGGACCGACCCTGACATCTTTCGATGGCTTGCCATCCACGGATTTAGTCGCAGTCGACCTACTTGCGGCCGTCGCCGAGGCAGGCCACTGTGTGACTGCTGCAATCAAGGTACCAACCGATTCTGTTGGCAGAGAGCTAGCGCTGCGCGCGCTCGTTCGCGTGCGCGATACCTTCTCCCGAGCGCCGGCACTTACGCGCACCGCTCCAGAGCCGACGAGTTGGCTTCTTGCTCGGTTCCAGGATCATCTCAACGTCGGTCGTCGGGATGCCGCTGCTGCGGTGCTGCTCCGGCTTCGCGACGAACTGCGGCTTGACGCCCTAAACCTGCGATCCCTCGAGGTACAACTACTCTCCACATTCAATGATTGGGTCGGAATCGTAAAGCTGCCCGGATTTGTGAATCTGACGCGGGCACGGCGTACACCTGCCACGACAGCACTTTTGCTTGAAGCCCTTTACCAGGCTCACTTGGCAACGCCGTTCGAAGCCGGCGATCAAGCAGCGGTCGAGACACTGTACCTCCAACAGGTGCGAGATCTTGCCGCACCAATGCTCAAGGCTCCTCTTCCAGTTTCGCTACGAACCGGTGGCTGGCGACTCGCGGCCCTCGAACTGCTTTGCTCACCTGCACGCGAGGACCTTCGAACGGGCGCTGTCGCTCGATCCGATGTCCTTGGCTGGCTTGCTCCCCGCTTGGTGGCGGTCAGCAGCCCTGAGCAGAGCCCTGCCCCCCGCCTGAATGCGACCGACGATGCTCGAGAGCGCCTCATTGAAGGCGAGGCAAGGGAAAGCGTCGACGTCATGTCCGCCGCACTTGCCGCTCTTGCGCGACTCGACGACACCCAACGTGCGGAGCTTGCGCGTGCTGAGCCATTCCGCTCGGCCTTGCGCGCCTTGGAGCAGGAAGCCGGCAGCACGAGCGTTCCTACCTCCTGGCCTATGTGGCTTAGCCTGATTTCGGATCCAGCTTTCACAAATGCGCTTGCCTTGGCGCGCATGGGGGCCGAGGAATGGCCAATGACGGGCGAAGCGGCTGATCCTGCCGAAGTGGCCGCTTTGTTGGACGCATTGAACAAGGCCCAGAGCGACTCCTTGGCTGCCGAGCGCACCGCCCAGGCGCTCCCATATATTGTTGCCGCACTGCAGCGTGACCCGCTCTTTCCGAACTCGGCGATGAGGCAGATCTACGCGAGTCTGCTGACCCTGCTTGCGCTTGGAAGCGGGCGTGGAACCTCAGTCTACGATTCGAGCTTGGTCCTCGTCGACGCGCTACTGAGTATCGGGACCGATGCCGCCCAGTACCGGGAAATTGCCGCCGACGTGGACGAACTTGCTGGAGAGGGGTTCGGCGTGCGAATGGTCTACTGGACGCTCGAGTTGATCGAGGCCTTCATGCGCTCGCCTGCTCCAGACACAGCGGCGAGAGAGAGATTGGTTCACTCCGTATTGGCTCGCCTCACACCACTCCGTGGACGGATGAGTTGTCTTCAACAGGCGGCCGTCCATAGTCTTTCGAACGAGTTCGGTTGGACCTTTGACTCGTCGCCTGCTCAGCAAGATCCGGAAGGCGATGGCCTTGCCTCGCGTCTGCGCGGAAAGACGATCGCTATCTACTCGCTCGTGGAAAACGCGAGCCGCCAAGCCAAGCTTGCCCTGCAAGCCATATCTAGTGACATCGACGTGCAGTGCAGCGCCGACCAAGGCGGGACGTCGCAACTCCGCGCGCTAGCGATCAATAGCGACCTCTTCGTTGTCGCCTGGGGGGCCGCTAAACACGCCGCAACAGATTTCATTCGAACTCATCGAAGTGATCGACCGCTGGTATACGCGGAAGGCAAGGGAGTCTCCAGCCTACTTCGAGCCGTGGATGACTACTTCACAGCCCAACCCAGCGGCAGGTCGCGGCCAGACTGAATACAGTCCTGGAGCCGGCGTCGAGAGGTCGGGTGCATGACACGAACTTCTTTTTCATGAGACCCCTGCAGCCAGCATCACTCAGTTCGTTCACCAGGCGATCGGCGCCCCGGCGGCAGTCAGAGTGTCGGTGACCGAACTATATACCGAACTATATATAGTACCTGCAGGTGTCCGGCGGGTCGGCGATGAAGCGTTTCCACAGCGCAGGTCTGTGGACGCAATAGGCGGCCCGGATGCAGCGCAGCTTGTCAGCCGCACAGACCTGCAGCACCGTTAGCGGACCGTGCGAGGTGTTCGATGTACGCTTCCTAGCGCCCGCGCCAGGCGGCTGGGCTGCCTCACGGCATCCGTCAGACCGTCCACGATGGCCAGAACGCCAGCACCGAAGCATTCGCGCATCGGTTCGCGCAGATGCAGGCACACATCCTCGACACAGTCGTGCAGCAGGCCCACATAGCCTGATATTCGTCGCTACCCGTGTTCGAGCATCAGGCCAGACATCGCCAGCAGGTGCGAGACGTGGATCATGGCCGTGCCATTGCGCATGTGGCTTGGGCTTTGCCCGCGAAGGCGAGTGTTGTGGCGTATTGGTGGGACTGGGTCATGTTCGGATCGGATTCAACATGATAAGCAGTCCGTCCCGTGAGAAGCGGCCAGCCTTCTTGCCAGCGTTAGGGGTATTTGCCCTAGGACTTTGTGGCCCTCTGGTACCAGCACACTGGTCCCCGGACAGATCATGGCCAGTGTCGCCGCTTTCGCGATACGGTGCAAAGGTAGGTCCCGCTTTGCCATGCGATACGGGCGACACGGTCATCAGGCCGGTGCTGATGAACAACATGCAGCGGGCGCGCCTGACAGTAACGACGCGGTATATTTTCTCTCGGACTAAGCAGCTATGCGATTTCAGTCTCAAGTTCGATTGAGGCCCTATCTCTCGACTGCCCGCGCTCACGCGTTTTCCATGACGAGAAAATGCGCGATTGCTTCCGCGACGGCTTCCGGTTGTTCGTGGTGAATCATGTGGCCGCAGTCGGCCAGGCAGATCTCGCGTAGATCCCGAAAGCAGGCGCGATTTTCATCCAGCAGGGTCTGGTTCAATCGCACGAAAGGCGTATGCTCTCCCAGCACCCACAGTACCGGGGCCTGGATACGGCGCCAGCAGGCCCGCGCCTCTTCCAGGCGATACAGGATCGGGCTGCGTACCTTGTGTCGGGGGTCCGCCCGCAACAGGGGACCTTCGGCGCTGTCCTTGGCCCATGCATGGGCAATGAAGGCGACGCGTTCCGCCGGCAAACGGGGATTGGCTTGATGCAAGCGCTCCATGAAGGATGACCAAGCCGCATAGGGACGGTTTTTCCGCGGCGCGCCCTGCTCCCGCAGCCAGGCCTGGTAATTTTGGGGCGCCTGGCTCGCCTGGGAAGGGGGCAAACCCAGTCCTTCGAGGCTCACCAGCCGACTGATCCGTTCGGGGCGGATGCCAGCATAGAGGCTTGCCACATTGCCGCCCATGCTGTGCCCCACCAGCCAGACCGGGATTTCAGGGCTTAGAACGTTCAGCAAGGCATCGAGATCAGCAAGGTATTCGGGAAAATAGTAACTCCCTGGGCTCCAGGCGCTTTGGCCGCAGCCGCGCCAGTCCGGGGCGATCACGTCCCATGAGGGCGGCAGTGCGTCGACCAGAAACTGGAAAGTGGCGCCTGCATCCATCCAGCCATGCAGCAAGATGCACAGGGGGCCACCCTGGCCCGGCCAGCGCTGCAGATGGTAGGCCAGCCCGCGAATGTCCAGGGTTTCTGGGTTTGAAATTCTTTGAGGCGGGTAACATGTCCAATCGTGCGCGTTCATCCCTGATTCCTGGGTTGATCCATGAATGAATTCGTGGGCTTAGCCGGGACGGGCATGATATGATCAATGGCCCCCCGTCCAATATAAAAAATGGATCGATCATGACCTATTGCCTTGCTGTCCGCTGTGATCAGGGACTGGTTTTTGCGTCCGATTCACGCACCAATGCCGGCGTCGATCACGTCGGAACCTACAGCAAGATGTATGTCTTTGAATACCCCGGTGACCGGGTGGTGGTCCTGCTGAGTGCGGGCAATCTGGCGACGACACAGCAAGTGGTCGCCATCCTGAAGCGGCATGCAAGAGATCCCCAGGCCACGGAGAGCCTGCGCACCTTCCAGCATTTCGATGAGCTGGTCGGTTATGTCGGGCGGGTCAGCCGCCAGGTGCAGGCCACCTCAGGTGCTACGGCAGGGGCCATGGTGGACACGACTTCCACCTTTATCCTCGGCGGCCAGATCGGCAATGAGCGCCCGGATATTTTCCTGCTCTATCCGGAAGGCAATTTCATCAGCTGTTCCGAGCAGATGCCATTTCTCCAAATCGGCGAGATCAAATACGGCAAGCCCATTCTGGACCGCAACATCCATCGGGGCATTACCCTGGAGGATGCCGCCCGCGCTGCCCTGGTCTCCATCGACTCAACCATGCGCAGCAATATCTCGGTCGGGCCGCCGGTGGAGCTGTTGCTCTATCGAACGGGCGAACTCCGGGTCTTGCGGCATCAGACATTTGATCTGGACACGCCGTTCTACGCGGCGGTCAAAGAGGAATGGCAAAACGCCTTGCGTCGGGCGCTGGATAATCTGCCGCGTTTCGATTGGGAATAACACTGGGCTTGAGACTCAGAGATCGCCGAGGATTCAGGCAGGGAGAACCCCTTGTGTACCAAGGTCGGTACGCGCCGAGTTCGGGAGATCGATGCATAGCCGGGGGCGTGGTTCGGGTTGGCAGACAGATCTAGCCGCCTCAAGGTGATTGCAAATGACACTCGCTCGTTTTTGCCGGCTCCATCAACGCAGTCGATGAAGAACCTTGCTTTTGCAATGGTTGATCCCGCATAGACGTCATGCGGCAACGGCTCCTGATGCTTCCCAACGTAAAGTTGAGGGGCTAGCCGCTTTTGCCGCGTCCCTCTCGAGCGCCATGTTCATAGTGGCGGACGTTCTTGATTAACCCATAACTGCACAGATGGCCGTTGCCACTGACGCGAGGCGTAGGCAGCCAAACTTTCAGGTACTGAATCGCCGTTAAGCGCCAAACGATTAAGCATAAGTGCTAAATCGGCATCGGCGATGCACCACTCTTTGCCGCACAAGTACGGGCCGCCGTGCGAAAGTAACTCTGTTGCGCCTGCAAATAATTTCTGTGCAGCGCTATGCGCCTCGGCAGATAGCGGCGTGGCCGAGGGGGCATAAAACAACACAACGGTGGTTCGCTCCGAGCGAATTGGCATGAAATCACTACGTAACCACGCCTGTACTTGACGGGCGCGAGCACGATCTTTTACTTCAGCGGGGTACAACGCCTGCCCTGGATAAGCCTCGTGCAAATACTCAGTAATTGCCGACGACTCAGAAAGCGAGAAATCACCATCAACTAATGTGGGAACACGATGGGTGAGGGATATCTTGGCGTAAGCAGGAGCGCTAGCCGCTCCGCTCGACAGATCAATGGTTGTGATCTCAAATGGCAATTTCTTTTCGTGTAAAGCCACGAATACAGACATCGCGTAGGGTGAAACATAGTTGGAATCCACGTACAACTGCATAAGTGCTCCCTTTATTTGAAGATGGCTAACCACAGATGGACACCCCAAAACAGATGCCGATCATACCTGCGGTGAGGTGCTCAAGCCGGAGTGGTTAGAAGTGGCTCCGCAAATCTGAACGGCGCCATCGCCCGGCATTCCTGTTCGACGAGGCCTGCCAGCCCGCGCTGTCCGAAGGCAGCAATAAATATTGCAGAGATGAACAGCCGGGAGGCGCCATCGCTCATGGCCACGCTGCTGGCGCAGTCCTCGGTCAATACCGCGCCGGCGAACGCCCCGATTCGGACGAGTCGGAAGGGCCGTGGTTGAAGCCTCTGTCAAACGGGGATTTCAGGCGACAATGGGAATTCAGGCAAGAAAAAGGCCCGGATGTCATCCGAGCCCTTCAATTTGGTGGAGCGGAGGAGGATCGAACTCCCGACCTCTGCATTGCGAACGCAGCGCTCTCCCAGCTGAGCTACCGCCCCAACAGAACGGCCTACTATAGCCGATCCTGTTGCGTTCGGATAGCGCTCCCCGCGCCCTCAGGGGGTGGCGCCGTAGCCGGTCAGCTCGACGTAGCCGTGGCCCCCGATGTCGCGGCCGGCCAGCTCGCCGGTGGCCTCAAAGGCGCCTTCCCAATAGCGCACAGCGAGATTCAGCTCCTGGTCGGGCAGAAGGGGCGTGAGATGCAGGCTGAGCTGGCGGGCTGGAAGCCGCAGGGTCCAGCCGCTGGGGTAGCTGATGCCGGAATGGGGGCTGCGCCAACGACCCGTCTCGTGGATTTCGACAGCGCGGGCGTCCAGCGTTTCCGCCTGCCCGTCGGGACTGACCCAGACGCCGTAGTCGAAGGGGTTGGGCGTGCCATCGCGGCGGCGGATGCGGCAGAACATCAGCTCCGAGCCGTCTGCGAGCTGCACACCAAACCAGTCCCAGCCGCTGCGTTCCGGTCCCAGGGTGGAGGTGCCCCATTCGCGGTCCATCCAGGAATCACCCTCCACTGCGAAGCGCTCGCCGTCCAGCGTCAGGGTGCCGCGCGTGGCTAGGCGGGTGAGGCTGTAGTAGTAGGAGGCATCCCCCGGCGCGGGTCCTTTGCGGCTCAGGCCCGCCGCGCCCTGCAGGACGGGCGGCTTGCGGGCATCGAGTTCCAGCTCGAGGGCAACGGGGCCTTGCGCGGCGCGCAGTGCCAGTGGCGGAGTCGGCAGGCTGGGATCGGCGCCGGGTCGGGCACTCAACGCCCAATCGTCCAGCCAGATGCGCAATGGCGCGGCATGTGCCCCGGCCATGCCCAGCGCCGCCCGGTTGAAACGCTCGAAGGCATGGAAACGGCGGCCTTCGGGGTCGGTGACGGCGAGATGGGCCATGTAGATCTGCCGCGTGGCCCAAGCCGAGCGGCGCGGCGGCAGGGTGGGCGCCAGCGCGACGCGGAAGAAGGTCACTTCATAGCCGAAGCGGCGGCCCTGCGCGGTGCGCAGGTTGCCGGTGACGTACCACCACTCGCTGGCCGTGTCGTGGTGGGGGCCGTGGTCGGCCGGAAACGAGAAAGGACGCGCGGCGTCGGCCCGCTCATAGCCACTGGTGGTGGCCTCGAAGGCCTGGTTGAGGTCGATCTGTCCACCCGGCGCCAGCGGAGGCGGGCGCAGCGTCCAGCGGGGCAGCGCCCAGGCCAGGAACACTGCGGCCAGCGCCAAAACGATCAATCCCCCGATGCGCCGGCCCATGCCTATTCCTCCCGCAGGGCCAGGGCTGGCGGCGTGCGACCCATGCGCCAGGCGGGGTAGGCGCCCGCCACCAGCGCCGCCAGCACGGCCAGCCCCAGGGCCTGCAGCAATAGGCCGGGGGCGATCTGGAAATGGATGGTCCAGCCAAAGGCGCGGTGATTGACGGCTCCGGTCAGCACTGCCGCGAGCACCAGCCCCACCGGCACGGCGAGCAGTCCCGCCACCGCCCCCATCAGGGCGGTCTGCAGGGTGACCCAGCGCCGCACCTGTCCGGGGGTCATCCCCAAGGCGCGCAGCACGGCGCATTCCCGGGTCCGCTCCAGTTGCAGCGCCATCAGGGCGCTGGTCACCCCCGCCAGGCTCACGATCAGGGTGAGCAGGCGCAGCACGCCGGTGACTGCGAAGGTGCGATCGAAGATTTGCAGGGAAAACGCCAAAATCCCGGCGGTGCGCATCACCGACAGCGGCATCTCGGGCGTGGCCAGCGCCTGGATCTGCGTCACCAGCGCCGTCTCATCCGCGCCCGGCGCGAGATAGAGCCCGATGCCGGTGACGCCGGGGCGGTTCCAGTGGCGGCTGAACGCGGCCTCGTCCATCAGCAGATGCCCCTGGTCGGAGCCGAAGTCCTGATAGATCCCCACCACCTCGAACGCGCGCCAGCCCGCATCGGTGGCCAGTTGCAGCCGGTCGCCCACCTTCAGTTGGCGGTGCCAGGCCAGGGGTTCGCTGGCCAGCACGGCGGGTGTCTCGCGCTGGGCATCCGCCAGTGCCGCATAGGCCGTCGCCGGATCACCCGCGAGGAATTGGAGCGCGCCGCGCAGTTGTTCCTTGAAAGGCACGGCCGAGACGCCCACCGGCCCGTCGGAAGTATCAATGGGGGCGGCGCGGATGCCGACCACCTCCGCCATGCCCGGCAAGGCGGCCAGGGTCGGCAACAGGCTGTCGGGCAGGCGCGCGCCGCGTGGGGCGCCGCCGCCGGGGGAGACGTAGATCTGCGCGCTCAACGTGCGTTCCAGCCAGTCGGTCACGCTGCCACGGAAGCTGTGAATCATGGTACCCACTCCAACGGCGGTGGACAGGGCCACGGTCAGGGCGGCGATCGCCAGGCCCGTGCGGCTCAGGGAACGCACCACGCCCCGCGCCGCCATGCGCAGCAGCAATCCCCGGCCGGCGGGGGCGAGGTGGGCGACGAGGCCCATCAGTCCGACGGTGAGCGCGGGGATGACCAGGCTCGCCGCCAGCACCAGCGCGATCAGCCCGGCGTACACGGGCACCAGCGACCGGCTCGGCCACAGCAGCAGCAATGGGAGGACCACCACGGCCAAGAGCAGCCCCAGGGCGGCGAGGCGCGGCACCAGCCGGCGCGTGCGGGCTTCCAGGTCCGAGCGGTTGAGCACCCGCCGCGGCGGGGTGCGCGCCGCTTCCCAGGCGGCCGGCAGGGCCGCGAGCGCGCTGCCGGCCAATCCCAGCAGCAAGCCCTTGGTCAGTCCCCAAGGGCTCAAGGCCAGTTGTGAAATCTGCAGGGTGTAATAGATGTCGTTGATGGTGCGGCCCACCAGCCCCACCAGGAACTGGGCCAGCGCCGTGCCCAGCAGCAGCCCCAGCAGGGTCCCGGCCAGCCCCAGCAGCAGGGCTTCGCCCAGGATGGCGCGGAACACCTGGCCACGGGTGACGCCCACGGTGCGCAGGATGCCCAGCAGCTGCCGTCGCTGCACCACGGCGAAGCTCAGGGTGTTGTAGATGAGATAGAGCCCCACCACCAGGGCCAAGAGGCTCATGGCCATCAGGTTGAACTCAAAAGCCCGGGTCATGCCTTCCATCGCCCGCACCCGGCTGCCCGTGGTTTCCAACCGCAGGCCCGTCGGCAGGCGCGCCTGCAGGGCCGCCAGCGCCTGTTCGCCGGCGCGTCCTTCCGGCAGGCGCACGTCGATGCGGCTGATGCGACCATCCATCGCCAGCAGTTCCTGGGCGGCGGCAATGTCCATCAGCATCAGCCCGGACAGGTCGCGGTCGGTGCCCGCATCGTCCAGCACGCCGGCCACGGTCACCGTGCCTCGCCCCAGGGGCAGCAGCAGCTCCAGCGGATCGCCGGGCACAAGACCAAGCCCCGCGGCTGCCCGTCCCGAAACCCAGGCCTGGCCCGGCTGGGTGACCCCCCGCACCGCGCCGAGCAGGCCGCCACCCGTGGCCAGTCCAGCACCAGTGGCTCCCATTTGGCCCCGACCCAGAGCGAATTCGGCGGTGCCGTCCACGCCCAGTAGCCGGAAGCTGTGGCCGGGCCGGTTGGCCACACTGACCGTGGCCTCGATGATCGGGGCCAGCGGCGTTTCCCAGCCGCCCAACCTCAGGTCCCGGTAGACCGTTTCGGGCAGTCCATCGGGACCGGCGAGGATCTGGTGGGTGGCCTCGCCCACGACGGCGGCCATGGAGGTCTTGAGGGCCAGCCGGGCGCTGGTGCTGGCCAGGTCCACGGCGACCACGACGCCCACGCCCAGGGCGATGCCCAGCACCGAGAGGGCGGTGAGCCAGCGGTGCCGGGTCAGATGGCGCCAGCCGGCCCGGACGTGCAGCGGAATCATGGGGCGGCGGGCGGCGCTGGTTCGGGCACCAACCGGCCCTGTTGCAGGCGCAGGATGCGGTCGGCATGACGCGCCAGATCGGGACTGTGGGTGACCAGGATCAAGGTCTTGCCGAACTGGCGCACCAGTTGGTCCAGCAATTCCGCCACCCGGTTGCCGGTGGTCGGATCCAGGTTGCCGGTGGGTTCGTCGGCGAGAATCAGGTCCGGCTCGTGAATCAGGGCGCGGGCCACGGCGACCCGCTGCTGCTCCCCGCCGGACAGCGTGTCGGGGAAACGGTCCTCATAACCGGCCAGATCGACAGCCGTGAGCATGTCGGCCACAGCGCGGTCAGCCGCGCGGCCGCCCCGCCCCAGCAGTTGCAGCGGCAGGCGCAGGTTTTCCGCCACCGTCAGGGTGGGCAGCAGGTTGAAGAACTGGAACACGAAGCCAATGCGCCGGCGGCGCAACAGCGTGCGTTCCCGTTCGCTGAGGGTGGTAATGTCGATGCCGCCCACATGAAGGCTGCCGGCCTGGGGGCGGTCGATGCCGCTGATCAGGTTGAGCAGGGTGGATTTGCCCGAGCCGCTGCGACCCACCAGCGCCACCGCCTCGCCGGCGCCGATTTCCAGCGCGGCATCCTCCAGCACGCGGTGCCAGCCGCCCGGTTCGGGGTAGCCGTGGCTTACGCCCTGCAGGCGCACCATGGGCTCAGCGCCGTTCACCCAGCCGCTCCAGGTCAACCTGGCCGGTGTAGCTGAATGGAATCGGCGGCAGCCAGGGGAGCGCCAGTTCGATTTCCCCGCTGATGCGATATTCCAGCTTGGGACGAGGCGCCAGCAGTGCGCCCATCAGGGAGCCGGCCAGTTTCAGCATGGACAGGCGCACGTCGACGTCAAAACTGGTGGCGTCGCGGGCGGGAATGCGGAAGGGCTCCGCCGTCTGGCCCTTGGCGAAGCGCTGGCCGGACAGTTCGACGCGATAGCGGAAGGCGCGTACGCCCAGGGCGATGCGATTGGGGTTATGCAGCCGGATGCCGAGTTGGCCGCGCTGTTCCATCAGCCCCATCTGGCGCAGTTTCAGGCCGGTCACGGAGATTTCCGGGGTTTTGATCCAGCGCCGGAGCAGCCGGATGGCCTGCCGCTTGAGGCGGACGCGCAGGCCGGACCGGGTCGGCGGCACCAGCGGAATGGGGGGTAAGCTTTCGTTGTGTTCCAGATCCATCTGGAAAAGCCCTCCTGGGATGGCGATGTCGCCGGTTTGCGGGAACTCAGCGCGTCCGGTTCAGGGCGACCTCGCCCTTGCGTGAGAAGGGGAAGGGGCCCGTCATGGGAATGTTGGGCTCCACCTCACCGCTGATCTCATAGTCCACGCGGCCGTTGAAGTTGGTGGCCATGTTGGCGGCCTGGGCGGCCAATTCCAGCGCGTTGGTGCGCACCTGGAGCTTGATGTCGGTTTCCCCCTTCGCCGGGACCGTGAAGGCCTCATCCGTCTCGCCATTGGCGACTTGGAGTCCAGCAAGCGCGATCTTGTAGCGCACCGTCCGTACCGGCAAAGGAACCGGATTGGGGTTTTTCACATGCAGCACCAGTTGGGTGCGCTGCGACAGCAGTCCCATTTCCAGCAGGCGCACCTCGCGCAGGCTGACTTCGGGCCGGTCGAGGCTGTGCTCGATCACGCTGCGGCAGCCCAGCGTCATCAACAGGGCCATCCCCGCCAGCAGGGCGGCGAGGCGCATCAGGGTTCGGTGGCGCATCATGTCATTCCGGAGTGGCGATCGGTGGCGAGCGTATGGGGTGGTCATCTTAGCCCATCCCTCCGGGGAAGGACCAAAAAAGGCCGCCGGTTGCGCGCGGCGCAGGTCAGCCGGCCTTGACCGATCGGTCGGGACGAGGCCGCCCGGATCGGTGCCGGTCGCATCCTCAAAGGCTTGTTCAGCGTGCAGCAATGGGCAGTCACCGCAATAGTCCCGTTTGGCGGAAGAGAATGGAAAAAATCCCATTCCCCATGCATCATTCACCGCGTGTCTGGCTCAGCACGCGCCTCACACGACTTCCCCCCGGAAATGGAACCGCCGCGACGGGCCACGGTCACTTTCATTTCGCACGCTCAAAAATACCCATTTCCAAAATCCCTCCGGCTTATAGATGCGCTGACATGTATATCGAGAAACGCGATGGCTTCATTCGGTCCTTCCATCCCGCCTGCCGGGCTGCGCTTGGCGTGGTCATAGGCCTCTTGCTCGCTGCGGGACCCGCCCAGGCGGGACAGTTCTTCGGCTTCGAACATGCCGTTGAGATTGCGCGGCGCAAAGTGGCGCAACCGCATGTGGAGCCGCCCAGCAATCTGCCGCGCCAGTTGGCGGAACTGGATTACCAGGGCTACTACGGCCGCATCCACTATCGCCCTGAAAAGGCCCTGTGGGCGGGAACAGGTCTGCCGTTCCAGGCGCAGATGTTCCATCCCGGCCACTATTTCACCCGCTCGGTGCGGGTCAATCTGATCGATGAAAAGGGCGTGCGGCAGCTCCCGTTTGATCGGGATCTGTTCCAATACCTTGATCCCGCCCTGCGTGACGCCGTGCCGCCCGCTTTCGGATATGCCGGGGTGCGTCTCCACAGCCCGCTGAATGTGCCGGGGCGTTTCGATGATCTCATCGCCTTTCTGGGTGGCACCTATTTCCGCGCCCTGGGCAAGGACCAGCATTACGGCCTGTCGGCGCGCGGCGTGGCGCTCGATACCGCCGAGTCGGGCGGGGAGGAATTTCCCCATTTCACTGAATTCTGGCTGGTGAAACCCGCGCCCGATGCGCAGACCGTGGAGCTCTTCGCCTTGTCCGAAAGCCCGCGCATGGTGGGCGCGCATCGCTTCGTGGTGCGACCCGGTGCCACCACCCAAGTGGATTGCGAAGTGGCGCTGTTTTTCCGCAATGGCGTGTCCAAGGTCGGTATTGCGCCGCTGACCAGCATGTTCTTCTACGGCGAGAACACCGCCAAGGACCGCACCCCGTCCTCCGCGGCGTTTTATCCGGAGGTCCATGATTCCGACGGTCTTTCTGTCCTCACGGGCGGGGGGGAGTGGATCTATCGCCCTCTGACCAATCCGCAGAAACTGCTGGTGAGTTCGTTCAGCACCCAGGGCCCCAAGGGATTTGGTTTGTTGCAGCGCGATCGCAATTTTGATCACTACCTGGACCTCAAGCACGAGTACGAGCGTCGGCCCAGCCTGTGGGTGGAGCCGCTGGACGACTGGGGCAAGGGGCGGGTGGAACTGGTGCAGATTCCCACCGACGCGGACCAGAACGACAACATCGTCGCCTATTGGGTGCCGGAACGCTCGCCGGTAACAGGCGACCAGATCCGGATGCGCTACCGCCTGCACTGGTATGTTGATCCAACAGTTTTCCGGGCAGGCGGCGGCGCGACGGCCACCCGGATGCGTACCCTGTCCAACGGCGGGCGGCGTTTTCTGGTTGTCTTCGCCGGCCCTACCCTGGAGGGGCTCGACGCCTCCCAGCCACCCGAGGCACTGGTGACCGTGGGCGACGGGCGCGGGGTGTCCGATGTGCAGGTGCGCCGCAATCCCTATGATGCAAGCTGGTGGGTGGAATTCACGGTGCCCTCGGGCGGGAACAACCCCTTGGAATTGCGTGCCTATCTGAAACGGGGCAATGATTTCCTGACCGAAACCTGGAGCTATCTGCTGGAGCCCTGATGTGAGTGAGCCTGCCCCGTTCGACCGCTGGTCCGTGGACCTGGAATCGGTGCTGCGGCGCTACCTCTCGGCCACGCCCGTTCCGCCGGCGGATCATTCCGCCTTGCTCATGGGCGTGGCCCTGGCGCTTGCGCCCCATGCCAACGCCACCCCGGCGCAAGCCCTGGCCGTTCTGGTCGACGGGGTGGGCGAGTGGCTGTCCGTCCATCGGCGGGCCCCGTTATCCATGCCCCCGATCCATCGTGGTGCCATGCTGTCTCCTTCGCTGGAGCCGCTGCCGCTGCGGGAACTGTGGCGGACTCGCCATGGCCTCCCCCAGCCTGAGGCCGCCCCCCCGTCCGCTCCGAGCCGGGAGGCGCCATGAAGCGCATGCCGAAGCCGGTGGTGACCGATGCCACCCTGGGCAATTGGCGCCGCACGGCCCGCTGGCGCCGCCTGTTGCTGGCTGTGCTGGTGGCGGCGCCCACTTTCCCCGCCGCCTACGTCATGGCCCGCGTGCTGCCCGGTCCGCAGGAGTTCTTCCTGCGGCTGTCCCTGCTCGCGATCTTCATGATCCTGTTCGCCTGGATCGCGATGGGGTTCTGGACGGCAATCTTTGGGTTCATCGCCCTGCTGACCGGGCGTGATCGCTTCCTGGTGCGGGCCGATCCCGCCCAGCCCCTGCCGCGCGAGGCGCGCACCGCGCTCTTGATGCCGGTCTGCAACGAGGATCCGCAGCGGGTCTTCGCCCGGTTGCGCGCCACCTGGCTGTCGCTGCAGGCCACTGGCCTCGGCGAGCAGTTCGCCTTTTTCGTGCTCAGTGACACGCGTGAGCCGGATGTGCTGGTGGAGGAAGAACGCGCCTGGGCGCAGACGGTGCGGGAACTGGGCGCCGAGGGACGCATCCATTACCGCCGGCGGCGGGTCAATCTCAAGCGCAAGAGCGGCAATGTGGCGGATTTCTGCCGCCGCTGGGGGCGCGATTTCCGCTACATGGTGGTGCTGGACGCCGACAGCCTGATGGACGGGGACACCCTCATCCAATTGGTGCGGCGCATGGAAGCCCATCCGCGCGTGGGGATCATCCAGGCCATTCCGCTCATCGTCAACGCCACCACGCCGCTGGCGCGGATGCAGCAATTCGTGCAGCGGCTGTGTGGGCCGATGTTCACCGCTGGGCTGAATTTCTGGATGCTGGGGCATGCTACCTATTGGGGACACAACGCCATCATCCGTGTCGCGCCGTTCATGGCGTTTTGCGGTCTGCCGCGCCTGCCGGGTCCGCCGCCCCTGGGTGGCGACATCCTCAGCCACGATTTCGTCGAGGCGGCCTGCATGGTACGCGGCGGTTGGGAAGTGTGGGTCGCCTATGACCTGCAGGGCAGCTATGAGGAAACCCCGCCCACGCTGCTCGACGAATTGCAGCGCGATCGCCGCTGGTGCCAGGGCAATCTGCAACATCTGCGGCTGCTGCGCGCGGGGGGCTTCCACGGGCTGCATCGGGCGATGTTCTTCCACGGCGCCATGGGCTATGTTTCGGCGCTGTTCTGGTTTGCCTTCCTGTTCCTGGGCACGGTACTGACCGCAGTGGCGGCCTTCACCGGCCATCAGTACTTCACGCCGGGAGGCGGCCTGTTTCCCGTGTGGCCTGTCGCGCGCACGCCGGAGGCCATCACGCTGATGATCGCGACCCTGGTGATGCTGCTGTTGCCCAAGACCCTGGGCGCGATTCTGGCCGTCAGTCGCGCGCCCACCCGCCAGGGCTTCGGCGGGGCGCGCCGCGTCTTCGTGGGCTTGCTGGCTGAACTCGCCGGCTCGGTGCTGATGGCGCCCATCCGCATGATCTTCCACACCCGCTTCGTGCTCTACACCCTGTTCGGGCAGAGCGTGCGCTGGGCCGGACAGAATCGCGGCGATGAAGGCACTTCCTGGGGCATGGCCTTGCGCCATCACGGCTTCGGGACGCTGTTGGGGTTGGTGTGGGGCGGCGTGGCCTGGGCGGTGGAGCCGGTGTTTTTCCTGTGGCTGTCACCGGTGATGGCGGGGCTGGTGCTGTCCATCCCCATCTCGGTCTATTCCGGTCGTCGCAGCCTGGGCGATCGCTTGCAGCGGCGCGGCCTGTTCCGGGTGCCCGGGGAGATCGAGCCGCCGGCCGCGGTGCGGGCCAGTCGGCAAAATCCGCATATCGAGCCCGCCGTGGGCGCGGGATTCATCGCCGCCGTGGCCGATCCGCAGACCCATCATCTGCATCTCAGCCTGCTGCGGGATCCCCACGGGCGCCGCCGCATCCGTTGGCCGGAATTGCGCGACCGGGCCTGGGCGGACGGGCCGGATGCCTTGAGCGCCAATGAGCGCCGCCTGTTGCTGGGAGACAGCGCCAGCCTGAGCTGGCTGCATCAGCAAATCTGGATCGGCGACGAGCCGGCGCGGGCCGCCGCCTGGGGCGCGCCGTCGGAGTCGAATGAGCACATCCCCGCCGCCGCCTGAGTTGCTGCCTTCCGCCTGGTGATGCCGCTTCGTCCGTTCAGGAATACCGCGAACCGGGGTGATGCGGCGCCAGCATCTCTGTCAGCGCCAGCGTTCCGGGCGCACTTCGACCTGGGCCTGATTCACGCTCACCCACAGGCTGCCGTCCTGAACCGAGACCTGCATCTGCATGCTGCGCGATAGCTCGGGAACCAAGGCGGCCGTGGCCGTCGCGGGCAGATGCAGCACGGTGAGATTCTCGAAACGGGCGAGGCTGCCGCGAATCTTCTCCCACCAGATGTGCGGCGCGCGCTCGCCATAGGTCACCACCGTGACGCGCTCGGCGCGGTGGGCACCCTTGCGGATGCGGCTCTCATCGGGCAGACCCAGTTCGATCCAGTGGACGATGGCGCCGGTCAAATCCTTTTGCCAGAGATCCGGTTCATCCTCGCTGCTCAGCCCGCGCGTGAATTGCAGATCCGCGCTTGCGTAGAGGGCGAACGTCAGAATCCGCACCATCAGCCGCTCTTCGGTCTCGGACGGGTGGCAGGCCAGCGTCAGGCCGTGATCCGCGTAGTAGCCGCGATCCATGTCAGCGATATTGAGCTGGACCTTGTAGACCGTTGCCTTGAGCGCCATGTCAGCGTGTCACCCGCATCATGGCAATTGCTGCGCCGAAAAGCGGCGTCCCTTGATGCCGGCCTCGCTCAGGCGCCGGAGCGCCGCCGGCGCCGCCACCCGGTCGACGGCGACAAAGGCGTGGCGATCGAAGAGATCGATCTTGCCCACCGCCGTTCCCGCGATGCCGTCCTCGCCCGTCAATGCCCCCAGGATGTCGCCCGGTCGCAGCTTGTCGCGGCGACCGCCGCCGATGCGCAATGTGATCCAGCGCGGCGGCGCCACCGGCGCTTGCGCATCGACCTCCGGCAGCGGCAGCCACTGCAAGGGGCGCTGCTGTTCGTCCTCGATCACATTGGCGCGATGCACCTCGCCGGGCGCGCACAGGCTGAGCGCGAGGCCGCTCTGGCCGGCGCGACCGGTGCGGCCGATGCGATGCACATGGGTTTCGGGCTCGAACGCCAGCTCGACATTGATCACGGCGGCGAGATCCTTGATGTCCAGACCCCGCGCCGCAACGTCGGTCGCCACCAGCAGCGGACAGCTCTGGTTGGCGAATTGCACCAGCACCTGGTCACGCTCGCGCTGTTCCAGATCGCCATGCAGGGCGGCGACATGAAATCCCGCCTCCCGCAAGGACTGGGCAACCTCGTCGCAGCGTTGCCGCGTGTTGCAGAACAGCACGGCCGAGGCGGGCTGGTAATGCCGCAGCAAGGCATTGAGCGCCTGCACCCGGGCGCGCGGGTCGACTTCGAAAAAGAGCTGCTCGATCTGCGTGTCGGCCGCCGCCGAAGGCACGGTGATCTCCACCGGATCGTGCTGGAAACGGCGGCTCAAGGCGCGAATCGTGTCCGGATAGGTGGCGGAGAACAGCAGGGTCTGGCGCGCCGGCGGCGCGAATGCGATCACCTCGACCATGCTGTCGTGGAAGCCCATGTCGAGCATGCGATCGGCCTCATCCAGCACCAGCGTTTTCAGCCGCGACAGCTTCAGCGAGCCTTTGGTCAGATGCTTCAGGACGCGCCCCGGCGTCCCGACCACGACATGGGCGCCGGATTCCAGGGAATTCAGTTGCGGCGCCATCGGCATGCCGCCGCACAGGGTCAGCATCTTGATGTTGCCCAGGCCCCGTGCGAGTTGGCGCAGCACCTTGGTGACCTGGTCCGCCAGCTCGCGAGTGGGGCAAAGGATCAGCGCCTGGGGCTCGAAACAGCGCGCATCGAGGCGGGTCAGCAGGGCGATGCCGAACGCGGCCGTCTTGCCGCTGCCCGTCATGGCCTGGGCGATGACATCCCGCCCGGCCAGCAGCGCGGGCAGGCTTTGGGCCTGCACCGGCGTCATGGCTTCGTAGCCCAGCTCGTGCAAGGTGGTGAGCAGTTCCGGCACGAGCGGGAGGGTGGAAAAGGCGGCGGGAGTCGATGGCACGGCAAGGAAATCCGAGAAAAGAAGGCGCTATGGTACACCGGGGTGGCTGCCGCTATCGGTCGGGCTGGATCCGTCGTCGAGGCAAATAGGGAGATGAGAGCTGTCTCGGCTGAGCTTGCCCCCGGCGATGTCCGGGCCGTGCAGCACCGCGTAGCCCAGCGCTTCGAGCCAGGCGAGGGCGGCGTCTTCGACGACGGATTCGGAAAAGCGCGTGTTCACGGCTGCGGCCCCGCGAGCATGTTCATCACCAGCCGGATCATCACGTCCTTGTCCTTCGGCGCCGACGCGGCCACCAGCAGCGCGAGCGCCGCGAGCCCCACATCGTTGATCACGGCCTGGCCGTCGCGGAACAACCGGCCGTTGCGGTTCAGGAAGTCCACGAACAGGAACGAGCCGATGCGCTTGTTGCCATCCGAAAAGGGGTGATTCTTGATCGTGAAGTAGAGCAAATGCGCCGCCTTCGATTCGACCGTCGGATACGCCGGCTCCCCGAACACGCTCTGGTCGAGGTTGCCGAGCAGGGCGGCGAGCCCTTCTTCGCGCTCGCGACCGAACAGATCCGTGGCCTCGCCGCGCCCGATCAGGTCGGCCTTGAGTCGCCCGATCGCGGCGCGCACCTCTTCCACGGCCGGCAAAACGCCCCCCCGGTTCCCCTTCGGCTCTTCCAGCAAGCCTTCGTCGTAGCGTTGCAGGAGCAGGAAGGTCTGCGTATAGCGGGCAATGACATCGACCAGCCCGCGCCCCTGGTCGGACGTCAGCGCCTCGCCGGCGGCCGCCTTGCGGACCAGTGACAGCGCAGCTTCCAGCTCGCTCGCGTTCTGCTCGAAGCGCTGCTGGTTGATCGTGTAGCCCCGCACCAGGTGCTCGCGCAGCGTTTGCGTGGCCCATTGGCGGAAGCGCACGCCGCGGCGTGAATTGACCCGGTAGCCCACCGAGATGATCGCGTCCAGGTTGTAGTGCTTGAGCTGACGTCGCACCTGCCGCTTGCCTTCCACACGAACTGCTAAGAAATCCTTAGTAGTTGCCGGCTCCTCCAGTTCACCGTCGGCATAGACGTTTTTCAGATGCATCAGCACGTTCTCAGGCGTCGTCTCGAAAAGCTCCGACATCTGCCGCTGGGTCAGCCAGACCGTGCCGCGGTCGAGCCGCACATCCACGCGGACCTCGCCGTCTGGGGCCTCGTAGACGATCACCTCACCGCCCGGCGCTGCACTCATCACCCGGCCCTCCGCGCCTGCGCCCCGGCGATGGATCCGTTCTTGCGCCGGTATTCGACGGCGACGGCATCGACCGGCATCCAACGCAACGCATGGTTGCGCTCCACCGGCCCGTAGATTGGGGTCCCAACGTGAATCATTTCAGCGCTCGCCATATCCACTTTCATCTCTGCCGTTCGCCCCAATCACAAACCAGGGTGGCTTCCGCAATATGCCTCCCGACCGGGTTAGCACTGGGAGTTCGTGATCGCGTACACCATGTCGCCGACATACCGCTTGAACGACTCGTTCTCGACGAACTGCTTGTAGACCTGTGTGTCGTCCTTGAGCAGGATCTGCATCGCCTTATACAGCGCCTGGTCGTGCGCCATGCGCGCGGTGTGCGGGGTGTTCTGCTTCGCATTCTGGTAGGCCGCGTCGGCGGCAACCTTCGGCGCGATGTCCTCGCGGATGCGTTTGGCCACCCGATCGGTGTCGGTGAACAGGGTGCCGAACCGCTCGTTGAAGGTCTTCAGGATGTTGCTCAGTCGGTCCAGTTCGGGCTCGCCTTTACGCCCGCCGGCGTCGGTCGGCACCGGCTCGATCTCGGCGTCGTCGTCCGCCAGCGCGATCTTCATGGCCGCCTTCTTCTCGACGCGGTAGCTGTCCATGTCGATGGCTTCGAGGATGCCCTTGGCGAGATCCTCCTCCTTGGGCGCCGGCAGCTTGGGCGTGAGCAGGTCGAGGAAGATCGACAGTCTCTCCCACTCGGCGTTGCTGTACGGAATCACCGACGACAGGAAGGCGTAGGTGCGGCAGAACACCTTGGCCTTGCCCTTGAAGTCCACCTGGCCGTCCTCGTCGAGCTGCTCCACGTACACCGCCACACAGGCATCGAGGATCGGGTCGAGCTGGTCGCGGTCGGCGCCGCCGAGAAACCGCCCCACCACCTGGCGCACCTGCTCTGGCGAATAGACCTGCGCCGCATCCAACGCCCCCTTGAGGTCGTGCAGCTTGTTCGGATCGGTCTCGTCGGCGAGCAGCGTGGTGCGGTAGTAATCCTGGAAGGCGAAGGTGATCGCCTCGCTGTTGTTCTGGAAGTCGAGCACGAAGCAGTCGTGTTTCTGCGGGTGCGCGCGATTCAGCCGCGACAGCGTCTGCACCGCCTTGATGCCCGCCAGCGGCTTGTCCACGTACATCGTGTGCAGCAGCGGCTCGTCGTAGCCGGTCTGGAACTTGTCGGCGCAGATCAGGAAGCGGTACGGATCGGTCTGGATCTTGCCGGCGATGTCATTGCTCGGGAAGCCGTTGAGCGAGGCCTCGCTCACCTTCGCGCCGCCATACTCGTGTTCGCCAGAGAAGGCGACGATGGCCTGGTACGGACTCTTGCGCTCCGCCAGGTACGCCTTGAAGGCGTGGAAATACTGGATCGCCCGCTCGATGCCGCTGGTGACCACCATCGCGCGGGCCTCGCCGCCGATCTTGCCCGTGGCCACCACCTGCTCGTGGAAGTGGTCCACCATGATCTCGGCTTTGAGCCGAATGGCGTGGTCGTGGCTCTCCACGTAGCGGCGCAGCTTCTTCTTCGCCTTCTTGGTGTCGAACTCCGGATCGTCCTCGGTCTTCTTGACCAGCCTGTAGTAGCTGTCCACCGGCGTGTAGGCCTTGAGCACGTCGAGGATGAAACCCTCCTCCACCGCCTGTTTCATGGTGTAACTGTGGAAGGGCCGGTGCTTGACCTTGCCCTCGGCGTCCGGCGGCAGCGGCTCGCCGAACATCTCCAGCGTCTTGTTCTTGGGCGTGGCGGTGAAGGCGAAGTAGCTGGCGTTGGTCAGCATCTTGCGCGCGGCCATGCGCTGCTCCAGCGCGGCGTTCACCGTGTCCTCGGGGTCGGGTCCGGCGTCTTCGTCCCCCGCGCCTTCCTGACCCGCCGCGCCGAGCGCCTGGCTCATCGCCGCCGAGGTCTTGCCGCCCTGGCTGGAGTGCGCCTCGTCGATGATGATGGCGAAGATCTTGCCGGCATCCAGCGCGATCTCGTCGAGGATGAACGGGAACTTCTGCACCGTCGAGACGATGATCTTCTTCCCCTCCTGGATGAACCGGCGCAGGTCGCCGGAGCGGTCGGCGTGGCCCACGGTTGCGCCCACCTGCATGAACTGCTTGATGGTCGCCTGGATCTGGCTGTCGAGGATGCGCCGGTCAGTCACCACGATCACCGAGTCGAAGACCTCGCCGTGCGCGGCATCGCCGTCGCGCTCGAGGCCGATGAGTTGGTGCGCGAGCCAGGCGATGGAGTTCGACTTGCCGCTGCCCGCCGAGTGCTGGATCAGGTAGCGCTTGCCTGCGCCGTGCGTGCGCACATCGGCCAGCGCCTGGCGCACCAGCCTGAGCTGGTGGTAGCGCGGCCAAACCTGCCGGCGCTTCTTGCGGCCGGTGCGCGGGTCCTTCTCCTCGACGATCTGCGCGTAGTTTTCGAGGATGTCGGTCAGCCCCGCCGGCGTGAGCACTTCCTTCCACAGGTAGTCGGTCTTGAGGCCCTGCGGGTTGGGCGGGTTGCCCGCGCCGTCGTTGTGGCCCTTGTTGAAGGGCAGAAACCACGAGCCCTTGCCGCGCAGCTCGGTGCACATGCGCACCTCGCTGTCGTCCACCGCGAAATGCACCACGCAGCGACCGAACTCGAACAGCCGCTCGCGCGGGTCGCGGTCGCGTTTGTACTGCTGGACGGCGTCCTCGACTGTCTGCTTGGTGAGGCTGTTCTTCAGCTCGAAGGTCGCGATCGGCAGGCCGTTGATGAACAGGCACAGATCCAGCGCCCGGCGCGTCTCGTCCATGCTGTAGGCGAGCTGGCGGGTGATCGAGAAGTGGTTCTGCGCATGCAGCTTCTCGGCCCTGGCGTTGCCCAGCGAGGGCGTGCCGTAGAACAGATCGAAGTGCAGCGGCCCGTGCGCCACGCCCTTGCGCAGCACGTCGATCACCCCGCGTTTGCCGATCTCGCCGGACAGGCGGGCGAGGAACTTCAGGCGGTTGATGTCCCTGGCGTCGTTCGCGTCGGCCAGCGCCAGCTTCCTGAACGCCTCCGGCTGCGTGGCGCGCAGGAAGGCGAACAGTTGCGGCACATCAAGCGCGTGGGCGCGGTCGTAGTCCTGCGGGCTGCCGGCGGTGTAGCCGGTGCCACCGTAGGCCGGCGGCCGCTCGGCGACCCTGTTCGGAGCCACGGCGAGTCCGTCCGTGCCGGCCATGTGCCGCACGATCAGGGTTTCCAGGCCCTTCTCGCTGGTGTCGGTGCTCAAAGCGTCTCCCCGCCTTGCTCCATCAAGTACTCATCAACCAAACCCACCCTTGGCATCCCATTGATCTGTCAACAGAAAGCATCCGACTTGCTACCTGTTCGGCCGATGCCATCAACAACCCATCAACCAACCATCAACCAAACACCCGGGCCACATCCGGCCGAGCGCTGCCACCCGCCCAGCCCTTGCGCGTCAGGCAGTTCACCGCAATGCCGATCTGGCGCGGCGTGAACTGCCGCTTGCGTTCATTCCAGGCGTAGGTGCGCTCGACGACCTCGTCCAGGCTCGCCGCACCCTGCCGTGTCATCACCCAATGGACCGTCGCCAGCAGTTCCAGACCGAACGGGGTTTCGAAGCCCTCCACCAGCTCCGCCACGCGCTCGAAGCGCGCCCGCGTTTCGGCATCGGCCGCCAGAAATGCCTCGGCGTCTTCGGCCGCACCGGGCACCAGTTGCAGTTGCTTGTCCGGCGCGTCGCCGCCATCGGCGTAGCCCGAGATCAGATGCCCCTCGACCTCGCGCAGCACATGCCGCAGGTTTTCCGCATACGGCCCATAGGGCGCCTGCGTGTAGCGCAAGCGCAGGGGCTGCCCGGCCTCCTGCATGAAGTACATCAGCTTGTGCGCTTCCAGCAGCGTCACAAAGGGGTCCAGCAGGCCGCGCAGGTAGCGGTTCAACAGCTCCACCAGCGCGGCGCGCCCCGGCGTCATCTTCGGCACTTCGCGTTGGTGCTGGACGGTGTCGGCGGCGGGCGCGCCACCGGGCTCGAACACGATCACGCGCACATCCTCCAGCTCGCGCAGCGCCGCCTCGATACGCGGCCGCACCTGTGCCCAGTCCAGCCCGCCCAGCCCGCTGCCCAGCGGCGGGATGGCAATGGACCGGATGCCGCGCTCGCGGATGGTGGCCACCAACGCCACCAGGCCGGCCTCGATGTCCTCCACGCGGCTCTTGCCGCGCCAGTGGCGCTTGGTGGGGAAATTGATGATGTAGCGCGGCGGCGTCAGCTCGCCGGTGTCGAACACGAACATGCGCCCCGGCTGCACCTGCTGCCGTTTGCAGGCGGCGGCATAGGCCTTGAAGTTTTCCGGGAACATGCGCTTGAACTGCAAGGCAATGCCGCGCCCCATCACACCCACACAGTTCACCGTGTTGACCAGGGCCTCGGCCTCGCACTTCAGAATGTCGCCTTGGGTGTACTCGATCATGTTCGCGCCCTTGTTCAGTAGTACCACTCCGGCCGCAGCTCGACCGGCGGGCGATGTCCCGGCGACGGCAGCGCATTCGTCGCCAATCGATAAGTTGACGGTGACTTTACGCCGATGCGTTCCACCAAATGCCAGGGAAAGGCGCGTTCCACAAGGAACTCGGCCTGCTTGCCCTCTTTAAAGTTCCTCCAATCACCGGCCTGCACTGCGGTCCAGTTGATCTCGCCCAACTCGGCAAGATCACAGCGATCCTCGAAGTAGTACGCGCCCGCATTCGACAGCGTGAACGCCCAGCGCAGGCCCTGCTGCTGCGCCCATTGCACCACGGCGTGCAGGTCCGCCTCCAGATGCAGCATCGGCTCCTGGCCACCGCGATACGTCAGCTCGGGATGGTTGGCCCGGTGGATCAAGAACAGCATGACCGATCGTGGGCAGAAATAGAACGGCACGCAGTCGCCCACGAACAGCTCGGGGTGGCTGGTCAGCCGCAGCTCGTTCAGTCGGCGCTGCTTGATGCTGCTCATGCCGATCGTCGTGCCCAACTCGGTGCCCTGCGACGCGCGGCGCAATACCTAGCGATCACTCCACAGGTGCCCATCGGCCACGATGGAGCGCAGCCGATCCACATGCACGATGTGGTAGAGCTTGGGCTGCGCCGGGACGGTCATGCCTCAATTTCCTCGGCTTCGCTTTCGATTTCGCCGCCCAGGTCGGCGTCGTCCTCGACTGTTTCGAGGGGCGCTTCGTCGGGCAGCCGCGCCGCCGCCTCGCGCACATCGAGCTTGCCGGTAACCACATCGGCGACGAGGCGGGTGCGGTATTCGCGGAGGAGCTCGATTTCGCGTTCGAGGCGGGAGCGAGTCGCGTCCAACGTGCTCGTTTCGATCCGAATACGATTCAGCAGGGCTGCTTGCTCAACTAGGGATGGAATCGGAACCTTGAAGCGTTTGATGTCCTCGCAAGTGAGTGCGCCTTTGGTGCTGCCTGAGTCATCACTGATCGCACGAAGCTGCGCATAGGCTGCGCTAAGCAACAGGTGAAGAAACGCCGGGCTCACCACCGGTACGCGGGGCGTGATGTATGCAACGTGCTGATTAATAGTCGCCTCTATGGACAGCACAGCCGCCATTCCACGTGTCTTGCCCTGACCAGTAATCGCGACCAGAACGCTACCAGCAGGCACTCGGGGAAGGTGGCACTCCTTCAACGCGGTCCGCGTGACGACCTGGTCCGCGCTATCAATCATTCCGCGATTGATCTGCGAACTATTCAGCCATGGATACGACCCGCCATTCCAGTACCTTGGCTGCGCACGCGATGGTGTTGAGCCATTGCCGACTTTCGCGAATCGACTGATGCGCCACATGTCCCAATGCTGGGGAATGTCGCCGAGCCAAGGGATGCCGGAGGGTTTGAGGGGGACG
Organism: Pseudomonadota bacterium; assembly: GCA_002862435.1. Classification (GTDB taxonomy): domain Bacteria; phylum Pseudomonadota; class Gammaproteobacteria; order UBA5335; family UBA5335; genus Macondimonas. The sequence continues at coordinate 60,513 of PKDC01000012.1, read as the reverse complement.
GAGGGGTCGAGGCCGCGGGTGACGGCGCGGTGGATGATGGCCTGCTTCTGCTCGCCCAGCAGCGCGATCACCTTCCGCTTCGCCCGGATCGCCCGCTCCAGCCGCCCGTTCGCCCAGTCCAGAAACCGCACAATCGCCGCCTGCTCGTCGGGCGGGGGGAGCGGAAACAGCTCTGCCTTTAGTTTCTCCATCGGAATTCGCATGCGGTGCGCAAGGATTCCATTGCCAATTCGCACCAAACTCCGCTGGAAGGATTTGTGCTGAAACACCAACTCCAGATAGCGTGGGAGATATTCTGGCTGCCTTCTCTTCAAAACGTAATAGACGGGACTGAGGCACCCGGTATAACGAGAGCGACCCACGGACCCGATGATCACGTTCATGCAGTTCACCACCAGATCATCTGGGCGAACGATTTTGTATCGACCTATATCTTCAGATTTCTTGTTTCCGATTCGCCCTTTCTCCGAATAGGGAATGACGCCGATGTCCTTGAGCACTGAAAGTACCTCAGCCACCTCGTACTTCTCGTTCGTTTCGCTACGTTCTGCGAACACCGACCCGAGTCTCTTTAGCTCCCAGTGGCCCGGAACATCACCAAACCAAGGAGCATCCGATTCCTTGTACTCCGCATAGGGCTTGAGGTCGGCGATCATGCCTCGCCTCCGTCGCCCATCTGGCGCTCGTAGGACTGGCGCACCAGGCCCATGACGTAGGGCAACTCGGCCAGCGACTGGAGGCCGACCTCCACGTCGCCGTTGCCCCAACGGCCGATATGGGTCACGTCCTTGCACAGCCCCTTCGGGTCGTGGATCTCGGCGAACGCCATGTTGAGGCTCAGCCGCAGCCGCTTGGCCTGCGGCACCACGTCCACGAAGTTGGTCTCGGCCTTGTAGGCCACGTACAGCTTCATGAACTCCTCGGTCACACACGGATCGAGCGCGAGCACCTCCTTGCGGAAGGCCTCGAACACCGCGCGCAAGCCGGGAGCAAGCAGGTTCGGGTGGTCCGCGATGGTGTAGCCGCCGGTCGCGGCCATCTTTTCCGGCTGATAGGCGGCCAGCGTTGCGGCATCGAGCCGGGGCGCGGCCCACACGTTGAGCGCCTGGTCGGCGAGCCGCCCCGCGCGCTCCTGGATGGCAGTTTCGTTCCAGGCGTCGAGCTGGCCGAGGCCGGCGTTGAGCTTGAGCGGGCTTTGCTTGAAGCCGCCGGCCATGTCGCGCTTGTCGGCGAAGGGGCGGTCGCTGTACTCGGCGTTGTAGCCGGTGAGCGTGAGGTTGCCCAGCGTGTGTAGCCACTGCTGCTGCACGCGCTGCCAGTCGGCCCCGAGTGCCTGCTGCCACGCCGCCGGCAGGTCGGGGTTCTGCGGCAGGATGTGCTCGATGGTGTACTCGTCCACCGGCACGCGCTCCTTCCAGCCGTGGTGCTCCAGCCGGCGCAGCCAGTAGCTGCGGCTGCGGAAGTTGTAGAGGTCGCGCGTGTGCAGGTCGCGCCGGAACTCGTCGTCGGCGGGGAAGCGGCGATAGGACGGCAGCGTCAGGAAGTGCGCCTGGATGCTCTCGAGGTAGCGGCCCTTCTTGAGTGCCTTGCCGAAGGTGGCGAAGGTCTTGTTCATCGAGTTGGTGGGAATCGCGCAGATGGCGCGGCGGAATACGTAGGCCTCCACCAGCCGCACGGCGGCGGCGAAGTCGGCGGCGCTGAGGGTGTCGTTGGCGTAGTCGTGGTACAGCTCCAGCAGGAACGGGTAGGCGACCTCGACCTTCAGCTCGCGCAGGTCGTGGAAGGCGGGGCTGAGCGCCGCGTTCTGCTCACGGCCCAGGGCGAGGGCGCAGAAGTAGCGGGCGAAGGCGCGAATTTCCTTGACCAGCGCCTCGATGCCCGCGCCCTGCACGGGCGTGGTGCGGGAGTAGGCCTTGAACGCTTCGTAGACCTCGCGCTCGCGCGGGATGCCGCCGGTGCGCACGGTCAGGTAGTGGCGCATAAAGCTGTCGAACTGGGTGCCGTAGGCCTCCTGCCCGAAGTCCTGCTCCATCGGACGCCAGTATTCTTCGTAGAGGCGCGTCTGGAGCGCGGGCTCGAGGCCCATGAGGATGAAGTTGCGGATCAGGTCGGCCTGACTCAGCTCCTTGCCGGTGGAGTTCATGCTCTCGAAGATCAGCTGCGGGTTGTCCTGGTCGCGGCTGAGCGCGATGTCCACTACCACCAGCTTGGCGAGGCCGCGACAGACCGCGGCGAGGTCGTCCTTGTGCCTGGCGAGCAGATCGGTGAACAGCTCGAAGTTCTGCGTCACGCGCAGCGACGGCTCCTGCGGCTGCTCGGTGTGCCTGATGACCGCCTTGAGCGAGGCGTTGTCGGTCTGCGACAGCAGCAGCTTGAAGTAGCGGTCGCCGCTTTCGAGCGGGTTGCTCAGGTAGTAATGGCGCAGCTTGGCGGCGGAGAAGCCATCGACCGGCTCGCCGTCGCCCAGCGCGCGAGCCAGCGCCTCAATCAGCAGCGACACGGTGGTCAGGCGCTGCTGGCCGTCGATCACGAGCAGGGGCGCCTGGTGCGTGACCTGCGACAGCCCCTGCTCGACGTAGACGATCGAGCCGATGAAGTGCACGGCGATGGCGTCGTTCGACCCGGCGCGCAGGATGTCGTCCCACAACTGGCGGCACTGCTTGTCGGTCCACGAGTAGGTGCGCTGGTAGATCGGGATGACGAACTGCGGTGACTTCTGGAGGAAGGCGAGCAGCTTGGCTTCGGTGGCTTTCACTTGGCACCCACCTTCAGCAGGCCATCCAGCAATCCCTCGGCTTCCTTCTCGATGGCGAGGATGTCCGCGCTGATCTCCTCCAGCGTGCGTAGCGGCTTTGGCTTGTAGAAGTGCCGCGTGAAGCTGATCTCGTAGCCGATCTTCGTAGCGTCTTCCTTGATCCACGCGTCCGGCGTGTAGGGCAGCACTTCACGGCGGATGAAGGCCTCGATGCCACCCTCTTCCAATAGCGGCACCTGTTCGGTATCGCGCAGGTCGGAGTCGGGCTCGTACTCGATGATCGCGGGCTTGCCGTCCACCGTCGCTTCGAACAGGCCGCGCAGCGGGGCGGCCTTGGCCTTGCCGGGCTTGTGCATCTTGGCGATGACGGGCGTAGCGGTCTCGACGCGCCAGCTCACGGCCTTGAGGATTAGCTTCTTGTCGGCGGCGGCGAGCTTGATGCCGGCCTGCCTGAGCGCCTCGTCCACGCGGTTGCGGAACTCGTTGTGGTCCTCGAACAGCGCATCGCCGAGCGCCGCGCGCAGTCTGGTGGCAACCTCGACCAGGCGGCCGTCGCGCTCCCAGGTCCTGGGGTCGAGCAGCTTCTTGCGCTTCTTCTCGGGCAGGCCTTTTTTGGCGCTGCCACCCTCTTCGTCGTCGCCCTCGTCCTCGTCATTGCCCCAATCGGCGAGGCGCTTTTCCAGCGCGACGGCGACCTTGGCGAAGTTGCTGAATAGGTCGTCGCCGAACTCCTCATGGAGCGCCGCGCGGATGTCCTCGTCGCCGGAGGTGAAGCGCAGCGTCTCGATGGCCTTGAGGGTGAGCTGGCTATGCAGGCGCAACGGGCGCTCGACCGTGACTTTCCAGTAACCGAAAGCGGCGTTTGGGAAGATTTTCGACTCCGGCGTCTCCTTGAACGCCAGAAACGTGCGGCTGATGCGCTCGATGTCCTGGGGCGAGAGCTCACAGTTCTTCTTGCCGAGGTTCTTGCGCAGCGGCTTGAACCACTGGCTGGCGTCGATGAGCTGCACCCGGCCCTTGCGGTGCGCGGGTTTGCGGTTGGATAGCACCCAGACGTAGGTGGCGATGCCGGTGTTGTAGAACAGGTTCAGCGGCAGCGCGACGATGGCTTCGAGCCAGTCGTTCTCGATCAGCCAGCGGCGGATGTTGCTCTCGCCCTGGCCGGCGTCGCCGGTGAACAGTGACGACCCGTTGTGCACCTCGGCGATGCGGCTGCCCAGCGGTGACGTGCCGTTCATCTTCGAGGCCATGTTGGCCAGGAACAGCATCTGCCCGTCGCTGGAGCGGGTGACCAGCGACAGCTCCTCGCCGTTGTGCATGACCCTGAAGCGCGGGTCGCGCATACCGTCCTTGCCGCCCATCGCCTCCAGGTCCTTCTTCCAGCTCTTGCCGTAGGGGGGGTTGGCGAGCATGAAATCGAATGCTTGTGCGGGGAAGGCGTCGTGCGCGAGGGTGGACCATTCCGCGCCGCCGACGATGTGGTCGGCGTTCTCGCCCTCGCCCTTGAGCAGCATGTCGGCCTTGCAGACGGCGTAGGTCTCGGGGTTGATCTCCTGGCCGTAGAGATGGCTGTCGATCTGCAGGCCGCGTTTGGCACCGATGGCGGTGAGCGTCTCCTCGGCGACGGTGAGCATGCCGCCGGTGCCGCAGGCGCAGTCGTAGAGCAGGTAGGTGCCGGATTTGATGTCCGCTTCGATTGGCAGAAAGACGAGGTTGGCCATCAGGCGCACGGCGTCGCGCGGGGTCCAGTGCTCGCCGGCTTCCTCGTTATTGTCCTCGTTGAACTTGCGCACCAGCTCCTCGAACACCGTGCCCATGGCGTGGTTGTCGATGCCGGCCGGCGAGAGGTCGATGTCGGGATCGAGGAACTTGTTGATCAGCGTGCCGATGGCATCGGCCTTGGACAGCGTCTGGAGCTGGTTACGGAATTTGAAGTTGTCGAGGATGTCCTGGACGTTTTGCGAGAAGCCGTTCAGGTAATCCTCGAAGTCGGCCAGCAACTGCTGCTGGCTGCCGCGGGACTTGAGATCGCGCAGCGTGAACTTCGAGGTGTTGTAGAAGGCCTGCCCCGCGGCGTCGCACAGGGCGGCGCGCTGCTCGGTGATGCCGGCGATGTCGAGCAGGGTTTTCTGGTCGCGCACCGCCTGCTTGGTCGGTTCGAGCACGGCGTCCATGCGGCGGATGACGCACATGGGCAGGATCACGTCCGGGTACTTGCCGCGCTTGAAGAGGTCGCGCAGCACGTCGTCGGCGATGCCCCAGATGAAGGAGACGATCTTGTTGTGGGTGGCCTGGTCCATTGGTCAGCTGTCTTCCTCGCATTCGTGGGGGTGCAGGCACGCCACCTGCGTCGAGCCGACCTGATGCCGGCGGGCGACGAGTCCTGTGGCGCAAACGCATCTCTGTCGTCGGGGTAGCGAGCCTGTAGAAAAAATTTATCTACGATAACGCAACCATTCACCGACTGTGACCCTGAGCGTCATCGGTGAATTTATCTATCGGAATTTGTTGTCGGTTCCGAATGGCATGTGATTCCGGTCTGAGATCTCCTCGTTACCCAAGCCCAAACGATCCGGTCGGCCTTTCCCCTGTCAGCTTATGGTCGATCAAGGCTGGAATCAGGGTCAGGCGCGGTATCTTCGAGGATTACCGGTTTTTTATTGTGGCCGTGCCTTGGTAAGGGGTCCACTTCCTCGCTCCGCCGGAATTTTGTTCATCAAGGCTCAAATAGCCGCCATGGTCGTCAAGAGAAGCAATCTTCCGACATAATCATGCTTAATCCGCAAGCGCTGTAGGAAACCCTGATTTGGCCCCGCGATTGAATCAGGACTGTACACGCAGAGCGTAACGATGCTCCAGCTACTGACCCTGGCCACGCAATATGTAAGCGAAATGGAGAACAAGCGATGCCTGGTGAGATTCCTCCATTTATCTATTTCCTGATGCTGCATGGTCTGCTCGGTGGAGTGGACGTGTTTCTGAATCATGAGCTGCTGGCCAAGCTGCCGGGGCAAACCTGGTCCGGGCCGGAAGAGCGCATGCACAGCCTCCGCGAGTGGATTTTCTGCGCAATCTTCATCTCGCTGGCCTGGTTCGAATGGCATGGGGCGGCGGTATGGTGGATTGCCCTGCTTTACCTTGGCGAAGTGCTGGTGTCGGTACGCGACGTTGTCATTGAGGGCAATACCCGGGTGCTCCCGAAGCCGGAGCGGGTGTTGCACCTGTTCCTATTCATGAATCTGGGCGCGCTGGTGGTAGTGGTCGGCCAGGCCCTGAGCGGCTGGCACGCATTGCCGACTGCGGTGATGCGCACCGATTATGGCTTGGCAAGCTGGGTACTCAGTGTGATGGCGATAGGTTCGCTGGTGTGGGCGCTGCGCGATGGAATGAGTGCGGCACGGCACCACCAGCCTGGCTGATGGCCTGACCTAGGGCCATTAACAGTCCATCCTGCTCAGGCGATGGTGTATCGGGTCGCATGACCCGCGCGCTCAAGCGTTCATCCAATTTCAAGCTCATCGCCGCCTTTCACACGATCGGATCGTGGACGGTGACCAGTTTGGTGCCGTCGGGGAAGGTGGCTTCCACCTGCACATCGGGGATCATCTCGGGAATGCCGTCCATCACCTGCTCGCGGGTAAGCAGGTTGCGGCCGTGGTCCATCAGTTCGGCGACGGTGCGGCCGTCGCGGGCGCCTTCCAGAATGGCGGCGCTGATGTAGGCCACGGCTTCCGGATAATTCAGTTTCACGCCTCGGGCCAGCCGGCGTTCGGCCAGCAGCGCGGCGGTGAAGAGCAGCAACTTGTCTTTCTCGCGGGGGGTGAGTTCCATGGCATCTCCTGAGAAGTAACGGGCGCGGAGTCGGCGGGCATCGATTGGCAAATGTCTGGCGTCATCCTTGCCGATGCGGCGCAGGTCGGCAAGGGTTTCGGCTTCAGGTGGCCCAGATGCGCGGCGGATGGGCGTCTCGACCCAGCAGGGTCGGCCGCACCAGCGTCCAGGCGCGGATGAACAGGGCGCGCGCCTCGGCCGCGCTCGGCCCCCGGTAGCGCAGCGCCAGCACCCGTGGCAGGCGAGTGAGACCCCAGCGCGCCGGATCGGCCACCTCGGACAAAGGGGCACGCAGCACATCGGTCAACTCGGCCGGGGCATCCAGCGCCAGCCAGGTGCCCACCACGGGCTGGTCTCCCAAGCCCCAGGGCGCCGCCAGCAGGGCGCCGCCGCCTGCATAGCGCCCGCGCTCGATGAACAGCGGCTGGCCGTCTTCCCACAATTCCAGGGCGATGGCGCCGTGGCCCGCGTCGAAGCGCTCGGCGCAGGCGGGACGGCCCAGGCAGGTGATTTCCCAGCCCAGGAAACGGCCGCCGGGGGCGAGGTCCACGCGGGTATGAGAGCGGAAGTGGGCGCCTGAGAACAGGATGGTTTCCTGCGGCAGCCACTCCAGCGCCGCGCCGGCGGCGAGGTGGAAATGCTGTCGCTGGCGGGCAACCGCGGCAGTGCTGCGATAGATCTTGCTGGCGGCGGGGGTGGTGATGAGCACCTGGGCGCCAGCCTCCAGCGTGGCCGTCAACTGCAACTGGTCGCCGCCCACCAGCCCGCCGGGCGGATGCAGCAGGGTGACCTGGCACACCGCCGGGCCTTCGGGGTAGAACGGCCGCTGTACCGTGAGCGGTCCCCGATGCTGTCGCCGCGTCAGCACCGTCGCCGCGCCCCGCGCCGCGAAGGCCAGCGACAGTTCGGCTGCCCAGCCGGTGGATGGATCGATTTCAGCCGGGGCGGCGAGGGGCGGCCGAATGGCTGCGGTGCTGGCGGGGCGCATCAAATCCCGCCGCGCAGCAGGGCAATCCCCAAGGCCATGGCGGCCAGCGCCAAGGCGGCGCGCAGTCCGTTCGCGATCGACGGTACCCCGTATCGCAGGCGCTGCAGCCCTGCCCCCAGCAGCCCGCCGAATGCCAGCATGGCGATCAGCACCCCCGCGCCGAACAGGAGCAGGTACGCCATTCCGATCCACGGGCTGGCGGCGGTGGCGAGCGGCGCCAGGGCCAACAGGGAGGCCGAACCGGCGGTGCCGTGCAACAGGCCCACCAGCAGCGCCCGGCGGCCATGGTGGGCGGGCAGTCCCGCGACATGCAGGTGAGCGCCGTTCGCGCCATGGCGATGTAGTCGGAGCGGCGCCTCGCCGGCCCACAGCGTCCAGAGCGCGCTGATCCCCAGCCCGATCAGCACGAAAGCCACCAGATATTCGGCCCAAGCGCTCAAGCCGGTGGGCACCGCCAGGCCCGCCAGCAGCACCAGCGTGCCGATTCCCATTAAGGCTGCGCCGTGGCCCAGTGCCCAGCGGGCGCTGAAGGCAAGGCTGCCGCGCTGCCCGGCGCGGGCATCGTTCAGGTTGGCGACCGCCAGCACATGGTCGGGATCGAGGGCATGCAGCAGCCCCAGGCCGAAACCCATGGCGAGCAGCGTTGGCGTCTGTGTCAGCATGGCAAACTCCTTCAGGCGCCCCAGCCGCGAATGATGGACTTGTGCGCGCCCAGCTTGCCATAGGCGACCAGGGTGCCGAGGACGTCGACGACGGCGCGGGTGGCGAGCAGGGCGGTGATTTCGGATTGATCGTAGGGCGGAGAGACCTCCACCACCTCCATGCCACAGATGCCCTCCTTGGCCACCGCGCCAAGCAGATAGAGGATCTCGCGCGGCAGGAAGCCACCCGGTTCCGGCCAGCCGGTGCCGGGGACGAAGCCACAGTCCACAGAGTCGATGTCGAAGGACAGATACACCGCGTCCACGCCATCCCAGGCGGTTTCCAGGGCGATTTCGGCGGTCTTCTCCAGTCCCAGGGTGGTGACATCGTTCATGGTGAGGATGGTGGTGCCGCGCTTGCGCGCTTCCTTCACCGCCGGGCGCGGCACCTGCCAGCCGCCGATGCCGATCTGCACCAGGTTCTTGGCCGGCACATTGGGCAGGTTGGTGGCATGGAACCAGGGCGTGGTGTGCATGCGCTCGTCGAGGTCCTTCTCCTGGATGTCGGCGTGGCGGTCGAAGTGGATGATGCCGATCTTCTTGTCGGTATGTTCGGCGATGCCGCGCACGGTGGCAAAGCCGATCGAATGATCGCCGCCGAGCACGATGGGCAAGGCGCCGGAAGCGAAGATGTGGCCCATGCCGCGGCTGATCTGGTCGAAGGTCTTCTCGATGTTGGCGGGAATCACGAACACATCGCCGGCATCGCACAGGTTCATCTGCTCGCGCAGGTCGACGCCCAGCTCGTAGTTGTAGGGGGTGTAGAGCGCACTGATCTTGCGGATGCCTTGCGGCCCGAAGCGCGTGCCGGGACGATAGGTGGTACCACCGTCGAAGGGCACGCCGAGGATTGCCGCGTCGTACTGGCCGACCAGATGGATATCTTCACAGAACGGCGCCTTCATGAAGGTGTTGATGCCGGCGAAATGCGGCAGCTCGCCGCGCACGAAGGTGGAAATCTCCCGATCCTGCACGCTGTCGGCGGCGGGCAGGCCATGATCCAGGCCGTGCTGGACGTGGGCTTTCCAGGCCTGATAGGGCAGGTCCTTTTCCTTGTGCATGGATTTCCAGCCCTGCAGCTGGGTCTTGTCGAAGCTGGGGTGATGGTTGAGCCCCGAGCCCATGGGGTTCGTGGTCGCAAAGCGTTTCAGGCGCATGACAGGCGTCTCCTTGAGGTTTCATGGGATGGTGTGGGCGGATCAAGTGGGCGTTCGGCGTCGCGACAATTCGGCCAGGCGGTTCAGTTTGTCGAGATCGTGCTGCACGCCAGAGGTGGCCCGAATGCGCTCCAGCACGGTCTTTTTCCACTGCAACAACTCGGGGGTGAGCTTGAGGTCGGGGTGGCGTTCTCCCGGCGGCGGCAGGGACAGGGTATGCACGCCATCCACCCGGCCGGGATGGGGGGCCAGGACCACCACGCGGCTGGCCAGATAGACCGCTTCCTCCACGTCGTGGGTGACGAATACGATGGTGCTGCGTTCAATCTCGAACAACCGCAGGATCAGCTCGTGCATTACCTCGCGGGTCTGTGCGTCGAGCGCCCCAAAGGGCTCGTCCATGAGCAACACCCGCGGCTGTGCCATCAAGGCGCGGGCGATGGCCACCCGCTGGCGCATGCCGCCGGAAAGCTGGTTGGGGTAGTGATTGCGGACCGCGTCCAGGCCCATCACGTCCAACAGGGCATAGGACCGCTCCACTGCGGAGGCCGCCTGGGAATCGCTGGCATTGCCGGTATGGACGCGCAGGCTGCGGCAGAACCGCACGTTTTCCAGCACGGTGAGCCAGGGGTAGAGGCTGTAGTCCTGGAACACCACGGCTCGTTCCGGCCCCGGTCCGGTCACGGGCGCATCATCCAGCCAGATGCCGCCGCTGGTGGGGGCCTCCAGGCCGGCGATGAGCCGCAGCAAGGTGGACTTGCCGCAGCCGGAGGCGCCCACCAGGGCCAGGAATTCCCCCTGGGCCACATCCAGGTCGATTGCTTGCAAGGCCGGCAGGCTCTGGCCGGGATAGGTCTTGCCCAGGCCTGCGATGCGGATGCAGGGGGCTGGCGCGGTCATCGGGTATGCAGCCATGGAAAGGTGCGGCGATGCAGCAGCCGCAGGCCTTGGTCCATCACCAGCCCCAGCAGGCCGATCAGCAGGATGCCGACGAAGATCTTGTCGGTCTGCAGGAAGCGCTGGGCGCGCAGGATGGCGTAGCCCAGCCCGGAGTTGGCAGCCACCAGTTCCGCCACCACCAGGTAGGTCCAGGCCCAGCCGAGCGTAATGCGCAGGGTGTCGACGATGCCCGGCAGCGCTGACTTGAACACCACCAGCGACAGAATCTCGCCCCGGCTCGCGCCGAGCGTCTGGGCCGCCTCGATCTGGGTCATGGGCACCTGGCGGACGTTGTCCGAGACCATCAGCACCATCTGGAAATAGGTGCCGATCCAGATCAGTGCGACCTTGGCGCTTTCGCCGATGCCGACCCACAGCATGACCAGCGGCACGAAGGCCACCGCCGGAAGATAGCGGGCAAACTCCATCAAGGGCTCGAAGAACGCCTGCACCGGGCGAAAGCTGCCGATGTAGACGCCCAGGGGAACGGCCATCACGGCCGCAAGCGTGAATCCCCCCAGCACCCGGCCGATGCTGACCTTGAGATCGGTGAGCAGGTCGCCCTCGCGTGCCCACATCGCCAGCCGCCGCACCACGCCATCGGGGGTCGGCAGGAACACCGGATCCACCAGGCCACTGGCGGCCAGCGTCCACCACGCCGCGAGGAAGGTGGTGAAACCCGCCGCCGCCAGGGCGAGATAGGCACTGTTCCCCAGGTGGCCGCGGATTGACCAGAACGAGGCGACGCCCCTCATGGATCACGGCCCTGCGGTCATGCCGGCCGCTTCGCGCACCAGGCTGGGATCCACCGCGCCGGCAAAGTCCACGTTGCCTTCCAGCAACTTGTTCTGCTTCAGGAAAGTCGTGATGGTTGGGCCGACCGCCACCAGCGACTCGGGTCGCTTGGGCTCGCCCAATGCGATCAGGTTGTCCTTCTCGCCGAAAAAGCGCGTGCCCGAGAGATAGGTGGCGTATTCAGGCGCCGGCAAGCCCACCACCTTGGCCATGATCTTCGCAGCCTGTTGGGGTTCCTTGGCGATGAAGTCAACGGTTTCATACCAGGCGCGGACCATGCCGAGCAGGGCGGCCCGCTTGGCGGCATCGTTCAGCACCGGCGCCCGCGCCACCAGGAGATCCGGCACCAGGCCGGGCATATCCTTTGATGTAAACAGCGGCTTGCCCTTGCCGCTTGCCTGGATCTGGTTCACCCAGGGATTCCAGACCACCGCTGCCGGCACCCGGCCGCCGATAAAGGCGGCCGCCGCGTCGCCCGCGGCCAGATTGACCACCTTCACATCCTCCGGACGCATGCCGTTGCGGGCCAGAGCGGTGGCGAGGACGAAGTGGGAGATGCTGAATTGTTCCAGCGCGACCGATTTGCCTTTCAGGTCGGCGAAGCTTTTGATGGATGGCGCCACCATCAGGGCGTCGTTGCCTGCCGAATTGTCATTGACCAGCACGACCTTGAGCGGAATGCCCGCCGCGAGCGGCGCCAGGGTATCGCTCCAGGTTTGCGAGTTGGCGTCGAGCTGGCCGGCGGAAAGGGCTTGAATGGAATCGGTATAGTTGGGGAACCAGACCAGCTCCACTTCGGCGCCGTGGCGCTTGAGGAAGCCTTTTTCCTGGGCAACATACCAAGCGACCCAGCCCGGCCAGTCGCTCACGCCCACCTTCAGCGGGGCGGCAGTAGCGGTGAGGGTGAAGAAGGCAAGCAGCAAGGGCGTGAGCACATGAAGCAGCAGGCGACGAGGCATGTCGGATCCTCCGGTGGGAATGAAACACAGCGCGCGAGAGGGCCATTTGGTCCTCCCGGGCTTTTGTCCCGCCGGTGCAGCCCCGCTGGGGCCGGCAACCCTCGGACCAGTCACCCCCGTGGAGGCCGGAACCCTAGTTGCCTTGATGGATCGCGTGGGAAAATGAAAACCATGCCCGCTCGCGTCGCCTTTCAATCCAGCACACCCTGTGCCAACACGTGGATCGGACTTGCCCCGCCCCCCCGTTGGCCGTCTGATGCGCTCTCGCGCCCACTATTGAGCGGTGCGGCTTGGTCGGGCGAAATGCAGCATTTCCGCAGCTTCCACGGCGCGCTGTTGGGTCGTGAGCCACCGTCCTGGATGGCTGCTCGCTGGCGTCCCGGCGTTGCCCACCGCCGTCATGCGAGCGATCGGCGCCATGCTGCGCCGCACTGGCTTGGTGCGATCATCACGGGTCTTGGGCCATGATGGATCCGGCAGCCCAGATTCAAACGGTGACTTGGGCCAACGGTGTTGAACTGCGTGCGCAGTCCGTGGCGGGCCGGTCGGCGGTCGCGCTGGCGCTGTGGTGGCGTGCCGGCCGCGTCGATGAAGGTGCGGGCGAGGACGGCGCCGCGCATCTGCTCGAGCATCTGGTCTGCGAGGCGCTGGATCCGGCTGCGCTCGCGCGCTGGGGCGGCTTGCTCAATGGCCAGAGCGGACGGGAATGGACGGTCTGGCATGGCCTGGTGCCGGCATGGTTCGCGCCCGAGGTGTTGGAGGCGCTGGTTCAGGCGTTGCGGGCGCCTTTGCCGAGCGCCGCGGTGATGGCGCAGGAAGCACGCGTATTGAGCCATGAGCTCCAGTTGGCGGCGACCGCCGATGCCTGGGAAAGCCTGGCCCTTTGCGCCCGCTTCGGGGATCATCCGCTCAGTCGCCCGCTGGCGGTGGTGCCCGCCATCGATTCGGCCGGCTTGGCCGCTTTCCGGCAACGCCTGCTTGTAGGCCCAAGGCTACGGATCACGGCCGCCGGCGATGTCGATCTGGCGGCCTTGGTCGCGGTGGCCGAGCCTTTGGGGCAGTTGCCGGTGGTGGCGCCGGCACCCGTGATCCCGCCGTCAGTGCCTGCGCAGCACTGTGATGCCCGTCTGCCCGAGGCGGCGGGAGCCGGCGCTCTCTGGCTGTTGCCGTTCGAGTCGACGATAAGTGAGGCCGTCTCCTGGCTGGCGGACCTGCTGGCCCATCCGCTGCTGGGGCGGCTGTCGCGCGGCTTGCGCGCAGGGTCGGCACCGCTCTACAGCCTCGACAGCCGATTGGAATGGGTCGGCGGGCAGGGATTGTGGTGGCTGCGCATCGATGACGCCCGTTCTATCCCGCTCCTGGAAAGCGGGATCGAACGTGCTCTGGCTGGCGGATTTACCGATGCCGAATGCGCCCGGGTGGAAAGCCTGCGCCGCGCGCGGCGCAGGCTGCAGACTGAGGACTTGATGGGCTGTCTCGAACGGCTGGCGGAACTGCAGCCGGAGCAGGGGATCGAGCCGCCGACACCGGGCGCGCTGAATGCCGCGCTGGCCGCCTGTTGGGGGCGGCGCTGCCTGCTGCGCGCGGGTTGAAGACGCCCATCATAACGAGGAGATGATTCTTTGAAATATCGGGACCTGCGGGATTTCATCGGCCATCTGGAGCAACAGGGCGAACTCAAGCGCATCAGCGTGCCGGTGGACCCATCGCTCGAGGTGACGGAAATCTGCGACCGCACCCTGCGCGCGGGAGGGCCGGCGCTGTTGTTCGAGCGTCCCAAGGGCTCATCGATCCCATTGCTGGCCAATCTGTTCGGCACGACTCGCCGCGTCGCCTTGGGCATGGGGGCCGAGGATCTGGCGGCGCTGCGCGAGATCGGCCATACCCTGGCGTTTCTGAAGGAGCCGGAGCCACCCAAGGGGCTGCGCGATGCCTGGAACAGCCTGCCCATCATGCGCAAGGTGCTGGACATGGCGCCCAAGACGGTGCGCTGGCCCGCCTGTCAGCAGCAGGTATGGGAAGGCGCCGAGGTAGACCTGTCACGCTTGCCGGTTCAAACCTGTTGGCCGGGGGACGTCGGACCCCTGATCACCTGGGGGCTGGTGGTCACACGCGGACCGAACAAGCCGCGCCAGAACTTGGGGATCTACCGCCAGCAGGTGATCGGCCCCAACCGGGTCATCATGCGTTGGCTGGCGCACCGCGGCGGGGCGCTGGATTTCGCTGAATGGCAGCGCGCCCATCCGGGTGAGCCGTTTCCGGTGGCGGTGGCGCTGGGCGCCGATCCGGCCACCATCCTGGGCGCGGTGACGCCAGTGCCCGATACGCTGTCGGAATATGCCTTTGCCGGGCTGCTGCGCGGTTCACGCACCGAACTGGCAAAGTGCCAGGGCTCGGACCTGCAGGTGCCGGCCAGTGCCGAGTTCGTGCTGGAGGGGCATATCCACCCGAACGACATCGCGCCGGAAGGCCCCTTCGGTGACCACACCGGCTATTACAACGAGGTGGAGCGCTTTCCGGTGTTCACCATCGACCGCATCACCCACCGCAACGATCCCATCTACCACAGCACCTACACCGGCCGCCCGCCGGACGAGCCGGCGATCCTGGGCATGGCGCTGAACGAGGTGTTCGTGCCGATCCTGCAAAAGCAGTTCCCGGAGATCCTGGATTTCTACCTGCCGCCGGAGGGTTGCTCGTATCGGCTGGCGGTGGTGCGCATGCGCAAGCAGTACCCAGGGCACGCCAAGCGGGTGATGTTCGGGGTGTGGTCCTTCCTGCGCCAGTTCATGTACACCAAGATCGTCATCGTGGTGGACGAGGACATCGACGCGCGCAACTGGCCGGATGTGATCTGGGCCATGACGACCCGCATGGACCCGGTGCGGGATGTGCACTTGGTGGAGAACAGTCCCATCGACTACCTGGATTTCGCCTCGCCGGTGGCGGGCCTGGGTGGCAAGATGGGGATGGATGCCACCAACAAGTGGCCCGGCGAAACCCAGCGCGAGTGGGGTCGGCCGATTGCCATGAGCCCGGAGGTCAAGGCGCGCGTCGACGCCCTGTGGCCGCAACTTGGCCTGTGACAGTGCGGGGCGGCTCCCTGGCGGGTCCGGTGGCCCAGCACACGGCGTTTCTATCGCGCATTGAAAGAACGTGAACAGATCGGAGGAGAATGACCATGCAATGCAATCCTGGAGATACCGCGCCCGACTTCAGCCTGCCCGATGCCGCTGGCACGACGGTGTCGCTGTCTGGTTTCAAGGGCCGGCCCTTGGTGCTGGTGTTCAGTCGCTATGTGGGCTGCCCGGTCTGTCAGATGACCAGTGTCGAGCTGACCCGCGCCGCGCCCGATTTCGATCGTGCCGGCGCTGCCCTGGCCATCGTGTTCCAGTCCAGCCCCGAACGGCTCTCGGCCTTTGCCCAGCGCCAGGCTCCGGGCGCGGCACTGCTGGGGGATCCCGAGGGGCGGGTGTATGCGAGCTACGGGGTCGAGGCCAGCCTGGCGGGCTATCTGGCGCCGGGCAACCTGCCTGTCATTTTCCGGGCCATCCGCCAGGGGTACGGGCATGGCGCTTTCGAAGGCCGGGAAACCCAGCAGCCCGCCGCATTCGTGATCGATGGCGCTGGCGTGATCCGCCACGCCCATTACGGCCGCACCATCACCGACCTGCCCGAGCCGGCGGTGCTGCTGGCCGAGGCGCAGGCGCTGGGGGCCGCACGCGCGTCCTGAATCCCTGACGTGTTAGACCTCTTCCGGCAGGCAGGCGGGCAGGCCCTGCCGGAGGGTCGGGTAACGCAGCCGGATGCCCAGTTCCTTGAGCATGCGGCGATTGTCCAGCCGCTTGGATTCGTTGAGGAACGACAGCAGGGCAGGGCTCAGCACGGCCTGGGCCTCGTTCAGGCTGATGATGGGCGGTGCCTCCAGACCCAGCAGGTCGGCGATTTGCAGCATGTAGTCGGTCATGGTGGTGGGATGACCATCGCTGATGTTGTAGATGCGGTTGTCGGGTGCGCGGTCGGCTGCGGCAACACAGGCTTGCGCCAGGTCGTCGGCATGGATGCGGTTGGTGAAGGACGACTCCCGTTCATCCACCAGTGGCGCCCCGCTCTGCAGGCGCTTGAGGGGGAGCCGGCCGGGGCCATAGATGCCCGGCACGCGCAGGATGACGAACGCGACGCCCTGGGCGGCGCACCAGGCCTGCAACGCCTGCTCGGCCGCCAGACGCCGGCGGCCCCGATCACTGTCCGGCGCCGGTGGTGTCTCCTCGTCCACCCATTCGCCGTCCCGATGGCCATAGACGGCGCTGGTGCTGATGTAGACGATGCGGCGCGGTTTCTGGTCGGCGGGGATGTTGGCGAGGAAGCGTTGCAGCCGCGGATCGGCGTGACCTTCCCGTGGCGGCGGCACCAGGTAATACAGGATGGCGCCGGCCATCCAGACCGGCCAGGTGGTCGCGCCCGAGCGATCCAGGTCCGCCTGCACGGCTTCCATGGGCAGGGCGCGCAGATGCTGCAGGCTGGCCGCGGTTTGTACCAACCCCCACAGGGGCGTGCGGCGCTCGGCAAAAAGTGCAGCGATGCGTTGGCCGATGTCGCCACAGCCGACGATCATGACACCTGTCATACGCCATATCCTCCACGGGTTCTTGTCAGGTTTGGCCTCTTATAGCGAGAGCGATGCCGCGCTGACAAGTTCGCGGCGATGACAACGGCGCAGCTCAACGCTGGATTTCTCGCACGCAGCCGTTTTTGCCTCCACTGCACGGTCCAGCGATTTTGCCCTGGGGCTGGACCCTGCAAGCTGTGACGGGGTAACCTGCCACGGTCGGCTTGCGGCACGCCAAGTGCCCGCAAGTTTCGACTGCCGCGTTCGTTGCACATGCTTTTCCACCTCGATTGCCCATATCTTGGCCCCGTTCCTGCAATAGGGACTGCCGCTCCCGGAGCCCTCCTCGCTGCATCCTGGCAGGGTATCGGCGTCTGATCCGATTTGCTGCAGGTCGATGTCCGGGATCATCCGGCCGACCCAGACCGCAAAGGAATTGAGTCCATGAACACGACGATGGAAGTGTGGCCCGGTAAGCCCTATCCCCTGGGTGCGACCTGGGACGGCCAGGGGGTCAATTTCAGCTTGTTCTCCGAAAATGCGACACGCGTCGATCTGTGCCTGTTCGATGGCCAGACCGGCCGACAGAGTGCCTGCATCACGCTGAGCGAACGCACCGACCAGTGCTGGCACTGTTATCTCCCCGCAGTGCGGCCGGGCCAAAGTTATGGCTATCGCGTCTACGGGCCCTACGAGCCGGCGCAAGGCCACCGTTTCAATCCCCACAAACTGTTGATTGACCCTTATGCGAAACAGATCGCGGGGCAGATGGTCTGGCACGACCATCATTTCGGCTACACCATCGGTCATCCCGATGCGGATCTCTCGTTCGATGCCCGCGACGGTCGGGCCGGGACGCCGCTGTGTCAGGTGGCGGATCCCGCCTTTGTGTGGGGCGAGGATCGCCGGCCCAATGTCCCATGGGACCAGACCGTGGTTTATGAGATGCATGTGAAGGGGTTCACGCAAAACCACCCCGGTGTGCCGGAGCATCTGCGGGGCACCTATGCCGGCCTGTCCACCGCGCCCGTCATCGAATACCTCCAGCGGCTGGGGGTGACCAGCGTCGAACTGATGCCGATCCATGAATTCCTGGATGACCGTCATCTGCTGGAGCAGGGACTGAAGAATTACTGGGGCTACAACACCATTGGTTTCTTTGCCCCCACCGTGCGCTACAGCGCCACCGGCCAGCTCTCCGAATTCAAGACCATGGTCAAGACCTTCCACAGCGCCGGCATCGAGGTGATTCTGGACGTGGTCTACAACCACACGGCAGAGGGCAATGAGCGCGGACCGACACTGTCCTTTCGCGGTATCGACAACGCCGCCTACTACCGCCTCAGCCCCAAGGATCCGCGTTACTACCAGGATTTCACCGGTTGCGGCAACACCCTGAACATGCTTCATCCGCGGGTGTTGCAGCTGATCATGGACAGCCTGCGCTATTGGGTGACCGAGATGCATGTGGATGGCTTCCGCTTTGATCTGGCCGCCGCCCTGGCGCGTGAATTATTTGAAGTGGATCGTTTGTCGGCGTTTTTTGAAATCATCGGTCAGGATCCCATCCTCTCCCAGGTGAAACTGATCGCTGAGCCCTGGGACGTCGGAGAGGGCGGCTATCAGGTGGGCAACTTCCCGGTGGGGTGGACCGAATGGAACGCCGAATACCGCGACGTGGTGCGGGCCTACTGGAAGGGCGATGGCGGACGCACGGGTCATCTGGCCTATCGGCTGACCGGTTCTTCCGATCTTTATGAAAGCTCGGGCCGGCGGCCCTACGCCAGCATCAACTTCATCACGGCCCACGATGGCTTCACCCTGGGGGATCTGGTCAGCTACAACGACAAGCACAATGAAGCCAACGGCGAGGGCAATCGGGATGGGCACAATCACAACCTGAGCTGGAATTGCGGCATCGAGGGTCCCACGGATGATCCACAGATCCTGACGCTGCGGCGGCGCCAGAAACGCAATCTGTTGGCCAGCCTGATCCTCTCCCAGGGCGTGCCCATGCTGCTGGCGGGGGATGAAATTGGACACACGCAACAAGGCAACAACAATGCCTATTGCCAGGACAGCGAACTAAGTTGGCTCAATTGGAGTCTAGGCGAAGACAGCCAGCGGCTCTTTCATTATGTGCGCCGGCTGATTGCCGTGCGGCGCGAACATCCGGTCTTCCGGCGCAAGCATTTCTTTCAGGGGCGCAATATTGCCCGCTCGGAAGTCAAGGACATCATGTGGCTCAATCCTGACGGCCGCGAGATGACTGCAGATGATTGGGAAGAACATCATCGCCGTTCGCTGGCCGTGTTCCTGGGTGGGGAGGTGCTCGGGGAGGTCGATGCGCATGGCAAGCCGTTGCGCGATCACAATTTCCTGTGGCTGCTCAATGCCGATCCCGAGCCCATGGTATTCACCCTGTTGCGACTCAATGGCCGCACCCGCTGGCAAGTGATTCTCGACACCACCGCGGAGGATGGCGTGGGTCGTTCCGGCAGTTTGCGCGGTGGCGGCCGCTTGACCCTGGGGCCGCGCTGCATGGTGCTGCTGCAGGAGCATTCCGCCCATCAGGAGAGCGAGGATGAAAAATTTTTATTCCCCTGAGCACGAGATGCCGTTCGGTCCGCAGCGACTGGCCGATGGACGGGTGCATTTCCGTTTGTGGGCGCCGGGACAGGACGCCCCGAAGCTGCAGTTGTTCGATGGCATCACCGACCACCTGTTGCCGATGCAGGCCCGTGGCGCGGGATGGTTCGATGTGGTCACGGATCGAGCGCGAACCGGCCAGCATTATTGTTTCCGCCTGGATAGCGGCCTGGCGGTGCCCGATCCGGCCTCCCGCTTCCAGCCCCGGGATGTCCACGGACCGAGCGAACTGATCGACCCGGCGGCCTACCGCTGGCAGCACGACCCCTGGCGCGGGCGACCCTGGGGGGAAGCCGTCATCTATGAGTTGCATGTGGGCAGCTTCAGTCCCGCGGGAAACTACCAGGGCGTCATCGACCGGCTCGATTATCTGGCCGAACTGGGCGTGACCGCGCTGGAGCTGATGCCGCTGGCGGATTTCCCGGGGCAGCGCAACTGGGGCTACGACGGCGTGCTGCCCTTCGCGCCCGACAGCGTCTATGGCCGGCCCGAGGACCTGAAGCGGCTGATCGACGCGGCGCATGGGCGCGGTCTGATGGTGCTGCTGGACGTGGTCTACAACCACTTCGGGCCGGATGGCAACTATCTCGGCGCTTACGCGCCTTCTTTCTTTACCGCCCGCCACAACACGCCGTGGGGGGATGCCATCAATTTCGACGATGACGACAGCGCCAGCGTGCGCGCCTACTTCATCCACAATGCCCTCTACTGGCTGGAGGAATATCACTTTGACGGCCTGCGTCTGGACGCCGTGCATGCCATTCGCGATGATTCCGAGCCCCATATCCTCGAAGCGCTGGCCCAAGCCGTGCACGGCCGTTTTGGGCGCACGCGCGAGACGCACCTGATTCTGGAAAACGAGGCCAATCAGGCGCGCTTTCTGGCCCGCGACAGCACCGGCCGGCCCCATTTCCACACGGCCCAGTGGAACGACGACTTCCATCATGCCGCCCATGTACTGGCCACTGGCGAGGAGGTTGGCTACTACCGCGATTTCGCCGAGCAGCCCTTGCAGCAGCTCGCCCGCTGTTTGACGGAGGGCTTTGCCTATCAGGACGATCCCTCTTCTTTCCGCAACGGTGAGCGCCGCGGTGAACCCAGCGCGCACCTGCCCCCCACGGCTTTCGTGAATTTTCTGCAAAACCACGACCAGATTGGCAACCGCGCCCTGGGAGAGCGGCTGACCCAGTTGGCCCCCGCGCCGCGGCTGCGTGCGCTGACCGAAATCCTGCTCTTGGCGCCCAGCCCACCGTTGCTGTTCATGGGCCAAGAATGGGGCAGCCAGCGACCCTTCCTGTTTTTCTGCGATTTTGCCGGCGAACTGGGGGCTGCGGTGCGTGACGGGCGACGCAAGGAATTCGCCGCTTTCCCGGCCTTCGCCGACGCCGAGGTGCGAGCGCGCATCCCGGACCCGACCAGTCCGGAGACCTTTGCGGCCAGCCGTCTGGATTGGGCGGAAAGCCATCATGCCGAAAATCAGCAGTGGCTGGCGCTGCATCGGCAACTGCTGGCGCTGCGCGCGCGCCATATCGCCCCGTTACTGGAGATTGATGGTCCGCCAAGCGCGGAGGCCCAAGTCAGCGGTTCCTTGCTCCGTGCGTGCTGGCGCTGGCCAGGCACGGCGACGCTGGCGCTGGCGGCCAACCTGGGCGACAAGCCGGCTGCTTTCCCGGCGATGACGATTGATGGCCCGGTGATTTATCACAGTGCCGCTGTCGATGCCGCGAGCGACAGGCTGCCTCCCTGGAGCGTGATTTGGTGGCGAACCGGGGCGGAGCGCTGACCGATGCATCCACTCTATCGACCGACAGCGACGTATCGTTTGCAGTTGCACGCCGGATTCACCTTCGCCGATGCCGCTGCCCAGGTTCCTTACCTCGCAGCCCTCGGTATTTCCCATGTCTACCTCTCCCCCGTGTTGCGGGCACGCCCCGGCAGCACCCACGGCTACGATGTGGTGGACCATGGACAGATCAATCCGGAGCTGGGGGGCATGGCCGGATTCGAGGCGCTGGTCAGCATCCTTCAGGCCCATGGCATGGGCCAGATCTGGGACATCGTGCCCAACCACATGGGGGTGATGGGGGATGACAATCCCTGGTGGTTGTCGGTATTGGAAAACGGTCCGGCCTCGCCCTGGGCCAATTTTTTCGACATCGACTGGCATCCCCTCAAGCGCGAACTTCACGGCAAGGTGCTGGTTCCGATTCTGGGTGGTCCCTATGGCGAAATCCTGGCCCGGGGCGAGCTGGTGCTGCGTTTCGATGCCGCCGCCGGCGGTTTTTCAGTGCATTATTTCGAGCACCGCTTCCCGCTGGATCCCTCGACCTATCCGCGGATCCTGGGCTTGGAGCTCGACGCCTTGCGCCAGCGATTGGGCGCCAATCATCCGGATCTGCTGGAACTGGAAAGTCTGATCACGGCCTTCGGGCATCTGCCGGCCCGTTCGCGGACGGAGCCGGAGGCAATTCGCGAACGGGAGCGCGACAAGGAAATCCACAAGCGCGCCTTGGGCGCACTGGTCGCGCGCAACCCCGCCATCGCGGGTCATATCGCTCATCAAAGCGCGACGGTGAACGCCCGTTGCGCCGAACTGGCCGCGCCCGACGGTCTGCATGAGCTGCTGGAACAACAACCCTGGCGGTTGGCGTTCTGGCGCGTGGCCGTGGATGAGATCAATTATCGGCGGTTTTTCGACATCAACGAACTGGCGGGTTTGCGCATGGAGCAGGGGGAGGTGTTCGACGCCACCCACGCCCTGGTGCTGGAGCAGGTGCGGCTGGGCCGGGTCCACGGCCTGCGCATCGATCATCCGGATGGCCTGTATGATCCGGCCGCCTATTTCGCCCGTCTGGCGGCGGCTGGCGCCACGGCGCTGGGACAGCCGGAAAGCGCGGAGCCCGCGGTCTACACGGTGGTGGAGAAGATTCTCGCCGACCACGAATCCCTGCGCACCGCCTGGCCTGTGCATGGCACCACGGGCTATGAATTCATTCGCCTGATGAATGGCTTACAGGTGGATGGCGGCGGTCTTGCGAGCCTGCGCCAGTGCTTTGCCGATTTCAGCGGCCGCACCGAGTCCATGGGCGATGCGGTCTATTTCGCCAAGCGCACCCTCATGCGCAATACCCTCGCCAGCGAACTCAATGTCCTGGCCAACCGGCTCGCCCGGCTGGCCGAGGTGGATCCTTTCACCCGCGACTTCACCGTGAACGCCTTGCGCGGCGCCTTGGCCGAGGTGGTGGCGGCTTTTCCGGTCTACCGGACCTATGTGGATGCCCAGGGCGCGACCGAAGACGATCGCCGCGATCTGGACTGGGCAGTGGCTCAGGCCAAGAAACGCCGGGCGCGCGAGGAAACCACCATCTACGATTTCATCCATCGGGTGCTGCGTCTGGATGTTCCCCAGGACATGCCGCCGCTGCAGCGGCTGGTGGTCCAGGATTTCGCGATGCGTTTTGCCCAGTACACCGGGCCAGTCACCGCCAAGTCGGTGGAGGACACGCTGTTCTATCGGGTCTTCCCGCTGGCGTCCTTGAACGAAGTGGGCAGCAACCCGGCGCGCGCTGAAATCAGCGTGGCCGCTTTCCATCATCACAACCAGCGTCGCGCGCAAAGTTTCTCCCACCAGATGCTGGCGGGCACTACACACGACACCAAGCGCAGCGAGGATGTGCGGGCGCGGCTGAACGTGTTGTCTGAATGTCCCCAGGCGTTTTCCGAAAGTCTGCAGCGCTGGGCGCGCATGAACCGGCGCTATCTGACCGAGGTGGACGGCGCGCGCATGCCCAGCGCTCACCATGAATATCTGCTCTACCAGACCCTGGTCGGCACCTGGCCCGGCGATGCCAAGGCGGCGCGGGAGCCGGATTATGCCGATCGCATGGTGGCCTATCTGCAAAAGGCCGCGCGCGAAGGCAAGGAGCAAAGCTCTTGGTTTTCACCTGATCCGACCTATGAAGCGGCGCTGGAGCGCTTCGTGCGGGGCATTCTGGAAATCGGCGCCAACAATCCGTTCCCGGAGGATCTCGCCCGCTTCGTCGCGCCCCTGATCCCATTCGGACTATGGAACAGCCTGTCCCAGAGCGCGCTCCAGTTGACCGTGCCCGGTATGCCCGACATCTATCAGGGCACCGAACTGGAGATGTTGACCCTGGTGGACCCGGACAATCGCCGCCCGGTGGATTACGAAAAACGTCAGCAAGCCTTGGCGCATTTACAGGGTATCGCCGATCCGCGAGAACGCTGGGCGGCGGTCGCGGCGGATCGCGCCGGCGGGATGCTGAAGCTGCATTTGATCCAGACGGTGTTGAACCTTCGCCGCCAGGATCCGGAACTCTTCCAACGTGGCAGCTATCTGCCGCTCACGGTGATGGGGCCAGCGGCAGATCATGTGTGTACCTTCGCCCGACTCTGGGAGGGCCGCGCCGTGGTGGTGCTGGCGCCGCGTCTGCTCCATACCTTGTGCGCAGGGGATGCGACGCGCCTGACCAGTGCGCTGTGGGCAGGCACGCAACTGCAGACGGAGGCCGCCTTGCCTGCCGGTCCCTGGCGCAATCTGCTGACGGGCGAGTTATGGCCTGCTCTTTCGGAAGGAGATCTCACCGGCGTATTCACCCAGGTACCCTTGGCCCTGTTGGTCAGCGGCGGGTGAACGGTTGTTTGAAACCCACAGGGCGACGCTGCCTGCCACCGCCCACCTCTGCAGGACGGTGATCCCACCGGGGGGAAGATTGTCGCGGGTGGTTCGGCCTAGAACACAGACCGGTGCCGTATCCGCAGCTGGCTCTGCGTTGTCATGCGCGCCCTGCTTCGCCAACAACCATCGGTCGCACCCGTGGTCAATCAGCTCACATGAACGTCTTCCATAAGGCATTTCTGCATTCTGGGGAACCCTCGGCGATTATCGCGTTCCAAACTTTCGCAGGCATTGCGCCAAGCCTTCGCCAAGGGATTCCCCCGGGATCAAGGTGATGTTTTCAGCAAAGGGGCATGATCAAGCCTGATGCATCGGATTCATCATTTATTTTCCAGTTCAGCCCAGCGCCAAGTTTTTCATCAGCGAAGCCTGGACCGCACGATGCAATCGATTGAGATGGCCTTCAAAGAATGAATGGCATTTCTCCCCGGGGTTCCTGCCCGCCGCACTTAGACTGCCAGACAGGAAGACTTTATGAAAAATCCCAGTCTCACGCCGCAGGTTCCGGAGAGCCCCTTACTCACTGACCATGACATCTATCTGTTCCGGGAAGGGGCGCATACCCGTCTCTATGAAAAACTGGGGGCGCATCCGCACCGCATCGACGGCGTTGCCGGTTTCCAGTTTTCAATCTGGGCGCCGAATGCCAAGGCGGTTTCGGTGATCGGGGAATTCAATTCCTGGGACAAGCAAAGTAATTCCTTGCATTTGCGTGAGGATGGTTCCGGCATTTGGGAAGGCTTCGTTGCAAGCATCCGCTCAGGAACCGCCTACAAGTTTCACATCCAGTCCCGTGTTGACGATTATGTCGTCGACAAGGCAGATCCCTTTGCCTTTCGCAGCGAACAACCGCCCCAGACCGCCTCGCGATTGTGGACGCTGGACTACGCCTGGCAGGACGCCGAGTGGATGAAGCGGCGGCGCAATGCCAATGCGCTGGATGCGCCGATTTCGGTTTACGAGGTGCATCTGGGTTCGTGGCGTCGCATCCCGGAGGAGAATAATCGTTCACTCAGCTATCGTGAAATTGCGCCCCTGTTGGCCGAGCATGTGAACATGCTTGGTTTCACTCATGTCGAGTTGCTGCCGATCACGGAACATCCGTTTTATGGCTCCTGGGGTTATCAGACCACGGCTTATTTCGCGCCGACCGCACGCTATGGCACGCCCCAGGATTTCATGTATCTCGTTGATTATCTGCATCAGGCAGGCATCGGCGTGATCCTGGACTGGGTGCCATCCCACTTCCCCAGCGACGAGCACGGCCTGTCCTATTTTGATGGCACCCATCTGTTCGAACATGCCGATCCGCGACAGGGCTTCCACCCGGAATGGAACAGCGCCATCTTCAATTACGGCCGTAATGAAGTGCGCTCGTTTCTACTGTCCAGCGCGCTGTTCTGGCTGGACAAATACCATATCGACGGTCTGCGGGTGGATGCCGTGGCGTCCATGCTGTATCTCGACTACGGCCGCAAGGAAGGAGAATGGATTCCCAATGTGCATGGCGGCAGGGAAAACATCGAGGCCATGCAATTTCTGCGCAAGCTCAACGAGGCTGTTTATGAGGATCACCCCGACACGCAGACGATTGCAGAGGAATCCACTGCCTGGCCGATGGTCTCGCGCCCGACCTATGCCGGCGGTCTCGGCTTCGGGATGAAATGGAACATGGGCTGGATGCACGACACGCTCAAGTATTTCCAACAGAACCCCATCCATCGCCGTTACCACCACGGCCAGATTTCGTTCAGCATCTGGTATGCGTTCACCGAGAATTTCCTGTTGCCTCTTTCGCATGACGAAGTCGTGCATGGCAAGGGCGCGCTGATCGGCAAGATGCCCGGGGACGAGTGGCAGCAGTTTGCCAATCTGCGTCTGCTGTATGGCTATATGTGGGCGCATCCCGGCAAGAAGCTTCTGTTCATGGGCAGCGAATTCGGCCAGCGTCGCGAATGGCAACACGAGGAAAGCCTGGAGTGGCACGTGGTGCAATACCCCTTGCATGGGGGTGCGCAGCGATGGGTTGGTGATCTTAATCGTTGCTACCGGACACTGCCTGCGCTGCACGAACTGGATTTCAGCGGAGAGGGTTTTTCCTGGGTGGATTTCCAGGATTGGGAAGAATCAGTCTTGAGCTTCCTGCGCCATGGCAAGCGTCCGGAAGACACCGTCCTGGTGGTCTGCAATTTCACCCCAGTGCCGCGTTTCAATTATCAGGTGGGTGTGCCCCACGGCGGGCAGTGGCAGGAAGTCCTCAACAGTGACGCGGCGATCTATGGCGGCAGCAATGTCGGTAATTTTGGCATGCTCGAAGCGGCGCCGATTGCCATGCAAGGCCACTTCCATTCCCTGTCCTTGGTCTTGCCGCCGCTCGCCGTGCTCTATTTGAAACCCATTTCTGCGAGCTGAAGGAGGCCCACGATGCCGGAAACCGGAATGGGTGATGGGCGCGCGCGCGTTGTCATTGAAGGCGTCACGCCGGAAGTGGATAGCGGTCGCTTTGCCATCAAGCGGGTGATCGGGGAGAGCGTGCAGGTCGAGGCATCCATTTTCTGTGATGGACATGATGTGCTGAGCGCGATCCTGCGTCATCGACCGCGCGGCGCGCCCGTGTGGCGTGAAACAGCCATGCAGGCGCTCGGCAATGACCGCTGGCGGGCAGCTTTTCAGGTCGATGTACTGGGCACATACGAATACAGCCTGAGCGGCTGGGTGGATCATTTCCTGACCTGGCGTCACGATTTCCTGCGGCGCGAAGACGCACAGGATATTGCCATCGCCCTGCAAATGGGCGCCGACTTGATCGACGCTGCTGCACATCGGGCGCCGGGGCCGGAACGCAAGCGCCTGGTCGACTCTGCCAAAGCCTTGCGTAGCGCAGGCGCGGCGGCCGAGGGACGCGCCATCGCGGTGGATCCCGAATTGGCGCGATTGATGGGTCGCCATGCGGAGCGCCGCCATGTCACGGAATATGACCGCATCCTGCGTGTGACAGTCGACCCGGTTCAGGCGCGTTTTTCCAGTTGGTATGAGCTGTTTCCGCGTTCCTGCACCACCGCCGAGGTGCCGCATGGCAATTTTGCCACCTGCGAAACCCGCCTGCCGGACATCGCCCGCATGGGATTCGATGTGCTCTATCTGCCTCCCATTCATCCGATTGGGATCAGTTTCCGCAAAGGACCCAACAATGCCCTCACCGCCGGGCCGGATGATCCGGGTTCGCCCTGGGCGATCGGCGCTGCCGATGGCGGTCACAAGAGTATCCACGCACAGTTGGGCACGCTGGCCGATTTTCAGCGCTTCATGCTGCGCGCCCGTGAGCACGGCATTGCACTGGCTATGGACATCGCCTTCCAGTGCTCGCCGGACCATCCCTATGTGCGTCAGCATCCGGCATGGTTTCGGCATCGTCCGGATGGCACGGTGCAATACGCGGAAAATCCCCCCAAGAAATACCAGGACATCTATCCCTTCGATTTCGAAAGCGAAGATTGGGCAGGTCTGTGGGCGGAATTGAAAAGCGTCATTGACTTCTGGATCGAGCAGGGTGTGCGCATTTTCCGCGTCGATAACCCGCATACCAAGCCCTTTCCCATGTGGGAGCATTTCATCAGCGCGATCAAGCAGGATCATCCGGAGGTGATTTTCCTGGCGGAAGCCTTTACCCGGCCGCGCGTCATGCATCGCCTGGCCAAGCTCGGTTTCACCCAGTCCTATACCTACTTCACTTGGCGCAACACCAAGCGCGAGCTCATCGCCTACTTCACTGAATTGACCCAGGATGATTCACGGGAATATTTCCGGCCCAATCTGTGGCCCAATACCCCGGATATCCTGAGTGAGTTTCTGCAGTACGGTGGACGCCCGGCCTTCATGCTGCGCGCCGCTCTTGCGGCTACGCTGGGCGCCAATTACGGCATTTATGGCCCGGCTTATGAGCTGATGGCGAACCAGCCCCGCGAACCAGGCAGCGAGGAATATCTGGATTCGGAAAAATACCAAGTGCGGCACTGGGACTTGCAGCGGCCAGACAGTCTCAGTGGATATCTCGCCCGCCTGAACCGGATCCGTAAGGAGAATCCGGCCTTGCAGCAGGATTGGAACCTGCGTTTCCATGACGTCGATAACGATCTCCTGCTGTGCTACAGCAAGTCCCATGAGACTGCAGCCGGTGAGTTCAATACGCTCGTTATGGTTGCCAATCTCGATCCGCACAATATCCAGTCCGGCTGGATCGATCTGCCGCTGGCGGCACTCGGGATCGAGGTCGAAAGCGGCTACCAGGCGCACGATTTGCTATCCGATGCGCGCTATCTGTGGCAGGGTCCCCGCAATTTTGTGCGCATGGATCCTGCTATTTCTCCCGTTCACATCCTGAAGCTGCGCCGGCGCCTGCGTAGCGAACACGATTTCGATTACTTCCTGTAAACGGAGCAGCCTATCCATGGAACCAGGAATGATGATGCCCGATAGTCCCAAGCCTGAGGCAAAGATGGATTGGTGGGACGACCCGCTATGGTACAAGGATGCCGTCATCTATGAACTGCATGTCAAGGCATTCTTCGACAGCGATAACGATGGCGTCGGTGATTTCCGCGGCCTGACGAAAAAGCTCGATTATCTTCAGGAGCTCGGCGTCAATACCCTATGGCTGTTGCCCTTCTACCCATCACCCTTCAAGGACGATGGCTATGACATCGCCGACTACCATAACGTCGATCCGAAATACGGGACGCGCGCTGATTTCAAGAATTTCGTGCGTGAAGCCCACCGTCGCCGGCTGAAGATCATCACCGAACTGGTCATCAATCACACCTCCGACCAGCATCCGTGGTTTCAGGCTGCCCGCAAGGCGCCGCCCGGTTCCTCCAAGCGCAATTTCTATGTCTGGAGTGACACGGACAAGAAATTCGCGGATACCCGCATCATCTTTACCGATACCGAAAAATCCAACTGGGCCTGGGATGATGTTGCACAAGCCTATTATTGGCATCGCTTCTTTTCACACCAGCCTGACCTGAATCACAACAATCCGGCTGTCGTCGATGCAGTGATCCGGGTCATGCGGTTCTGGTTGGACATGGGTGTGGACGGCTTGCGGCTGGATGCGATTCCCTATCTGTGCGTGCGGGAAGGAACCAGCAATGAGAATTTGCCGGAAACGCACGAAGTCATCAAGAAAATCCGGGCGGTGATCGACGCGAACTATCCCAATCGCATGCTGTTGGCCGAGGCCAACCAGTGGCCCGAGGATGTACGCGAATATTTCGGCGAGGGCGATGAATGCCACATGGCCTACCATTTCCCGCTGATGCCGCGCCTGTACATGGCGATTGCCCAGGAGGACCGCCATCCCATCATCGATATCATGGCTCAGACACCGGAGATCCCGGATTCCTGTCAATGGGCTATTTTCCTGCGCAATCACGATGAGCTGACATTGGAAATGGTCACCAGCCGCGAGCGGGATTACATGTACAGCATGTATGCCGTTGATCCGTTGATGCGGGTCAATGTGGGTATTCGCCGTCGCCTCGCGCCGCTCATGGAAAACAATCGCGAAAAGATCGAATTGATCAACTTCTTGCTGATGACCCTGCCGGGCTCGCCCATCCTTTACTATGGCGATGAGATCGGCATGGGTGACAATTTTTATCTCGGTGACCGCAACAGCGTGCGCACCCCCATGCAATGGAGTCCCGATCGCAATGGCGGCTTTTCTCGGGCCGATCCGCAGCGTCTGTTTC
This sequence comes from Pseudomonadota bacterium, assembly GCA_002862435.1. GTDB lineage: Bacteria > Pseudomonadota > Gammaproteobacteria > UBA5335 > UBA5335 > Macondimonas. The sequence goes on along the minus strand of PKDC01000012.1, from coordinate 30,681 downwards.
TGCCGCCCATGATGGATCCCATTTATGGGTATGAGGCGGTCAGCGTCGAAGCCCAGATGCGCAATCCGTCATCCCTGTTGAACTGGACCAAGCGCCTCATTGCGGCGCGCAAGAATTACCGCGCCTTTGGCAATGGCACGCTGAGACTACTTGATCCCGGCAATCGCAAGATCCTGGCCTATGTGCGCGAATGGGGGGATGAGAAAATCCTTTGCGTGACCAATCTGTCGCGCACGGCGCAGCCCGTGGAACTGAACCTCGCCGATTTCAAGGGCCGCGTTCCCGTTGAATTGGTCGGTCAAGCCGCTTTCCCGCCAATCGGTGAGCTGCCCTATCTGTTGACCCTGAAGGGCTACGGGTATTACGCATTTCGCCTGGCAACCGACGTCGAGGCGCCCGATTGGCATCAGGATTACCTGCCCAATCGCGAATTGCCGGTGCTGGTCTTGACCGAGGGTTTCCTGACCTTCCTCAGCGGCCGGAGCACTGCCAGCGCAGTACGCCGCGCCATCGCCAGTCGCACCCAATCACAGCTGCAACATGAAATCCTGGCGCCCTATCTGCGCAGCAAGCGTTGGTTTGCCGGCAAGGATCGCACCATCATCCGAATCGACATCCGCGAACAAAGCGAGTGGCGCGATGGTGGGGGCCAGTGGCTGTTGACCCTGATCGAGGTGCATTTCAGCGCAGGGGATCCGCAGCTTTACTTCCTGCCACTGGCCATGGCATGGGAGGATGAAACCAGCGAAGAGAAATTGCGGGCACTGCTGCCCTGGACGCTGGCCAAGGTGCGCGAGAAGGCGCGCATGGGCATTCTTTATAGCGGTTATGGCGACAACGGATTTTGCCGCGCCCTGGTAAGGGCGATGGCGGGTGGCACAAGCGTGCCGCTGGGCGAGGGCAGCCTGCACTTCCAGGCCACCGGCGCCATCCCCGATCTGGCTGCGCTGGCTGACGAACCGGTTTATCACCCGGGGCTCGAACAGAGCAACATTACGGTGTTGTTCGGCGAGCGGCTGTTCCTCAAATGCTATGGCCGCCTGCAGCGTGGTATCAACCCGGAAGTGGAGGTCGGCCGTTTCCTCACCCAGCAGGCGGCGTACGGTCATGCTGTTCCCGTCGGCGGTTTCATGGAATACCGATCCCCGACGGGTGACACCATCGACTTGGCTCTGCTGCAATCCTTTCTCGCGAATCAGGGCTCAGCCTGGAACTATGCGGTCGATTATCTTGAACGCACTCTTGCCGAGCCTTCGCCTGCTTCCGATGACAGCGAACCCAACCAGCACGCTTTCTTCATGCACCAGATGAACAACCTGGGCAAGCGCACCGCTGAACTGCACCAGGCCTTTGGCAAGACGACGGGCAATCCGGCATTCGATCCGGAACCGGTAACCGCTGTAGACCTGGACCACTGGTTCGAAGCGGTACGCCAGGACGCGGTGCAGACCTTCGATCGCCTGGAGAGCCGACTTGGCCAGATCCCGGAGGCCCTGCAAATGTCCTGCAACGCGTTGCTGTCACACCGCCCAGCATTGCTGGCAGGCTTGCGCCCCCAGGGACTGGCAGACGATCAGCTCATGCGGAGTCGCTATCATGGTGACTACCATCTGGGTCAGGTATTGCGGGTCCAGGACGACTTCATCATCACCGACTTTGAAGGCGAGCCCGCCCGACCCCTTGCCGAGCGGCGCGCAAAGCATTCCCCGCTGCGGGACGTTGCCGGTATGTTGCGTTCCTTCAGCTATGCCGCCTCGGTCGCTGTTCAGCGCAGCGCAACCGAGCGTCCGGGGGATCGCGACGGCCTGGTGCGTCAGGCCATGGCATGGGAACAACAGACCGCCCAGGCTTTCCTGGAAGGCTATCGCAACGGGATTTTGGCGTGTCCCACCTGGCCGGCCGATGAGGAGGCCGTCGCGCAGCTGATGCGGCTGTTTCTGATCGAGAAAGCCTTGTATGAAATCCGCTATGAGCTGGACAACCGACCTGATTGGGTGGGCGTGCCCGTGGCGGGGCTGCTTCGCCAACTGGAGCGCGCTGAAAAAGAAAGGGTGCCTGAATGAAGTGTTCCGGGGCAGCGTTCGGCAGCGACGAACTGCGAGTCTGAACAGCGGAATGCCAGGGCGCTGACCCGCAGCAGTGGCGGGCGCCTGCCTTTTGATGGTGCTTTCAGTGCACCAATTCCGATAAATATTCTTTTTTTGGTGCGAAATGGTGCCCCGCTTGGGGTGCTGTGTTCCGCTGCGGCGCCGATTCTGGGCCGTTCCTTTTCTGATCCGCTGGCAAAGCCTATGGAGGCTGGATGGATTTCTCTGTGGGAAACCATAATTAAAACAAGGCATGCAATCGCTTGCCATACCGGGGAGGGCATTGTGAGAAAATGCCTGGCGCCTGTTTGAACCATGATGGGGCAGGGGCTTTCCGGATGGCGCGAGTTACGCCCTTTTCTGGCGCAGATCTTGCTGGTCGCCCTGCAGTCATATCGCACGCGCCCCGGAGTTTCAATGTCCGAAAAACTCAATTTGCTGTCCTTCAAGGGCAATATGCGCATCCTGCACCTGAGCTGGATCGCCTTTTTCGTCTCCTTCGCGGTCTGGTTCAACCATGCGCCGCTGATGTCCACCTTGCGCCAGAATTTCGGACTGACGGATCAGGAAGTCGGCATCCTGCTGATCCTGAATGTGGCGCTGACCATTCCGGCGCGCATCCTGGTCGGCATGCTAGTGGATCGCTTCGGCCCGCGACGGATGTTTACCCTGATTCTGGTCAGTTCCGGACTGGTCTGCTTTTCCTTCGCGCTTGCCCAGAACTTCACGCAACTGGCCGTGACCCGCTTTCTGCTCGGCTTCGTCGGTGCGGGCTTCGTGGTGGGCATTCGCATGATCGGCGAGTGGTTTCCCGCCCGCCAGACCGGCATCGCCCAGGGCATCTATGGCGGCTGGGGCAATTTCGGCTCGGCGGCCTCGGCCATGCTGCTGCCCGCACTGGCGCTTTGGTATGGCGGCGCAAATGGCTGGCGATTCGCCATTGCGGCCACCGGTGTGGTGGCCATCGGCTACGGCCTGTTCTATTACCGGTCGGTGGAGGACACGCCCCAGGGCTCGACCTACTTCAAGCCCAAGAAGATGGGCGCCATGGAAGTGACCAGTCGGGGCGATCTGTTGCTCTATCTGCTGATGAGCCTACCCATTTATGGCGCGCTGGGTTTGCTCGCCTGGAAACTCTCACCGGCGGGTCTCAACTGGTTCGGCATGCCGTTGACGCTCGCCCTTTATGCCGGCATCGCCGCAATCTATGCCTACCAGGCTTGGCACATCTATCTGGTCAATCGCGAAATACTTTCCAAGCCGGTGCCGGAGCTGTTCCGCTACCGTTTCCGCCAGGTGGCGATTCTGGACCTGGCCTATCTGGTGACCTTTGGCTCTGAACTGGCACTGGTCTCGATGCTGCCGCTGTTCTACCTCGATCAGTTTCACCTCTCGCCTGTTGTGTCGGGCATCCTGGCGGGGATTTACCCGGTGATGAACCTGATTGCACGGCCGGCGGGCGGCATCCTGAGCGATCGCATCGGGCGCCGCCGCAGCCTGCTGTTGCTGTTCACCGGCATCACCGGCAGCTTTTTGTTGTTGGGGCAGGTGACACCGGAGTGGCCGGTGGCGCTGGTGGTGGCCAACACCCTGCTGTGTGGCCTGTTCGCCAAGGGCGGCTCCGGAGCCGTGTTCGCCATGGTGCCGTTGATCCAGCGCCGCATGACCGGCCAGATTGCGGGCATGGCGGGGGCCTACGGCAACGTCGGCGGGCTGGTGTTCCTGACGGTGCTGTCCTTCGTCTCGCCGCAGGTCTTCTTCCTGGTCATCGGCGGCGCGGCGCTGGTTGTGCTGGCGCTGGTGGCGCTTCTGCTGCTCGAACCACGCGGAGAGACGGCGGAAATCCTGCCCGATGGCACCGTGCAACTGATCAAGGTGGGCTGAGCAGGCGTGGCAATGAATTCTGGAAGCCTGCCGCGCCGGCCGGGACCCATCCGGGCATGAGCGCGACGACGAGGGATTTGGTATCGATTGGCCAGTATTCAGATCGTGGGGTGAAGACCGAGAACCAGGACAGCTATGGCGTGCTGGTGCCCGAGTCGCCCCTGCTGGAGAGCAAGGGCATCGTCGCGGTCATGGCCGATGGGGTCAGCGGCAGCGAGGCCGGGCGCATCGCCAGCGAGACCACGGTCAAGAGCCTGTTGCACGATTACGCCTGCACCGCCGAATCCTGGACGGTGAAGACTTCGGTGGAGAAGGTGTTGCAGGCGACCAACCGCTGGCTCTGCGGCCAGGGTGGCGGGAGTCTGCGCCGCAGTTGCGCCACCACCTTGAGCGCCCTGGTGGTCAAGTCCGCCACGGCCCATCTCTTCCATGTCGGCGATACTCGCATCTACCGCCTGCGCGGCAGCGAGCTCACCCAACTGACCCAGGACCACCGCATCTGGCTGTCGGAGGAGAAAAACTTCCTGACCCGGGCACTCGGCATCGACCTGCATCTGGACATCGATTACTGTCATTTTCCGGTCGAGGTGGGCGATACCTTCATTTTCACGACCGACGGCGTCCACGAATATGTCAGCGAACAGGCGCTCATCAATCAGGTCCTGACCCACGCGGCTCATCTGGATCGGGCGGCCCGGGAGATTGCTACCGCCGCCCTGCGCGCGGGTAGCCCGGACAACGTGAGCTGCCAGATTGTCCGCTTCGATGGTCTGCCGCAGCTCGACGCACGGGCGTGGCTGGACCGCCTGACTGAAAAGCCCTTTCCACCCGATCTTGAGCCGGGAATGCGGCTGGATGGTTACCGGATCGTGCGCGGGCTGCATGCCAGCGCGCGTAGCCAGGTCTATCTGGCAGTGGATGAGGAAAGTGGGGCGTCGGTAGTGATCAAGACCCCCTCGGTCAACTACCAGGACGATGCGATTTATCTCGATCTCTTCAGTCACGAGGAATGGGTGGGCAAGCGCCTGCGCAGTCCCCATGTGCTGCAGATGATCGAGCCCGTCCGGCCGCGGCAATTCCTGTACAGCGTGTCCGAATATGTCGACGGGCAGACCCTGCGCCACTGGATGCACGAACATCCCCAGGGGGATCTGCAGGTGGTGCGCGACTTGGTCGGGCAGATCGCCCGTGGCCTGATGGCCTTTCACCGGCTCGAAATGATTCACCAGGATCTCAAGCCGGAGAACCTGATTATCGACCGCCAAGGCACGGTGAAGATCATCGATTTCGGTTCCACCAAGATCGCCGGGGTGGAGGAAATTGCCACGCCGATCCAGCGCCTGACCTTGCTCGGTACACGCCACTACACCGCCCCCGAGTACCTGCTGGGCGAGCCATGCAGCGCCCGTTCCGATCTCTTCTCCCTGGCGGTGATCACCTATGAGCTGCTGACCGGCCACCTGCCCTTCGGCGAGCGCTATGACGAAACCACGATCCGCCGCCTGCAATACACCTCGGCGCGCCAGTGGGCGCCCGATCTGCCGCTGTGGGTCGACTGGGCGCTGGAAAAAGCGCTGCGACGCAACGCCGTCCAGCGTCAGGAGGAGCTGTCCGAATTCCTCCACGATCTGGCCGAACCCAATCCCGCATTCCTGAGCGCCCGCCGGCCACCGCTGCTGACGCGCGCCCCGGTCGACACCTGGCGCGCCCTCTTTATCGCCAGCCTGCTGGTGAATCTGGTGCTCTTGTATCTGCTCAGCCGGGTGTAGGCAGGCTGGATTGACATCGATACGGCGAGCCGGGGAATACCACGGCGGACGTACTCTCTACGGAGCGATTGCCTGGCTCGCTTGCTAATCAGTGGCTGGCCGCGACAACAACGCGAAAATGAAGCCTGCGATCTGAATTTCCTCAGGTTTTAGGCTGCCATCGAATCGCCATGGCAAAAGCGGCTAATCGGTGTATGTTTCCAGGGAGTGCAGAGGCGCATCGTGCGGTAATAGGTCCGGTGAGGGCGACCATGAGCGACGGCGACTATCCATAGGAGAAAGCAGCGATGATCGACAACACGACCCACGACCAACTGGAACGCAGCCTCGGGGACATCGACTGGACGGCGTATAGGCAGCCTGCCTACACCCCATCACCCATTGCCTGGGAAGATCAGGTGCTCTATTTCCTGATGTTGGACCGCTACTCTGACGGCAAGGAAACCGGCTTTTGCAACAACGCGGGCGATCCTGTGACCACGGGCGCCACGCCGCTATTCAAGTTTTCCACCGATGCCTACACTGCGACCCGCGCGGCATGGGCGGAGGCGGGGGACGAATGGCTGGGCGGGACGCTGAAAGGCTTGGAGAGCAAGGTCGGCTATCTGAAACGCCTGGGCATCACGACGATCTGGATCAGCCCGGTGTTCAAACAGGTGGAATCCGACGCCCATTCCTACCACGGCTATGGCATCCAGAACTTCCTGGACGTGGACCCGCATTTCGGCACCCGCCAGGATCTCATCGATCTGGTGAACATCGCCCATGCCCACGATATTCGCGTCATCCTGGACATCATCCTCAACCATGTGGGCGACGTGTTTGGCTATCAATACAATCCGAACCGCTATCCCGCCAAGGACGACCACGGCAATACCCGCCTGGATCCGCAAGGCAACATCATCATGGATCCGCGCTGGGACGGCGCAACCTATCCGGTCGCAGGCTGGCGCAATGCCTTCGGCGAGGCCAACATCTCCTTTGCTCCCATCGACCCCGCCATCCATCCCCATGCCTGGCCCAACGATGCCGTCTGGCCGATGGAACTCCAGCAGCCCTCGAACTTCACGACCGAGGGCCGCATCAGCAGTTGGGACTATGACCCGGAGTTCGTCGAAGGCGATTTTGTCACCTTGAAGGATGTTCACCATGGCCGCCACGCCCTGGACGCGAATCAGCAGCGCATCGTCGATGCTTACTATCCCTCGCCTGCTTTGGACGTCTTATGTGAGGCTTACAAGTTCTGGATCACCCTGGCAGACATCGACGGTTTTCGCATTGACACGGTCAAGCACATGGAACCGGGCGCGACACGCTACTTCGTCTCAGTGATCAAGGAATTCGCCCAGACTCTCGGCAAGGAGAACTTCTTCCTGGTCGGTGAGATCACCGGCGGGCGCGACCGGGCCTTCAACACCCTGGAATTGACCGGCCTGGATGCGGCGCTCGGCATCGACGATATCCCCGACAAGCTCGATTATTTGGCCAAGGGCTATCGGGAACCAGCAGATTATTTCGGCCTGTTCCGCAATTCCGCCCTGGAGCGCAAGTCCTCCCATGTCTGGTTCGGCAAGCATGTGGTGACACTGTTTGATGATCACGATCAGGTGCGCAAGGGCAACAGCAAAGCCCGTTTCTGCGGCGACAAGGTCAACAACGGCTACTCGCACCTGAAGGCCGTGCTGGGCCTGAATCTGTGCTCCATGGGCATTCCCTGCCTCTACTACGGCACCGAGCAGAGTTTCGACGGGTCGGGCGATAACGATCGTTACCTGCGCGAATGCATGTTCGGCGGCGCTTTCGGCTCTCTGCAAAGCACGGATCGGCATTTCTTCGATGAAAACCATGAAATCTACCGCTTCATCGCCGATGTCACGGCTCTGCGCAGCCGGCATCTGGCCCTGCGTCGGGGACGGCAGTATCTGCGGGAGATTTCCGAATCGGGAGAGCCGGGCAGCTTCGGTCTGCCGCACATGATCGGCGACCGGATTCGCGCCGTGGTGCCATGGTCGCGCCTGTTCGACAGACGGGAAATCGTGCTGGCCATCAACACCGATGCAGACAGCAAACGGGAAGCCTGGGTAACAATTGACGCAAGCCTGCATGCTGGAGCAGGGGCGCTGACCTGCCTCTATTCGACCGATGCGGTGCAGGTTGGCGCGACGACAGCCATCGAGGCGCGCAACGGTCGGGCCGTGCGGATTGCTGTTCCGGCGGGGGGATTCGTGGCCTATGGCTAATTGCGGGGCTGTTTCCGCGTCATCAAACCGGCTGTCATCGAGCCAGTTTGATGGGTGGGAATGAATGCCATCCACGCTCCGGCACAGCGATCCCGTTAAGCAGGCCGCTGTGCCCACGCTTGATTCAGCCGTTTTCGCCCACATGCGGGATGTTGTTGGCGACCTGGGTCTTGGCCAAGTGGCTCTTGTCCAGGAATTTGTCAAAGTGGATGTGGTCAGCGGAGATGCCGGCTTGTTTCAGGACCTCGATGGCGGCATCCAGCATGGGCGGTGGGCCGCACATATAGGCATGGCAGGTGGCGAGATCCGCGACTTCGCGGCTGAGGAACTCGGTGACGAGGCCGCGCGGCCCGGTCCAGTCGCTGTCCTCGGGCTCGTTGGACAACACCGGGATGAAGCGAAATGTGCCTTTCCATTGGCTGGCGATCTGGGCCATGTCGTCCTGGCAATACAGATCATTCTGGGTGCGCGCGCCGAATAGATAGGTGCAATCGCGCTGTGCTCCGTCGGCCACCGCCTGCTCCAGCAGGGCCTTGATGGGTGCCATGCCGCTACCGCCGGCCACGCAGACCATGGGCGCCGCGCCCGAACGCAAGCGGAAATCGCCAAAGGGACCGCGCAGCTCCACCCGCGCCCCGAGGCGATCAGCCTGGTGCAGCCATTCGGTGAAACTGCCGCCGGGTACTTTGCGGATGTGGAACACGACGAGATTGGCGCGCTGGGGATCGGGGCGAGCCGCAAACGAATAGGAGCGAAATTCCTCCAGCACCCCAGGGACCCGCATGTCGGCGTATTCGCCGGCGGTGTATTCCATGGGGCCATCCATCTCGATACTGATTTCCAGGATGTCGTGGGTCAGCGGCCGCAGGGCCTTGATCACGCCTTGGCGGGTCACCAGCTGGTGCACCGAGGCCTGGGCTTCGGCGGAGAGATCCAGGCCGTCGACCCGAAAGCGAATATCGGAGCGGGGCTGGCACTGGCAGGAGAGGATGTAGTTGGCGCGTAGCTCTTCCTGGCTCAGCAGATAGGTCTTGTCGGTGAATTCCTTCACCTTGCCTTCCAGCAACTGCACCTTGCAGGTGCCGCAACCACCGACCCGGCAGCTATAGGGAATCGGGATCCCATCGCGCAGGGCGGCCGAGAGGAGAAAGGTTTTCTCGTCGCATTCAATGGGTTTGGCCACGCCCTCGATGCGGACCATATGCGGACCGGTCTTTTTCTTGCCGAACAGCTTGCCGAACATGTCTCTTCCTGTCAGACGGGACCCGACGGGTCCGATGAGTGGTTATGCGACGGGCGGGCAGACCGAGGGGTCAAGGTGAGCGCCAAACCGGCCCCAGACTATAGAAACCGCTCTGGCGACCTGTCAAGAAAGGGCGGGAATCGATGGATTGATGGTCTCAAAGCCCAGCTCGGGGGGCGGTCTCGTGCCGCAGGCGAGAAAGAATCCCACCGCAAAACGGTGTACGGCATCGGCGGTTTGTTCCGCGGTATCCGCCCGTGCTTGGACCAGGCAGCCTTCGAGAACGATGAACAGGGCGCGGGCGATGGGCAGGGCATCGCCGACAAAGCGGAATTGATGCTCTTTGCGACCGTTTTCCAGAATGTTGGCGAGGAAATGCTCGGCATCGCGGCGCGCGCGGGTGCGAAATTCCTTGATCAGGTCGCGATCGACTCGCCCGATGCCAATCAGCAGGCCGGAGACGCTTTCCAGATTTTCCGAGTCGTTGAGCACGCTCTCGATGCCCTGGAAGAATTTCAGCATCTGCTCCTTGGGAGCGTCGGCGCCGGCCATGGGACCGTAGATATGGGCGACGAACAATTTGCGCAGGCGTTTGACGCACTCAACGAACAGGGCTTCCTTGTTGCGGAAATACCAGTACATCGCGCCCTTGCTGAGGCCGCAGGCCTTGGAGATCTGGTCGATCGAAACGCCGTCGTAGCCATAGCGACCGAACATCTCGAAGGCGGTTTGCAGGATCCGCTCCCGGGTTTCGGTGTCAATGGTGGCGGGCTTGGTGGGCGGGGCCATAGGGGTCCGGGTACTCATGCGCGCATTCTTTAATTGATCAATCTAATATAAAAATGCCCAAGATGGCAATATTTTGAATATAGAGCGCTCCTGCCATCTATGCGACAATTTGGCATCTTCAGACGCTGTTGAATCGCCGTACGATGTCATTATCCCCCGCCCCATCGCCGGCTGCCCTGATCCAGCGGCGATTGTTATTGGTCTGCGTACTGGTTGGCGTGATTGTGTTGTTTATCGGTACGCAACGGCTGCTTTTGCAGGTCCGGCAGGTGGAGGGTTTCCGTCCCGTCCCTGCCGAGGTGGTGGATCGCGGCGTGCGCGCCGCTGAGGCAGAGCGCTTTTTGCCGTTTGTGGCCTTTCGGTTCAGCTTGGGTACTGATGTGCTGCGCACCGACCAGCTGTTTTCGCGTCGGGTCACCATGTCGCAAGAGGCAGCAGAACGGGCCATTGCACCCTATGCCGTCGGTCAATCGGTGACGGCCTACTACAACCCAGAGGCGCCGGAGCGAACCTTCCTGCGCCTGAACCTGGCCTTCGGACCGTATGTGTTCAGCCTCATGGGTGTTGCGATGTTGGCCACGGGGCTGGCCCTGTCACGCTGGCAGGGTCGCCATGGCTTAAGGATTGAGCCAGCGCCGCGCACACGCGCCATCGCCGCCTTGGCCTGCGCGGTCATCTGGCAGCTCGGCGGGGCCATGGTCTGGGGCCATTATCTCCATCGTCAGCCACCGCCCTATCCCTCGACTGTCTGGCTGGTGCTGCCGTTGTATGTCCTGGGCGGGTTGGTGCCATTGATCGTGGCCCTGCATTTCGCTCGGCTGCAACGGGCGCGGAATCAAGCGGCGCGCGCGTGATGGGCCTGATCGACATCGGTGCCAACCTGACCCACGACAGCTTTGCCGCCGATTGCGGGGCGGTGCTGGCGCGGGCCGAAGCGGTGGGAGTGACGGGACTGGTGGTCACCGGCAGTTCGCTTGCCTGCAGCCGCGCAGCTTTGGCGCTGGCCCAGACGCACCCTCACGCGTTGCGCTGCACCGCAGGGGTGCATCCCCATCACGCCGCCCATCAGACTCCCTCGGCCCTGGCCGAGCTGGCCACCTTGTGGGACGCGCCTGAGGTGGTGGCGGTCGGAGAAACGGGCTTGGATTTCTTTCGCGATTTATCGCCCCGCGATGCACAGGAACGGGTGTTCGAGTGGCATCTGGAACAGGCGGCGCGCACTGGCTTGCCGCTGTTTTTGCATGAACGCGACGCCCACGCGCGGTTTTTGCCAATGATCCGGACTTGCCGCGACCTGCTGAGCGACGCGGTGGTGCACTGCTTCACGGGCGATCGCGCGGCGCTCTATGCTTACCTGGATTTGGGGATGTACGTCGGGATCACCGGCTGGATCTGCGATGAGCGCCGTGGCGCGCATCTGCTGGAACTGGTGCGTGACATCCCTGCCGAGCGCCTGCTGATCGAAACCGATAGCCCTTACCTGTTGCCACGGGATTTGCGGCCCCGGCCGCGCGATGGGCGTAACGAGCCGGCGTTCCTGCCCCATGTGCTTGCCGCTGTGGCGCGGGCGCGGGGCGATGACCCGGCGCTTTTGGGGCAACAGACGACCACCAATGCGCGGCGGTTTTTCCGTTGGCCCGCCGAAAACGACGCAGCCTTGGCCGAAGTGCTTTCTTGCCAGAGTCGGTGATACGGCCGAACGAGTCCATTGGATCGAGTCCTGAACGCAGCGGCGGCGGGTTTCCCCTTAGCTTGTGGAGTGCATCCCCATGAATCAGTTACAGCAGTTGCGCGCCTACACCACGGTGGTGGCCGATACCGGCGACATCGAGGCCATCGGCCGCTATCGGCCCACCGACGGGACCACCAATCCCTCCCTGATTCTCGCCGCAGCGGGGCAGGATGCCTACCGGCATCTGGTGGCGGATGCGATGCATTTCGGCACCGCCCAGAGCGGCACGGCTGCCGAGCGGTTGGATGCAGCCATGGACAAGCTGGCGGTGAACTTTGGTGTGGAGATCCTGCGTCTGGTGCCGGGACGGGTGTCGACCGAGGTGGACGCGCGACTGTCCTTCGATGTGCCGGCGAGCCTCGCCAAGGCGCATCGCCTCATTGCGCTCTATGAGCAGGCTGGGATCGGGCGCGAGCGGGTGCTGATCAAGCTGGCCAGCACCTGGGAAGGGATCGAGACCGCGCGGGTGCTGGAGCGTGAGGGGATTCGCTGCAACATGACGCTGCTGTTCTGTCTCGCCCAGGCCGTGGCCTGCGCCGAGGCGGGGGCGCAGCTCATTTCCCCCTTTGTCGGCCGGATCACCGACTGGCACCGGCAGCAAGACGGGGTGGACAGCTATCCGCCCGAGGCCGATCCCGGCGTCGGCTCGGTGGCCCACATCTTCACCTATTTCAAGAAATACGGTCACGACACGGAGATCATGGGGGCCAGCTTCCGCCATGTGGGGCAGGTGACGGCGCTGGCGGGTTGCGACCTGCTCACGATCGCACCCGGCCTGTTGGCCGAGCTGGAGGCCAGCGAGGCGCCGTTGCCGCGCCGCCTGGATCCAGCGGCCGCGAAGGTGGCCGATGTGCCCCGCCTCGAGCTTTCCGAAAGTCGTTTCCGCTGGCTGCTGAACGAGGACGCCATGGCCACCGAGAAACTGGCCGAAGGCATCCGCCGTTTCGCCGTTGATGCCGTGAAGCTGGAGCGCCAGCTCGGGGCGTTGGCGGATTGAAGCTAAGTCTGGCGTGTGCGCCAGCATGTGATTCTGTCGTTTCAGGTGCCGATCGGGGGGAGACGAATGGCCGGAACACCCTTGTTCAAGACGGTGCAGCGTGCGCTGCGATTGGCGCGCGCAGGCCATCGCGGCGGTCTTGACGCCGATGCGGTGGTGACCCGCTGGCAGGAAACGGCGGCCCTGCGCAGCCGCCGGGAATTTCTGTTGACCTCGACACTGGCCCTGGCGGGCGCCGCCACGGCGTGTGTACCGCTGGCGCTGCAGCGCCCCGGCGCCGCCGATGTGGTCGTGATCGGTGCGGGAATTGCCGGTTTGACAGCCGCCCATCGGCTTGTCCAAGCCGGGGTCAAGGTGCGGCTCTTCGAGGCCCAGAACCGCATCGGCGGACGCATCCTGAGTCTGCGCAACCACTTCGCCGACGGCCAGGTGGCCGAACTGGGCGGTGAATTGATCGACAGCGGTCATCGGCATTTGCGCTCGCTTGCCGCCGAATTGGGGCTTGCCCTGGATGATTTTGAGCAGGATCAGCCGGAGCTGGCACGCGCTGTGTGGTTTTTCGAGGGGCACCGGCGTTCCGAGCAGGAAGTGATCGAGGCTTTCTTCCCGATTGCGGCAGCCATCGAGCGCGATCTTGCGACCCTGGGCGAGGGTGACATCACCTACCATACCCCGCAGAACGCCGCAGCGCTGGATCGCGAAAGCCTGAGTGACTGGTTCGACCGACACGGCATTTCCGGTTGGATCCGCAGCCTGCTCGCCGTGGCCTACACCACCGAGATGGGCCTGGAGCCGGAACAGCAATCCGCCCTCAACCTGTTGACCTTTATCTCCGCCGAACCCGATCCCTTCCGCGTGTTCGGGGAGAGCGACGAGCGCTTTCATGTGCGCGGCGGCAATGATTTGGTGACCCAGGAACTGGGTCGGCGGCTGGGCAGCGTGATTGAAACCGGCGCAGTGCTGGAATCGCTCCGCCAATCCGCCGCCGGTGCGTATCGGTTGAGCCTGCGGCGCAATGGCGTCAGCTCGGAGGTGACCGCTTCCCATGTGGTCCTGACCTTGCCGGTGACCACGCTGCGTCAGGTCGACCTGAAGCTGGATCTGCCGGTCATCAAGCGCCGCGCCATCGCCGAACTCGCCTGCGGCACCAACGCCAAGTTGATGATCGGCTTTGCCCGACGGATCTGGCGCGAGTCGACGGCCTCCGATGGCAGCAGCTTCTCCGATCTGTCCTACCAGTCCAGTTGGGAAACCAGCCGCATGCAGGCCGGCCCTACGGGCATCCTGACCAACTTCGTCGGCGGGCAGCACGGAATCGACATCGGTCAGGGCAGCGCCGCTGATCAGGCCGAACGGGCCGTGGCGGATCTGGACCGGCTGTATCCCGGGATTGCAGCGCAACGCATCGGTATGCGGGAAGCGCGTTTCCACTGGCCCAGTCATCCCTGGACACAGGGCAGTTACCTGTGTCTGCGGCCGGGAGACTGGACAGGATTCGGCGGCGCCATCGCCGAGCCGGTGGGTCGTTTGCAGTTTGCCGGCGAGCATTGTTCGGTCGAGGCGCAGGGTTTCATGGAATGCGGCTGTGAAACCGGGCAAAACGCGGCGGATGCGGTGCTGGGAGAACTGGGCCTGAAAGCCGCCCGCCTGGATTGGCGAGGACTGCGCCAGTACTGGGCGGCCTGAATGGAAAAACGCCGCATTTGCGCAGGCCTGTCAGGCCAGGGCGTGCACCATGATGCGGTTGCGACCCTGGTTCTTGGCTTGATAGAGCGCTTGGTCGGCCAGTTTCAATAGGGCTGCCGCCTCTATCTGCGTTTCATTGCCCACGTGGGCAATCCCGAGGCTCACCGTGATGCGAGGCGCGACCGGCGAGTCATCATGAGCGATATCCAGCGCCTGGATGTTCGCCATGATGCGTCGAGCCACCTGTTCGGCGCCTTCGATCGCGGTGTCTGGCAGCAGCACCGCGAATTCCTCTCCCCCGTACCGCGCAGTGAGATCGTTCAGGCGCAGCGTTGCACGGCGGATGGCGCCGGCAACCTGCCGCAGACATTCATCGCCGGCACTGTGGCCGTAGCGGTCGTTATAGGCCTTGAAAGCGTCGATATCGATCAGCAGCAGGGCAAGGCCGTTGTGTTCTGCCGGATCGCTGCTGCGTTGGCCCGCTGTGATGCTCCGCACATGCCGGAGCCATTCCCGGCCCAGGGTTTCGTCGAGACAGCGGCGATTCGCCACGCCCGTGAGGCCATCCGACAGGGAAACCTGGCGCAGGCTGTCGTTGGCTCGTATTAACTCGCGAGAGCGCAGGTCCAGGGCCAGTTTTTGCTCCCTGATCAGGCGGTTCTGTTCCGCCTGTTGTTTGTAGAGTTGTGCCAAGTGCTCACGACGACGGCGCTGAAAGCCGTTGGCCATCGCCATCACGGCGGTGATGGCCAGCGCGCTGACCACAAACAAGAATTCCTGTTCCGGTCGGAGCAGGCTGTCCTCGCCTCCCACGGCAACATAGAGGCCATGGACGAGCAGGGTCACCACGACGCCCGTGAGCAAGCTGGCGCGGCCGCCGAAATTCATTCCCAGATAACATTGCATGGTCACCAGACCCAGCAGACAGCCAAAGGCGGCCAGATAACCGTACTGGTCCAGGCGGATGAACTGGAGCATCAGGCCGAGTTGAATGCCGGTAACGAGCAAGGTGATCCACGGTAGTGGAAGGGGAAACCAGCGCAGCAGCCTGGGCTGAAGAAAAGGTTGGATCAGCAGAGCAGTCCCCATGCCTGAAAGGATCAGCGGTGCGATGTCGCCCATGGTGAGGCGGGTAAGGCCCAGATCATGGGCCAGAACAGACAGCAAGCCCACCATGCCCCAGAACAGGGTGCTTGCCAGCGCAGCTTGGCGAGCAATCCGCGATTTGCGCCTCAGATGTGCCGGCGTGTCAGCACAAGGGCTTGAGAGGGCGAGGGAAGAGTCAGCAAGTCGCTGACGCACAGGGCAATTGGTCATTGGATCATCGTCCCCGCCCGTCCTTGGCAAAGCGTTCAATATATTCCGAATACTCACGTCGCCATTCATGCGTGGCGTTTGTCATAGCTTCATTGCAGTTGACTCGGCCCATCATCAATGCCTGTACGTGCGGTTTCATCATAGTTGGTCTACGGGCCATAAAAAATGTCGCCTGTCAAGAATTCTCTGCTGACAGGCAAAACACCTAAGTCTATATGGGACAAGGATTTTGGCTTCTATGCCAGCTTCTAGCACATACCTGCTCTTGCAAGCTGGGAGCCACATAGGAGCAAGGCGGTTGCGGGTCTCGGCGTAGCCGAGCAAGCGTCCGGCAATGTCCGTGCAAATGATATGACAAGGCTCCCGCGAGCCATAGCCCAGAAAAGCGAAGGCGCAGGTCACTGACCTGCGCCTTAGTGAGTCGCCGCCTATGTCGGCGGCGCGTCGCGCCGGGGCGCTGGTGGCGCTTTCGCGGCCATCCCTTTCCTGAATCCCCGATCCCGTGCGATGAACGCTTCCAGCATGTGCGGGATCAGCGTCACCGCATCGACCGCCTCGCCGTAAGTCTGCGTGTGCAGCGTGGCGTAGCGGTCAAGGTCAGCCTTCAGGCTGGCCGGACACGCGAATGTCAGCTTGACGGTCTCGCTCTTGGGCAGAGGGCCGAGCCGCAGCTTGTTCGTGTTCATTGCGATGATCCTCTCTGGAAGAACAGCGGCTGGTACGGCCGCAGCACCAGATCCCGGTTGACGATGATGCGCACCGGCAGGCCGGGGCGAGCCGTCAGCGTGGGCTGGATGTTCATGTTGCGGCGGGTCATTTCCTGACCGATCTGGTTCACGCTGTCCTGCACGCTGTCGCGGCCGGCGACGATGACGCGATCGCCGTCCTGGCGATTCTCCGGGGCGGCCAGCTCGGCGCCGACACCCAGCAGAGTAGTCAGCACTGCGCCAGCGAAGACCCGGTCCCAATGCCAATCGACACCATCCTCTAGGCCCGCGTAGCCGGCCGGGTCGGTGCCCACGAGGTTGTCGAGCTGGCTTGATGAAGTGTCCGGTAGGATCAGCCGGTGCCACATCATCTGGACTCGGGTCTGCCCGTAGCTGACCTGGCTGTTGTAGCGGCCCAGGATGCGCGAGCCCTGCGGGATCAGCAGATGGTGGCCGGTGGCCGTGTCGTAGACCGGCTCGGTCACTGTGGCGATCACGTCGCCCGGCAGATCGGATTTGATGCCCGTCACCAGTGCGCCCGCGATCACCGTGCCAGCCATCACCTGGTACGGTGAGGCCGGCAGTTGCAAGTTGCCAGAATTACGGGTTTGCGTAGAACCGGCATTGCTCAGAAACGCTTCCTTCTGGTCCTGCCGGTTCTGCACGGCAGTAGGATCGGCAGGCTGCGCAGCCGTCGAAGCCGGCCCGGCGGCCAGCGGGTCGAAGCCAGCCAGTCCGGTCAGCGGTGGCGGCCCTGCCATGTTCTGAGTGGGAGAGGCTACGGTGGCGCGCTGTCGGCCCGTGCTGAAGAACACGGACGAAGCCGCCGCTTCCTCGGCCTCCTTGAGCCGCGCCAGGCGCTCGGCCTCTGCCGGATCATAGCCCGGTTGTGAGTAATCCTGCGCCCGCTGCTCGGCGCGAAGGATCGGCGCGCCGAGGTCGCCGGGTAACGGTTCGCCCAGCTCCGGCGGCAGCGATGGCACAGTCGGCGGTAGTTGCGAATAGTCGGCGGGTAACTGCGCCAGCCCTTCGGAGCGCGAGACGCGATCGACGTTGTACAGTTCAGCTGACTCGCCTGCGCCACGACGCTGCGGCGCTTGCAGCGACCAGAGCGTTGCGCCCAATACTGCGGTTGCCACGCTGCCGACCAGAATCGCCAGCATGCGCCGGTTCAACCGCGTGACCGGACGCGGCTGCGCCCGCAGGGCGACTTGTTCCGGTGCCAGCTTCGGTGCGGTGCGAGGCATGTCCGCGGAATCGTCTTGGCTCATGGTCAGTTCCTCCGCGCGATGCCATCCGTGCGCTCGATGCGCACCACGTCGCCCTTGTCGCCGCCCAGGCGCAGTTCGGCGGCGCCGAACAGCCGGTCCACGATGTAGTACGGCGACCGGAAGCGGTAGTTCACGAGCTGGCCGTCACCCTGCGCGCCGATCACGAACAGCGGAGGTAATTCACCCTGCGCGATGCCGGCCGGGAACTGGATGTAGACCTTCTCGCCATCGTCGAAGGCGCGCAGCGGCTTCCACGACGCATTGCTGCCGCTGATCGCGTAGCGGAAGCGGATGTTCTCCAGTGTCAGGCCCGTATCGATCGGCGCGGTGCTTTGTGCTGCTTGCGACTGTCGCTGCAAGGCGAGCATGCGGTCGCGCGGATAGTCCCAGGACACCGACGCCATCCACGCCCTCTCGGTCGAGGTCAGCTCGATCAGGTACGTCCTGCGGTTGGTGGTGATGACCAGGTTGGTCTTCAGTCCGGTGCGGGTGGGCTTCACCAGCACGTTGACGCGCAGCTCGTCACCGCCGCCGCTGGAGGTGTCGCCGACGATCCAGCGTACCGTGTCGCCGGCGGCGACCGTCACCAGTTCCTCGCCGGGCTGCAAGGCGATCATCGTCACGCGGCCTGGACTGGTATAGACCTGATAGAGCGCGCCGTCGGTGAAAGGCCAGACCTGAATAGCGTTGATGTAGCCTTCGCGTGTGGGCGCCATGCGTGCTTCCGCGTTGGCGAGGGATACGCGCTCGCGCGCGTCTTCCGGCTCGGGCGTCGGCGGCTTCTCGTCCTGCACCGGCAGCGGCATCAACTGTCCCGGCAGCGGCAAGGGCTCCGGCACAGCGACCACTTCCACCGGCAGGGGTGGTTCGGGCAGGGGCTGCGCCTGCACCAGCTCGTCTAGCGTGATGGTCGGCGGCTTGCGCGGCGTGGCGCAGCCCGCCAGCGTGACGGCAATCAGTGCAACAGCGTAAAAGCGCAAAGACGGTTTCATGGCCTGTCTCCTTCGATCGAGTCGAGTTCCCGGCTCCACGACAAGCCGTTGATGTAGATGCCCAAGGGATTGCGGCGCAGCCGCTCCTCGGTGCGCGGCGTTTGCAGCACGATGGAGACCACCGCCGTCCAGCGCTCCAGTCCCGCCGCTGCGCCGTTGACGTAGCGGCGCTCCGTCCACCGCACCTGAAATGACTCACCGCTTGCGCGCACGACGCTGTTGACCTGTACCGTCACCGTTTCCCGGCCGATGCGCGCGAAGGGATCGTTGACGCGCGCGTAGTCATTGAGCACGGCTGCGCCGCGGTCGGTGGTGTAGTCGTAGGCATCCAGCCAGTTCTGCCGCACCACGATCGGGTCGATGGACAGCGAGCGCACCAGCGTGACGAAGCGCGCGAGGTGATGCGCGGCCTGCGCATCGTTGGGCCGGTACGGCGTGGCGGCCTCGCCCACAGCGCGGACCTGCCCGCCGTGGTCCACCTCCACCACGTAGGGCGTGACGATGGACTGCGCTGAGCGCCACACAAGGCCGCCGGCCATCAGCAACGCGAGTGTGAGGCAGCCAAAGGCCATCAGCCGCCAGTTCTTCGCTTGTGAACGGGCCGAGCCGATGCGCTCGTCCCATACCTGTTCGGCGGCCTGGTACGGCGTGGCCGGCTGCGGTGTGTCGGCGTAGCGTACCTGCGGTCGTTTGAATCGCATGGCAGGTTCTCCTTATGAGTTCGATGGGTCGCGCAGGCTGGGGCCGCTGCCCGAGCCTCCGCCGTCGCCGCCGCGCAGCGTGTGTGCGACGGTGGTGGCGGCATGGGTGAGCTGCTGGCGACGTTGCAGGCGGCTGGCCCACGCGGGTTGTCCGGTGTTGGCGGTCGCGGCCTCCGCGCTGCCCTGAGCGGGCGAGCCGGTAGCAGCGCTGCCTGTGGAAGCATCGGGATTGATGGCGGCAGCGGCACGCGTCTTCAGCGAATGCGCACCGGTCCGGGCGACGTTGCCGAGACCTACCGCTGCGCCCCTGAGGCCACCGCCAGCACCGGCGGAACCTGCCTGGAAGGCGGACCTAGCGCTGCTGGCGGTCGATGCCATCGAACGTGCGCCGCCGACGGCCATGCGGGCAGCGCCGGGCGTCATGCGCGCACCGGCCGCGACGGCACCACCCACACCCGTGGCCACCGCGCCCACCGCGACAGCCGTACCGGCCGCGCCGAGCGTGGCACCCGCCATCGCACCGGCGCCGAGCTGCGGCGAGCCGGACACCAGGCCGGTAGCAATACCCGGCCCGAAGATCCCGAGCGCCAGCAGCGAGAGGGACGCCAGCATGATGACCAGCGCGTGGTCGATGGAGGGTTCATCCGGCGCGACCTGAAATTCGGCGAACAGGCCGGTGCCGATACCGACGATCACCGCCAGCACCAGCACCTTGATGCCGGAGGACACCACGTTGCCCAGCACCTTCTCGGCCAGGAACGCGGTCTTGTTCCACAGCGCGAACGGCACCAGCACGAAGCCGGCGAGCGTCGTCAGCTTGAACTCGATCAGCGTGATGAAAAGCTGGATCGCCAGCACGAAGAACGTGACGATCACCACCAGCCAGGCCAGGAACATGACCACTATGGGAGTCATGTTCACGAACACCTCGGGGAAGCCCGCCATGTCGCTGATCTGTTCGAGGATCGGCGCGGCGGCATCGACGCCCACCTTGGCCAGCCGGCCGGGTTGCAGGAACTCGGCCTGCGAGATCGTGGAACCCGACGCCATCAAACCCAGCCCCGCGAACGAGCGGAACAAGATGCTCGCCAGCCAGTTGAAGTTGCCGATGATGTAGGCGAAAGCGCCGATGTAGAGCACCTTGCGGATCAGCTTGGCGATCACGTCCTCGCCCTGGCCGGTGGCGTGACTCATCGCCCAATAGAGACCCGCGATGGTCATGTCGATCACGATCAAGGTGGCGGTGAGGAACGCGACCTCGCCACCCAGCAGACCGAAGCCCGAGTCGATGTAAGTGGAGAAGACGATGAGGAAGCGGTCGATCACCGAGATGTCGTTCATGGCGCGTGCCCTCAGTCGCCGCCGTAGAACGGCACGGTCTGCGGCGTGTAGGGCGTGCCCTCGCCGTGAAATCGCCGCCGCACTTCGCGGGCACGTTCGGTGGCCGCCGCCTGCCGCGCCAGCTCCAGCGACGCGGCGCGGTCCTGCGTCAACTGGAGCTGCTGAGACTGGATCGCTTGCTTGGCCTGCAAGGCCAGCAACTGGTTGGTCGCCTGCGCTGCTTGCAGCGCGCCGGTGGCCGACTGGCTCTGGCCCACCAGATCGGCCAGCACGCCTTCGTCTTCACCAAGGTTCTGCGACACCTGTGCCTGCATCCGCATCGCGGTGTGCAGGCCGTCGAGCGTGTGGCGCCAGCGCTCACGCGCGTCCTGCGCCATGCGGTCGCCGCTGACGGTGGCGGCATACTCTTGCGGGTACAGCCGGGCGAACTCCCGGTCCATGCTCGCCACGTCGTAGGCCAGACCCTGCGCCTCGGCGATCAGGCGTTCGGTGGTCGCCAGCGTCGAGCGCAGCCGGTTGACCACGTTGTAGTCGAGGCTCGTCAGATTGCGCGCCTGGTTGATGAGCATCTGCGCTTCGTTCTGAAGCTGCCGCACCTGGTTGTTGATCTGCTCCAGCGTGCGGATCGCGGTCAGCGTGTTTTGCATCAGGTTGGTCGGGTCAATCACCGCCCACTGCGCCTGCGCGGCAGGCAGCGTGCAAAACAGAGCGGCAGCAACGATCGCAAGCAGTGTCTTCTTCATGACGGGTTCTCCTGTGGTGGGTTGAAAGCGGCAGGCGCGGACGGCAACAGGTCGGCCGCCCAGTCCAGACCGCAATGGCGCAGCCAGGCGGCTGCGAAGCTGGAAGACAAAGCCGCCTCCACCGCGTCGATGTCGCGCTGGTCCTGCGGCGTCGAGGCGCCGGCGAAGGCCAGCGCGACCGGCCCCAGGTCGAGGTCGAACAGGCGATTTCCCAAGCGCGACTGGTAGTAGTAATCGCGCTTCGGCTGCGCGGTGGCGACGATCTCGATCTGGCGGGCGTTGAGCCCGAAGCCTTCGTAGATCGTGCGGATTTGCGGCTCGGTGGCCTGCGGGTTGGGCAAGAAGATGCGGCTCGCGCAGCTCTCCACGATGGCCGGTGCGATGCTGGAGTCCTTGATGTCGGCCAGCGACTGCGTGGCGAAGATCACCGACACGTTTTTCTTGCGCAGCGTCTTCAGCCACTGGCGGATGCGCGCGGCGAACACCGGGTCGTCGAGGAACAGCCAGGCTTCGTCGAGGATCAAGAGCGTGGGTGCGCCATCGAAACGCTCATCGAAGCGGGCGAACAGATAGCCGAGCACCGCCAGCACGGCGGCACGGCTCGCCATCAGCTCCTCCATCTCGAAGCCCTGCACGTCGGCCGTGCCCAGCCGATCGCGGTCGGCATCGAGCAGACTGCCGTGGGCGCCGCCGAGCACGTAGGGCGCCAGCGCCTGGCGCAGCGCGTTGCTCTGCAACAGCACGGAGAAGCCGGTCAGCGTGCGCTGCTCCACCGGCGCGCCGGCAAGGCTTTCCAGCGCCGACCAGATGGCCGCCTTCTCGTCGGGGCCGATGGTCGCGCCTTCTCGCAGCATCCGGCCTTCGAGCCATTCGGCGGCCCAGGTGCGGTAGCTCTCCTGGTCGATGCGCGCGAGTGGCTGGAACGAGATGTCGCCGTCCGTGCCCAGGTCGTAGTGCTCGCCGCCCAGGCCCAGGATGGTGGCGCGCATCGAGCGGCCCATATCGAACGCGAAGATGCGCGAGCCGGGATAGCGGCGGAACTGCATCGCCAGGGTGGCGAGCAGCACGGACTTGCCCATGCCGGTCGGTCCAACGATAAGGGTGTGGCCGACATCGCCGATGTGCGTCACCAGCCGGAACGGCGTGGCGCCATCGGTGCGCGTGACGATCAAGGGCGGCCCATTGAGATGCGCGTTCCTCTCCGGCCCGGCCCACACTGCCGACACCGGCATCAGGTGCGCGAGGTTCAGCGTCGAGACGATGGGCTGGCGCACATTCGCGTAGGCGTTGCCCGGAATCGACGACAACCACGCCTCCACGGCGTTGAGCGTTTCCGGGATCGTGACGAAACCCCGGCCTTGGATGACGCGCTCGATCATGCGCAGCTTCTCGTCGGCCGCGCCGGCATCGGTGTCGAATACGGTCACGGTAGCGGTGACATAACCGAAGGCGACTTGGTCGCTGCCAAGCTCCTGCAGGGCCGCATCGGCGTCCACCGCCTTGTTCGATGCGTCCGTATCGACCAGCGGGCTTTCCTGCTGGAAGATCGTCTCGCGCAGCAGCGCGGCGACGTTCTTGCGCTTGGAGAACCACTGGCGGCGCAGGCGGCCGAGTTCCTTTTCCGCCTCCGCCTTGTCCATGCACAGGAAGCGCGTGCTCCAGCGATAGGCGAAGCCGAGTCGGTTCAGGTCATCGAGCAGCCCCGGCCAGGTCGAGGTCGGGAAGCCGCGCACCGAGGCCACGCGCAGGTGCGCATCGCCCAGCATCGGCGCCAGCCCGCCGGTCAGCGGGCAGTCGGTCAGCAGCGCATCGAGGTAGAACGGATGTTCTGGCACGGCCACGCGATAACGCCGCGTGGAGATGGTGGCGTGCAGGTAGGTCAGCGTCTCGCTGTCGTCGAGCCACGCAATTTCCGGCATCACGCCGTCGAGCAGGTCGAAGTAACGATCCGTCTCCGCGATGAAGACCGTCAGGCGTTCATGCCAATCCACGCCACGTTGCGATGTGTTCTCGTACAGCAGCTTCGCGGCGCGTGCGCGGGATTCCTCCGGCGGCAGGCACACCAGCGTCAGGTGATAGCGGCTCTCGAAGTGGCTCTGGTCTTCCTCGAAGACCGCGCGGCGTTCCTCGTCCATCAGCCACGACAGCGGTTCGGGAAACTCGGACTGCGGATAGTCGGCCGCTGACAGCCGTTCGGCCTCCACGAACAAGGCCCAGCCGGAACCCAGGCGCCGCAGCGCGTTGTTGAGCCGCGCCGACGTGGCGATCAGCTCGCCCTGCGTCGCGCTGTCCAGGTCCGGCCCGCGAAAGCGCGCCGTCTTCTGGAACGAACCGTCCTTGTTGAGCACGACACCAGGCGCCACCAGCCCGGCCCACGGCAACCAGTCTGCGAGCAGTGCGGGGCGCTGGCGGTATTCGGCGAGATGCAACATGGCGTCGTCCTCACACGTCCAGCAGCGACTTGTGCTTGATGTGCCGCGCGAACACCTGCATGAACTGCGGGTCCAGCCGCGCGCCCCACACCGCCAGTGAGTGGCCGACGATCCATATCACCAGGCCCGGAATCCACAGTTGCAGGCCTAGCCCCACAGCGGCGGCCAGCGTGCCGTTGGCGATGGCCACGGTGCGCGGCGCACCGCCCAGCAGGATGGTTTCAGTCAGCGAACGGTGCAGCGGCACCTCGAAGCCGATGGCGAACTCATTGGGCGCACTCATACGACAGCCCCGCCGGAGAAGCTGAAGAAGGACAGGAAGAACGAGGACGCCGCAAACGCGATCGACAGACCGAAAACGATCTGCACCAGCTTGCGAAAGCCACCGCTGGTGTCGCCGAAGGCCAGCGCTAGGCCGGTGGCGATGATGATGATCACCGCCACGATGCGCGCCACCGGCCCTTGGATCGAGTCGAGGATGGCTTGCAGCGGCCCTTCCCAGGGCATGCTGGAACCGGCCGCCTGCGCCGTGCCGGTCGCCAGCAGGAACACGACCGCCAGCAGCAGCCCCTGTTGCGCCGGCCAGGCCAGGCACCGCAGGCGTGCGAGCAGGGAAAGCGGATTTACGGAAATGCGGGAATCATGGGAAACGTGAGCAGGTGTCATGGCAGTTCTCCAAGGTGGGTTGAGGATGGGGAAGGAAGCGGCGCGAGCGCGTCGTCGAGCTGGTAGCCCTGACCGTCGAAGCCGGTCACGCGGGCGACGGTCTGGACCTGGCGGGCGCGTCCACGTCCGGCGATGAAGACGATGACGTTCACCGCCTCGGCGATCAGCGCGCGCGGTGGCGTCAGGGCGACTTCGAGGATCAGTTGTTCAAGGCGCAGCAGTGCGCCATGCGCGGAACTCGCGTGGATCGTGGAGATGCCACCGGGATGGCCGGTGCCCCACACCTTGATGAGGTCCAGGGCCTCGCCGCCGCGCACCTCGCCGACGATCACGCGGTCCGGCCGCAGCCGCATCGTGGCGCGCACCAGTTCGGTCATGGACACCACGCCGGCACGGGTGCGCAGCGGCACGTGGTCGCGCGCCGCGCACTGCAATTCCACTGTGTCTTCCAGCACCAGCACACGGTCGCCAGTGCTGGCGATTTCGGCCAGCAGCGCGTTGGCGAGCGTGGTCTTGCCGGTGCTGGTACCGCCAGCGATCAGGATGTTCTGGCGCTCGCGCACCGCGCGGCGCAGGAACTCGGCCTGCTCGGCAGTCAAGATGCCGTCACGCACGTAGTCGGCCAGGCCGATCACACCGACGGCGCGCTTGCGCAGGGCGAACGCCGGCCCTGGCGCCGCTGGCGGCAAGATGCCCTCGAAGCGCTCGCCGGTCTCCGGCAGCTCGGCGGTCAGCAGTGGCCGGCCGCGATGGACCTCCGTGCCCACATGCGCCGCGACCAGGCGGATGATGCGTTCGCCGTCCGCGGCGGACAGCGACTCGCCGGTGGCGGCGCGGCCCGTGGAGAGGCGGTCGATCCACAGCGTGCCGTCCGGGTTCAGCATCACTTCCACCACATCCGGATCTTCGAGCGCGGCGGCGATCAGCGGCCCCATCGCCGTGCGCAGCATGCGAATGCGCCGGTCCAGCGAAGTGACAGAGGACGATGGTTGCTGCGGAATGGCACTCATACGGCAGCCTCCCGCGCACGTTCCTGAGCTTCGGCCAGCGCCGCCGTCTCGTCCAGCCGCTGCGTGTCGGGCTGGATCTCCTCGTAGACCTCGCGCACCAAGCTGCGCCCACGCAGCAAGCGCCGGCCAAGCTGTTCGATGAACTGCTCGAAGCGCGCCTTGCCCTGTGCCTTCGCGGCGTCCTGATGCGCCTCCGGCAGCGGCGTGCTGACGGTCAGGTAGTAGCGCACGAATAGCGCCAGAGTCTCGATCAGGATGTTCTGGTCACGCTCCAGTTTTTCGGCCTGGCGCGACAGCCGATCCAGCCGCTTCGCCATCGCGGCTTCGCGTTGGTCGGCCGCGTCCGGCGACAGCCAGGACGCCAGCGCCGCCGCGACGATGGAGGACTTGGACACGCCTTTCTTCGCGGCCAGCTCGTCCAGGCGCTTGGCGTGGTCGCGTTCGATGAACAGGTTCAGGCGATGGCGGGAATGAAGTTGGCTCATAGTTGGATTCCGTCGTCAGGGTCGAGGGCAGCCAGCCGCGCCGCACGCTGCAAGCGCGGGTCGAGCTGGGACGGCAAAGGAAGCGGTAGGTCGTCTTCGTCATCAAGCAGCGCCAGGTCGCTGGCCGCGTGCTCGGGTGCGGGGTTGTAGGCCACGGTTTCGGACAGTTCGGGCTGGCGGCGCGGGCCGCCTTCGTCGGCGGCGGTGGCGATGTCAGCGAGGCCCGCAGCATTTGCGGACGCGGCAGGTACGGCGGGAACCACCAGACTGCTCCAATCGTCCGGCCGTGACGGCGGCGCATCGGCGTAGCGCCCGGACACGAGTGTGGGCGGCGGCAGCACGCGGCATTTGAAGTTGGCGTCGGCGTAGTAGCGCAACTTCTTCGCCTTGATCGGCGCGACGCTGGATACCATCACCACGGCCTCGTCCTGCGGGAGCTGCATCACTTCGCCGGGCGTGAGCAAGGGCCGCGCTGTTTCTTGGCGCGACACCATCAAGTGGCCCAGCCACGGCGCGAGACGATGGCCCGCGTAGTTGCGTTGCGCGCGCAGTTCGGTGGACGTGCCCAGCGTCTCGGAAATGCGCTTGGCCGTGCGCTCGTCGTTGGTCGCAAACGTCACGCGCACATGGCAGTTGTCGAGAATCGAATTGCTCTGCCCGTAAGCCTTGTCGATCTGATTGAGTGACTGCGCGATCAAGAACGCGCGCAGGCCATAGCCGGCCATGAAGGCCAAGGCGCTCTCGAAGAAGTCGAGCCGGCCGAGCGCGGCAAACTCGTCCAGCATCAGCAGGAGGTCACGGCGGCGGGGAATGCCATCGGAGCCGTCGAGCGATTCGGTGAGGCGCCGGCCGATCTGGTTGAGGATCAGGCGAATGAGCGGCTTGGTGCGGCTGATGTCGGACGGCGGCACCACCAGGTACAGCGACACCGGGGACTCGGCGGCAATCAGGTCGGCGATGCGCCAGTCGCAGCGCGACGTAACCTCGGCCACTGTGGGGTCGCGATACAGGCCCAGGAACGACATGGCGGTGGACAGCACACCGGAGCGCTCGTTGTCGCTCTTGTTCAGGACTTCGCGCGCGGCGGATGCAACGACGGGGTGCGGGCCATTGCCCAGGTGTTTCGTCGTCATCATTCGGTGCAGCGTCACCTCGAACGGGTACGCGGGATCGCTGAGGAAGCTGGCCACTCCGCGCAGCGTCTTGTCATCGCCGGCGTAGAGCACGTGCAGGATCGCCCCGACCAGCAGCGCGTGCGAAGTCTTCTCCCAGTGGTTGCGCCGCTCCAGCGCGCCTTCGGGGTCCACCAGGATGTCGGCGATGTTCTGCACGTCGCGCACTTCATGCGCGCCGCGCCGCACTTCCAGCAGCGGGTTGTAGGCGGCGGAACGTGGGTCGGTCGGATTGAACAGCAGGCAATGCGAGAAACGTGAGCGCCAGCCGGCGGTCAGGTTCCAGTTCTCGCCCTTGATGTCGTGAACCACCACTGAGAAGGGCCAGCTCAACAAGGTGGGCACCACGAGGCCCACGCCCTTGCCCGAGCGCGTGGGTGCCACCGTCAGCACATGCTCAGGGCCGTCGTGACGCAGATAGCGGCCTTCGTGCAGGCCGAGGAATACACCTGACGGGCCGGCCAGTCTGGCCTTGCGGATGTCAGCGGCATCGGCCCAGCGCGCCGATCCGTAAGTCGTGACCAGGCGCGATTGCCGCGAGCGCCACACCGACATGCCGATGGCGACCACCACCGCGACCAGACCGCTGGAACCGGCGATGGCGCCGCCCTTGGTGAAGATGTCGGGCGCGTAGGCGTCGAAGAAGAACCACCACTCGAACAACCGCCACGGGTGATAGACCGGCGTGCCGAAGAAGTCGAACCAGGGCGCGCCCAGGCGTAGCTGGTAGCCCAAGGCTGCTGCGGTCCATTGTGTGGCGGTCCACACGCCGGCGATCACGATGCCGAACACCGTCAGCACCTGACCAAACAGCACGCCTGTTGCCTGCATTACGGCCTCCGAATATCTCCTGCACGTTGAGCGGCGAAGCGAATGCCGCAGGTGTCAGGTTCGGTGCCGGATCAGTGCCGGTCAAAGACCGTTATCGGCACAATTCGAGGCGAAAATGCAATATTGATCTCTGGGGCGTATACAAGAGAAACACCGCGAACGACAGCGCGCTGCAGCGTGTGGAGCAATGGGATGAAACTCTTTTGCGCGAAGCGCTGAATCAGAACTTCGGTTCTTCCGTCGGCGGCGTATAGGGCACGTCGCCATCTCCCATGAAGCGCTGGCGCGTGGCCTCGGCAACCGCGTTGCACAACTCGTCGCCGAGCTTGGCGCGGTCGGCGCGGCACTGTTCGCGCAGTTCCTTCAGGCGTTCGGGATTGGCGACCAATGACTCGACCGTCTCCGTCGGTGCCGATTCGCCGCAAGCGGTCATCACCAGTGTGAGCGAAAGCGCAGTGAGTATTCTCATGAGTTGATCTCCTTTGTGGATTCGGGAATGTGCGAAGGTGCGTCCGTGATAATCGGGCTGACTCGATCAATGAAGCGGCTCAAGGTTTCGGATGGTTCAACATCCCGCCGCAGCAGATAGGTGGTCAGCATGGGGGAGCGTCCCGCCAGGGGCCTGCCAATCACGTCGGCGTTACGGCAAGCGATGATCTGCGACGATCCGACCAACGCCAGTGCATACCCCGCTGCCACCAGCGCCAGCATCAGGTCCAGCGACGCCACTTCTTCCGCGACAAGTGGTTCCACATCCACGGTGCGAAGAATGCGCGCAATCTGCCGGCCATAGCCTTCGCATAGCTGCGGATCGCACATCACCAGCGGATAGCGCAGCACTTCGTCCAGCGGAATACGTTTGTACGTCAGCAGCGGATGTCGTGCGGGTACGGCGACCACCACCGGATCACTCCAGGCCGCTTCGGCCAGGATGCCTTCACCCACCTCGGCGGACTGTGCGAATCCTACGTCGTAGAGATCGTCGTGCAATCCCCTGATCTGCTGCGACAGCGGCACTTCATACAGCCGGATATCAACCTCCGGTTCGTCCTGTCGGCATTGCGCCAGCAAGGCAGTGAAGCGCGACGGTGTGATGCCATCGGACAACGCGATGCGCAGTTGAGCCTGATAGCCGGCCGCCGCTGCCCTCACGCTGCCGCGCGCCTGCTCCAGAGCAGTAAAGACACGCGGCACATGCTCAAGGAAAAGTTTCCCCGCACGGGTCAATCGCGTGCTGCGGGTCGTCCTGTCGAACAGACGAACCCCGAGTTCTTCTTCTAATTCCTTAATGGCGCGTGACAGCGGCGACTGCTCGATGTGCAGCCGCTCGGCAGCGCGGGCGAAATGGAGTTCTTTCGCAACTGTAATAAAGCAACGTAAATGACGTAGCTCCATGAGGCCCCTTCACTACTCGTGCATGGGATGCACGAAGTCCCTGGTTGGTTGTTGTCCACCTGTTGTTCTCCAAGTGTTGTCAGCCATGAGGGCTGAGGGTGCCGAGTACCGCTACGCTTACCAGAATCAGGAGCGCGATCGTCGCCTCGATGGTCACACTCAGTCGCAGGTGCTGTGCAGAGTGCGAGGGGGCGCCGGTATGGATGTCACGTTCGAGCCGGGGCACCAACCACCAGCGATGCAGGGCGGCGAGGCCCAGCATCGCAGCGAACAGCGCCAGCTTGAGCAGCATCAGGTTGCCGTGCCGGCTGTGAAACAGCGGTGCGATGGACCAGCCGACCAGATCCCCGTAGTGAAGGATGCCGGTCACCACCAGGACACCGACGAAGACGGTGCCTGGGCGCGAAAAGGTGTGCAGTGCCCGCCACAGCATGTGCAAGCCCTCACCCGCGGCGGGCTTTCCGTGTCGAACGAACAGAATCAGCAAGGCGAAGATGGCCCCGATCCAGCCGCCGGCAGCGAGCAGGTGCGCCATACCAGCCACCAGCCGCACCGTACCACTCACACCCTCGCCACTGGCAGCGTGTCCGTTCCACGCCAGGCTGACCAGCGCCACACCGGCCAGCAGGGTCACTCGCAGAATGGGGAATGGGCGCTCGGCGCGCTGCGACTGCCAGCCGAGTACAGCAAGCAGCAGAACCAGCAGGAATGCTCGCGTCAGCCCGGCGCGCCCAGCGGCGGTGTCGAACAGATACCAGGCCAAGTCGTCCCGCGCCAGATCGGAAACCGCGATCCCCATGATGCCAGCCGTGCTGCGGGCAATCTCAATGCCCACCAGCGCCAAGCCGAGCACCCCACAGAACAGGAGCCCGAGGGTCAAGGACGATTTGGGCGGTGGGGAGCGCTTATCGCCGCTGATCGTTGAGGCGGCCGGACCGTACCAAGCGAATAGCGGCAATCCGAACAACAACATCAGGTCCAGGTACTGCATGAACCGAAGCGCGTAGTCGGGAAGACTGGACATGATGTTGGCGTCCGCTCATTTGATGGTGAAGCTGTATTCGCCAGTCATCGGATGGTTGTCATCACCGACGGCGCGCCATTGCACGTGGTAGACGCCTACTCCGAGGGGATTATGCAACGTAGCGCGTAGCGTCTTGCCGTCGTCAATGAGGTCAACTTCGATGTGCT
>PKDC01000052.1 GCA_002862435.1 Pseudomonadota bacterium | reverse complement strand
CCTCTGCCGTGGCGAGGCGCTCGGCGGCGGCGACTGCGTAACCCAGCGACTTCTCAGCGAGTAGGGCACCGCGGCAGCGATCGCGAACCGATCGGCAGAGGTCGCCGAAGGAGGCCGGATCGATAACACTGGCTAGGATATGCGGCCGGCTCGCCAAGTTCAGATCGACGATGCTCCCCGCATCCTCATCGGCGCGACGATAAGGTCTCATCAAAATGGAGAGTAGTGTGGGATCCTGGACGGCGAAGCCATCGATGTCCACGTAAACGCTCAACGTACGAGGGGGCAGGTAGCGCTGGGCCCGTCGCAGGGCAGCTAGTTCAGCCCTGCTCGGGGCGAACATGTCAGAGATTGGAACGTCAGGCTCGAGCACGAAGCAGAGCCGGAAGCCAATCCATAGGTCATGTGCCCACTCCGCCGCGGTTCTCCATGTGACGAATGCGGTTCCGCGATCGTCCCAGCGTGTGAAGCGCTCGACCAAGTCCAAGAGCGGTGTTCCCGGCCTTAGAAGCATGGCCTCCGGATGAGCGGTCGCGATCCGCCGGCGCCAGGTCAGCGCGCGCGTCTGTTCCAGATTGAATGCTTCCAGCCATGGCAGCCTTGGAACGAGCGTTTCCTTCGTCGCGCAAAGCTTGAACGGATCCTGCGCTGGCCACGCGACCGGTTGCTTCTTCATGAGCAGCGCACCCAGCAGCCATTGATCGACGCCGCTCTCTAGCGCGGCTTCGTCTTCCTCTGCCGCTTCTAGCGTCTCAATGAACGTCTCGACGGGTTCTTCGGCAAGCGCGATGCGGTCTAGCGCGTACTGCTCGTCCTGGGAGCGGCGTTCCTCGCGGATTGCGTCGCGGACTTCGGCCGAGAGAGCTTGCACGCCGCTTGGACCGTGCTCAAGCAGCACACGAAAGAGGCGCAGCTCGAAGCCTTCAAGCAGAAACTGGACGTCGCTGATAGAACGATGAAATAGGGCGAGGCCCTCACTAAGAAAGTCTGCCCAGCCAGTCCACGGGCTGTCGTCGTCGTCTGCGGGAAGCATGATCCTGTGCCGCACGACGCCGAGCCGCCTTCCGAACCGATCCAAGCGACCTATTCGCTGCTCAATCCGCGCGGCTGCCATTGGTAAATCGAGGTGGACGATGGCATGCGCACACGTGAGATTGAGCCCCTCCTCGCCATTTCGACCGCAGATCAACACCGCCGAGGCACGGGGTGAAGTGAACGCGGTGACGGTTGCCTCATCCGCTGTCGCACCATCGCCGCTCAGAAGAAGGACCTCGCAATCCTCCAAGGTGTCCAGCAGGGCAGTGTGGAAGGCACTTGCGCCGGCCGCGGACGATGAGAACGCGATGATCTTAGGACACTTGCCCTCGGCGCGAAGACTGCGAATCAGACGTCGTGTGCTCTCGCAAGCTGTGGCGTAGTCGTTATCTATGCCGCTTTCCGCGGCAAGCAACGCAAGCCGGGCGAGGATTGATGGTTCGTCGGCAAAGGCAGGTCGAGGTCCATCTCCCACGATCCAATCAGTGAGCGCTCTCCGGCCCTGTGCTGCCGCGCTCAGCAACTCAGCGTAACGACGCGCTGTCCAGTTGAGTCCTTGCTCATCGCCAGCGGCGGCCTCAACAGCGGCGAAACGCCACTCCTCCAACACCGGAAGCAAAGGCTCAACCCAGGCGCTGCCATCAGCCTCGATTCGAACATGGGCGAAGGTGGGTTCTAAATTGTTCCAACTTCCGCGAGGATTAAACGCCCAGCCCTGCGCATCGGCGCGACGCGATCGGATCAGACGCTGGTGGATCCGATAGCTGTCGGCGATGTGGCTCTTGAGCGCAGCGCAAAGCGCAGGCACCTCGGCAGGCGCCTCTCGGGTTGCCGCGACGAGTTTGGGAGCGAGTTCTCTGATCGTCAAGTCGTCCGGAAACAGCCGCTCCATCTCGGTGCTGCGCTGCCGGAGTACCAGTCCCGGTGCCTCAGGATCCAGACCGAGCAACAAGCGCCCAATCTCTCGCCGTCCCTCAAGCTTACGCCGGAAACCTTCAACGTCGTCGAGTGGATGAGAGGTAGGGTCAAGCAAGTTCAAGAGCGCCAGAAATCGAGCCTCGTCGCCAAGTGCGGGCGTCGCGGAGAGGAGAAGCAGGACAGGCGCTTCGTTGGCGAGGACACGGAGTTTCGCGGCGGCTGGCGCGAGGTCGCCTGCTTCGATTCCCACAAGATGATGCGCCTCATCAACAACGAGGATGTCGGGTACGCGCCGAACGCGATCTAGGTCGGCGTGGGCTATGACTTCAACGCTGTCGCCGAACTGATCCAGCCGAAGTTTGGTCGCAAGTTCAAGGCGCCACTGCATGCATAAGTGAGCGGGCACCGCCACAATCACGCTCGTCTCAGGGTTGTCGATCAGGTGTTGCCGAACGACTAGGCCGGCCTCGATGGTCTTCCCAAGGCCGACCTCATCCGCCAGAAGGTAACGTTGTATCGGATCTGTTAGAACACGACGGACAGCAGCCACCTGATGCGCGGCCAGTTCGATGCCTGCGGATATGAGTGCCGTCATTCCTTGAGCGGCGGCGCGAAGGTTCAAAAGCGGTAGAACGGCCGCCTGGCGGCGATCGTGGAGAAACTGGCTTTCCGCGCCACCTCTAGCCAGGACTTCAGCCGGATCATCGGGCGCGCTCCACGGCCGTATGAACAGGGAAAGCTCGCTGAAGTCCGCCCGCCTCCCGTTGGGAAACCTCACCTCGTAGTCGACCAGCCCATTCTGACCAATCAGGAAATCGGTCACCCGGCCGACACGAAAGCGCTCGTCGTCGCGAACGTAGACACGGGTCTGAGGGCTCAAGTAGGCGCGGCTAAGAGCCGCGACGGGAAACTGGACTATCTCCGATCGAATGATCGACCGGAAAACAGCAACGGAACACGTGCCTCCCACTACCGCTTCCAGCTTTCCCACGCCCCTTTTCTGGGGCAGCGACACCAGCATGCCTCGAAACAAAAACGCCTCCCGATTCTGCTGTTAGCAGCCTTTTATCAAGCGTACCTTTTAAATGGTGTACTGAACAGTTGCCTTCGCAGTGAGCTAGCGGATCCTCAACATCTTGTGTGTCTGTATCGACAGTCGCCATCGCGGGTGCGCTTGGCAGTATGCAATCGCAGCCTCTGTGGCTTGCACAACCTGCGGGCCATCCATCGGCTGCAGCAGACAGTGCTCGAAGCGCGTCGCCGACCAGTCTATGTCGTCCGGCAGCAGACCGGGCTGCGGATACACCAGCTTGAGTTCATTGCCATGGGTTTGTACCCACGGTGCGCCGGCTTTGGGGCTCACGCAGATCCAGTCGATCCCTGCAGGAGCTTCGATCGTACCGTTGGTTTCAACGGCGATGCGAAAGCCTTGTGTGTGGAGTGCGTCAGTGAGTGCTCGATCGACTTGCAGCAGAGGTTCGCCACCGGTCAAGACCACCAGCCGAAACCTGTCCTCCTCTGCCGGCCAGAGCGACACAATGCGGTCTGCCAGATCGGCGGCAGAGGCGTACTTGCCCCCAAGCGTGCCGTCTACGCCGACGAAATCAGTGTCGCAGAAGCGGCACACGGCCGCACTCCGATCTTCCTCTCGCCCGCTCCAAAGGTTGCAACCCGCGAAGCGGCAGAACACTGCTGGCATTCCGGCCTGCATGCCTTCGCCCTGCAGTGTGTAGAACACTTCCTTGACTGAATATGTCATGACATCAGACGGGAAGTGCCGGTCCGCCAAGGTCTACGCCAACCAGCGATCCGCAACCCTCGGACTCGAATAGATCGAGTCGAACGAGTTGTGGAATCTCTCGTCGCGTAGTCTCATGAAGCCATCGGGCAATGGTCGTCGTGTCGCCGTCCGCCAGATCTGCTTGCTCGTGTAGCGGATGGTGGTCGAGCGACTTGAAGATCGGATCGAATACCGCCTTCACATCCCCGAAGTCGACGGTCCAACCCATCACCTGGTCTATAGGCGCGCCCAGGTGCAGGCGCAGTGTGTACGTATGGCCATGTATGGCATGCCTGGGGTCATTGGTGGGTGCGCGACGGTGCCGCAGCGCGCTGTCAATGGTGAAGTCCTTCCAGATCCGGTAGTTCGACCCATCGAACGTCGCTCCGCACGACGCCGTTTCATAGACAGTCACCCACGAAAGTGCCGGTAACGCTGGCTTCAGTCGCTCCCAAAGCCAGGACGAGATCATCTCGCTGGTTGGGTTCTCGAGTCCCGCTACATCATTGAGACAGCGGTAGTTGACTTCCGCCCCAATCGGCGCCCACAACGCGTCGAGTTGGTCGTAATCGATGCTCAAGTCGGCGCCAGCGAGGTCTTGGTCGGCGTGCACGATCACCTCGAAACCGTGCCCGTGCAGGCGGCCGCACTTGTGTTCGAGGGGCACATGCGGCAGGCGGTGCGCAGCCTGAAAGCGGTAGCGCCGCCAGACGTGCGCATGGTCTCGCGCGTCGACCTCCACACCTTGGTTTGGGGTGCTCTGCACCGCAACACGGTCGATTCCCGGTGCATCGAGGCGCGCGCGGATCCAGCGCGCCAGGTTCTCGTCCGTAGGCTGAGCCACTTGCTCGTTGAGAACACTGTAGGTCAGCAGTCCGGTGCATCGATCGACCTGCCGCTGCAGCGCCGCCACCTCTCCGCCCGCGTACGCCACCCAGTCGGCCGGTACCGCTGCATACGCCGTCGCCATGAATCCATGGCCGTGCATTCCCCTGCAGCGATGGCCAACCGGGAGGACGTCCACATGCCGGGCGGCCTCAAAACTGCTGCTGGCCGCATGAAGGACCGCGAGAGTGTTCGTGGCGCTAGTCATGCCGCCTCCGACTTTGTGAAGGCTTCATAGCCTGTGCGGCGCAGTTCACATGCCGGGCAATGTCCGCAGCCGTAACCCCAGCGATGCAGCCGCGTGTGGTCGCCCAGGTAGCAAGTGTGCGTCTCGGTTCGGATCAGTTCGATCAGCGCGCTGCCACCGAGTTGCTCTGCCAGGCGCCAGGTCTGCTCCTTGGTCAGCCACATGAGCGGTGTTTCTACGACCATCGGCGCATCCAGACCCAGGCTCATCGCGACCTGCAAAGCTTTGAGCGTGTTGTCTCGGCAATCTGGATAGCCCGAGTAGTCGGTTTCGCACATGCCACCGATCAACGTCGTCAACCCTCGCCGATAAGCAATCGCTGACGCAAAGGTGAAGAACAGCAAGTTGCGACCTGGCACGAAGGTGGACGGAAGGCCGGACTCCTTGAACTCAATCTCCCGATCCTGCGTGAGGGCCGTGTCGCTGATCTGTCCAAGAAGCGCCAGATCCAGCATGTGGTCTGCGCCAAGTCGTGCAGCCCAGGCGGGGAACTGCTCCTTCAATCGGGCAAGCACTACTTTGCGGCAGTCGAGCTCCACCGCATGCCGTTGGCCGTAGTGGAAACCGATCGTCTCGACATGCTCGTAGCGTTCCAACGCCCATGCCAGACAGGTGGCGGAGTCTTGCCCGCCGGAGAAGAGCACCAGTGCCTTGCGTTCCATCGCATCACCCGTTTGCAACTCGGCGAGGCTTGCGCAGCGCCTTCTTGAGGGAGCTGACCAGGTACCGGGTCAGCAGGTCGATATCACTCGGCGTGTTCTGAATGCCGTTCCATGGCCTTGTGTCCCATGCCTCAAGCTGCCACTGTCCGCTCGTCCACGCGGTGTAAGGCGCCAGCAGACGCAGACCCTGCTCAAACTGATGCCGCTGAATCGCACCCTCAACGCTGTACAGGTGGTCCATCACGAAGCCCATAGCGACGATGCCGGCGCCGTGCCGCAAGCGCGAAAACCGAGGCGTCATGCCCGCCCATGCCGGTCCATAGACCGTGGCCACGGCATGGAAGAACTCGCTCACCAACTGAAACGCACGTGCGTCCCGGTCCTCGTACTGCACCAGATCACGAATGGCGCCATCAGAGGCTGAGTTCATGATCAGCCGCTGCATGGCCGTATCGCTGATCACACCGGTCGGATTGGTGTGCTGTCGGATTTCTCCATGCAATGAACTGCCGCGCGTGAAGTTGAGCAGGTCGACGATGCGCGCGGAGAACTTGCGTTGCGTGAAGCGTTCCGGCAGACCCTCCACGTTGGGCAGCAGTTCGTAGATCAGTGTCTTTGGCAACGGGCGGGTGTTGTTAATCAGTACGAACTGCTGGCGCAACTCGTTGTAGTCCTTGCAGACCAGGGCCGACACGAACACTTGAAAGTTTGGCTTGTCGATGCCGGACAGCGCCGTCAGCCTCTGCTGCCCGTCGACGACGAAGCCAGGCTTCTCGCCGTCCGGTGCCGAGATCTCGACCTGCACGACGCCGTCGGCCAGGTCTTTCACTTTGACGCCGTCGATGAACGCAACAATGACTGCGTTCGGCAAGAGTGCATCGTCGCGTGTCAGGTAGTCACGGATGTCGCGAATGTGGGACGCTACCTGGTGGCGTTGAAAGCCCTTCAGTTGCCCATCGTCCGCGCGTGAGACTCGCTCGATCGCGGCGAATGACAAGACATCGCTCGGATGGGCGGCGAACACGAACACGTCGTGCCCTGAAGCTTGTCGGGCCCGAACGGCCTTGAATTTATAAGTGGTCATGCGGCCTCTCCCAGTGTCTTGCGCAAGTGGCGGTGGTACACGCCCAGGTTGTGGAACCCACGGCGCTTGTTTCTGTTGCTCGACCGAAAGATGATCACTTCAACGCCGATGCTGCGGCACACATCGCAGCCGCACTCTTTCCAAGGTCGGTGTTCCAGCGTGCGCTGGACCAACGCGGCCGTCTTGTCCAACCCCTTGTCTTGATGCTCCGCGCCGTTGCCATCGCCGCGCACCAGGAATTGGTGATAGTCCATCACAGCGTCCAGCGTCGCAGCCACTGTAGACGCGCCGCGGTCGAACGCACGCATCTCATCGAGTGCTCGTCGCTCGCGCAGGTGTAGGTCCTCTGCGCTGAAGGCGCCACGCTTGACGCCCTGCATCAGCCGCGCGTTCTCGATCGCTTGTGGAATACGAATGGCGGTGTAGTAGGCAAGCTTGCCGTCCGACCCCTCGCTGTAGTAGTTCGCCTTCTCGTCCTTGAACGCTCGGATGAGAGGTGAAGTGGAGTCGAAGCTGGTAATGCCGAAGTCGGTGAACTCTCGAATGCTGTCTGCTTTCGCGAACCCGAGCAGATGGATCTTTGTTTCGGGCTTGATGCGCTCGCGTATTGCCGTGAGGACTAATTTGATTGCGTCTACCTTAAGCGGAACAAGGCCACCTATCGCTAGGTATCTGTAGCCCATGCGCTCAAGTCGGTGGGCGGCTTCGGCCATGCTTTTCGGCGACCAGCCCTGAACCGGCCCTAGCGGCTCAAACGGCATTCCTTCGCGCCTAACCAGTCCGAGGAAAGCCTCGGCATTGGCGAGCGTGATTGCAAAACGCTGCCGAACGGCGGCCTCTACGGCCTTCTCTGGCGGGTTGCTTAGGTCACAGTCGAAGATGATGTGGTCCGGCGACACTCCGTGGGTGAATCCGGCCTCGGTGTAGAACTCCACGACCTCTTCGGGCAAATACGCCGGCACCGGATGCTCGACGTATGCGAAGGCTCCGCAGTCGCCCATCAGCATCGCGTCCTTGAAGCGTGGGCCACCATAGCGAAGAAACCTGCGGGCGCCGTCGCGCAGCAATCGTTGCTCTTCCCGTGTTGAGTAGCGGACCTTGGACGAAGCGACTCCAGTAGCTTGACGCACGGCGCTCATCGACACCAACAGCCCGTCGTACGGCGCCGGTTGCATGAACTCGTGGGCATAGACATCGGACCAGTAGCGCTCGCGCCCCGGGCTGCTGCGATCGTTGAGGAAGTCGTACCCTGGGTCGACGTAGTCCTGAGTGTCTGAGTAGAGGAACTTCATGACTTCTTGGGATGGTTGCTGGCGGCATAGGCGCGCACCAGCGCGTCTTGCAGCTTCTTCACGTGCGGGGGCGTGTTCTGAATTTCGTTCCAGGCCAGGCCCAGCGTTTCCCAAGTTCCCTTCGTCCACCGGCATGCCGGCGCCACTTTCTCGATCTCTCGCTGCACCGTCGCGACGTCAGCATCCGGCGCAACCCGCGCGTAGATCGCGTCCATCAGCAGCCCCATCGCAAGCAGCCCCGCCGAGTGCATCAGACGACTGTGTTTGGGGTCCTTGCCCCAGCCATCGGCAAATGCAGCCTTTACTGCACTCCAGTACGTAATGAGGATGCGGTACATCCCCGCAACGTCTCCGCTGCCTTCTCTCCCGACTGGCTTGAACCGTGCCAGAGCCCCCAACGGACTGGAGAGACTGTTTTTAATTACCGAAACGAGCGCAGTGTCGGTCACTACCGCGCCTGACGCGGCTCGGTCTGAAGCACGCTTCACGAGTCGATGGAATGGAGACGCTGGGTCTTGGTTCAGCAGATTCACAAGTTCCGCTGGTACCTTCCGCGCCACCAAGTCGCGCGGCAGGACGATCGCGGCCGTTTCCGGCAGCAGTTCGTTGATGAGGCGGGTCGGCAGTGGCTTGGCCTTGTTAACCAAGATGAACTGTTCCCGTTGCACCGACAGTTTGTCCGACACGAAACCGATCACGGGCACGGGAAGATCTTTGTGCTGCGCTTGGGACAGCGCTATCGATCGTTGCTGCCCGTCGACGATCCACGCCACACGCTGCCCTTCGTCGTAGATGGGCAGGGTGAGGGTTCCGCTCTCCGACACCCTCGCATCTCCCTCCGGCCGACTGCCTCGTGAGGCAACGAACTTCACGTCGGGCGACATCGCCAAGATGATGGCGTTGGGGAAGAGCACTGCACCCTGGTTGAGGTAGTCGACGATGCCCTTGACGTGCTGGCGAATCTCCGGACGCTGAAAGCCCTTGAGCATGTCGGTGGCGTCCCTCTCGATGCGTGAGATGTCCGCCACCCGAACGATGTCACTGCCCTTGATGAAGAAGGCGTAGACGTCGAGCCCAGCGCCCTGCGTCGTGTGTAGTGCGCGCACCACCAGAGCCTGCCGAGCCACTGACTTCTCTTTGGACATACCAGCTCTCACGCTCGACGTTCAGCCGCTAGCGCTTGCCAGATCCGACTGAACCGCTTCTGCTCGCAAGAAATTCGGGCTTCATCGCGCAGGTACCGCAACAATCGCGTGCTGCTGCCAGCATGCTGAGTCCATTGCGCTGTGAGCGTCTGCCGAATCTCGTCGTCCGACATTCGTTTGCCTGGCGAGCGCAGCGGTCGTGGGCGCCGAACCAGCGCAGATGTCACCTTGGCTCGGGCCTCCACTATCGGCAACTCCGCCGCTACAAGTTTCTCTACGAAATGTCGCAGTGCGCGCTGTGCAAAGTCGGCTCGCGTTCCGGCATAGCCAGGCACTGACTCCAGCCGATCGTCATACGGCATGACGCGGTCGGCCAAGTGCCCTGGCACGATCCGCGCACCGGCAGTTGAGGTGAAGATCCGAAGATGTCTAGCCTTGGCGGTAGTGAGATGTGCCAAGTCATCATGGACCATGCGCAGGTAAGTGCTCGGGAGGGCAAGCAGCGTCGGGCCCTTCGCTATGAGACGCGACAGTGGATGCGGCTCCGCAGCCGTAATGGCATTCCACCAGTCAGCGGTCGTTGCGCCTGCGTGTTCTAGGCGATCGCTGAGTTCCGAGCCAGCTGCAACCGTGCACTCGTAGGCCGGCACTGGCTCATCCGAGCGCACCAAGCCAAGCCCGGCGGACACGACGTACCAAGAGGATGACAGTTGTGAGGCAGAAGCCGCCGCATCGGCAATTGACCTGCCCTGATACAACGTCTCCACGGGACCCACCGACGACGCACGAGCTATATGCTGCCGCCACGCCGCGGCCAGTTGGGCGGCCCCGCGAACATGGGGGAGCTTCGCCAGATCGACCTGCACTTGTCCGGACTTGCGCCGGGTGCAGTTGGTGACGATGGTGGCAGTAAAAGTCACGGTCTTCGCCCCTGGGGAGTGGCAGTTTTTTTAGGCTACTATAGTGTAGCTCTTGTAGTTATTTTTTCACACCGCAAGCGGCTCTTGTTCAGTAATTCCCTGTGTGCCCGCCCAGGCCTCTAGGCGGTGCGAGAGGTTGCACCGCCCAGACCCTGTCCTCAACCGGGTTCACCCCCGTTTTCACGGACGCTTACGAGAAGGTCGATCGAGGCCATGAGGAGTGTTCATGTCGAAGCGAAGGAAGTTCAGTGCGCAGTTCAAGCGGCTACAGCGGCTGTATTCTGCTGCCGGCAGTTCAGGCGGTCATGCCCTGCTCGACGAACACGATCAACGTGCGGTCCGGCAGCGCTGGACAATCTCTGCCTGCTGCTCAGTCGTCGGCCCATCAACTACATCCATCATTTGCCAGCTTTCAGCAGTGACGATCACCCTTGCCAGGCACGGGCAGTCTAGCTATTTCATGCCGCAGAAAGCCGACCGCATCGCCCATGTCTTCAGCGCTGCGCCGTGCCGTGCCGACTGGTGGAAGTCGGCCACGTCGGCTTGCGACCATTCGAACGCGGTGGCCACGCGAGCAAGAATTGAATTCAGGTCGGCGGGCCAGCCCGCTAATCCATAGGATTAGTCATGCGCCACGGCGCAGCGGCACCACGTCGGCGCCGGCCTTGAGGCCGTCCAGGTAGTCCGCTCACGCATGGATCATCTTCCGGCGTTCCGGCAGGTGCGCGGTTGAATACAGTCTTGATCTTTCTGCGCCCACTATGGACAAGGTTGCGTGCGATGATGTCGGGCGGCCAGCCTCATTCGTGCAGCGTGGTGCTGGCCAGCATGCGAAACCGCGGCCGCTCATCATGTCCTTGACTTATCCCAGCCGGCGCAGGGCGGCGTTTACGGTGTTCTCGCTCCAACGCCAGTCGGCGCTGCGAGCGCCGGGGAACAACATAGCGGCCGTGCCCGGTCAGCGGGTGCAGCTCGCGCAGGATGGTCAGCTCCTAATCGGCAAGCGGCACTACGTGCGGGGCGCAGGCGACAATGCTTCCCGTGTACCCGTCCAGGACGCCCAGCAGCTCGGCTATCGCCTTGAGATCGATGACGGCAGCCGTATGGGGTTTGCTGGCCGGCGGCAGGACACCGCGTAGCCCCCCCTACGGGTCAGGCTCGGCGCGGCCAGTTACTACGGCATAGCGAAACACGACGCCACCGTTATGGTGCGCGCGGTGCGCCGTTTCAAGCCCGCCACAAGCCTCGATGCTGCGCAGCACGGCCAGCAGTTCGGGTGCTGTGTCTTGCCACCCTCCTCGCGCCGATCCAGGGGAAAATGCCGCGCTCCACTGCCTCGAAGCTCCCTGCATCCTGTGGCGGCTTGACGCGCGTCAGCTTGCGGTGCTCGCCGAGTCGATGCCTAGAACAGCAACCGGCGCGCGTCGTCACGGCGTTGGCGGCCGTGGTCAGCGGCGTCAGAATAGGTGCCCATCGATAGCGGTTTACGGTTACAGTCGAAACGATAGCCATAGACTACCACTTACCGCCCGCGGGTTAGATCAGCAAATAAAGCCCGCTACCGTCGGCCAGCTTGCGCGGCTTATCCCCAGGCTTCGCATTGCGAAGTGCCGTGTCGGTAAGTGCCATAACCGTAATACCCGCGTCGGTAGATGAAGTTACCGACAGACTTACCGATAGCCAACGGTTGCAAACGGCACGAAGCACCCCACAGGAAGGGTGAAAACTAGTGTTTGTGCGGTTTCCGGCGTAGTGGGATGGAGGCTAGGGCCGGAATCGAACCGACGTACACGGCTTTGCAGGCCGCTGCATGACCACTCTGCCACCCAGCCATGAAAACAGAAGGGGATCGCTCGAATGAGCCATGATCCCCGCAGAGGAAGACAAATGCAATGCGGCCGGCGCTTTTCGGAGCCGGCCGCACCCAAATCTGGAGCGGGAAACGAGATTCGAACTCGCGACCCCAACCTTGGCAAGGTTGTGCTCTACCACTGAGCTATTCCCGCTTTCGTGGATTCGAAATTCTAACAGCATGGCGCGCCACGTCAAGCGTCTTGATGCCAAATGAACGTCCACGCCTGCTTCCCGCCCTATTGAGTGCAAAAAAAATAATTAGTATCCTAATTGAATGAGCGAGACCTCTGCGACCGTATTTCACGACCAAGTTGGGCTGCGACTGGCTGAATCAGCGCGGCGCTGGCGGCAATTGCTGGATGAACGCCTGCGGGACAGTGGGCTCAGCCAAGCCCGCTGGCTGGCCCTGTTGCACTTGCGGCGTTTGGGAGACGGCATCGCGCAGATTGCCCTGGCCCAGTCGATCGGCATCGAAGGCGCAAGCCTGGTGCGCATTCTCGACGACCTGGAAGCGAGGCGCCTGGTGGAACGCCGCACCGATCCCCAAGATCGGCGCGCCAAGCATCTGTTGCTCACCGCCGAGGGTCTGCTTGCCTTGAACGAGGTAGATGCCATCGCCCGCGCGTTACGTCGGGAAATGCTGGCCGGCCTGGATCAGCAACAGATCACCGAATTTCAAGACGTTCTCGACAGGATTCTGGCCAACGCCGACCAGTTGTCCACCAAACCCCGCCATTCATCACGTATTGAAAAGCCGCAGCCATGACAGACGCCACCGCCATATCCCGCCCCCGTCGTCGCATCGGCCGCCTTGCGGTCGCGCTGCTTGCCGCGATTCTGCTGTTGGCCTGGACCGGTCACTGGATCCACCGGCAGCTCACACTGACCCAGTCCAACGACGCCCGCGTAGCGGCCGACATGATTACGATAAGTAGCGAACGGGCGGGTCGCATCGTGGCGCTCAATGTCACTGAAGGCCAGGTCGTGGCAGCCGGCGAA
Source organism: Pseudomonadota bacterium (assembly GCA_002862435.1). Classification (GTDB taxonomy): domain Bacteria; phylum Pseudomonadota; class Gammaproteobacteria; order UBA5335; family UBA5335; genus Macondimonas. The sequence continues at coordinate 93,175 of PKDC01000052.1, read as the reverse complement.
CTGCTGGTCCAGTTGGATGACGCCACGGCAACCGTGGCGGTGGCCGAGAGCCAGGCTGCGCTGGAGAAACTGCGCGCGGAACGGGCGACTTTGCAATCCCGTATCGGCCAGCAGCGCGAGGCGGTCGCCGCGCAAAATGCCATGGCGGCCTCGCGACTGCATAGCGCCCAAGCCAGCCTGGCGGTTCAGAAGACGCGCATGGATCTTGCCCGCCGCAATGCCGAGCGGGCCGACGCCCTGATCCCTGATCAGGTGATCAGTGTGCAAAGCTGGGATCAGATCAAGAACCAGCGCCTGGCAGCCGAGGAATCCACCCACGAAGCCGAAGCGCAGCTCGCCGTGGCGCAGGCAGGCGTGGCACAGGCCCAGGCAGAGGCCAAATCCATTGATGTCCTGGAACATGAACTGGGCGAGACGGACGCGGCCATTGCCCAAGCCGAAGCGGCCCTGGCGCAACAACGCCTGGAGCGCAGCAAGCTGTCCCTGCTCAGCCCGGTCGCGGGCGTCATTGATGAGACCTTCGTCAATGCGGGGGAATATGCCGTACCTGGCCGTCGATTGCTGATGATGCATGACCCGCGCACGATCCGGGTGGAAGCCAACGTCAAAGAAACCGGCATCGACAGCGTCAAGCTGGGCGCGCCGGTACAGATCCGTGTGGATGCCTATCCCGGCCAGACGTTTATCGGTCATGTCAGCGCGCTTGGCCAGGCTGCCACCAGTCAGTTCGCGCTCATCCCCAACCCCAACCCGAGCGGAAATTTCACCAAGATCACCCAGCGCCTGCCGATTCGCGTCGAACTCGACCATCCCGAAAGCGGATTACGGCCGGGCATGATGGTGGAAATCGCCATTGAGCACTGAAGTCTCCGAACTGACCCGCCTCAGCGCCCGCTATGGGCCGGCCTACCGCTGGCTGGCCACACTCACCGTCATGACCGGCACCATCTCCACCGTGCTGTCATCCACCATCGTCAACGTCGCTATACCCGACATCATGGGCGCGTTCGGCATCAGCGCCACCCAGGCGCAATGGATGTCCACGGGATTCCTCGCCGCCATGACCTCCACCATGCTGGCCAATGCCTGGATGGTGGGACGCTTCGGGCAGCGCGGGGCCTTCCTGATCGCGATCGGCACGTTCTCCGTGGGCTCCATGCTGGGCGGCCTGAGCCCCAACGAGCAGACCTTGATCTTTGCCCGCATCCTGCAAGGCGGCGCTGCGGGGCTCACCCAGCCCCTGGCCATGATGGTGATCTTCGGCGTGTTCCCGCCCGACAAGCGCGGTCAGGCCATGGGCATCTACGGCATCGGGGTCGTTCTCGCCCCCGCGCTGGGGCCCACGCTGGGCGGCATCCTGGTGGACAACCTGAGTTGGCGCTATGTGTTTTTCATGAGCCTGCCGTTCTGTCTGATCGGCATGGGACTGGCCAGTGTGCTGCTGCCCGGACCCGAGCGCGACGTGCCACGACAGCCCCTGGATGGGATCGGCCTGGTGTTGATCGTGCTTGCACTCTTTCCCTTGCTGACCGCGCTCGCCAATGGGCAACGCTGGGGCTGGAGCGAGCTGCCAACCGGGCTGACGCTGCTGCTGTCCCTTGCCGCCTTGATCGGCTTGGTGTTGTGGGAACGGCAATGCCGCCATCCATTGCTCGACTTCAGCTTGTTCCGCAACCCCCAGTTCGCAGCGGCCGCTGGTGTCACCCTCATCTATGGCGCCGGGCTGTTCGGCTCGACCTACCTGATCCCGGTCTTCGTCCAAACCATCCAGGGCTTTACTGCAACGCGTTCGGGGCTGTTGCTGATGCCCGCGGGCCTGGTGCTGGCCGTGATCTTCCCCTTGGCGGGACGGCTTTCCGATCGGCTGCCACCTCACTATCCCGTACTGAGCGGACTGGCCGTGTTCGCGCTGTCCTTCTGGTTGCTGCGCGATGTGGACGCCAATACCTCTTTTGCCTTCCTGGCCTGCGCCATTGCCCTGGGGCGAATCGGCCTGGGGCTGGTCATGCCGGCCCTGACCGCGGGCTCTCTACGCGCCGTGGATCCGCAGAAAATTGCCCAGGGTTCCGGTACCGTCAACTTCCTGCGCCAACTGGGAGGCGCGCTCGGGGTGAATGTGCTGACCGTGTTCATGGAGCGTCGCACCGCCTTCATGGTGGACGCAATGACCGCAACCCAGACCAGTGGCAACCCCTCGACCCAGGCGCTCATGGACCGCATGACCGAGCTATCGCAAGCCGGCGGCGCCCCTGGCGATCTGGCCCAGGGGTATGCGGCGGACTTTCTGGGGCGGGTGATATACGCCCAGGCCAATACCTTGGCTTACCGGGAAGGTTTTATACTCGTGTCTGTGTTGTTCCTTGTGGCTATGGGACCGGCCTGGCTGATGGGCCGAACCCGGGAGACGCGCCATGTATCACCGGATCCTGCTCGCCTATAACGGCTCCCCCGAAGGCCGCGCCGTGCTTCATCAGGGGACGCAGCTGGCTCAGCTCTGCCAAGCTGAAGTGTGCCTCTTGGCCGTGGTGGGCATCCCCACCGGTCTCACGATGGCCGAAACCGTGGTGACCCCGGAGATGACCGACGCGCTGGAGGCGCCGGCGCGTCGGACCCTGGAAGAAGGGGCCAAGGACATAGTCGCCTTGGGTCTGGCGGTGCAGACCCGCATCGAATTCGGCGAGCCGGTCGAGCGTATCGGCGCCGTGGCCCGGGAATATGGCGCGGATCTGATTGTCGTGGGTCATCGCCATCGCGGTACGCTGGCACGCTGGTGGGGTGGCTCGGTGGGCAAAAGCCTGCTGGGACAGATTCCCTGCGATCTGCTGGTGGCGCTGGATAACCAGGAAGGCGCGGGCCAATCATGAGTCAAACAACCCTGCCACAGGGCCCCAAGTGCATCTTCTGCCGCATCGTCGCGGGGGAACTTCCTGCCAGCCGGGTCTTCGAGGATGATGTCTGCCTGGCCTTGATGGATGTCTTTCCCCTGCGACCGGGCCATGTGTTGGTAATGCCCAAGACCCATGGCGAACATCTTGCGGATTTGTCCCCCGCCTTGCGGGCACACCTCTTGGAAACGGCCAACCGCATCGCCCAGGCCCTGCGGCGCAGCGCGCTTGCCCCGGATGGCATCCATTTCGCCGTCAACGAAGGGCGGGCCGCTCACCAGACCGTTCCGCATTGCCATATCCATGTGCTGCCCCGTCGGCGCCGCGACCTGCTTGGGTTGATCGGCCAGATCCTGTCCAAACCCATCCAGCTTATTCGCGGTCCCAGTGCGCCGGATGAGCGTGAGCGCCAAGCCCGGCTGATTGCCGAACAACTGGAACCTTGAGCAGGACAAGCAACCTCCCGCCCCGATTTCAAAGCGGCATCCATTAACCCTGGCCCACCATCGCGCCCGGCAAAGCACATTCCGGTTGTACCGCGATCGATCCCTGGCGCGCCCCGCATTTTTCCCGCAACCGGCGTTTCCCATAAAAAAGGCCGGACAACTCCGGCCTCTTCCCTATTCATCGACGCAAAAAGTAACGGTCAGGCGATCGTCACGCTGTTGTCCAGATAGACGTCCTGGATCGTCTCCAGCAGGGAAACGCCTTCCGCAAACGGCCGCTGGAACGCCTTGCGCCCGGAAATCAGGCCCATGCCGCCAGCGCGCTTGTTAATCACCGCCGTACGCACCGCCTGGGCGAAGTCGTTGGCGCCGGACTCGCCACCCGAATTGATCAGCCCGCAACGGCCCATGTAGCAGTTGGCCACCTGATAACGAGCAAGGTCGATGGGATGGTCGGTGGTGAGTTCCGTATAGACCTTGTCGTGGGTCTTGCCGAACTTGACGGCCTTGTAGCCACCGTTGTTCTCGGCCATCTTCTGTTTGACGATGTCCGCGCCGATGGTGGAGGCAATGTGGTTGGCCTGCCCGGTCAAATCCGCTGCCAGATGGTAATCGACGCCTTCGTGCTTGAAGGCATTGTTGCGCGTGTAGGCCCAGAGGATCGTCACCATGCCCAGTTCATGGGCGCGCGCAAAGGCCTCGCTCACTTCCTGGATCTGCCGCCGCGATTCGGGCGCGCCGAAGTACACCGTGGCTCCCACACCGATGGCGCCCATGTCGAAGGCCTGATCCACGCTGGCATAGAGAGTCTGATCGTACTGGACCGGCAAACTCAGGATTTCGTTGTGGTTGAACTTCATGATGAAAGGAATCTTATGGGCATAGCGGCGCGACATCATCGCAAGTACCCCATAGGTGGACGCCACGGCGTTGCACCCGCCCTCCAATGCCAGCTCACAGATGGCGCGGGGATCAAAGAAATCGGGATTGGGCGCGAAGGAAGCGCCAGCGGAATGTTCGATTCCCTGATCCACCGGCAGGATGGAGACGTAACCCGTGCCACCCAGGCGACCATGGTCGAACAGCGTCTGCAAGTTGCGCAGCACCGTCGGGTTGCGATCACTGGCGACGAACACGCGATCGACAAAATCCGAGCCGGGAAGCTCAAGCCGGTCTTTGGCAATGCCGCGACAGGTGTGAGTCAGGAGGGATTGGGCTTCATCGCCCAACAGCGCTGCAATATCGGTCATGATGTCGGCTCCCTTGAAGATGGATGGGCAGGCAGGTCTTGAACCGGGCTGGAACGGCATGTCAATCGATCTTACCTTGCCCGGCATCCGCCGAACAGTCTGACGAATGCCCATCCGGTTTCTGGAAATAGACTGAAACGCCAACATCCAGAGGCATCCCTAAAAAACATCCCCTTTGGCCTGCGATGACCCACCCTCGGTCGCGAACAAAAAAATCGATCACCCCAGATTCTTGACAAGCGGGCTCCCGGGGTTGGTGCCCGCATGCGAAGCCATACGGGGCTCAAGGTGGCGCAAGCCATCCAGATCGGATATGATTCGCGCTGGTTTGGCGTTGCGCGCCGGTTGCGCATCCTCCTAATAGCCCAATTCTTGGGCTTCTAGAGTCAAACCCGGCAACGCCATTTGGCGCCTGCTTTAAATCTTTTTTCCGCCTTGCCTCCTGAACCGGCATCGCACAATCTGCGATGGGGCGGCTTCAGGAGCTTCATTTCATGAGTTTCACGTCCCTGGGGCTTGCCCCCGAGTTGCTGCGCGCCTTATCCGACGAAGGCTACACCACCCCTACGCCCATCCAGTTGCAGGCCATCCCGCTGGTGCTCGAAGGTCGCGACTTGCTCGCGGCAGCCCAGACCGGCACCGGCAAAACCGCGGCATTCGTGCTGCCGATCCTGCAAAAACTGGCGGCCGGACGGGCCATCCCGCCGCGCGCCCTGATCCTGGTGCCGACCCGTGAACTGGCGGCGCAGGTGGCCGATTCGGTGCAGGCCTATGGCCGCCATCTGCACCAGCGCTCGGCGGTAATCTTTGGCGGCGTGGGGATTTATCCCCAGATCGAGAAGCTGCGGCGCGGCGTTGATCTCATCGTTGCCACGCCGGGACGCCTGCTGGATCATTTGCAGCAGCGTACCGTGGACCTGTCCGGCATCGAGACGCTGGTGCTGGACGAGGCCGATCGCATGCTCGACATGGGCTTCATCCGGGACATTCGCCGCCTGATCGCCGTGCTGCCCAAACAACGCCAGACGCTGTTGTTCTCAGCCACCTTCAACCCGGAGATCCGCGCCCTGGCGGAAACCCTGCTGCGCAATCCCGCCACGGTGGAAGTTGCCCCGCGCAACACGACGGCCGCGCAGATTACCCAGCGCGTGCATCCGGTCGACAAGTCGCGCAAGACGGCGCTGATCGCGCATCTGGTTACCACCGGCGACTGGCATCAGGTATTGGTGTTCACCCGCACCAAACATGGCGCCAACCGCCTGGCCGAGCAACTTGCCGATGTCGGCATCAACACCGCCGCCATTCATGGCAACAAGTCCCAGAGCGCGCGCACCAAGGCCCTGTCCGACTTCAAGACCGGCAAGGTGCGCCTGTTGGTGGCCACCGACATTGCCGCGCGCGGCATCGACATCGACCAATTGCCTTACGTGATCAATCACGAGCTGCCCAATGTGCCGGAGGATTACGTGCATCGCATCGGCCGCACGGGCCGGGCGGGGAGCAGCGGCGAGGCGATCTCGCTGGTCAGCGCAGAAGAACGGCCCTTGCTCAAGGACATCCAGCGCCTGCTGCGGCGCGACATCCCGGCAGCGGCGATCGCTGGCTTCGAGCCGGGTTCGGCGCCTTTGGCTGGCGAGACCGTGCACCGTCCCGCTGCGCCGCGTCCTGCCGGCGATGGCCGTCATTTCGGCGGTGGTCGTTCAGAAGGTTTGCACGGGAATCGCCGTGAAGGCGTCGACGGGAACCGGATGGCCCGACCTGCCGCCACCGGCAACCGGGCGCCAGCAAAACCGCGCCGCGTGCCCTGAAGCGCTGCTGGCCCAGCAGACCGCTCTTTCGCCTTAATCAACGTCCTGAATCAATCCTCTGCCCCGGCGCTCAGGCCCGGGGCAGCCGGATCTCCACCCGCAGTCCCTGCCCATCGGCACCCGTGGCCAGCGATGCTTTGCCGCGATGCAGATCCAGCACCTGACGCACAATGGACAGCCCCAGGCCCGAGCCCGGCTCGTCCAGTCCCGGCGGCCGGAAAAACCGTTCCCAGACCCGCTGGCGCAAGCCCTCGGGAATGCCGGGTCCATTGTCCTCGATGACCAACAGCCAATACGGCCCGTCGTCCTGAATCGACACATCGATGCGCCCGCCTTGGGGCGTGTAGCGGATGGCGTTGTCCAACAGATTGCGCAGCATGACCGCCAACGCTTCAGCCTGCCCTTGCAAGAGACAAGGGCCATCCGGCCCATCCAGCCCCAGCTCCTGGTTTTTTTCCAATGCGATGGGAGCCAACTCTGCGATCTGTGCAACCACGGCCGCTTTCAGGTCGAACGTGCTCAGCGGCAAGGCGCCAGGGGCCTGCTCCAGACGCGCCAGTTGCAACATCTGAGTCACCGTGCGCGACAGTCGATCAACTCCATGGAGCAATTGGGCTTGGGCCTCCTCGCGTTCCGCCGCCGTTGCCGCGCGGTTTAATGCCTCGACCTGCAGACGTACCAGGCCAAGCGGTGTGCGCAGTTCGTGGGCCGCATCGCTGGTAAAGCGCCGCTCCTGCGCCAGCGCCTGCTCCAGGCGTGCCATCAGATCGTTGATCGTGGCCACGATGGGCTGCAATTCCGTTGGCAAGGCCCCCAGGGACAACGGATGCAGCCGACGGGCGCTGCGCCCGGCAATCTCACGGTCCAGGGCGCCGAGCGGCGCGAGCCCGCGCCCCACCAGCCAGACGATGAGCAAGGCGATCAGCGGGATCAGGGTCAGGCTTTTGCTGAGGGTGCGCCGGGCAATCAGTTCGGCCATCTCACCCCGCACATCCCCCCGCTCGGCAACCTGGATCATCAGGCCGTGATCCGGATCCGGCAGATTGAATACGCGCCACGAATCGGATCCCAGGCGGATCGTGCTATACCCGGGGCTCAAGGGCGCGTAGGAACGATCCGGCGGCGCCGCTGCGGAATAGGCCAGCAAAATTTCGCCATGCCACACCTGGAAATTGAGCTTGCGTTCATAGGGATGGCCATACTCATCAGCCTCAAAGGGCAACGGCCAGACCAAGGGAAGCGCCGGTGGTTCAGGAATCTGATTGGCCAGGAGGTTGTGGATGATGCGCGCGTATTGCGCCAGATGGGCGTCGAAGATTTCTTCGGTTTCGTGGTAGGTGTCGCGGTAGCTCCACGCGGCTTCGAGCAGCGCCAATCCCATGATCGCCACCAGCAATCCCACCAGCAACTGCAAGCGAATGCTTCTCACGCGGGGATGCGCTCGATCAGATAGCCCACTCCGCGGATGGTCCGAATGAGCTTGGGATACAGCTTGCGCCGCAAATGATGGATGTGGACCTCGATGGTATTGCTCTCGATATCCTGCCCCCAACCATAGAGCGCTTCCTCCAACTGCGCGCGCGACATGACCCGTCCGCAGTGGGTCAGCAAAGCCTGCAGCAAGGCAAATTCACGCCGACTGAGGTCGACGGGGCGGTTGTCCTGGGTGACCTGCATCGAGGCTGGATCCATGATCAGGGGGCCATGGACCAATTGCTCCTGACGCCGGCCCTGCCGACGACGCTGCAGGGCGCGTAGCCGGGCAGACAATTCTTCGATAGAAAACGGTTTGACCAGGTAATCATCGCCTCCGGCATCCAGGCCCTGGACCCGATCCTCCACGGCATCCCGTGCCGTCAGGATCAAGATCGCCTCCGTATATCCCTCCTTGCGCAGTCGCCGCAGATAATCCAATCCGTCCTCGCCCGGCAGCCCCAGATCCAGCAGGAGCACGTCGTAAATCTCATCGCGCAGCAAGACTTGAGCGTCCGCTGCCGAGCGCGCCCAGCCCACCTGATGCCCGGCATGGCGCAAAGCGCTTGCCAGCGTCTCCCCCAAATCCAAGTCGTCTTCGATGATCAAAAGTCGCATTTTCTTATGATACCCTGCGCGAGCGTGGCGACGGCCTGGGGGTGAAAATCCCGAACAGGTGCTCTCATCCCGGCGTGACAAAGGCCAGCGGCGGCGTTTGAGACATGATTTCGTTAGAATGGAGTGGGCCCAAGCGATCCGGCCGCTGCGGTGCATCCATCGCAAGGCCGGGCGAAGGTCGAGGTGGGAGCGATTTTTCAAACGGAAATAAGAAAGCAAGTCGTTTTTTCAATGGATTGAGGAGGAATAGTTCGTTATGCAGAAATCTAGATATATGACACGGGGTGCCTTGGCAGGGTTGGGCGTCCTGGCCTGTTCAGGCCTGGCGCAGGCCGCCCCCGAGGGCGAGTTGAGCGCAGCGCGTGCCATGGAGGTGGTGAACCTCAAGGGTAGCGAGTTGAGCGCCCTCAAAGGACAGTCGTTCAGCGACTACTCCGTCATGGCAGTCTCTGGCGACAAGCTGGCCGCGATCCCGTTCCAGTTCGACGATATGAACGAGCGTGGCTTTCCCTTCGTTCCGGGCGGCAAGCTCAAGATCAACGGCACGGAAGGCAAGCTCGACGACAAGGACGAGCTGGTCTTCATGCTGAAGGACACGGGCTCCAAGGCAAGCCCGGAGGCGCTCGCCGCAGCAGGCAAGGTGGTTTCCGAGATCAAGCTGGCTGACGGCGGCACCACTGGCTATGCCTATGTGGTGCAGGGCAATGCACAACGCAGCGACAAGGTCTATGCCCACTACGATCAGAAGACCGGCCTGATCAAGACCGAGAACTGGAGCCTGCAGATGGATCCCGGCAAGCCGCTCAACTGGAGCGATATGAAGGTCAAGACCTTCAAGCAGGATCGCAACATCCTCGACACCATGAAACTGCGGGTCAAGGCCAAGCTCGGTTTCATCAAGGCCACGATCAACAACAACATGGTTCCCAACAAAGTCATCGCGGTAAAGAACGGGCCGGTGCGCAGCATCGTCGAGGCCGATGCATCCATCTCCATCCTGGGGATTCAGCTCCTGTCCGCAGCGGCTGATTTTGTCTCTTCGGCCAATTCGTTTGAAGTGCCGGTTCTGGCCACCATCCCGTCGGCGGCGTCCGCCCTGAGCGATCTGGCGATTGAAATCTCGCTTGATTTCAACGAGCTGGACGGTGCCATGGTGCGCTCAGCGCTGACCAGCGAGCCCATCGTGTCGGGCAAGAAGGCGCCCGGCCCCCTCAAGGTCAGCCTGAAGGACAACTGGGTAAGTGGCTCGCATCCCGATGGCTTTGACATTGCCGCCTTTTTTGCCGTCACTCCGGGCATTCAGGTCGAGCTGGATGGCTTGTACAAGGATGCTGGCAATGGTGATGACGCCGATGAGCCCGAGCGTTTCAAGGGCAGCCATCCCCAGGTGGGCTGGAGTGCGACCAAGATTCCCACGGGTACGGATCTGGACCTGATCGTCAAGCTGTTCTTCGGTGATGGGTTGTGGCAGGGCAAGGACCCTACCGCTGCCATCAAGCAGATCAAGTCTCCCATCAAGCCGCAGGTGAATGCTCTTTAAGGGCTTCACCTCCACGCAGCGATAAAAAAAGGCCGGTTGCGAAACCGGCCTTTTTCAAGTTCGACGTTTGGGTCGAACTGCGATCCTTACGGGATCGCCAATGGATCAGAAGCGACGGGGACCGCCGGGACCGCGACGGGGACCGCCGGGACCACCAGGACCACCGCCACCACCGGGGCCAGCGCCCCGATCCATGGCTTCATTGACCCGCAGGCTACGGCCATTCATATCGGCGCCATCCAAGGCACTGATGGCAGCTGCGGCATCGGACGAATCCATTTCCACGAAGGCAAAGCCGCGCGGACGGCCGGTTTCCCGGTCCGAGATCAGTTTGACGGAAAGGACATTGCCGTGGGCTTCGAACAAGCTGCGGACTTCATCCTCGGTAGCATTGAAAGGCAGGTTACCGACATAAATGGACTTGGGCATAAACAAATTCCTAAACAAAAGGATCAGGGACCTGATGGCCACCTGCGACCGTGGCGCGAATCCGAGCTTGGATTGCGACCACACCGAACAATCGCGGCGCCGGAAAACCTGCGCAGCAACGTCACCGAAGCGCTTAAGGCGAACCGGCGCCGCTAGTATGCACCCATTCATGTTGCAATACATTAAAAATTTCAAGGGCAATGTGGGGCACCGGGCGTGCCGGATAGGGCTTGGATACTTCCGACCAGCTCCCCGACATGGCGCATGCCCTGCGCGTCGAGGTAGGCGCGGATGCCTGCGGTAATCCGCGGCACGATGAGCGGGTCATAGAACAGCGCAGTCCCCACTCCCACGGCGCTGGCGCCGGCGATGAGAAATTCCAGGGCATCCTCCGCGCTGGTAATACCGCCCTGTCCGATGATGGGAATGCCATGGGGCCGGGCAATCTGGGCAACCTGATAAACCTTGAGCAGGGCGATGGGCTTGATGGCCGGCCCCGACAGACCGCCCTGGACATTGCCCAGGATCGCCCGGCGCGTGCGCAGGTCCACCGCCATCCCCTGCAGGGTGTTGATGACGGCAAAGGCATCGCTACCCGCCTCGATGCAGCGGCGCGCATTGGCCTGGATGTCGGTCTGGTTTGGCGACAGCTTGGTGATGAGCGGTTTACTGGTCTGTTGTCGGCAAGCCGCCACCACCCGCGCCGACATCTCCGGATCATTGCCGAAAGCGACCCCGCCTTCCTTCACATTGGGACAGGAAATGTTGATTTCGATCGCATCGATCGGAGAGTCGTCGAAGCGCCGGGTCACCTCGGCGTACTCCTCCAACGTCGATCCGGAAACATTGGCGATAAACCGCGTTTCGGAGAAATCCAGTGTGGGCAGGATATCCCGTACCACCGCTTCCACGCCCGGATTCTGCAAGCCGATGGCATTGAGCATGCCCCCCGTCGTTTCCCAGATGCGATGCGGCGCATTGCCCAACCGCGCCGTCGCGGTGGTCCCCTTCAGGCAGATCGCCCCCACATCCCGGTTGGAGAATCCCGCCACCCGCGTGTACTCTTCGCCAAACCCCACACAGCCCGACAGCAGCACCACCGGGTTGGCGAAATCCAGTCCGCAGAAGCGGATGCGCAACGGATCATCGGGGCAGGGGGGGGGCATCAGTTTTCCTCAACCAAAACAGCAACGCGGGACGCGGGCGTGACCGCTATCTTATCAAGCTCGGCAAATACCTCAGAGCAACCGGGGCTGCATGTCATCCTCTACCAGCCCGAGATTCCGCCCAACACCGGCAATGTAATCCGTTTGTGCGCCAATACCGGGGCGCGCCTGCATCTGATTCATCCGCTGGGTTTCACGCTGGACGAGGCGCGATTGCGACGGGCGGGGCTCGACTACCGTGAATTCGCGCGCATCGCGGAGCATCCGGATCTGGCCGCCTGTCTCGACACGGCGCGGCCTGCACGAGTCTTCGCCCTGTCCACCCGTGGCACCACCAGCCTGTTTGCGGCCCGCTTCGCGCCGGGCGATGCCCTGCTATTCGGTCCCGAGACCCGCGGCCTGCCGGAGGTCGTGCTGGACAGCTTGCCGCCAGCGCACATCCTGCGGCTGCCTATGCAGCCCGGCAATCGCAGCCTGAATCTGTCGAATGCGGTGGCCGTCAGCGTGTTCGAGGCCTGGCGCCAGCTCGGCTTTCCCGGCGCGCAATAAGCTTTCAGGAGGCGATGGCGATGTCCAAGCTTCTCTCTCCGGAAACCGCACTCGCGCCCGCCAGTGCTTGCTTGCTCATCGAAGCCTGTCCGTTCGCTGCTGGCTGCGCCTACAGGAATTCGGGCTTGGCTGATCCTTGGGTGAGCGCCTCCACCGCCGCCAGCGGGCTCAGCCCTTCATACAGGATCCGGTAAACCTGTTCAGTGATGGGCATACGAACCCCCTCGCGCTGGGCCAAGGTCCAGACCGCAGACGCGGCTTGCACCCCTTCCACCACCTGACCGATCTCCTGGTGGGCTTGCTCGCTGGTGAGCCCGCGTGCCAGGGCCAGACCCATGCGGCGATTGCGGGACTGGTCATCGGTGCAGGTGAGCACCAGATCGCCCAGTCCGGCCAGCCCCATGAACGTGGCGGCCTGTCCGCCCAAGGCCAACCCCAAGCGCATCACCTCGGCCAGCCCTCGGGTGATCAGCGCAGCCCGGCTGTTGGCACCAAAATGCAGCCCATCGGCGGCGCCGGTAGCGATGGCCAGAACATTCTTGACCGCCCCCCCCACCTCCACCCCGATCAGGTCGGGGCTGGTATAGGCGCGAAACCGGCCGTTGTGGAACAACTCGGCCACCTCGCGGGCAAAATGCTGATCGCGGGCAGCCACCGCCACGGCTGCGGGCAGCCCCGCCGCCACCTCACGTGCAAAGGTGGGGCCCGAAAGGACGGCCATGGAGCACGTCCCCAGGGTTTCCTCAACGACTTGATGGGGCAGGCAGGCCGTTTCCAGTTCCAGTCCCTTGGTGGCCCAGATGATGCGCGTGCCCGGCGCAATGAACGGCTTCAGGATGGTCAGCACACCGCGCAGGGCATGGCTGGGGACCACAACCAATATCGTGTTGATTCCGGCAACCGCAGTGGCAAGATCCGACTGCACCGAGAGGCCAATGGGGAAGGCGGCATCCGGCAAGTAGCGGGCATTGTGGCCGGCGGCAATCAGCTGCGCCGCGTGCTCGGGGCGATGCGCCCACAGGGTGATGCGGTGCCCCGCCCGCGCCAGGTGGATGGCCAGGGCGGTTCCCCAGGATCCCGCCCCCAGCACAGCAATGGATTGTTGGCTCGGCGCTGTCTCCATATCGCTGAATCGCCTCAGGCGTTGGGCTTGACGGCGCTGGCCTGGCGCTGCTGCAGGCGCTGGGCATAGAGCAGATCGAAATTCACCGGCGCCAGCAACAGTTGCGGCAGCCCGCCTTTGGTCACAAGGTCGGAAACTGCCTCGCGGGCGTAGGGGAACAGGGCATTGGGGAAAAATGCGTTGCTCACGGCATCGAGCTCCATGGTGTTGAGCCCCTGGACCAGGAACAGGCCCGCCTGATGGACTTCTACCATGAAAGCCACCTTGCCCTCGATCTGGGCGGTGACCGATACCCGCAACACCGCCTCGTATTGGTCAGCAGTCAACTGGGTGGCGCTGTGGTCCATGTCCACCTTCATGACCGGCTGGACATTGAGACCGAACAAAGTGGCGCCCATGGGCAATTCGAAAGACGCATCCTTCAGGTAGACCTTAAGAATCTGAAGCTGGCGCTGGGTATTGCTGTCTTGCATGGGTTGTTCCATTGAGGCGGTTCCTTAAGGGTCAGATCAAAGCAGGGCTGGTCCGCGGAGGATCGCCAGCCCCATTCAGAGGCCAAGAATCGCCCGCAGCCGTCCGGTGCGGTCCAAGGCCAGCATTTCCTCGCAATCGCCCACATGGCGACCATCGACAAACAGTTGCGGCAAGGTCTGGCGGCCACTGCGGGTCCGCACCTCGCTGCGACGCACAGGGTCCCGGTCCACCGGGATTTCCTCATAAGTCACGCTGTAACGGTCCAATAGTGCACGGGCCCGGACGCAAAACGGACACCAAGCCAAGGTGAACAGTTCGACCTTCATAGCCGGTTCAGCGTTTTTCCAGGGGGAGTTCGGCCTCCCGCCACGCGCGCAGCCCGCCGCGCAAGAGCAACGGCCGGGCAAAACCGGCGCGAGCGAGCCGTTCGACCACCGACGCCGCACGGTTGCCCTCCTCGCAACAGACGATCACCGGACGATCCTTGTGCGGCTCCAGGGAAGACAGTGACTCATCCAGCCGCGCTTCCGGTATATTTCTGGCCTCGATGATGTGCCCTTGTTTGAACGCAGCCACATCGCGCACGTCCAGCACCCAGGCGTCCTCGCGATTGATCAAGTGAACTGCGGTGGCAGCATCGACCCCGCCTCCACGGCGGCGAGCCCGCTGCACTTCCATCACCACGATGAGGATCAGCACGATCCCCAGGGCCCCGAAGAGGTAGGGATGGGCAACGATAAACGGCATGATGGACATTCGGATAATCCGGTATGACAGGTCGAAAGGGCCCCCGCGGGGAGCATCAAGCGCACCATTATAGCCTTGGCACCTCCAGCCCACACATCTGGCGTGGGTGGATGGCGCTAGCGGGCATTGCTGCCTTGCTGTACCTCCCCTTCAACGCCCAGGCTGAAAAGAACGAGGCCCGGTTGGCACGCATCGAAAGCCGGATTGCCACGCTGGAGCGCCAGATCGACAAGGACCGCAGCATCCACGGCCGCGCCGTGGCGGCCCTCAAGCGGGCGGAACAAGCCCTTGCGGATGCCGCCCGCAAAACCAATGCCTTGCAGGATGATCTGGCGGCCGGGGCGCAACGACTGGCTGCGACCCAGACTGCTATCCACGAGCAGGAAATCCAGTTGCGGCGCAACCGCGCCAACTTATCGGCACAACTCCGCGCGCGGCAGGCGATGGGGGACGATCCCTGGCTCAAGGTATTTCTCAGCCCCACCGACCCCGCACGCACCGGCCGTTGGCTGACCTACCTGCAATACCTCCAGCAGTCCCAGATTGATCAGATCGACGTCGCCCGCGACCAACTCACCGAACTCGCGCGACTGCGCGCGGCTGCACGCGAAGAACAGGAAACGACCGCCCGATTACTGACGGAGCAGGTTGCGGTGACCGAAAGCCTGCGACAGGCGCGGGCCGAGCGCGAGCGGGCGGTGAAACGCCTGGCCGGCACATTGGCCAGCCGAGGCGAAGCCATCGAACAACTGCAGTCGGATCGCGCACGCCTGGAAAAAGTCGTGGCCGATTTGCCCACAGGCAAGGCCGCCCCACAGGCGCTTCATTCAAAGGAAGTCCTTGCCGCCCCCACAGTCTCCACCGCTTTCCCAAGAGGCTCTTTCCGCCCGCTCAAGGGCCGCCTCGGCTGGCCGGTCCAGGGCGTGATCAAGGCACGTTTCGGGACCGAGCGCCAGGAAGGCCGGATGCAATGGCAGGGACTGCTGATCGGCGCACCGGAAGGCGCACAGGTGCATGCAGTGGCGGATGGCGAAGTGCTGTTTACCGCCTGGATGCCCCATTACGGCCTGGTGGGGATTGTGGATCATGGTGGCGGCTTCCTGAGCCTCTATGGCCACAACCAGATCCTGTTCCGCCGTCCCGGCGAACGGGTGCGCGCCGGCGAGGTACTGGGGCGCGTGGGAACCAGCGGTGGCCGTGCGACCCCGGCGTTGTATTTCGAAATTCGCCAGGGGGGAAATCCCGTCAATCCGGAGCGCTGGCTAGTTGCGAACCGAAAGTGAAAGAAATTACCCAGTTGCGCATCACTGGCCGCATGAAAAGCGTTATAGTGTCCGGCATACCATCGCGCCGATCGCTTCGGCTTTAGCAGCCGGAAGTCTTGGGCGCGCGGAGCTGGCTAGCTTTCCAAATCACAAGGGCAAACGATGAATTCCAAAGGACGCGGCGGGTGGTTCCTCTTGATGGGCCTGCTCCTGGGCCTGGGTCTCGGCGTAGGTCAATCGGTACTGGCCGACAAGGCCAGTAACCAGAAAGTCCCGCTGGACGATATTCGCAACTTTGTCGAGATCCTCGAGCGGGTCAAGCAGGAATACGTCGAGCCGGTGGATGAGAGCGCGCTGATGCAGAATGCCATCCGCGGCATGCTGTCGGGTCTCGATCCGCACTCCTCCTACCTGGATGCGTCCGAGTTCAAGGAAATGCAGATCAATACCAGCGGCCGTTTCGGCGGCCTGGGCATTGAGGTGCAGATGGAAGATGGCTTCGTCAAGGTGGTTACCCCCATCGACGATACGCCCGCCGCCCGCGCCGGCCTGCAGCCCGGCGACCTCATCATCAAGCTCGACGACACCCAGGTCAAAGGCCTGAGCCTGACCGATGCCGTGAACCGCATGCGGGGCGAGCCCGGCAGCCAGATTCGCCTCACCATCCTGCGTGAAAAACAGGATGCGCCGTTCGTGGTGACCCTGACCCGCGATGTCATCAACGTCCAGAGCGTCAAGCGGCGGTTGCTGGAGCCGGGCTATGGCTATGTCCGCATCACCCAATTCCGCAACGATGCGGGCAAGGATCTGGAAGATGCGCTGAGCAAACTGGTCGCCGAAAACAAAGCCCCCCTGCGCGGCCTGGTGCTGGACCTGCGCAACAATCCCGGCGGCTTGCTCACGGCAGCGGTGGAGGTCACTGACGTCTTCCAGGATTCGGGACTGGTGGTCTATACCCAGGGGCGGGAAAAAACCAGCCGCCAGGATTTCCCATCCAAGCCGGGTGACAGCCTGCGCGGCGCGCCCATGGTCGTGCTGGTGAATGGCGGGTCCGCCTCGGCCTCGGAGATCGTGGCCGGCGCCCTGCAGGACAACAAACGCGCACTGGTCGTGGGAACCCGCACCTTCGGCAAAGGCTCGGTTCAGACCGTGCTGCCCCTGCCCAGTGGCGATGCCATCAAGCTCACCACGGCCCGCTACTACACGCCCGGAGGCCGTTCGATCCAGGCCGAGGGCATCGACCCCGACATTGCCTTGCAGCCTGTCAAGGTCAGCAAGGTGGACGCTCCGGCCGGGCTGTTGCGCGAATCCGATCTCAGCGGTCGCTTGGCGCCTGAAGGCAAGGCCGCCCCCGTGGCCACGCCGACCGCGCCGGAAGAAAAAGATGGCGGCCTGGTGGCCACGGACTATCAGCTCTATGAATCGCTCAACCTGCTCAAGGGCATGACCCTGGTGCAGTCGCGACGCTGAGCGCAGGAGACGACGCCATGCCCCCGCGCGTACTGGTGCCGCTGGCCACGGGATGCGAGGAAATGGAAGCCGTCACCATCATCGATCTGCTGCGACGCGCAGGGATCGAGGTCACGGTGGCGGGCTTGGAAGCGGGTCCGGTCCTCGCCAGCCGGGGTGTCCGACTGTTGCCGGACACCACCCTGGACACGGTGGTTGAGGCGTCATTTGATCTGATCGTTCTTCCCGGCGGGGCCGAGGGCGCCCGGCGACTGGGACAAGATCCACGCCTTGCGGTGTTGTTGACCCGCCAGATTGCCCAGGGACGGCAAGTGGCAGCCATCTGCGCGGCGCCGAGCGTGCTGGCGCAACAGGGCTTACTGAACGGCCGGTGGGCGACTGCTTATCCCGGTTTTCTCGAACCTCTGGACATCCCGGGTCTCGTGCTCGACACCTCGGCGGCTGTCGTCGTGGACGGGCCGATCATCACCTCGCGCGGACCCGGTACCGCCATGGATTTCGCCCTCTTCCTCATTGAACACCTCACTGACCCGGCCACCCGCACCCAGGTCGAGGACGGTCTGCAGCGCCCCGCTGCCCATCGGGGCCTGCCCATCACCCTGCCCTGAAGCCGCTGCACCTTACATCGCGTCATCGCGCTCTTGCCATGATGCCACCCTGTTTCCTCCCGCCAAGCGCCCCCGCACGCCGATTACACACACATCTTCTTTGCCCGGCCCGGCAACGATCCGTCCCGAGCACTGCCGAGCACCGTCCAAGCTGCGGCAATTTGTCGCAGCTCCTCCGCAAGGGAGCGCCGTATAATCCAAGCCATGACGCTGAATACCGTGCCCAACAAGATGAGCGGGCCACTGCCAGTCAACAACCTGCGTCGACTGGTGTTGCTGCGCGGCACCGCCATCGTCGGGCTGGCGGTGGTGGTGGGGGTCACCCAACTCCTCGTCGGACTGGCCGTGCCTGTGGCGCTGCCGCTGGCCGTCCTGTTGCTCATGGCGGGGGACAACCTGAGCGCCTGGCAACTCACGCGGCACGCCGAGTCGGTGACTCGGGCGCGTTTCCTGCGCCATTTATTGATTGATATCGCGGGGCTGACTGCCCTGCTCTACGTCACGGGGGGCCATGCCAACCCCTTTGCATCCCTGTATCTTTTGCCGTTGGCGGTGGCGGCTTCCACCCTGCCGGCGCGCGATACGGGTTCACTCGCACTGGTCTCGGTGGCCTGCTACACCGGCGTGATGTTCTGGAATATCCCCCTCCCGCACGCGCCGGGGATGGCTCACGACAGTTTCAACCTGCATCTGGTGGGCATGTGGGGCAGCTTCGTGCTGGCAGCGGGGGTAATGGCGTTCTTCGTGGCGGCGATGGCCGATGAATTGCGCGAACGGGAAGAAGGCCTGGCCCGCGCCCGCGAAGGTGCCTTGCGCGATCAGCAAATCGTGGCCCTGGGGGCGCTGGCCGCCGGCGCCGCTCATGAACTGGGCACGCCCTTGTCAACCATGACCCTGTTGGTGGAGGAGTTGCGCGAACGTTGCCCCACCGACCCAGCGATCCAGGATGATCTGACGTTACTCAAGAGCCAGGTGGATCGCTGCCGGGAAAGCCTGGGACGGGTACTCACTGCCGGCGGCGAACCACGGGGCGAGGGGGCCGGCGTGCAAACAGCCGATCAATTGCTGCGCCAGACCTTGGCGCGATTCAACCTGTTGCGTCCGGGTCATGCGGTGCGGGTTAATTGGGGGAAGCCCCGGCCCGCGCCCCGTCTGGTGGTGGACGAAACGCTGATCCAGTCCCTGCTCAGCCTGCTCAACAATGCAGCCGACGCCAGCGACCGCCCCATCGCAATCGGTGTCGATTGGGATGCCGCGCGTCTCATGCTATCGGTGCGCGATGAAGGTCCGGGAGTGGCCGCCCACCTGGCGCCGCGCCTGGGTCAGATGGGGGTCAGCGACAAGGCCAGCGGTCACGGCCTGGGGCTGTTTCTGGCCCAGAGTGTGATCCGGCGCATGGGCGGGGAATTGACGCTGGAGTTTGGTCAGGGGCGGGGGAGCTGCGCGCGCGTGACGCTGCCCATCCTGACCTCGACTGTTGCGAGGGAATTGAAAGATGCCGTTCCAGACGACCGTGGAATCCAGCCTGCTGCTGGTCGATGACGATGAGGCGTTCGGGCCTGTGATGGCCCGCGCCCTGACGCGGCGCGGCTTCACGGTGCATTGGGCGCGTGCAGGGATCCAGGCGCTGCAACTAGCCCGCGCCCAGCCGCCGACCCACGCCGTGCTCGACCTGCGCCTGCTGGAAGGGGAATCGGGCCTGGATCTGATCGAACCGCTGCGGGCGATCAATCCGGCCATCCGCATCGTGGTGCTGACCGGCTATGCCAGCATCACCACCGCGATCGATGCCATCAAGCTGGGTGCCGTCTACTACCTGCCCAAGCCGGTGGAAGCGGACACCATCATGCGCGCCTTTGCCCATGCGCCCGGAGAAGAAGCCACACCAAACGCACCCTCCGAACCCGGACGGCTGTCGGTCCGGCGGCTGGAATGGGAGCACATCCATCGCGTGCTGGCCGAGCACGGCGGCAACATTTCGGCAGCGGCGCGCAGCCTGAACATGCACCGCCGCACCCTGCAGCGCAAGCTGTCCAAGCGCGCCATCAAGCGCTGAGCGGCACTTCCTGAGGAACCAGCTCGGTGCGATAGCGCTTGGCGTTCTGCACATAGTGCTGGGCGCTCAGGGCCAGCATCTGGATCTCCGGCGGCGAAAGCGGGCGCACCACCTTGCCGGGCGAGCCCATCACCATCGAGCCGTCGGGAATCTGCTTGTTCTCGGTGATCAAGGTATTGGCGCCGATCAGGCAGTTCTTGCCGATCACGGCGCGATTGAGGATCACGGCGTTGATGCCGATCAGGCTGTTGTCCCCGATGGTGCAGCCGTGCAGCATCACCTGGTGGCCGACGGTCACGTTCTTCCCGATAGTGAGCTTGATGCCCGGATCGGTGTGCAGCACGGCGCCGTCCTGCACGTTGCTGTTCTCACCGATGGAGATCAGCTCGTTATCGCCGCGCAGCACGGTATTGAACCACACGCTGGCGCCCCGCTCAAGCACCACCGAACCAATCAAGACGGCCGTCTCGGCGATGAAATTCTCGCCGTGGCAAACCACCGCGCGCGAGCCGATGCGATACATCATGTCACTCCTCCCTGTGTGAATGACCGCGACCGGACTGCCGCGGCAATGCCTCCAGCATAGTCGTCCGGCGGGTCCGGTAAAATGCCAGGCATGCATGACGCCTCTTGCTCCGCCACGGAACCCGCCCGCTTGCCCCCCGATGCCGCTCTGCCTGGAGGGCTGCTGCTCGCCTGCGACGCCGCGGGCTGGTCATTGCAGGATGTGCAGGGCGCCCTGGCGCCGTTGCGGGTGGATTTCGCCTCTGGCGCGCTGACTTACCGCCGCGCGCGCGGTGGGGATCGCCACCAGGGGCTGGGGCGTGCGGCCGGCAAGCCGGATCCGGCGGCTGCACCCACGCTGATCGACGCCACCGGTGGACTCGGCAAAGACGCTTTCATCTTGGCCCATCTGGGCTGGCGGGTCACCTTGCTGGAACGCTCGCCTGTGCTGGCCTGGTTGCTGGCGGATGGTGTGGCGCGAGGACGAGCGGATGACGCTTCAGGGCCCGTCTGCCGGCGTATGCGGGTGTTGCATCACGAGGCGGTGGATTGTCTCGATCACTTGCCGACAACTGCGCGTCCGCAAGTGGTGTATCTGGACCCCATGTACCCGCCCCACCGCAGCAGCGCGCTGCCGGGGAGGGAAATGCAGTATCTGCGGCGGCTGCTGGGCGATGATCCGCCGGATTCCCGGCTCCTTGCCGCCGCCTGCCGCGCCGCCCGTGGCCGGGTGGTGGTCAAACGCCCTGCCGGCGCCCAACCATTGCCCGGCCCATCACCCAGCCACGCCATCCGCCTCGGCCAGACCCGCTTCGATGTCTACCTGACCAGCCGCTGACGCGACAGTCAAGCCACATCTGCGCGCTGCACCCCACCCATCAGGCTGGCACGCCGGTTGCCAATTCGTAGCCAGGCGGCACCGCGTACGCCCTGCTCACGGCACCAAGCGCCGCAAGGCCGCAGCGGCGCTCGCCCAATGGTTCAGAACACCCGGCCCAGGCTCAGGGTGTAGATATACGGATCGGCCTCGACCTTGACCCGCGCATCGGAAGCCTGGACGTTGCCGACCACGCCGCCGTCGGTCACCACATTGGTGATGCAGTTGTCAAAATCGAGGTCTACCCGCATCACGTCAAGCCCCAGAAACCATTTCTGGGTATGGATGCGCGGCGGCTGTGGGATGAAAATAAGTTTCATCCTAAGCTGCGCGAATTTCGTGGGCTGGCGTGGAAGTCTCAGGCTTGGCGGCCGGGTAAACAGTCATCCTCAAAGCATCGTTTGGCGTTGGGCGCTGTCTTGATTGTGAGAATATAGTTTCATCCTTCCAAGCAGCCGAATCGCTTAGTTCATGCGGTCTTGCGCGTCTCGCCAACCACAATCGAGGCCAGTAAGGATCATTTTTAGGATGAAACTCTATTCTCAAGGATGAGACTTTATTTGTACGGATGACACTTTATTTTCATCCCACAGCAACAGCCAATGCGCTTGTTGCTTTTATTCGACCGTCACCGATTTCGCGAGATTGCGCGGCCGGTCGACATCGGTGCCCTTGAGAACCGCGACGTGATAGGCGAGCAGTTGCAAGGGCACCGTGAACACCACCGGCGACAGCGCCGACAAGGGAACCGGCAGGGACAGCACGGCCACGCCCTGTTCATCCGGCAGGTCCACTCCCTCGCCGGTGAACACCAGCAACTCCCCGCCCCGCGCGCGTACTTCCTGCAGGTTGGAGAGCAGTTTTTCCAGCAGGGCATTGTGTGGCGCCAACGCCACCACGGGCATATCCTCGCTCACCAAAGCCAGGGGGCCGTGCTTGAGTTCGCCGGCCGCATAGCCCTCGGCGTGGATGTAGGAGATTTCCTTGAGCTTGAGGGCACCTTCCAGGGCGATCGGGTATTCCACCCCACGCCCCAGGAACAGGGCGTGTTCGCGATGCACCAGGCGCGGGGCCAGGGCGGCAACAGCGGGCTCCAGAGCGAGCACGCGCTCCACCTGCTGGGGCAGGCTGCGCAGATCGGTCACGATGCGGGCGACTTCCTCCGGCGCCAGCGATTGGGCCTGGCCGATGCAGAGGGTGAGCAGCATCAACGCCACCAACTGGGTGGTGAACGCCTTGGTGGAGGCGACTCCGACTTCCACCCCGGCGCGGGTCATCAACACGCGATCCGATTCCCGCACCAGCGAGCTTTCCGGCACGTTGCAGATGGCCAGGCGCGACAGGTAGGGTCGCTCCCGACTGGCCCGCAGTGCGGCCAGGGTATCGGCGGTCTCGCCCGACTGGGATAGGGTGACCAGCAGAGTATCGGCGGGCACGGCCGGCTGGCGATAGCGGAATTCACTGGCGATTTCCGCCGTCGCCGGAATACCCGTCAGGGCCTCGATCCAGTAACGCGCCACCAGCGCGGCGTGATAGCTGGTGCCACAAGCCACCAGATGGACCGCGCGCACCTGGCTGAACAGCGTTTCGGCATCCGGGCCGAACATCTCCGGCAACACCCGATCCGCCGTCAACCGGCCTTCCAGGGTTTCGGCCAGCACCCGGGGTTGTTCGTGGATCTCCTTGAGCATGAAATGGCGATAGGCGCCGCGGTCGAGGGTTTCATCGGCTAGGCGGGAACGGAGCAGGGGACGCTCCACGGCTTGGCCTGATCGATCCAGCACCCGCACGCCGGTGCGCCAGATCTCGGCGACATCCCCTTCCTCCAGATAACGGAACTGCTGGGTGACCGGCAGCAGGGCAGCGCTGTCGGAGGCCACGAAGTGCTCCCCGATACCCACGCCGATCACCAAGGGACTCCCCGACCGCGCCACCACCAGCCGGTCGGGCGCGGCACGATCG
This sequence comes from Pseudomonadota bacterium, assembly GCA_002862435.1. Taxonomy (GTDB): domain Bacteria; phylum Pseudomonadota; class Gammaproteobacteria; order UBA5335; family UBA5335; genus Macondimonas. Next base: position 69,925 of record PKDC01000052.1, on the reverse strand, counting down.
ATCACCGCGATGGCGTAGGCGCCGCGCAGGCGCGCGAGGCAGGCCCGCACCGCAGTGAGCAAGTCGGCGCTGTCATCGAGGGCATGGTGGATCAGGTGGGCGATCAGCTCGGTATCGGTGTCGGATTCGATCGGATCCCCGCGCGCCAGCAGCTCGGCGCGCAGCTCGGCATGATTTTCAATAATGCCGTTGTGCACCACCGCCACGCGGTCGGCGGCGATATGGGGGTGCGCGTTGCGTTCGCTCGGCGCGCCATGGGTGGCCCAGCGGGTGTGAGCCAAACCCAACGGCCCCTCCAGCGGATGGGCTTCCAGCGCCTGCGTCAGCATCTCGACCTTGCCCACGGTGCGCACCCGCTGGAGGCCCTGAGCGCCCAGAATCACCACACCAGCCGAGTCATAGCCACGGTATTCCAGACGCCGCAGGCCCTCCAGCAGGATGGGCGTTACATTGCGCTGCGCGATGGCGCCGACGATGCCACACATGGATTCAGTTCCTTCCCTGAGCGGGAATGGGGTGCGCCCATTCCAGAGGTGCGACTTCGGTCAAGCCCGGCCCCGGTTGCAGGCTTTCCCACAGTTCGCGATAAGTCCGTCCCAGCTCGGGATGGGTGGCGTCAGGCGCCAGATCGGCCAGCGGCTTGAGCACGAAGGCATAACGCAGGATGTCGGCACGCGGCAGCCGCAGCCCCGCCACCTCACCGACCTGATCGCCAAACAGGATGATGTCCAGATCCAGGCTGCGCGACGCGAACTTGGCCTCACCACGGCGGCGGCCGAAATCGTGCTCGACGCCGCGCAGGAAGTCGAGCACGGCGGCGAGATCGTCCGGGGTGGAAAAACCGACCACCAGATTGAGGAAAGGGTCGCCCTCGAAACCAACCGCGGGGCCTTCATAGACCGGCGAGACCCGCAGGAGGCCGAAATGGGTCGCCAGCAGCGGCAGGGCCGCAGCAAGATTGCGGCGCGGCGCGATGTTGCTGCCCAAACTCACAAAAACTTCAGCCACCGCCATCCGGTCCCGATTCAGGCACCGCCGTGCGGCGATCGCGCTCGATGATCACGCCCACATCGCGGGCACCGCGCACCGCACCGGTCTTGTTGACCCGAACCCGCACCCAGGCCACGTCGAACTCGGTCAGGACCAGTTGCGCAACCCGCTCGGCAAGAGTTTCAACCAGTTGGAAACGGCTCTCCCCCACGAAGGTGATCAAGCGCTTGGCCACCGCCTTGTAGTCCAGTGCATCGACCAGATCGTCACTCAGGGCCGCGCGGGCGATGTCGGCAGCCATATCCAGGTCAAGCGCCACGGTCTGACGCACGCGGCGCTCCCATTCAAATACGCCGATTACCGTGGGAATACGCAGGTCGCGCAGATAAACGATATCCACCAAGGCTCCGTCCAGAGGGGTCAGGAGGCCATTCTAACCGGTCTGCTGGCCCGGTGGCCGCAAGCCGTCGATAGGCCAACGGGCGCGCACGGCGCCCGCTCCCCGCTCGCCGGCCCGCAGGCGGTGGTATCCCGACAGCGCGATCATGGCGCCGTTGTCGGTACAGAACGCCGGCCGGGGATAAAATACCTCGACACCAAGCGATGCGCCCATCTGCAGCAGCGCGGCCCGCAAACGCCGGTTGGCGCCCACGCCGCCCGCCACCACCAGCCGGCGCAGGCCGGTCTGCGCCAGGGCGCGCCGGCATTTCTCCGCCAGCACGGCCACGGCAGCCTCCTCGAATCCGCGCGCCAGATCCGCGCGCAGGCGATCATCCAAGGGCGCCTCGGCCTGCGCCTCGCGCACCGCGTACAGGACTGCCGTTTTCAGGCCGCTGAAGCTGAAATCAAGTCCCGGGCGGTCCAGCATCGGCCGTGGAAAGTGAAAGCGATCCGGCGTGCCGGTCTCGGCCAAGGCCGCCAGGGCGGGTCCGCCGGGATAGGGAAGACCCAGTAGCTTGGCGACCTTGTCGAAGGCCTCGCCAGCTGCGTCGTCAATGGATTCCCCGAGCAGGCGGTAATCCCCCACGCCTTCCACTGCCACCAGCAGGGTGTGCCCCCCCGAAACCAGCAGCGCCAGAACCGGAAAATCGGGCGCATGGGGCTCGAGCCATGGCGCCAGCAAATGGCCCTCCATGTGATGCACGCCAACGCAGGGTCGATTCCAGGCCAGCGCCAACGACTGAGCGAAGGTCGCGCCCACCAGCAGCGCGCCCACCAGGCCTGGGCCCGCCGTATAGGCCAGTCCATCGATGGACTCCGGCGCGGCGCCGGCCTCATTGAGGACTTCCCGGACCAGCGGCAGCAGCTTGCGGACGTGGTCGCGCGAGGCAAGTTCCGGCACCACCCCCCCATGGGGCGCATGCAGGGCAACCTGGCTGTGCAAGGCATGGGCAAGCAGGCCCTGCGCGCCGTCATAGACGGCGACAGCGGTTTCGTCACAGGAAGATTCAATGCCGAGCACCCGCATGGGGATCTCAAAATCTGGAGTCATTTTCAGGACGGGTTGGCAATTGTAATTCAAAGCAGATAGAATTTTGCGCCTTACCTGACGGGTGCCTGTCGGGTTGGTGACCACAATTCACGTCCGGTTTTGAGTGAGACTGCATGCCAAGCGTTCGCATCAAGGAAAATGAATACTTCGATGCCGCCCTGCGGCGCTTCAAGCGTGCCTGCGAAAAAGCAGGTGTGCTGACGGAAGTCCGTCGTCGCGAGTTCTACGAAAAGCCCACCCAGGAACGCAAGCGCCGCAAGGCCGCTGCCGTCAAGCGCCACGCCAAGCGCACCTTGCGTGATACGCAGCGCCACACCCGGCTTTATTGAGTCTGGCGGCCGGAGATCGGCGCATGGACCTCAAGCTTCGTTTGCAGGATGATATCAAGACCGCCATGCGCGGTGGCGACAAGCTGGGCCTGATCACCTTGCGCATGTTTTCCGCGGCCATCAAGCAGCGCGAGATCGATGAACGCATCGTGCTGGATGAGGCGCAAGTCATCGCGGTGGTCGAAAAGCTGATCAAGCAGCGTCGCGAAGCCGCGACGCAATATGAGGCCGGCAACCGATCTGATCTCGCCACCAAGGAATTGGCCGAGATTACGCTGCTCCAGGCCTACCTGCCCGAGCCCTTGTCCGAGGCGGAGCTGGATACCCTCATTGAGGGGGCGCTGGCGGAAACCGGCGCGGCAAGCATCAAGGACATGGGCCGGATCATGGCTGCCCTGAAACCAGTCATCCAAGGGCGCGCCGATATGGCCATCGTCAGCGCGCGCGTCAAAGGTCGTCTGGGAGCCTGAATCTCTCCACATTCCGGCCCCGGGCCCATGGCGCGGGAAGGCGGTCATGAGCGGATCGATTCCTCAGGATTTCATTGATGAGGTCGTTGCGCGAACTGATCTCGTCGCGCTCATCGACCGCCGCGTGCCGCTCAAAAAGGCAGGCAAGGATCACACAGCCCGCTGCCCGTTTCACGACGAAAAATCCCCCTCCTTCACCGTCAGCGCGGACAAGCAGTTCTATCACTGTTTCGGCTGTGGCGCCCATGGCAACGCCATCGGTTTCCTGATGGCGTTCGAGCGCCTGGAGTTTCGCGATGCCGTGGCGGAGCTGGCGAGCCAGGCGGGACTGGAGCTGCCGGCCGGCGGAGAAGGCCCCGTTCCGCGCCACAAGGAACTGCTGGACGTACTGGAAGCGGCGGCCCGCTTCTACCGGCAACAGTTGGGCGAACATCCCAAGGCCATCGACTACCTCAAGCAGCGCGGCTTGGGCAGCGCGGTCGCCGCCACCTTCGGTCTGGGCTACGCACCGGCAGGCTGGGATAGCCTGCTGCAACACCTCGGCCGCACGCCGGAACACCGGCCGCTGCTGCTGGAAACCGGGCTGCTCGTGGCGCGCGAGGGCAGCGGCAATGGCCTGTATGACCGATTCCGGGATCGCATCATCTTCCCGATTCGCGACAGCCGCGGGCGGGTCATTGGCTTTGGCGGCCGCATCATGGATCAGGGACAGCCGAAATACCTCAATTCGCCCGAGACCCCACTGTTCCACAAGGGACGGGAACTGTACGGCCTCTATGAGGCGCGCCAGGCACAGCGCGAACTGCCCTGGATCCTGGTGGTGGAGGGGTACATGGATGTGCTGATGCTGGCGGAGCACGGGATTACCAACGCCGTGGCCACATTGGGAACAGCCACCACGCCGGATCATTTGCGCCGGCTGTTCCGCCACACGACCCGTGTCGTGTTCTGTTTCGATGGGGATCGCGCGGGCCGCGATGCTGCCGCACGGGCGCTTCAAACCAGCCTGCCCGAGATGCACGACGGGCGGGAGGTGGCCTTTCTGTTTCTGCCGGAGGGTGAGGATCCGGATTCGTTGGTGCGCAGGGAAGGTCGGGGCGCGTTTTTGGTGCGCGTCGGGCAGGCGCAGCCCTTGTCCGATTTTTTGCTTCAGCGTTTGCGGGATCAGGTCGATCTTCATACGTTGGAAGGACGCGCGCGATTGCTGGAGCGCGCCCGGCCCGCCCTGAGGGCCATTCCCCAGGGGGCGTTTCGGGCGTTGCTGGAACAGACCCTGGCGCGGCTGGCTGGCATGGAACATGCGGACTTGATGCGGATGGAGGGGGGTAAGGCGCCGTCATCACCGCCTCGGCCTCGACCAACTGTCGTTCACCCGACGCCAGTGCAGCGACTGATGGGGCTGATCCTTGCGCATCCGGTCGCTGCGCAGTGGATCGATCCCTCGCTTTTGCCGCTCCTGAAGGCCGGAGATACCGAGGCACAGTGGTTGCTCGCCCTGATTGAACTTGCCAGGGCAAGCCCCCATCTAAGCGGTGGAGGGCTCTTGGAAGGATTCCGGGAACACCCGGCAGAGCCATTATTCGGTCAATTGCTCATTTGGCAACCGGAGCGCGCTGAAGAGGGCATGGCCCGGGAATGCCGGGACATCTGTCGGCATCTCCTGCAACAACAGGCTCGCGGACAGATTGACACACTGCTGGAAAAGGCAGCCGTCCAAGGACTGGATGCAGCGGAAAAAGAGCAGCTTCGATTGCTGCTGTCGCGCCGGGGAGGCTGATTCGACGCTATGTTCGATCAAGCCATGCCCGATTGGTCTATACTAGGGCGTTTATCTACGCCCCCCTGCCCTCAAGGTTGACACGCCGTATGAGCGAAGATCAGCGCACCCTGTTGAAGTCTTTGATTTCAAAAGGGAAAGAACAAGGTTACTTGACTTTTGCCGAAGTCAACGATCATCTCCCTGATGATCTGGTGGATCCCGAGCAGATCGAGGACATCATCGGCATGTTCGGCGACATGGGCATTGCCGTCCATGAGCATGCGCCCGATTCGGAAGACATCCTGCTGTCCGATACGGCGGTGACCACCAACGACGATGATGAAACAGAAGAAGCAGCCGCCGCGCTCGCCTCTTCCGTCGACGGCGAGATTGGCCGCACCACCGACCCGGTGCGCATGTACATGCGCGAAATGGGTACGGTGGAGCTGCTGACTCGCGAAGGCGAAATCAGCATTGCCAAGCGAATCGAGGAAGGCCAGCTCGATGCGCTAAAAGCCTTGGCCAGCCTTCCCGCATCGACCGCCTATGTTCTGGGCGAGCATGCGCGGATCGTTGACGCCAAAGCGCGCATGGCGGATCTGGTTGTAAATTTCATCGATCCGGCCCAGTTCGAGAGCGAGCCTGCGGTGGCGGAATCCGCCGAGGTTCCGCCTGAACTGGAAGCCGATGCGGAAGCCTCTGAGGAGGATGAAGAAGGCGCGACTGAAAGCGTCGACACGGGCCCGGATCCTCAGGAAGTCGCCCAGCGCATGGCCGCCCTGCAGGAACAATATGAAGTTCTGTTGACCCATCTGCGGGAACACGGCCCAACTGCTGAATCCACCCAAACCGAACAACAGGCGCTGGTGCATCTGTTTCTTCAATTCAAGTTTGCGCCGCGCGTGATCGTCGAGCTGGGTGAGCAGTTGCGCCGGACCGTGGAAGACATCCGCCGCCATGAACGCCAGATCATGGACTTCTGCGTCCACCGCGCCGGTATGCCGCGGCGGGATTTCCTGCAGGTTTTCCAGGAACACGAAACGGACGCCGACTGGATCGACAAGCAGATTCGCGCCAAGCGCAAACACTCGGCCACCATGGCCCGCCACAGGGAAGACATCATCAAGCTGCAGGAGCAGTTGCTTCATCTTGAAAGCGTGACGCTGCTTCCCTTGGCCACACTCAAGGAAATCAACCGGCAAAAGACCATTGGCGAAGCCAAGGCACGCCGCGCCAAGAAGGAGATGGTCGAGGCGAACCTGCGCCTGGTGATCTCGATCGCGAAGAAATACACCAACCGTGGTCTACAGTTCCTCGACCTGATCCAGGAAGGCAACATCGGCCTGATGAAGGCGGTGGACAAGTTCGAATACCGCCGCGGCTACAAGTTCTCGACCTATGCGACGTGGTGGATCCGCCAGGCCATCACGCGCTCCATCGCCGACCAGGCGCGCACCATCCGCATCCCGGTGCACATGATCGAAACCATCAACAAGATCAACCGGGTACAGCGCCAGATGTTGCAGGAAATGGGTCGTGAGCCCACCCCTGACGAGCTGGCCGTGAAGATGGAAATGCCCGAGGACAAGGTACGCAAGGTCCTCAAGATCGCCAAGGAACCCATTTCAATGGAGACCCCCATTGGTGATGATGAAGATTCCCATCTGGGGGATTTCATCGAGGACACCAACATTCCCTCGCCGGCGGAAATGGCCAACCGCGAAGGGTTGCGGGAAGCCACCCACGCCATGTTGTCCACCCTCACGCCACGCGAGGCCAAGGTCCTGCGCATGCGTTTCGGCATCGAAATGAACACCGACCACACCCTGGAGGAAGTCGGCAAGCAGTTCGACGTTACCCGTGAACGCATTCGCCAGATCGAAGCCAAGGCCCTGCGCAAGCTGCGCCATCCTTCGCGCTCGGAAATGCTCCGCAGTTTCCTGGAAGAATGACCCATCGCAAATCAACCGCCGCCTGTTCCACCCAGGCCCGATCGTATCCACGATCGGGCCTGGCCATGTCCACATGAGTTAGGGTTGGCGTCTCCGCGAGATTGAATTAATCTCCCCGCTACGCGCCGTTCACGCCGAATGACCGGCGCAGGACTGGGAAAGAACCGAAGGTATCAAATTCAACCTGACCTTGTTAGTCTGTAGTAGTAATTAAAAAGGGCCTATAGCTCAGTTGGTTAGAGCATCCGACTCATAATCGGCGGGTCGCAGGTTCAAGTCCTGCTGGGCCCACCACCTATCTCAATAAGCCGCCCTTTCGGTACCGCAGTTTTCCCCCTGCCCTGCTTTACAGCGCACGCATCAGCGGCGAACTCACACCGCCTGGCGCATCAACCGCTCAATGAACGCAACACCCAACGACCAGCTTGGCCCTGCTAGACTCGATCACTATGATTGCAGAGTCCGGTTCCGCCAATTCCCCACCGCGCGATCCCGCCATTGTCATTGCCCATCGCGGGGCCAGCGGCTATCTGCCCGAACACACCCTCGCCGCCTATGCCACGGCCATTCTGCAGGGCGCGGATTTCATCGAGCCGGATCTGGTGATGACCCGCGATGGCCATTTGATCGCGCGACATGACAATGTGCTCGACTGGACCACGGATGTGGCCCAGCGACCGGGGTTCGCGGCACGGCGCACCACCCGGCAAATCGACGGCACTACCATCACCGGCTGGTTCAGCGAAGATTTCACCCTGGCGGAAATCCAGACCCTGCGCGCGGTGGAGCGCATTCCCGAGGTACGGCCCGGCAATTGCCGCTTCGATGGTCAGTTCACGTTTCCCACCCTGACCGATGTGCTGAGGCTGGTGCAAGCCATGGAGCGCGCCACCGGCCGCAAGATCGGCATTTATCCGGAAACCAAGCACCCCACCCACTTCCAGCAGTTGGGTCTGGCGTTGGAGGAGCCACTGCTGGAAGCCCTGCATCGCGACGGTTTCGGCAGCGGCGAGCCGGTTTTCATTCAATCCTTCGAAGTGGCGAATCTGCGCAAGCTGCGTTCCCTGACTCGCATTCCCCTGATCCAGCTCCTCGCCCCGCAGGGCCAACCCTATGACGTGGCGGCGGCGGGCGGCAGCCTGAGCTACGACCAGATGGCGACTCCGAAGGGACTGGCACAAATCGCCACCTATGCCGATGGCGTGGGTCCGGAGAAGAACCATTTTCTTCTCCCGCTGGACCAGGCGGGGCGCCTCGATCCAAGCCACGCAACCGACTTCGTGAAAAACGCCCATCGGGTCGGATTGAAGGTCCATCCCTACACCTTTCGCGCCGAAAATTGCTTCCTGCCAACGAACCATCGTCAGGGCGCCGATCCCAAGGCGCCAGGCAATCTGGAAAGTGAGCTGGCCATTTTTCTTGCCTTGGGCATTGACGGCTTCTTCACCGATCATCCCGACCTCGGGGCACGTGCACGCGATGTCCTGGCCAGGCAATCCCTGGATTGGCCGCACGCCGATCAGTGATGCCGTTCGGTCACAGCGAAGATTTGGCCACGTTCTGCAGATGCTGCGGGGTCGAGTGCACCACCCAAAACCCGGCCAAGCCAGCGGCAACAAAGAGCGCTGCATTGACTGCCAGACTCGCGGAATTATCAAGCATCAGACCGAAGCGCAGCAGATGCGTGAGCAGAATGGTGAGGAGCATCGATCCCAGACTGCCGATCAGCAGCCGCTTCACGCGCGCCTCATCGCACAGGAACAGACTCATTCCGAGTGCCATCCACAACGCCAAAAGAAAGCCTATCCAGGGCGAGTGCCCATAGAGCGCAGCGATTGCCGCCACTACCAGTCCCAGCGGACAGCCCCATACCCACGCCATCCAGATGTCGTTGACCCAGGTGCGATCGGGGCGCTTCATCAGCCACAGGTTGATGCCCGAGACACACAGCACGGTCAATCCCAAGCCCAGCAGACCATAGCCCAAACGCACCGGCCATCCGCCGAATTGGCCGAAATGCAAACGATAGACTGAATAGGCCAGCTGACGCCCCACCGGACCGTCGCTGAGCGCCTGGTGATTGATGTATTCGCCGTCCAGCGTGAAGCGATAGATTTCGGAATAGACCAGCCGGCCGGGCAGGATGGCCGCGATTTCCACATGCTGCTGCGGGGTGCGCATGTACTGCAAGGCAATGTAGATCGGCTCAGCAGCCGGCTCGCGGGCCTGCAATTGTTTCAGCGCACGGCCCAAGTCGAGCGGCACGTCGAGTGGCTGATCCGCTTTGATATCCGCACCATAGACAAGATCGTAGACTGCCTGGCGATCGCCTTGGTAGAGAACGGCGGCATAGCCGCTGTAAAACACAGCGGCCAGACCCATGAATGCGCCAGTCAGCGCGATCATGAGATAAAAAGGTAATCCCCATACACCGAGCCGGTTATGCAGATCGACCTGGAACAAGCGCCCCGAGGCGCCGCTGCGCCAGCGAAAGGCATCCCGGACCAGACTGGGATGGGCCAAGACGCCCGAGAGCAGCAGGACGCACAACAACACCCCTGCAATCCCCACCAGAATCACCCCCCAGGTTTCCGGCAGCTGCAACCGCACATGCAGCGACTGCACGAATTGGCTCCAAGGTGCCGCAACTGCCGCGCCCAGCTCGCCCTCCGGCGTCACAAACCATTCTTCCTCTGAGCCACCTGCATGTATGTGCAAGCGTGGCATCAATGCTGTCGGCAACACCAGGTAAAGCGTTTCCGGCGGGGTGGCAAGCCGTGCCAGCACAGCGTCTGCCGCATCGCGAAGCTGTGTGGGAGAAAAATCGAGGCGCTCTGCGATACGCGGCTGCTCCCAGCGTTCGAAATGGGGATAAAAAACAGTCAGGGTGCCCGTCAGGCACACAACATAAAGCAGCGCGCCCACTGCCAGACCCATTATGGAATGGGCCTGCAAGGAGCGCTTGACTGCCCTGGACGAGAAAGCAAGCTTCATCTCTGCGCCCTCAATATCAGCAAGGTGCCGCTCACTGCGATCAAGCCGGCAATCGACAGAATGGGTCGTGAAGGCCGCGAGGAGGACAGCATCCAGAATGTCAGTAACATCCAGCTCACGATGAATAGGAAAACGGCGGCCACCAGCCGGTTCGCCGGAACCCCCGGTATCCCTGCAGCCCACACCATCCAGGGCAACAAGCCAGCCAACCCCGCCAGCGGGCCCGCCAGAAAAGTCCGGCCCATCACCCTTCCAAGCTGAGCTCCATTGATCATTCTGACGCGTCGACGCAGCTTCGTCTTGGCCTGAACCACGTTGAAATCGCGATTCAAAAAGCTCGCCATCCACCCAAAGAGGGTCAGGGTCATGAACCAGTACACGGTCGCATACTCGGGACCATGCCGACTGCTCCACAATACCCACGCAGCGCAAGCGGGAACGAGAGCCAGCCCCGCAAAAAAGCCGTGGCGTCTCTTCCAGCCCAGGAAGAGCACGGCCACAGCGATGAGATTGATCAAGCCAATGACGACGTCCATTTCAAGACTTCAGGGCAGACATGAGGGGATTCTTCGGACAAGCATCCTTGACAATGATCAAAAGTTGTAACGCAAACCGGCCTTTACGGTACGCTCCTCGCCGAACCAGCAGTTGTTGGCGTCGTAGCAGCTGTAATAACGCTCATCGAACAGGTTCGTGGCGGTCAGAGAAGCCGTGAATCCGTCCAGGCTGCTTGCAAGCCGGCCAAGGTCATAGAGCAGATTCATGTCCACCAGGGTATGACCGGACACCGTGTCGGTATTGAGTGCATCGAGCTGCGTTTCACCGGTGTAGCGCACTCCTGCACCCAGCTCGGTCCCGGCAATCGTCCCTTCAGAGAAGCGGTAGGCGAACCATAGGGCTGCCATTTCCTCGGCCACCCAGACCGGCGTCTTGCCTTCAAGGCCGCTGTTGTCCTTGGTAATCTCGACGTCGAGCAGGGTCCCGCTCAGGGCGATAGTCAGATTATCCACCGGCTGGGTGGTGAGATTGATTTCAACACCCTCTGAGCGGGTTTCACCCGCCTGAATCAGATCGTTTGGCCCACCGTTGGGATCGCGGGTGATGTCGTTTTCCTTGGTGATGCTGAACCCCGCCAGGGTCGCGGTATGACGGCGATCCGCCGAAGTAAACTTGATCCCGGTTTCCCATTGAGCGGCTTCGGCGGGATCGAAGCGTTCCCCGCGGCGATTGCTTCCGGCCAGCGGCTCGAAGCTTTGCGAATAGCTGAGGTAAGGCGCAAACCCGTTCTTGAATTCGTAAAGGGCGCCAACACGGCCGGTAAAGTCGCTCTGCTTGAAATGGTCATCGATGGCTGCGCCGTATTTGTCGCCCTCTTCCCGTGACTCGTACCAGTCGTAACGACCACCGCCGAGCAGGACCCAATTTCCGGTTCGCACCTGATCCTGCAGATAGACCCCTGTTTGCTCATACTCGAGATCGAAATCAGCGCCAAAGGCAAATGGCGAGTTGAAAGCCAGGCCGCGGGGGTCGATTGCACGGTTGTTGGGATTGAACAGATCCAGAGGAACCGTGGCTGCATCCTTGTAAAGAATGCTGGAATCGAGCTTCAGGTAATCCACTCCAACCAGCAGATTGTGCTCAGCCTGGCCCCAATCGACCCGCCCAGACAACTGATTATCGAGGGTGATGCCATCGCTCTCTTCATCGGTGAGATAGGCGCGTCGTCCCAGCGTGCGATTGTCTGCAGCAAGGCCTGTGTTGTAAGTGTTCTCCTGATACACGCTGCCATCCAGGAAGCGGGCATTCTGAAGAAAATTCCAGCGATCGTTGAACTGGTGGGCGATCTTGTAGCCCGGCATCAGGATGTCGCGATCGAAGGTGTTGTAATTGGCATCGCCGGCGTAGAAGTCCGGATCCAGGCGTCCGTTGGGGTTGTCATAGACCGTGCCCTTGGCCGGGATGGCATTGTAGATGCCCGCCGAAGGATCACGCTGCAGATAGAGGTTCAGATTTACCAGGGTGTCTTCGGAAAGTTGCCAGTTCACTGATGGCACGAAGAGGAAACGCTCCTCCTCGGAGGTTACCGCCTGCCCGTCGCGCTGCCGCCCCAAGGCCACGACATCGTAGGTCAAGGGCAGACTGCCCACGGTGCCGGTGAACTCCCCCTTGGCTTCGAGAAGATTGCGCGTCCCGACCTCCAGACGGATGTCGTTGTAGCGGTTGCCATCCGGTTGTTTGGCAATCAAATTGACCAGCCCGCCGGGTGGCTGGTTGCCGTAGAGCACCGAAGCCGGCCCCTTGAAGACCTCGATGGCCTCAATGGCCCAGGGATCGATCTGAGGCACCAGATTCCAGCCGTTATTGAGCAAAAGCAATCCGTCGTAGGCGGTCCTGGCGTCCTGGAAGCCACGGATGCTGTATTGATCCAGCCGCGTCACCGCCCCGCCGCGCAGCTCCGGCGTGACACCCGGGGTATAGCGCAATGCCTCGCTCACCGAATCGCCGCCACGGGTTTCGATCGCCTCACGATCGATCACATCCAGGCTGCCCGGCGTCTCCTCCGGCTCAAGGGCCGACTTGGTCGCCGTGCTGCGGTAGACCTCCCCTTGCACAATCACCGGGGTAAGGCCCTGATCAGATACGGACGCCTCTTGAGCGACCGCAGTGGAGACGCCTGCCACCATGGTCACGGAAAGCAACATAGAGGAACGGGGCATCGAGGTTAAGGCAGACATGAAAACTCCCATTAGTTAATAACAATTAAAATGATAACTAGAATCATTACATAAATTAAAAGGGACGATAGCATGCGCCCGTTTCCTCGGCGAGGTCGTAAGGGTGAAATCGCCTTTACGAATGGCGCTACGGGTCCCCCGACGCGCGGGCTGCAGTTCTCATCCTGCTCCGTCGCTGCGGGGCAAACCGCCCTGCCAGGCCCAGTTCCTGAGCAGGGAGAGTCCTCGGCGGAGCATTTGCCAGAGACGTCGCAATGCGTACTCCGCCAGTAACGTCGCCACGATCATCACCGGCATCATGCCCAGCACCTGCCAGGGATCAAGGGTCTGATACCCCACAATCCCCATGGCCCAGCAGATCAACGTCCACTGCACCACATACAACGTGGTCACATGCTCGCTGAGATAGTTCACCGCCGTCCTGAACCAGCCCGCCATCGGACGCAGCGCCAGTAAGCGAATCGCCAGATAGAACACACACAGGGCCCGGCCGAGCAAGTAGATGGTGCCGCCTGGACCGGTATGGAAAAAATCATTGAAATGATAGGCCCAGTCGGTGCGAGAGATGGCCCAGCCCATACCCAGCAACACCACCCCCAGTCTACCCGTGACACGCAGCAGTGCCTGCTCGTCGCGTCCGTATTCCTGATAGACAGTACCCAGGAACATGCCGACCAGAATGTGGGCGATCCAGGGAAATACCGGGAAATAGACGTTCCAGTGTTTTCCCCACAGCAGATCCAGCAGATAATCCGGCACTGGATGCCCCAACCGGGTGCCTTGCATCAAGGCTGAAAACACAACCGAGCCCAGCATCATGCCTAACAGGCCGTATTTGCTGGGCACGAAGCGGCGGGCCAGTGCGATCAGGAAGAATGCAATCCCCGCCATCTGCAAAATATCGCCCGTACCCAGAAGATAGGCTGCCTGACCCAGGCTGAGTGGGGAATGCCATCCATAGGCTGCGATGAATGCTTCGGGCATGGTACCGAAGACATAGATCGGCACCAGGAACTTCAGCGCATTCATCGCATACGCGACCAGCAGGATCATTGCCCCGCGCTGGAAGGCACGGCTCAATCGGCGATCCGGGGTCACCATAAACGAGAATCCCATGGTGATCAAAAAGGCGCTGGCGCCCTGCCCCATCAGATGCAACCAATGGCCGAAATCCGTGCCGGTCTGCACTTGATGACTGCCGAACATCCACATGGTATGAACAGCAATCATAAAGAACACCGCCAGGCCACGCGCCAGATCGATGGCAAAGACACGCCGGCCGGTGGGCGCCGCCTCAGCGGCTGGATCCAAAATGAGTGCAGACATCAGGCAAGTTTCCTGCGAGGACGATGAGGGGCGATGGGGTTGTCCAACTGACCGGCAAAGCTGAGCGCCGCAAAGGGATCAGCCAGATCGATCAGCTGCTGATTATTCTTGAGCTGCAAGCGGTTCAGGCACGACAGATCGAATCGCTCGACGAACAAATCGTGCTCGGCAAAACGATCTGCCAGCTCCGGTTGGGCGGCTTGATAGCTGATGACGCTTTGCGCCACCAGAGCCCAGAACCGCTCGGTCGGATAGTCGGACTGTTCGTACAAAATCGCGCTGAGATGGCGGAAAAAACAGTCGAACACATCGGTGAATATCGACAGGGTTTCTTTGTCTTTCGGCATCTTGACCGCGATGCGGGCGATCTTCCCGGGCAGAGCGGTGCGGGCATTGAGAACCGCCACTTCTTCACCGACGTCCTTCATAAACGCTCGCACCGGCACTTCGTCCTCGATCACCAGAATCAGGTTTTCGCCGTGGGGCATGAACACCAGCCCATAGCAGTAGTAGCAATGCAACAGTGGCGCGAGGTAAGCATCCAGATAGCGCCGTAACCAGGCATCGACTCCCAAGCCGGAACGGCGGATCAGCACCGGCAGCAGGGCGTGGCCCTCGGCATCGATGTGCAGCAATGCGGCCATGGTCATCAGGCGTTGCCGACCATTCAGCAGAGGCACCGGGCTTTCCCGCCACAAGGCCGCAAGCGTCTTGTTCAGATGACCGCCACCCAGCGGGTCCTCTCCGTACAGAGGATGGCTGTAGCCGATGCCCGCCACTTCCCGCAACACCCGAAAGCCCTGTTGCTGGAGATAGAGGTCCGCCTCCACCAGGCCGGCCACCCAATCGTTGATGGCTGGGTTGCTGCATACGTAGGCGGGAGACAACCCCCGCGTGAATCCCATGTTGAGCACCGAGAGCGCGGTCTTGACATAGCGTTTGCCGGGATTGCTCACATTGAAAAGCGTACGAATCGACTGCTGCGCCAGATAGACGTCATCGCCCTGCCCCAGATAGATCAGGCGCCGCGCGGCCAATTCGCCGGCGTAGAGATGGAACAGCTTGTTGGCCCACTGCCAGGGATGAACCGGCAACAACAGGTAGTCTTCGGGTAAGAGGCCTTGATCGGTCAGTTGTTGATCGAAGCGGGTCCGGGTAGTGAGATCCAGTTCATCGTCCAACAAACGCGCGTAGTCCAAATCCTGGCTGCAGGAAAAGCGCGCCCGGCTGCGGTGAGCAGCCAGCCAGACAAGGCGAAACGGCGCGCCCGATTCCGGGGCATAGCGTTGCATGTCCTGTGCGTCAAAGCCGATCCGGCCGCTGTTGGCCATGAAGACCGGATGACCTTCCGTCATGGCCGTCTCAATGGCCTGGAAATCCGCTGCGGCGAGCGCTGATGCGGACCATGAACCGGACTGATATTTACGGACGCGAGCAGCCGCGGTGGCAGCGATTTCCTCCACATAGACCGGCAAATTTTGCGGCGCGATGGACAGGGTCTCGGCGAATTCGACAACGAAGCTGGATGCATCGAGCATCTGTCGTCTGCCATGGACGTGCTTTTCAATTGAGATGGAATCGATATCCCAGTGATCCAGCGGCAACCGCCGGGCTTTGAAGCGATACACAACCGCGCCCAAGGCGGTTGCCAACTCATAGCGCCCCCACTCGCCGTGCTGTTCGGCAAGGATGGGATGAAGGATCCGCTCATGGGAAAACTCCGCCAGACCCTTGCGTACCAGATCACGATTCACCGCCTGCCAATACGGCGCGCCCGGGGTTTGCACGTCTTGGCCGGCGGACGCGGCAACATCGGCATTCGGGAAATCGGCTTGCCAACGCTGGGTGGCGGCATATTGATCACGACTGCAAAATGCAAGATAGGCCATTTTGTCGCCGATCTTGATCCGTTTTCGATGCACGAAGCCCACACGCCGATTCAACGCATGAATCTTGTGATTGCGCCAGTCCGGTTCCACCACCACGCGCGCCGTCTCGGATTGGCTGAAGAGATACGCCATCACCGTGCGCATGACCGCCAGACTGAATCCATGCAGAGGTAGCTGCGCCGATGCAATCAGCAGATGCATCCCCACATCGCCCGGCTGGACGCGATAGCAGGTGTTCACCGGATCCGTGGCCGGAGCGTAGCGCTCCAGCAAAAAACAGGGTGTGCCGTTGAACAGCCCCAGATAGGCGGCGCTACCCGGTTTGGCGTTCAGCCGAGCGTAAAACACAGCGACATTGTCCACCGAGGATTCCAACATGCCCCAGTAACGGGCATAGGGCTGGCAAGTCCACTGCTGGACCTGATGGGCGTCCATTTCAGGCACCAATGACCGCAGGGCAAATTCGCCGAGCGCATCGTTCCGGCGAAACAGGATCGGCACATTCAGGCCGAAGGCATGCGTACGAGTGATGGCCACAGGCGACTCCCGAATAGCGCGACAAAGACAAGCAAGGTGAAGGCAAAGCCCGCGACGGAGGCCATGAAGGGCATCTGCTGTCCGAATGCGGAAACCACCGATCCCACCGCGAAGGAAGCCAATAGCACGCCCACGTTCTGGAAAATGTGGATCCGGCTGAAATCCATCGCATAGTGCTGCCGGCTACTCAGTTCGAAGACCAGCACCTCCAGCCGGACCGTACCCTGGAACAGAGCCCAGCCAAAGACGATGCGACCCAACACGATGGAGACCGGGTGCGGTATGCCCTGCATCGCCGCACCGATCATTGCCACAATCAGGGACTGGAACACGGCGGCATAGCTGCTGCGCTCCTGCGTCCGGCGACGGTTCAGCCACAGCCCTGCCAAGGCCACCCAGGCCGGGATTGCGTAAACCAAACCAGCAAGCAGTTCACTGTCATTGCCCGCGACCCCTGCCCAGTAGCGGGAGAAAAACGGCCGCATCATGAAAGCGCTGAGATAGAACAGCAGGCTGACCACACCCAACTGGACGATCAGCGGATTGCCATGGGGCTCGCGGTCTTCCGAGCCTTCAGCATCGACCACTGTCTGTGGTTGTCGAAAGGGAATGCGCCGGCTGCGGATGATGAAAGTGCAAACAAGCACCTGCAGCGCATCGGTCGCGGCCATGATGAGAAAGATGCTGCGCGGCTCGGCGAACTCGATCAGAGAGCCACCCAGGAAGGCGCCGCCGATCGCGCCGAAGTGGATCAGCACGGAGAACAGGCTGGCCACGCCCAGATGCCGGTCTTTTTCCTCCAGCCGCATGACCAGGGGATAAATCAACAGGTAGCTGGCCTTGAATACCAGCATGAGCTGGGTGATCACCCAGAAGCTCAGCAGCGAAGTGCTGAAATAGGCGGCAATCGCAAATGTTCCGGCAGCAGTCTGGGTCATCACCCACAGCGGAAACTCGTTCACCTGGCGGGCCACCTTGGCCCACAGCGGCAACGTGACCATCACCGTAAAGCAACAGGCGGCGATGTAGAAACCGACATGTTCCGGACTGGTGTTGCCGAATTCCTGGGCAAAGAACTGGGGATAGAATGGTAGCAGCATGGTGTCGGCCACCACTGACACCAGCGTGAGCATAATCAGGGCGTGCTTAAGCTTCATGAAGCCACCTGCCGCAGCCCCTGCGCATCCGTCTCCAAGTCCGGCGGCACACCGAACTCCTGGAAGGCAATGCGCTCCTCGATGGGATAGTGCTCCACCCCGGTCAGCGCCTTGATGATATGGGCGTTGCGATAGCAAGCCATGCCCAGATCCGGCGTGACGAATCCATGGGTATGCAGTTCTGAGTTCTGCACGAAAATCTCCCGCCCGGCCCGATCAATGGCGTAGTTTTTTGTCACGACGAAGCGCCCGGCCGTGTCAAAGCGAATCCGTGAGGCGATGGGAGCCAGAAACGCCGGTGCTGTGTAGCAATAGCCGGTTGCGACGATGAGCGCTGTTGTGGTCAGCCCGTAATCGCGTTGCTGCTCCAAGTGGCGCAGCCCCAACTGCAGCTGTTCGGCGCAGCGGGTCGCGCCGCATAGCTCGCTGTTGGTGAAAAGCCTCACGCGCCGGGTCAGGTCTTCGCCTCGCTCTTCCAGAACCAGGCGCTTTTGATAGAGCAGTTCGTGAATTTCGTTGATCAGCGAGCCATTGATCCCCTTGTAAAGATGGGTCTGGCTCGCGATCACGGCATCGCGTGTCTTCGTCGGTAAAGCATGGAAGTAGCGCACGTATTCCGGCGATGTCATCTCCAAGGTGAGCTTGGTGTACTCGAGCGGCACGAAACGGGGCGAACGCGTGACCCAGTGCAGCGTGTAATCATGACGATCGATGTCCTGCAGCAGATCGACGAAGATCTCCGCTGCGCTTTGCCCGCCACCCACCAGAGTCACCCCCGGCAGGTTCTTAAGTTCATCCCGATGGGTCAGATAGGCACTCGCATGATGTACGTGAGCGGCAGACCGAATCTCGCGATCGCAGCACGACGGCCACCAAGGCGCAGGGCCTGTGCCCAGCACCAGTCGCCTCGCTCGAAAGGTTTGGCAGCTCCCGTCATGGACGTCGCGCGTGATCACCGCATAGCAGCCCTGCCCCTCGTCGTAGTGGATCTCCTCCACACGGGTATTCCAGCGAATGCTGTCCAACTGGCTCGCGGCCCACTGGCAATAGTGGTTGTACTCCCGACGCAGGAGGAAAAAGTTTTCCCGAATGTAGAACGCATAGATTCGCCCCTGCCGCTTGAGGAAGTTCAGAAAACTCAACGGATGGGTGGGATCGGCGAGAGTCACCAGATCGGACAGGAACGGGGTTTGCAGATGGGCATCATCGAACATCAGACCCGGATGCCAGTTGAAGCCATCCTTCTGGTCGAAAAAGAGCCCGTCCAAGCCTTCGATGGACGAGGCCAAACAGGCCAGACTGAGATTGAATGGCCCCACCCCAACCGCAATGAAGTCGTAAATCTGCGCTTCCTTGTTCATTCAATTCGCCTCGGTAAGGCGGATAAGCGCTTCTGGTTCACAGGAACGCGCCTGCAGCCAGCCCTGGCCGTAGCGGCGCACCAAATCCACAACCGCCTGGATATCCATAAGCGTTGTGTCAGGATTGAGCAGAGTTAATTTCAGGTAGCACCGCCCTCCTTCCCGAGTCGCGGCAATGAGTGCCTGCCCCTCACGCATCATCATCTTGCGAATTGCGCTATTGAGATCGTCGAGCAGCTTCGGCTCCGCCACGCCGACCGGCCTGTAGCGGAACAGCAGCGTGCTGAGCATCGGTCGGTGCAACACCTCGATATCATTGTCCCGTTCGAGCAGGAGATGGGTGTCCCGCGCCAGATCAATGACGACATCGAACGCCTCGCCCAGCTTGTCTGGCCCGAGCACACGCAAAGTCATCCACAGCTTCAGGGCATCGAAGCGCCGGGTGGTCTGCAAGCTTTTGCAGACCAGGTTCGGCGTGTTCTCCCGGGCTTGGCTGAGCGGATTGAGGTAATCGGCGTGGTAGGTCAGACAGGCCAGGTGCGCCCGATTCTTGACCAGAAAGGCACTGCAACTGACCGGCTGCATGAAGGATTTGTGGAAGTCCACCGTGGTCGAGTCGGCCTGCTCGATACCGGCGATAAGTTCGCGATATTTGCGCGAGACGAGCAACCCGCAGCCGTAGGCCGCATCGGCATGCAGCCAGAGTCCTTCCAGACGGCAGATGGGCGCCAGATCGGCAATGGGGTCGATACTGCCAAAATCGGTCGTGCCCAATGTCGCCACCACGGCGATGGGGATGTGACCCAAATGGCGACAGTCATCGATGGCGGCTTGCAGCGCAGCCGGCGACATGCCGTAGTTCGCGTCGCAGTCGACCGGCACAATCGCATCAGCCCCCAGACCGAGGACGGATGCGGCTTTTTGCAGGCTGAAATGGGCCAGGCGAGAAGCCAGAATCCGGAATCGACCGGCCTGGACCGGCAATCCAAGTCGTTGAACACTATGCCCATTCAAATATTTCAGGCAATAGTTGTCCCGCGCCAGCAGCAACGCCATCAGGTTCGACTGAGTGCCCCCGCTGGTGAATACGCCGTCTGCCTGACCGCCCACAAACCCGATGCGTCGGCCGGTCCATTCGATAAGACGCTGCTCGATCAGCGTAGCCCCGGCACTTTGATCCCAGGTGTCTACTGACGAGTTCACCGCCGCGGCAATAAGCTCGGCCGCCACTGCCGGGCAGGCAATGGGACAATTCAAATGCGCCATATAGCGCGGATGATGGAAATAAACTGCATCACGCAGGTACAGACCATCGAGTTCTGCAAGTGCCGCATCGAAAGAATCCAAAGGCTGATCGAGCGCCAGGCCGTCAAACGTTGCGGCAAGCTCGGCCGGCAGGATGCCCGAAAAAGGCCGCTCGACGAGCGTCATTCGCTCGCTCAGCAGTCGAACCGTTTTCAGGCTTGTCTCGGCGAATGTGTCAGCATTCTTCCCATTGAACAGGTGGTTCCGGATGTCATCGGCGTCTGCTAGTCGGCGATGTTCTGCGAATACATGGGCTGGCTTTCCTCTGGACATCTCATCTCCCGAATATCACCCCAACCGACCAATGAATCTAAAATATAATCATTCTCATTAACTTTGCAAGGGTGGGTGTTCCTCTACCGCATGGCCATGCCACGGCATGCGCATCCAAGGGCGGGTTAAACTAGGCTCTTTACTCCCCTATCGAATCCCCATGCTCCTATCCCTGCGCAACATCGACCTTCGCCTGGGCGGACCCGTCCTTTTGGAGAAGGCCGAGCTCACTCTTGAAGCCGGCGAACGCCTGGCCCTGCTCGGCCGTAACGGTGCCGGCAAAACCTCCCTGCTGCGACTGATCGCCGGCGATCTCCTCCCCGACGCGGGCGAGCGGCGGTTGCAATCCGGCACGCGGGTGGCGCTACTGCCCCAGGAAATCCCAACCCAACTGGCCGGCAGCGTGGCCGAGGTTGCACAAGGATCCATCGGTGGAACAGCCACAGCGGATCACGCCGCCAGTGGAGCGTCATGGCAGGTCGAGCGCTGGCTCACCGAAATGGGCGTCGACCCCGAAGCCGACTTTGCCGCCCTGTCCGGCGGCATGAAACGCCGGGTGCTGTTGGCGCGGGCCTTGGCCTGCGAGCCGGATCTGTTACTCCTTGATGAGCCCACCAACCATCTGGACCCCGTCCAGATTGAGTGGCTGGAGGATCTGCTGCTGCAGCGCTTCAAAGGCTGCCTGCTGTTCATTTCTCACGACCGTCGCTTCATCCGCCGCCTCGCCAACGGCATCCTGCATCTGGACCGAGGAAAACTGACGTGCTGGCCCGGCGATCTGGACCGCTACCTCGATGGCCGGGAAGCCGCCCTGGCCGTGGAGGACCGGCACAGCGCCCTGTTTGACAAGCATCTGGCGCAGGAGGAAAGCTGGATTCGCCAGGGCATCAAGGCCCGCCGCACCCGCAACGAGGGTCGGGTGCGAGCACTCGAAGCGCTGCGCCAACAGCGCACCCAACGGCGCGCACAGACCGGCCAGGCACGCATCGAACTGGAAACGGCTGCGCCCTCGGGCCGGCTGGTGGCGGAACTGGACGGCATCAGCCACGGTTTCACCGACCAGCGCCCCCTGATCCGGGATTTTTCCACCACGCTGCTGCGTGGCGACAAGGTCGGCATCGTCGGTCCCAATGGCTGCGGCAAGACGACTTTGCTGCGCATCCTTCTGGGAGAGCTGGAACCCCAGCACGGCCGCATCCGCCATGGAACCCGGCTGGAGGTGGCCTACTTCGATCAGTTGCGGGCGGATCTGAACGACAGCGAGCGTCCGGTGGACGTGGTGGGCGGCGGCAAAGACACCGTCACCGTCAACGGCCGCAGCCGCCATGTGATCGGCTACCTTCAGGATTTCCTGTTCTCTCCCGAACAGGCGCGCGCGCCCATTGCCAAGCTCTCCGGCGGTGAGCGCAACCGGTTGCTGCTGGCCCAGCTCTTCGCCCGCCCGGCCAACCTGCTGGTGCTGGACGAACCCACCAATGACCTGGATGTGGAGACCCTGGAGCTGCTGGAAGCGCGCCTGGTGGCCTACGACGGCACCTTGCTGGCGGTGAGCCACGACCGGGAATTCCTGGATCGGGTGGTGGGCAGTTGCATCGTGTTCGAAGGAAATGGCCAAGTGGAGGAATATGTCGGCGGCTACAGCGACGCCATGCGGCAGAGTCAGGCCGGCCGGGCGCGACGGACAACGCCCGGATCGACGCCCTCGTCAAAAGCCGCGGCGACGACTCAACCGGCCGACATCCCCGCAGCGCCCAAACGCAAACTCAGCTACAAGGATGAACGGGAACGCCAGAATCTCCCCAAGCGCATCGAAACGCTGGAAGCGGCCCAAGCCGCCTTGAATGCGCGCATGGCGGACCCGGCCTTCTATCGGCGCGATCCCATGGCCATCGCCACCGACACGCAGGCGCTCAAGGATCTGGAAACCGAACTGGCCGGCACCTATGCCCGCTGGGAAGCGCTGGAGTCCCAGGCCGCCGGTTGAAACCCGTCAGCCTTTGGCGCGCCGGAGCAACACGTAGATCGCACCGGTCCCCCCATCGGCCGGGCGCGCGGAACAAAACGCCAGCACCTGGTCACAGCGGGTCAGCCAGCCGTTGACCGCAGCCTTGAGCACTCCCCGACCGTGGGGGGAACTGCGGCCCTTGCCATGGATAATGCGCACGCAACGCAGGTCGAGCGTCCGGCATTCCTGAAGAAACGCATTGAGTTCCTCGCGCGCCTGCTGCCGGTTCAGGCCGTGCAGATCCATCTCGGCCTGGATGGTGTAGCGGCCGCGACGCAACTGCCGCAGCAGTTGTTCAGAAACCCCTGGGCGCAGGTAGCGCAAGTCCTCGCCCGACTCCAAGTCAGGATCATCCGGCCCGTGGAGCAATTGTTGCAAGACGGCGGCCTCGTCAGCCAGGCGGAACAGCGCCCTGGGCGGGGGCCGCGGCGCAGTCGGCAATGGCCGGTTTTGCGGCAGCGGCGTGACATCGGCCATCGCCTGGCGGAACAAGCCGGCCTCGTCGACTGCCGCAGGCTTGGAGGGCTCCGCCATGATTGTTCTCCCGCGCGCGAGGCGCTACCGGCCGCAATGGGGCTTCCAGTATAGTGTCATCCCATCGCAACCGGACACCGGGGTAACCGTATGCCCCGGACTTTCCTGCCCACCATGGGACACTGACCGTGCGCATTTTGTTGAGCAACGACGATGGCTGCCAGGCGCCCGGCCTGCGCGCACTGCACCAAGAACTCGCCCTGTTTGCGGAGGTGGTGGTGGTCGCGCCGGATCGCAACCGCAGTGGAGCCAGCCATTCCCTGACCCTGAGCCGCCCCCTGCGGGTGACCCGCCACGGCGATGAAGCCGTTTACTGCGTCGACGGCACACCCACCGACTCGGTGCATCTGGCTATTACCGGCCTGCTCGACCATACCCCCGACATGGTGGTCTCCGGCATCAATGCCGGCGCGAACATGGGCGACGATGTGCTCTATTCCGGCACCGTCGCCGCCGCCATCGAGGGCCGCTCGCTGGGCTATCCGGCGATGGCGATTTCCCTCATGGGCGAGGCCTGCCGGCATTACGCCTGCGCGGCGCGGGTGGCCGCCCAATTGATCCAGCGCCTCGCCCACACGCCGCTGCCGGCCGACACTATCCTCAACGTGAACGTGCCGGATGTGCCGTTCGAGGAACTGGAAGGCTACGCGGCGACCCGGCTGGGACGGCGCCATCGGGCGGAAGGGGTGATCTGCTCGCGCGATCCGCGCGGCCTGCCGATTTACTGGATTGGCCCGGCGGGCGGGGAAGCGGACGCCGGACCGGGCACGGATTTTCATGCCGTGGCCCATAAGCGCGTATCCATCACCCCCGTGCAGGTGGACCTGACCCAATATACGGGCATCGATACCGTGGGTCAGTGGTTGACCGGACTGAATCGGTGAGCGAGACCACGCTGCGCGGCAGCGGCATGACCTCCCAGCGCACCCGTAAGCGCATGGTGGAGCGGCTGGAGGCGCGCGGCATTCAGGACCCGCGCGTACTGGCGCTGATGGCCCGCATGCCGCGCCATCTCTTCATTGAAGAGGCCCTGGCCAGCCGCGCCTACGAGGATCTGGCGCTGCCCATCGGCTTTGGACAGACGATTTCCCAGCCCTACATGGTGGCGCGCATGACTGAAGCGCTGCTGCAGAACGGGATTCCCGAGCGGGTACTGGAGGTGGGCACCGGCTCAGGCTACCAGACCGCGCTGCTGGCGGCCTTGGTTCCCCAAGTCTATAGCGTGGAGCGCATTGCGCCCTTGCTGGAGCAGGCCCGCCAGCTGCTGGGCCGAATGCGCATTCGCAACGTTGACTTTCACCACAGTGACGGGCATTGGGGTTGGCCAGCGCATGCACCCTATGATGCGATCCTGGTGGCAGCAGCTCCGAACGAAGTGCCGGAATCCTTGCTGGCGCAAGTGAAGATTGATGGGCCCGTCGTGATCCCGGTCGGCAGCGGATTGCAGCAGCGTCTAATGCGCTACACCCGCACCGCCGTTGGCATCCAGGAGAGCGTCCTTGAAATGGTGCACTTCGTCCCCCTGAAGGAAGGCGTTGGATGAAACCGTTTACCCGTCTGTACGACGCCATGATTCGCGCCGCCAGCCATCGTCATGCGCCGTGGTACCTCGGCGCGGTGAGCGTGGCGGAATCCTCCTTCTTCCCCATTCCGCCGGACGTGATGCTGATGCCTATGGTGCTCGCCGAACCGCGGCGGGCCTGGCAACTGGCCACCCTCACCACGCTGTGCTCGGTGCTGGGTGGCGTCCTGGGCTATGCCCTGGGCTATTTCGCCATCGATGCTGCGATCCCGCTGATCGAGCAGGCGGGATATGGGCAGACTTGGCTTCATGTCCAGGCGCTGTATCGCGACTGGGGCATCTGGATCGTCTTTCTCGCCGGCTTCTCGCCGATCCCCTACAAACTCTTTACCATCGCATCGGGCTTCATGGCCATGCCGCTGCTTCCCTTTATCCTGGCCTCGCTCATCGGGCGAGGCGGACGTTTCTATCTGGAAGCGCTGCTGGTGTCCCGCCTGGGGCCCCGCATGCAGGACACGGTGCGCCGTTCCATGGAATGGATCGGCTGGGGCCTTGTGGGAAGCACGGCGTTGATTTACCTCATTCTTTAGGACGGCCATGGAGGAAACTCACGTTCGCCGGAAATCCACGCGCCGACGTCATGCGCCGTACCTCGTGCTGATGCTCACCCTCTGGCTGGCCGGGTGCGCCGGGGCGCTGAACTGGCCCGAACCCACCGCACCGTCCAAACCCGTCCCACCCCCGACTCCGCGGGCGCCCGCCGCTGCCACCGAGCCGACGCAATGGCGGACGCATACCGTGAAAGCGGGAGATACGCTGAAAAACATCGCAGCCCGCTACGGCGTCAGCCCAGAGGATCTGGCGAGATGGAACCGCATCAGCAATCCCGATCTGATCCATGTCGGCCAACGCCTGAGGGTGCCCTTTGGCGCGCTTCAGCCCGGTCTGCAGGGCTCGGAAGCCGCTGCCTCAGGCATTACCTGGCGCTGGCCAGTCGATGGGCCACTGCTGGAACTTTTCGAGGGTGACGGGGGCAATAAGGGCATCGACATCGGCGGCGCGGTGGGCACCAAGATCCGCGCCGTGAGTGACGGCCGGGTCGCCTACGCGGGGAGTGGACTCAAGGGTTACGGCGAGCTTATGATCATCAAGCACAACAATAACTACCTGAGCGCGTACGCATACAACAGGACGTTGTATGTGAAGGAAGGAGACACCGTGCAGGCTGGCCAGGAGATCGCCGAAATGGGCACAGGCCCCGATCGTCGACCCAGCTTGCATTTCGAGATTCGCTACAACGGGCAACCGGTTGATCCCTTGCGGTATCTGCCGGCCCGTTGAGGGGTAGCGAGTCTGGTCTCTATCTTTCGGCGTCTTCAGGTTTGCGTGAAAACCGAGGAGACCCTCGAAGGAGGACCATCATGGATGATGTCAACGCTCACATTGAATGGGCTGAACTGGATGCCCCCGCCCATCTGTTGTTCGAAAGCGAAGCCAGCGGGGATGGCGAACCCTGCGAGGCCCAGGCTGCCCCCCTTGACCTGGTCGATGAGGAGCTGGTCCAACCGGAGCCCTGGGGCAGCGATGAAGTCAAATCGCTCGACCTCACTCGGCTTTACCTGAATGAAATCGGCCATTCCCCGTTACTGACCGCCGAAGAAGAAATTTTCTTTACCCGCAAAGCCCAACAGGGCTGCGCCAAGTCGCGCGCGCGGATGATCGAAAGCAACCTGCGCCTGGTGGTCAAGATCTCCCGCCGATATCTCAACCGGGGGCTGCCCCTGCTCGACCTGATCGAGGAAGGCAATCTGGGGCTGATCCACGCAGTGGGCAAGTTCAATCCCGAACTCGGCTATCGTTTTTCGACCTATGCCACCTGGTGGATTCGGCAGACCATCGAGCGGGGACTGATGAACCAGACCCGCACCGTGCGCCTGCCCATCCATGTCATCAAGGAAATCAACGTCTACCTGCGCACAGGCCGGCAGCTCAGCCAATCCACCCACCGGACGGCCTCCATGGAGGAAATTGCCCGCGAAGTGGAGCGGCCGGTGCGAGACGTGGAACGCATGTTGGGACTCAACGAACGCAGCGCCTCGATCAATGGTCATCAGGTGGGCGAAGATGAACGCTCGCTATTGGATGCGATTCCCGATGAGAACGGTGTCGATCCGTCCGTCTGCGTGCAAAACTCCGATCTGAAACGTGGTCTGGCGGGCTGGTTGGCACGCCTGTCCGCCAAACAGCGGGAGGTTGTCGAGCGGCGCTTCGGGCTCAATGGGCACGAACGGTCCACCCTGGAACAGGTGGGTCGTGATATCGGGCTCACCCGCGAACGGGTGCGTCAGATCCAGGTGGAAGCATTGGGGCACCTGCGCCGCATCGTCGAAAGCGAGGGTTTGAACGGCGAAACGCTGTTTGGTTAGGCGCTCACGCCTCCCCCAGCAGCAGCAAGGCGACCACGGCGCGGTCTTCGGCCAGCAATACATTGAAGGTCCGACAGGCCGCGCCGGTGTCCATCACCTCGATCCCCACCCCCCGCGCCTGCGCGTCGAGCAGCAGTTCGCGGGGCGGAAAGGCCAACCGTGGTCCCGTACCCAGGAGAATGATTTCCGGCCCATGGGCGAGCAATCGCGCCAGATGCTGCGCGCCGAACTGCGCAAGCGCGTGGGGCAGATCGTGCAGCTCCAATGCCTGCGGCGCCACGATCAGGCTTTGGTGATAAAAGGTGTCGTTGACGCGGATCTCCGCTGGCCCATAGCCGCGAATCCGGTTCAGGGCATAGGGGCTGTCCTGGTGCAGCTTCATGGTCGTGGCTTCTCCCTGCAAAACAATTGACAGTGGCACGTGCGATCATTACGTTTGATCGTTTTACAATTCGCCCGTACCCGACGCCGGGCTCCACGTGGACCATCGCCAGTGATCGAAGATTTCCCCCGCATCCAACGCTTGCCGCCCTATGTTTTCGCCATTGTGACGGAACTCAAGAACGCCGCGCGGGCCCGGGGTGAGGATATCATCGACTTTGGCATGGGCAACCCCGACCAGCCCACGCCGCAGCATATTGTGGACAAACTGGTCGAAGCAGTGCAGCGCGGCGACACCCATCGCTACTCCCAATCCCGCGGCATCCCGCGCCTGCGCCGGGCGATGGCAAACTGGTACCAGCGCCGCTATGGGGTCGACCTCGATCCGCAGACCGAGGTGATCGTCACCATCGGCTCCAAGGAAGGCCTGGCCCATCTGGCGCTGGCCACGGTGGGGCCCGGAGATTCCGTGCTGGTGCCCAACCCGGCCTACCCCATCCACCCCTACGGCTTCGTCATTGCCGGCGCCGACATCCGCCATGTGCCGTTGGTATCGGGCGTGGATTTCTTCGCCGAACTGGAACAGGCCATCCGCAATTCCTGGCCCAAGCCCAAGATGCTGGTGCTGAACTTCCCCGGCAACCCCACCACCCAGTGCGTGGATCTCGATTTCTTCGAAAAAGTGGTGGCGATCGCCCGCGAGCACCAGATCTGGGTGATTCACGACTTGGCCTATGCGGATCTGGTCTTTGACGGCTATGTGGCGCCGTCCATCCTGCAAGTCCCGGGTGCCAAGGACGTGGCGGTGGAGTTCTACACCCTGTCGAAAAGCTACAACATGCCCGGCTGGCGGGTCGGCTTCATGTGCGGCAACCCGACCCTGGTGGCGGCGCTGGCAAAGATGAAGTCCTACCTGGATTACGGCATCTTCACGCCGGTCCAGGTGGCCGCCATCGCCGCACTGGAAGGCCCGCAGGACTGCGTCGAGGAAATCCGGCAAACCTATGAGGTGCGTCGGGATGTCCTGTGCGAGGGACTCAACCGCCTGGGCTGGGACGTGGAAAAACCCCGCGGCACCATGTTCGTTTGGGCGCCGATTCCCGAACGCTACCGCGACATGGGATCCATCGAATTCAGCAAGTTGTTGCTCAACGAGGCCAAGGTCGCGGTATCGCCGGGGGTTGGCTTCGGCGAATATGGGGACGACCATGTGCGCTTCGGTCTGATCGAAAACGAACATCGTACCCGCCAGGCGGTACGCGAAATGCGCCGCCTGTTCCGGCGTGGTCCGGCCTGAGGAAACCGCCATGGACACAGTGAACATCGGCCTGTTGGGGCTGGGAACGGTGGGCGGCGGCACCCTCCAACTGCTCAAGCGACACGCGGATGCCATCGAGCGGCGCACCGGGCGCCGGGTACAGGTGCGCCGCGTCCTGGTGCGCGATCTGGCCAAGCCGCGCCCCGCCGAGGCGGCGGACATAGCCGTGACCATCGATCCCGATGAGATCCTGGACGATCCCGCCATTCACATCGTGGTGGAACTGGTGGGCGGCTGCGAGCCCACGCGGACCTGGGTGTTGCGTGCCATCGGCGCCGGCAAGCATGTGATCACCGCCAACAAGGCCCTGATCGCCCAGCATGGCAACGAGATCTTCGCCGCTGCCGACCGACACGGCGTCATCGTCGCCTTCGAGGCGGCGGTTGGCGGCGGCATCCCCATCATCAAAGCCATCCGCGAGGCCCTGGCCGGCAATCGCATCCAATCCATTGCCGGCATCGTCAACGGCACCACCAACTACATCCTGACCGAAATGCGCGACCGCGGGCTCGGCTTCAGCGAGGCGCTGGCGCAGGCCCAGGCGCTGGGCTATGCCGAAGCCGACCCCAGCTTCGACATCGACGGCATCGATGCGGCCCACAAGCTGGCCATCCTCGCGGCCATCGCCTTCGGGACCCCGCTGGCCTTTGCGGGGGTTTCGACCGAAGGCATCGGCGCCATCAGCGCCGAGGACATCGGCTATGCCGAAGCCCTGGGATACAGCATCAAACACCTGGCCATCGCGCGGCGCGATGAGGAAGCCGTGGAACTGCGGGTCCATCCAACCCTGATTCCCCAACGTCAACTGCTGGCCAGGGTGGACGGCGTCATGAATGCCATCCTGGTGCATGGCGATGCAGTGGGGGAAACCCTGTTCTATGGCGCCGGTGCCGGTGCCCTGCCCACCGCTTCCGCCGTGGTGGCGGATCTGGTGGATGTTCTGCGCCTTCTGTCGGCCGATCCCGATCACCGGGTGCCCTATCTGGGCGTGCGGCCGGGCGCCATTGCCGATTTGCCGCTGCGCCCGCTGGAAGCCATCCTTTCCGCCTATTACCTGCGCCTTTCGGTGGAGGATCACCCCGGGGTCATGGCCGACATCACCCGCATCCTCGCCGATCACGAAATCAGCATCGAAGCCATGCTGCAGCGCCCCGATCCCAGCCGACCCGACACCATGCCCATCATCCTGCTCACACATCGGGCGTGGGAACGCGCCATGAATCAGGCCCTGGATGCCATGTCCCGGCTGGCCAGTGTGCGCGGACCCATTACCCGCATCCGGGTCCAAGCCAACGGCACCTGGTAACACTCACCCCATTTCCATCCGAGGCAGCCATGGCCACCGTTTCCCGCTATACCGGACTGATCGACAAATACCGCGACCGCTTGCCGCTGCCCGCCGATGTGCCCGCCGTGAGCCTGTGCGAAGGGCAAACGCCGTTGATTCGTCTGTCCAACGTCGAGCGCGACCTGGGCGGCGATCTCGCCCTCTATGCCAAATTCGAGGGACTCAATCCCACGGGTTCCTTCAAGGACCGCGGCATGACCGTAGCGGTCACTCAGGCGGTGGCCCAGGGCAGCCGGGCCATCATCTGCGCCTCCACCGGCAACACCTCCGCCTCGGCGGCAGCCTATGCCGCGCGCGCCGGCATCACCGCCTTTGTCCTGATCCCCGAAGGCAAGATCGCCTTGGGCAAACTGGCCCAGGCCATGGCTCATGGGGCGGTGGTTCTGCAAATCGAGGGCAACTTCGACGACGGCATGCGCCTGGTGCAGGAAGTCGCAACTCAGGCCCCCATCACCATTGTCAACTCCATCAATCCCTATCGTTTGCAGGGCCAGAAGACTGCCGCCTTTGAAATCGTCGAAGCCTTGGGGCAAGCGCCGGATTATCACTGCCTGCCCGTGGGCAATGCCGGCAACATCACGGCGTACTGGATCGGCTACTCAGAACTGGCGTCCGGTAGCGGCGCGTTCACGACCGTGGCCTGCAGCCATTGCGGCGGGCAATGCCCCTATCCCCGCGAACCGGTCATCACCGCCCGGCCGCGCATGCTGGGCTATCAGGCGGCCGGCGCGGCGCCCTTCCTGCACGGCGGACCCGTGGCCAACCCGGAGACAGTGGCCACCGCCATCCGCATCGGCAATCCCCAGAGCTGGAATGGTGCGCTGGCTGCGCAACAGGAATCCGGCGGCTGGTTTGCCGCTTTTTCCGATGACGAAATCGTGGAAACCCAGAAGTATCTGGCCCGCCGCGAGGGGATTTTCTGCGAACCGGCTTCTGCCGTGTCCCTGGCAGGCGCATTGACGGACATCCGCGCCGGCCGCATTGCGCGGGGCAGCACCGTGGTCTGCACGCTCACCGGCCACGGCCTGAAGGATCCTGATCTCGCCATTGCCCGCATGCAGGGGCCCGTCATCCGCATCGCCGCGGAACAACAGGCGGTGAAACAGGCCATCCTGCCTCACCTCGGCTGAGGCATCGCCATGGCGACCCGGGCCGTGACCCTGATGATCCCGGGGCTGGCCCAGCCCCCCCGGGGCGTGGCGGACTTTCCCGCTACGCCGACCCTGGATCGCCTGTTCGCCCGCGCCCAGCGCCGGGACGATCCCGCGGCCGTTTACGAACGCGCCCTCACCGGGCTGTTCACGGACGCCGAACCCCCACCTTGGGCGGCTCTCTCCTTCTGGGGCGATACCGGCCAACGGCCCAACCAGCCGCTGTTGCGGGCCGACCCCCTGCATTTGCAGGCCGGCACCCATCACCACATCCACTTCGATCAAGCGCGCCTTGATCTGGATCGCGAAGAAAGCGCGGCACTGGTGGCGAGCCTGAACGAAGCGCTGCAGCCCGAGCAGATAAGGCTGATGGCGGCCACACCCGGACGCTGGTACCTGCAATTGCCCGCGCCCTTGTCGGTTCTGACCCTGCCCCTCAGCGCCGGCCTTGACCTGGGGGCGCCGCCCTGGTCGCCCACCGGCCCCGACGCGCCACGGCTCAAGCGGCTGCTGACTGAAATCCAGATGCTGCTGCATGAGCATCCCGTCAACCAGGCGCGGGAACGGCTCGGTCAACTGCCCGTCAACAGCCTGTGGATCTGGGGAGAAGGTCTGCTGCCAAACCACTGGCAGCAGCCTTTTGCTGCCATTATGGGAACCGCGCCACTGGCTCAGGGGCTCGCCCAGGCAGCGGGCTTTCCGGTGTTGTCGACTTGGGATGAACGTCTACTCGATGGGCACTCAGACGGCGGGTCGGGCGCGTTACTGTGGGTCATTGAGGATCTGCTGCGCCCTGCCCTGTGGCAGGACCCGGAAGCTTGGCTCACGGCTCTGACGGCGCTGGAACAGCGGCTAACGCCCCTGCTGGCAGCCTTGCAGCGCGGACGGCTGGACCGACTCACCCTGCTTCCGCTCAATGGGGCAGCCTATCGCCTTGCGCGCTGGCGCAGCCGCCTGCCTTGGCCGAGAAGCCGCCCCTTCATGCAGTCGATTGGGCCTTCACCGGATTGATCGCAGCCTGCTGCATGGCCGCGTAGGCCATCAGTTGGGCAATGCCGCTGGCCACATTGGCCTGCCGGGCCTGTTCGCGTTCGGCCGGCGAAGCCCAGCGCTCATCCCACTCGATCAACGACGGAACCCAGATGCGGTGCCACAAGGGCGGAATCAGTGCCGCCAGCAGCAGGGTCAGATAGGGATAGGGATTGCGTGGGGCTTCCGGGCAAGGCCCGCAACTCGGCGCCGTCCATGCGACTGGTCCGGCGCATCATGCCGGGCAAAAAACTGGCCAGGGCTTCAACCGCTGTCTTGAGCATGTCCCGTTCGGTGTAGGAAACGCCCTTGGGCAATCCGGTGGTGCCCCCGGTATAGATGTTGTAGCCGGTATCTTCATCGCGCTGCTCGGCCCAGAGCAGCGCAGGGATATCGGGGTGTCAAATGCAACAAAAAAACCGCTGCCGGAAGCGAGCCCGGAAGCGGTCGTTTTGTGGGTACGAAAGTCGGATCAGGCGGTGGCGGCCTGGACTTCCTCATGGGCGGCGGCGGCCATCAATTCCGGCCGGCCGCTGCACAGATTGGCCTCATGCGCCAGGCGACGCTCCTCGGGGGATGCATAGAGTCGATCCCACTCGAGCAGCGCCGGCGACCAGGTCCGATGCCACAGCGCAGGGATGATGGCCATCCCGATGGCGCGGAAATAGCCCATGTTGTGCGGCAGGCGTGGCGCATGCACATCTTCCAGCCGCCAGAATTCGCGGTTGGGGTCCAGATGATGCTGGGAATGGCGGCCGATGTTATCCACGAACCAGTTGGTGACCCGATTGAAGGAATCCCAGGAATGGTGCGCCTTAATCTCCGATCCCGGCACCCGGACGATGCCGTAGTGCTGGCTGTAGGTGCCCAGCTTGTAGCCGAAATGGGCGTTGAGCACCGCCACCAGAAACCAGAACAAGCCCAGGACGCCGCTCACCGCCAGAATGAATACCACCAAGGCCGCTTCCGCCGCCCAGCCCTGCAACAAGCGATTACGCCAGGTCATGGCCGGTAGATCGAGCTTGGCCAGCCGATCCTTTTCGATGTTCCAGGCGGTCGAATAATCCTGCGGCGCCGTGCGCAGAAAGTAGCGATAAACGCTCTCCCCGCGCAAGGCGGTGCTGGAATCGGCAGGCGTCCCCACCGTGAAGTGATGGCCGTAAGGGTGTTCGATGGCGTAGTAGGTGAACAGGCCAAACAAGGAGCAAGCCCGGGAGCTGAACACCGAATAGGCTTCCCAAGTGCGGTGGGACAGCTCATGGCCGATGGTCACCGAGCCGATGGAAGCGATTTGTGAAAACAAAACCGCGGCAAGCAGATAGCTACCCAAACCATCGCCGGCGTGAGCCGCCACCATGTCGAAACCGGTCAGCGACTGGACGGTCGAGGCCAGCGCGAACAAATCCCCGCCATTGTGGCCATGGGCCAGCATCCACAGGAACGCCCCGAAAGCCATCAGGCTCACCGGAAAATACGTCCACAGCATCCAGACAAAAATCCCAGGATGCCGATAGACGTGGGTCTGTTCGTCGTTGCCTGAAAGCCGTTCGGCGAAAGACAGTCCCAACAACACGACGAGAACGCCGGTCAGGGCATTGACCGGCCCCACGATCAGGGCGTAGATCACCCCAATCGACAGGGCAATCGGAACAAAGAACCGCAAATAAGCCCACCCGGCGCGGGCAGGCGATGCAATACCATCCATGTCGTCCTCCTCCTGGGCAACCCCTTTGGGGCGGCCTCCTCATTTTTTTACAGGGTCCAAAGCAGCTTGCGCCACAGTCATAGCCAAGGTCAAGCAGACCCGCCTCTCACGCGGAAAAGCCGACACTCGAAGCGATGCCCGACTTGCGCTCAGCCCATTTCCTCCCGTGCACTCCATCAGCGGCCAGCCTGTCCATGACGAGCCGCTGATAGGCAATGCCCTCTCGGGTGAAAGCCCGCCTCTAGGCTTCGGCGGCTTTCAGATCCAGGACGAAGTCCCGGTAACGCTGGCGCAAGTCGGCTTTCAGGATCTTGGCCATGGCATTCTTGGGCAGTTCATCCAGGAACACGACATGGCGCGGGCACTTGTAATCCGCCAGATGCTGGCGGCAGAACGCGTTGATCGCCGCCGGCGTCAGATTGCCTTCACCACCCTTGAAGCCGGGCTTGGGCACCACCACGGCCAACACGTCCTCACCCAAATCCGGGTGCGGCACGGCGACCACCGCCGCCTCCAGCACCTCGGGCATCTCCAGCAACACCCGCTCCACCTCGATGGCGAAGATGTTGTAGCCGCCACGCAACACCATGTCTTTCTTGCGATCGGTCAGATAGACATAACCGTCCGGGGCGATATAGCCCACATCGCCGGTATGCAACAACTCGCCGCGCCAGAGTTCCTTGGTGTTCTGGTCACCCTTGTAATAGCTGCGCCGGGCGATCCCCGAACGAAAGCAGATCTCGCCCACCTCGCCCTGGGGCAGGGCGTTGCCGTTGTCGTCGATGATCACCACCTCGCAGCCCACGGGTTTACCCACTGAGCCGGGATGATCGAGGATGTCGCGCGGGTTGGGGCCAAGCATGCAGGCCGCCCCGGCGCCCCCCTCGGTCAATCCATAGCCGTTGAGCATCATGATCTTGGGCCAGACCTCCATCATCTTGCGCACGGTGTCGGGCTGGATCGGGGCGGCGCCGAAGAAAACAAACTTGAGCGAGCTGTAATCGTAATCCCTCGCCTTGGGGTGCTTCATCGCGAGGTTCAGCATGGTCGGCACGCCCATGATGGACGTCGCCCGGTGCCGCTCGATCGAGGACAGCAACTGCTCGGGATCGAATTTGGGCAGTACGATCTGGGTAATGCCGGCGCGGATGCTCATCAGCATCAGGCCATGGCAACCCGTGAAGCCGAACAGAGGCACCGCGTGCAACAGGCTTTCGCCGAACAGGGCGGAAAGCATCTGACCCAAGTTCTGCTGCCCCGGCTGGTCGGCCAGATTGCCCTCGGGCACCAACACGCCCTTGGGCATGCCGGTGGTCCCGGAGGTGTAAAGAAGGTCCGCCGGATCCAGATCGCCGGGCGGCGGATCAAGCGGCGGATAATCGGTTGAGCCCGCATGCAGGACATCGCCCAAGGCGGTAAAGCCCGCTGGTGCCTCGTTGCCGGTGACGAAAAACGATTTCAGATTAAAGTGGCCGGGACGGCCTTCAATATCGACAGGTTTGCCCTGCGCCAGGGCCGCCAGGGTGTCCAGATGCGCCGGACCACTGATCAACGCCACCGCGTCACTGTGCTCCAAGACGTAGTATTTCTCGGGCGGCGCCCAGCGCGTGTTGATCGGCACCGGAACGGCGCCCAGCTTGTGGATGCCGAAATAGCCGGCATTGAACAGGCAGGCCTGGTCATTGGCCAGCACCAGCGCCACCTTGTCGCCGCGCTGCACGCCGGCGGCATGCAACTCGCTCGCAATGCGGCTACTGGCGGCGTCGAGTTCGCGGAACGTGACTTCGCCGTCCTGGGCAATAACAGCCTTCTTGTCGGGTTTTTTCTGGACGGACTGGTGCAACAGGTCAATGACAGCCATCGATATCTCCTCCTTGGATCATCGTGATGAGAGCCGGAACCGGCATCCGCTGGGCCCTCGACCAGCTTCCTGCCGGTGGGATCGAATCTAACATACTCCTTGTTCAAATATTCACCCGCACCCCCCGTGCGACACCATGACGCCCAGATAGGCGACAACCCACAGCGCCATCCTCAGCACCACAAACCCGCTGCCGCCGGGAGAAGCAGCCGCAAGCCAAGCTGTCGAAGCGGTGCCGTTTCGACCGATCCGGGGCGCGCTACCTCCCCCTGATCTCCCCATTTTCCCGCTGGCCCCTGGCGCGGGAATCGGCGACGGACCACGATTTTCCGGGCAACACGGCGTGCAATCGCGCACGCGCAATCAACCTCACCGAACCGAAATCTCTTTATGGGCAGAGGCCGGATTCGCAGGCGAAACGGCGGCTTGTGTCGGGCTGCGTCAAGAGCGGGGCGGGTGCGCTGGAGCATGGCCTTCCGTGGTGCAGGGCGTGCCCAAACATGCCGAAACCAAAGCGTTTACAGGAGCCATGGGGCCGGGAAACCCGCCACCCGAACGCGCAGGTTCCAAGACGCCATCCCAAAGCCAATCCCCGTCCCCGGACCCCCGAGGACGAGCAGCGCACTGTCCAGCACGGGAAGGCGACGCCAAGCCGATCGCCCACACGCACGGGCGCCTGGGCCATGCTCAGCGGGCAGCGCGGGGGCCGAGGATCCGCTGCGCGATGCCGGTCATATCGCCGTCGAAATGATGCCCGCCGGGCAAGGCGACCACCGGCAGGATGCCCTCCAGCCGGGGACAGAGGGATTCCGCCGCCTCATCCTTCCCATAGACACACAGCGTGCGCGCCGCTGGCAGCAGGCGCACCTCGGGCAGGATGGGGAGATCCGCGTCCCCAGGCACATGCCACCACTGGCTGACCCGGAACGTGAATGCCGCCTGCTCGCCAGGACCCAGCAGGACGATGCGCTCCACGCGTGCCTGCACCTCGGAAGACAGTCGGTTGAAAGCAAAGGGCAGCACGTTGGCGCCTTGGGAATAGCCGATCAGGATCACCCGCGACCGCTGCCAGCGCGCGCCATAGTCCAACATGATGCGCTGCAGATCGGCCGCCAGTCCTTCAGGCGTGCGCGACTGCCAGAAATAGCGCAGTGAATCCAGGCCCACCACGGGCACGCCGCGCGCCGCCAGGGCCTTGGACAGGCTGCGATCCAAGCCGGCCCAGCCGCCATCCCCACTCAGCAACACCGCCCATACCGGCGCGTCTGTCGTGCCTTGCGCCGGAATCTCGATCAGCGGCAGCTTCCCGGCTTTCACCACGGCCACTGCTGGCTGTTCGGGGAGGCGAGCGGAGACCGCGCTATAGGCTTGGCGCAGCGCCTGCGTCGCTCCGGCATCGACCCGATGGGCCAGGGGCAGCGGTTCCATCGGCACGCGCAGGGCAGCGGGAATCTGGTCCAGAAAATGACGCGTGGCGGCCGGCGTCTCCCGCCCTTCCATCACCGCCCACGGGGCCAGGGCGCTGGCCACGGGCTGCAGGGTGACGAGCATGCGCCCGGGATCAAAGGACGCCGTCAGCGCTCGGCCGGGACACAAGGGAAGGGACAGCGCCAGCGTCGGGGCAAAGTCCAGGGACAGACCGCCGACGAAGCTGTCCAGCGGGGCCTGGGCGAGTACGGCATAAGTGAGCGCGGCGCCACTGTCGCGACCCCCGACCCAGGGCGGAAGATAACGCTCCAGACCCACCCGTGCCTGCACTTCATGCGCCAGATTTTCCAGATCGCCCGCCGGCAGGATGCAGTCGCCATCTTCCTCGGCCATGTGTGCCAGCAGGGCTGGGGTGCTCACGCTGATCACCAGCGCGCCCTCGTCCGCAAGCGTCCGGGCCATGCCGCGGTCGGTCCCGGTGCGGCTGTACCCCGGCATCAGCCACAGCACCACCTGCCGGACATCGCCTTGGGGAAAATCCAGCCACACCCGATCGAAACGACCGTTTGAAAAGGGCTGGCTGGCGTCCTGGCAAGCCGTAAGTACGGCCAGCAATACCATGACCAGGAGGCGTCGTGTCACTTGGCCACCACCCCGCGCAGCCCGCCACTGATCAAGGCAGCAATATCGGCCAGGGCCATCAGGGGCGCCAGGCCACCCGGCGCGGCGAGGTAGCGCGGCTCCCAGACCGGATCGAATTTTTCCTTGAATCGGCGCACACCCTGAAAGTTGTAGAAACGTTCGCCGTGCTCGAAGAACAGCCGGCCCATTTGCTGCCAGGTTGGCGCCCGATCGTGCTGGGCCATGCCCGCCAGGGGCGCCATTCCCAGACCGAAGCGCGCCACACCCTCGGCCTGGTAGTGCAACATGAGCCGGATCAGCATGAAATCCATGGTGCTCGGTGGGGCGTCCGGCAGGTAACGCATCAGGTCGATGCGCACCTCCTGCCGGGTCTCGGTGAGCAGGAGATTGGCAAAGGCCACGGCCCGGCCACCCTGACGCACCAAGGCCAGCGGCAATCGCTGCAGATAGGCGGGATCAAATGCGCCCAGGGAAAAGCTTTTCTCGCGGGTATTCTGGTTGGCCAGCCAGGCATCGGAGATCGCCTGGATCTCCCCGAGCACCGCATGCACCTCCTCCGGAGCCAGGATCTCCAGGACCAAGCCTTCCCGCTGGGCCCGGTTGTCGGCATGACGCAGCGGCGCGCGCTGCGGCCCCTTCAGGCTGAACTCGGCAAGGGGGACATGAGCGGCTTCCCCCAGTTTGAACACCCGCAAGCCAGCGTCGAGATACCAGGGCAAGGTCGCAGGGGTAACCTGATAGAACACCGCCCGTCCACCATGGGCGCCAGCCAGTTCCACGAAGCGCCAGACCAGGTTGGGCCCCTCAGCGGGATCGCCCACAGGATCGGACAGCGCGACCCAGGACCGGCCGTTCTGGCCGTACATGATGAACGCCGTGCCGCTCACCGAGAACAACAGCGATTTGTCCCCCATCAGTGCCAGGCAGGCCTCGGCGGAATCCTGCCCGCGCACAATGGCCGCCGCCTGATCCAGCGCCTGCGCCACTGGTACCTCGGCAGCCGCGCCCGCGGGACGGAACAACTGCCACAAGCCCAGCGCAGCCGCGACCAGAATCACCACCGTCACCGCCCGCAAGGAACGGGAGACATGGGCGTCAAAGGCGAATTGCCACCACAGCGCATGGGCGTAGTCGATATCGCGATAGGCCAGGAACAACAGCCAGATCATCGCCCCCAGCACCAACGCCACGGCGATCAACCATTCCGTCTCGAACGACTGGCCCAGCAGCGAGGAGCGGCGGTTGAACTCGGCGCGGAACACCCACAACAGCCCACCCAGTCCAGCCAACCCCAGGGCCTCCACCCAGGCAACCCCCTTGGGCAGGGCCAGCACCGCAGCGACCACAGTCAACACCAGCGCTGCCCACCAGGCCGCGTCCAGGCGATGCAGCAATCCGCGGGCGATGAACAACAAGGCCAGCCCGACCAGACTCCCAATCAGATGCGCGGCTTCCACCACCGCCAGAGGCACACGCAGGGCAAGCAGGTCCTGGGCTGCGGCGGTCGTGGGCGTCACGCCGGACAACAGCAGCCAGACCCCGGCCATGAAGGCAAAGATCGCCAACAACACCGGGGAGAGATGGGCCGCCGCCCGCCCCACGGGGGTGTCGGTGGCACGATGCAGTTCATGATCCACCAGCAAGAGGGTGGCCAGCGCGAGGGGAAGCAGGAAATACACCCCGCGGAACAGGATCAGCGCGCCGAGGATGGCTTCCATCGGCGCCAGGGAGCCATAGGCCAGCAGCATGACCCCCTCGAACACCCCCAGCCCACCGGGGACATGACTCAGCACCCCCAGGCTGATGGCGATGGCGAAGTACACCAGAAAGCCAGCGAAGGACACATCGGTCTGGGGCATCAGGAACCACAAGGCGGCGGCACAGGCCGCCAGGTCGATCACCGAGATGACCACCTGCTGCAGGACCAACCCGGCCGGCGGCAGGCTCAGGGTGGTCCAGCGCCCGATGCGAAGGGCCGATTGCCGCGCGCACAACCCGATGAAGCCCGCGATTGCCAGCAGCGTCACTGCCGCACCGGTCTGCAGCAGAACGGCAGGCACGGGCAGCAGGGCCGTCACGCTGTGCGCGCCCCACAGCATGCCCGCCGCACCGAAGACGGTGACCCCCAATCCAAACGCCCCGGCGTTGAAGCCAATCACCCGGAAGATCTGGCTTGTCTCCAGCCCGGCGGCTGTATAGAGGCGCATCCTCACGGCGCCGCCGGTCATCACGCCCAGGCCCACGGAGTTGCCCACGGCGTAGGCAATGAAGGCCGTCAGCATGGCCGTCGCAGGACGCACCGTGACGCCGACGTAGCGCAGGGCCGAGAGGTCGTAACCGGTCAGGGCCAGGTAGCTGATCGCCGTGGCCAGAATGGCGGCGGCCAGGCGGTTGTAAGGCGTGGCCGCCATGGCCCGGGTGAGGGCATCGTAGTCCAGGCTGTCCACCAGGTGCCGCAGTCCGCCCAGCACCCCGATGCCCACGACGGCTACCGTGAGCATCAATAAAGGCGTGCGCCATTGCACACCGAATTGCCGAATGCGGGCCATCGTCCCCGCCTGGGCGCTGCAAGCCGGCGGATCGCCGGCGGGGGGTTCAGGATGCCGGGCCATGGTCATTCCCGAGCGCAGTGCGTGCCTTGGAACCGGTTTGTCGGCGAACAGAACGGCTCATACGCTTACCTCAGGAGCCGGCCACAGCGCACGGATCGCAGCGATGCCCTGCCCCCCCAGCCGCTGCGCGCAGGACACATCGGCCGTGCCAAGCCCCCCCAGGGCATAGACCGGCAGACCCGCGTCCCGCACTTGGCGCGCCCAACGCCGCCAGCCCAAAGGCGTCGCGGCGGCATGATCGGGCGTAGGCCGCACGGGCGACAGCACGGCAAAATCAAGCGCCAAGGCGCTCGCTCGCGCCAGATCGGCCGGGCCATGACAGGAGGCGCCAACCCAGCCCGGATCCGGCGGGCGCATGGTCAGCGCGGCCAGTCGCGCCCCGCTGAGATGCACTCCGTCATAGCCCAGCGCGTGCGCCTGTTCAGGAGCGCCATTGAGCAACAGGGTCACACCCTGCTCTCTGCGCGCCGGGGCGAGTGCCTCGGCCAGGGCGGCGAGCTCTGCGGACGAAGCCGCAGGCCGGCGGATCTGGATCAGCCGCACTCCCTGCGCAACCGCCCGCAACAGTGCCTGCACAAGCTGCCCCAGCGGCATGGGATCCGGCGGCGTAATGAGATAGCGCTCAGGCAAGCGCCCGGCGCGGCGGATGACGCGGTTGGCGGGGGGCATGGGCAAGGCGTCCAGCTCATCGGCCGTGACCCACATCAGGAATTGGCCCTCCCGGCCTGTGGGCGTCCCGCTGAAGGCGGTCACACGCCATACATCCAGCGTCACCGGTTGGACGGCATCGACAAGCGATCGCAAGCGGATCAAAGGGATTCCGGCCTGGGTCACGATGCCCAGTTCCTCGTGGAGTTCGCGCACCAGGGCTTGCCAGCGGCTTTCCCCGACCTCGCGTTTGCCACCCGGAAATTCCCACAACCCCGCCCAGGGCTTGCCCGCTGCACGGCGGGCGACGAGCACACGACCTTCCGAGTCGGTAAGCACACCGACCGCGACCGGGACAGAACGGCAATGCATGGTCACGTCAGGTGCGGTATTCCGCGTTGATGCGCACGTAGTCGT
Source organism: Pseudomonadota bacterium (assembly GCA_002862435.1). Lineage (GTDB taxonomy): Bacteria > Pseudomonadota > Gammaproteobacteria > UBA5335 > UBA5335 > Macondimonas. Next base: position 28,329 of record PKDC01000052.1, on the reverse strand, counting down.
GGCCGAGGTCGCAGGTCCAGATCCGCACGGCCTCGGTTCCGCGCCCGAGCCGCACGGTAATGGTGATGTCGGTGCGCGCCATCACCGCCTGGCCGTCCGCTTCCCGGTAGGCGGGATCCAGGCCGCCCTGGCGCACCACGCTCACCTCGTCCAAGTCGATTTCCACCCGCTCGACCACGAGATCGGCCATTCCGGCGCGGCCGACTGCCGCCAGGATACGGCCCCAGTTGGGATCGCTGGCGAAAAACGCCGTCTTGATGAGCGGCGAATGGGCGATGGCGTCCGCCACTTGCCGCGCCTCCAGCGCATCCCGCGCGCCCTCGATGCGGACGGTGATGAACTTGGTGGCACCCTCGCCGTCGCGCACGATGGCCTGGGCGAGTTTCAGGCACACCTCATCCAGCGCCGCCTGGAAGATGGGCCATTCGGGGCAATCCGGCGCCAATGCCGGGCCGTCACCGGAAGCAGCGAGGCAGCAGGCATCGTTGGTGGACGTATCGCCATCCACGGTGATGCAGTTGAAGCTCTGCGCCACCGCGTGCTCAAGGGCGCTCTGCAAGGCGGGCGCCGCGATGCGGGCATCCACCGCCAGGAATGCCAGCATGGTCGCCATGTCGGGGCGGATCATGCCCGCGCCCTTGGCGATGCCGTTCACGGTCACCGTTTGACCCGCGACACTGAATGATCGGCTCACCGCCTTCGGCTGGGTATCGGTGGTCATGATGCCCCAGGCCGCATCGGTCCAGCCGTCCGGGCGCAGGGCGGCGACTGCCGCCGGCAGCGCCTTGGTGAGGGTCGCCACCGGCAGGCGTTCACCGATCACGCCGGTGGAAAACGGCAGCACCGCCTCCGGCGCGCAATCCAGCAGCCGGGCCAGCGCCGCGCAGCAGTCGCGGGCATCCGTCTCCCCGGCCGAGCCGGCGCCGGCATTGGCGTTGCCGGTATTGATCAACCAGGCCTGGGGCGTAGTGGCGGCCCGATGGGCGCGCGCCACGATGACCGGCGCGGCGCAAAAAGCATTGCGGGTGAATACAGCGGCCGTGGTCGCGCCTGGGGCCAGCGCGAACACCACCAGATCGCGCCGGTTGGCCTTGCGGATCCCGGCCATGACCGTGCCCACACGCACGCCACGCAGCGGCGGCAAATTCTCGCAGGGAATTTCACCAGTGGCCATGGATCAATCCAGCCGGCCGTGGCAGTGCTTGAACTTCTTGCCCGAACCACAGGGACAGGCTTCATTGCGGCCCACCTTGTGGTCCACCCGCACCGGCACGCGCGCCGCAAGCGGCCGTTCGGCATGCTCGCGTTCGGGCGCTTCGAGCGCTTCTGCCGCCGCCGCAGCGGGATGGTCGAACTGCATGCGCAAGGGGGTGGGCTCGGGACGCACGGGGGCTTCGCCGGGCTGGAACTGCAGTTTGTGCAGCGTGAACAGGGTTTCCTGTTTGACCGATTCCAGCATCTGGGAAAACATCTCGAAGGCTTCGCGCTTGTATTCCTGGCGCGGATTCTTCTGGGCGTAGCCGCGCAGGTGGATGCCCTGGCGCAGATAGTCCATGTTGGCCAGATGATCGCGCCAGTGCTGGTCGAGCACACGCAGCATGACCGACTGCTCGACATGGCGCATGGCCGCCGCGCCGACTTGTTTTTCCATGGCCCGATAGGCTTGCAGCAAGCGTTCTTCGATGCGCTGGGCCACGGCGGCTGGATCGAGTTGCCGATCGGTCTCCAGCCAGCGCGCCACACCGAAATCAACGCCCAGTTCGCGCTTCAAGGTTTCATCAAGGCCCGTGGGATCCCACAGATCTTCCACCGCATCAGGCGGCAGGTAGCGGAAGGTAAGCTGTTGAACCACGTCCTCGCGGATGCGCAGGATGGTCTCGGAGACATCGCCCTGGCGCAGCAGTTCGTCGCGTTGCTGGTAGATCACACGACGCTGGTCGTTGGCGACGTCATCGTATTCGAGCAGCTGCTTGCGGATGTCGAAGTTGTGGCCTTCCACCTTACGCTGTGCGTTTTCGATGGCGCGGGTGACCCAGGGATGCTCCATGGCCTCCCCTTCCTCCATCCCCAGGCGCTGCATCAGACCGGAGAGCCGCTCGGAACCGAAGATGCGCAGCAGGTCGTCCTCGAACGACAGGTAGAACCGGCTGGAGCCGGGGTCGCCCTGGCGGCCGGCGCGGCCGCGCAACTGGTTGTCGATGCGGCGCGATTCATGGCGTTCGCTGCCGATGATGTGCAGACCGCCGGCGGCCAGGACCTGGTCGTGGGACTCGTGCCAAGCCACGTCCAGCGCGGCCAGTTGCTCGGGCGTGGCTTCATCGCCAAGCTGGCGGCGCGCCAGTTCGGGATTGCCGCCCAGGATGATGTCGGTGCCGCGACCGGCCATGTTGGTGGCGATGGTCACGGCCCCCGGCCGCCCGGCCTGGGCGATGATCTCGGCTTCCCGTTCATGCTGCTTGGCGTTGAGCACCTCGTGGGAGATCTTCTCCCGCGTCAGCAAGGCAGAGAGTTCCTCGGATGCCTCGATGGAGGCCGTGCCCACCAGCACGGGCTGGCCCGTTTCCCGACATTGCTGCACGTCGGCCACGATGGCCTGGTATTTTTCCTTGCGGGTGAGGAAGATCTGGTCGGGCAGATCCTTGCGCACCATGGGCCGGTTGGTGGGGATCACCACCACCTCCAGGCCGTAGATCTGATGAAATTCAAAGGCCTCGGTGTCGGCAGTGCCGGTCATGCCGCCGAGTTTGTCATACAGTCGGAAGTAGTTCTGGAAGGTGATGGACGCCAGGGTGTGATTCTCGGCCTGGATGTCCACCCCTTCCTTGGCCTCGATGGCCTGGTGCAGTCCGTCGGACCAGCGCCGCCCGGCCATGGTGCGACCGGTGAATTCATCGACGATGACGATCTTGCCGCCCTGGATGATGTAGTGGACGTTGCGCTGGAACAGCTGATGGGCGCGCAGGGTGGCGTTCACATGATGCATGAGGGCAATGTTGGCGGCGTCGTACAGGCTGTCGCCGGGCTCCAGCAGACCCGCCTCGGTCAGCATTTCCTCGACGTGCTGATGACCTTCCTCGGTCAGATGGACCTGACGGGCTTTTTCGTCCACCGAGAAATCGCCGGGGCCTTCTTCCTCTTGCTGACGCACCAGCCGAGGGATCAGCTTGTCGATGCGCTCGTAAAGCTCAGTGCTGTCGTCGGTCGCGCCGGAAATGATCAGCGGCGTGCGCGCCTCGTCGATCAGGATGGAATCCACCTCGTCGATAATGGCGAAGTGCAGGGGGCGCTGGACGCGTTCCTCCATGCGAAACGCCATATTGTCGCGCAGGTAATCGAAGCCGAATTCGTTGTTGGTGCCATAGGTGATGTCTGCGGAGTAGGCCGCGCGCTTTTCATCCGGGCTCTGGAGGGAGCCAATCACACCGACGGTCAGGCCCAGGTACTCATACAAGGGCTTCATCCAAGCCGCATCACGGCTGGCGAGGTATTCGTTCACCGTGACCACATGCACGCCCTTGGCCGTCAGGGCGTTGAGATAGACCGCCAGCGTGCCCACCAGGGTCTTGCCCTCGCCGGTGCGCATTTCGGCGATTCTGCCCTGATGCAGCACCATGCCGCCCATCATCTGGACGTCATAGTGGCGCATGTTCATGACCCGCTTGCCCGCTTCCCGCACCACGGCGAAGGCTTCCGGCAGCAGGGCATCGAGTGCTTCGCCCTTGGCCAGACGGCTGCGGAACTCGGCAGTCTTGGCCGATAGACGGGCATCGGGCAGCGACGCCAACGCGTCTTCCAGCGTGTTGATTTTCTGGACGGTCTTGCCCAGTCGCTTGACGGTGCGCTGGTGGCTGCTGCCGAAGATCAGTTTGAGTGGGTTTGCAATCATCTAAAGGTGACTTTGGTGGTGGGCTGGCCGATGCGAATGCCGCAGGATCGGCAAAGGGACTACACCTTATGCGCGAGGCAGGCGCGGGTCAATTGGCCACGGACAGAGAACCCGCCAGAGGGGGACGGATCGGCGGGCCCTTGCGTCAAGCAGTGCCCATGGCCGAGCATGGGACCCTTGTTGCAACAGGAGGTTCCGCGATGTCCGGTCCCAAACCGCTGCTGCGCTGTTTCAAGGTCAGCGGCGAGGGCGCCGACCTGCTCGCGCGAGCAGCCACTCTGGCGATGTACAACGCAGGCCTGCGCCCGCATCTGCCCGATCCCCTGGACCGGCACTGCGTGCTGGCCAATGTCCGCGGCGCGACCGCCATCCTGGCGGCGGACAGCGCCGGCTGGGCCAGCCGACTGCGCTATCTGGCGCCCGGCCTGCTGCCCCGTCTGGTCGACATGGGGCTTGCCGTGTCGCGCATCGAGGTCGTGGTGATACCGCCCACCACACCGCCCGTCCGACCACAGCGCCAAGTCACCTCGGCGCCTTCGCCGGAGGTGGCGCGGGCGCTGGAATCCTTCGCCGCACGCACCGAAGATGCGGGCTTGGCGGCGGTGCTGCGCCGACTGGCCTCCCGCGCCAAACCGCCCGTGGTTTAAGAGGCCACTGCCAAGGTCGGCGCGTAGCGCAGGGGCGATTCTTCCGGGCGCTGAAAACTGACCCGCTCCCAGGCGTCCGGCTGGGCGAGCAGGCGTCGCAACAGGGTGTTGTTGAGTCCATGGCCCGACTTATAGCCGGTGAACGCGCCGATCAAGCCTTCGCCCAGCAGATAAAGGTCCCCGATGGCATCGAGAATCTTGTGTTTGACGAACTCGTTCTCGTAGCGCAGGCCATCTTCGTTGAGCACACGGTAATCATCCAGCACGACGGCGTTGTCCAGGCTGCCGCCCAGCGCCAGGTTGTTCTGGCGCAGCATTTCGATGTCACGCATGAAGCCGAAGGTGCGCGCCCGGCTGATTTCCTTCACGAAGGAGGTGGTCGAAAAATCCACTTCCGCGTGCTTGGTGTGATGCTTGAAGACGGGGTGGTTGAATTCGATGGTGAAACCCACCTTGAAGCCTTCGTAGGGGTCGAAGCGCGCCCATTTGCCGCCTTCCTCGACCACCACGGATTTCTTGATGCGAATGAAGCGCTTGGGGGCGTTCTGTTCCTCGATGCCGGCGGACTGGATGAGGAACACAAACGGCCCGGCGCTGCCGTCCATGATCGGCACCTCGGCGGCGCTGAGGTCCACGAAGGCGTTGTCGATGCCCAGTCCAGCCAGCGCGGAAAGCAAATGCTCCACGGTCGCCACACGCACCTCGCCCTGCGCGAGCGTGGTCGATAGCCGGGTATCACCGACACTCTCGGGGCGAGCCCGGATGGCCGGGCATCCGGGGAGATCCACGCGGCAAAAGGTAATGCCGGAGTTCACCGGCGCAGGGCGCAGGGTCATGAAGACTTTCTGGCCCGAATGCAGACCCACCCCGGTGGCCCGGATGGTATTTTTCAATGTGCGCTGCTTGAGCATGCTTCCACCTGTTCTTTCCGCCGTCTTGCCGGCGGGGGACGACATCTAGACCCCGGGGCGATCGCCCCCAATCAACCGGATGGGCGGCCGGATTATACCGGATCTCGGTAACAGCCATCACCTTGCCGCCCGCCGATTTGCCGCTCAATCGGCTTGACGCCGCAGGAAGGCGGGCACATCAAGGTAGTCCAGGTCGCTTTCCCCAGCCCGTGCGCCGCGCTCCGGAAGGCTGCGCTTGCGGGTAATCGCCGGGCGATCAAGATCGCCATAATTGACCTCGCCCGAGGCATTGCGCTGGACCAGGCGCACCGGCGGCTCTTCCACCCGGGCAGCGGGGCGTCCCAGGCCCGTGGCCACCACCGTGACGCGGATGTCTTCATCCATCTCAGGATCGATGACCATGCCGACCACCACGGTAGCCTCGTCGGAGGCGAATTCGCGCACCGTTTCGCCGACTTCCTGGAACTCGCCGATGGACAGTTTTGGCCCGCCGGTCACGTTCACCAGAATCCCGCGGGCACCCGCCAGATCGACATCATCCAGCAGCGGGCTGCGCAGGGCCTTTTCCGCTGCCATACGCGCGCGATCATCGCCGCTGGCCGTACCGGATCCCATCATGGCCACGCCCATCTCCGCCATGACCGTGCGCACATCGGCGAAATCGACGTTGATCAGGCCCGGACGGGTGATCAGATCGGCGATACCCGACACCGCGTTGTGCAACACGTCATCCGCCGCCTTGAAAGCGTCCAGCAGGCTGATTTTCTTGCCCAGCACCGCCAGCAACCGCTCGTTGGGAACGGTGATCAGCGAATCCACATGCTTGGCCAGATCGGCGATGCCTTCGCGGGCCACCTGCATGCGCTTGGCGCCCTCGAAGGAGAAAGGCCGTGTCACCACTGCCACGGTAAGGATGCCCAGTTCCCGCGCCACCTGCGCCACCACCGGCGCCGCACCGGTTCCGGTACCGCCGCCCATGCCGGCGGTGATGAACAGCATGTCCGCGCCGCGGATCACTTCCTGGATGCGCTCGCGGTCTTCCATGGCCGCCTGGCGGCCGACTTCGGGATTTGCGCCGGCGCCCAGCCCCTTGGTGATGGTCGGCCCCAGTTGCAGCAGGGTGCGGGCGCCGGTCTTGGCCAGCACCTGGGCATCCGTGTTGGCGGCGATGAATTCGACCCCCTCAACCCCCGCGCGCACCATATTGGCCACGGCATTGCCGCCACCGCCGCCCACACCGATGACCTTGATCACCGCGTTCTCCGTCACACCATCGACGATTTCAAACATGGTCTGTCTCCTTGTCGCGCGTAATGCGCATTCCGATCCGTTGAAACACCCGGCAACCTCTGCCCGTCAGAAGTTGCTCTGAAACCAAGACTTCATCCGATCCCACAGACTGCGCACCCCACCCGTTGAGGCCGGGGGAAGCCCCAACCCCGTGTTGTCGGCGCCATACAGCAGCAAGCCAACCCCGGTGGCGTGCATGGGATTGCGCACCACATCCGCCATGCCGGTCAGGTGGTCGGGCATGCCGATGCGCACCTGGGCGTGAAACACTTCCTCCGCCAGTTCGGCCACTCCTTCCATGCGCGAGCTGCCTCCAGTGAGGACCACGCCCGCCGCCGTCAGATCCTCCAGCCCCGCGCGCCGCACCTCCGCCTGGATCAAGTTGAACAACTCCTCGAAACGCGGCTCCACCACCTCCGCCAACACCTGACGGGCCAGCCGCCGGGGGGGGCGGTCGCCCACACTCGGCACCTCCACGCTCTCCTCGCCGGAGATCAGTTGGGGCAGGGCGCAACCGAAGCGCAGCTTGATTTCCTCGGCATGGTGAGTGGGCGTGCGCAGGGCGACGGCGATGTCGTTGGTGACCTGGTCCCCGGCAATGGGAATCACGGCGGTATGGCGGATCGCCCCTTCGGTAAACACGGCGATATCGGTGGTGCCGCCGCCGATGTCCACCAGGCACACCCCCAGGTCCTTCTCGTCCGGTGTCAGCACGGCATAACTGGACGCGAGCTGTTCCAGGATGATGTCCTGCACGTGCAGGCCGCAGCGCTCCACACATTTGACGATGTTCTGGGCGGCGCTGGATGAGCAGGTGACAATGTGGACCTTGGCTTCCAGCCGCACGCCTGACATACCCACCGGCTCGCGGATGCCGTCCTGTTCGTCGATGATGAATTCCTGCGGCAGGGTATGCAGGATGCGTTGGTCCGCCGGGATCGCCACCGCCCGCGCCGCATCGATGACCCGGTCCACGTCCTCCTGGCGCACCTCGCGGTCGCGGATGGCGACGATACCGTGGGAATTCAGGCTGCGGATATGGCTGCCGGCAATCCCCACATACACCGCGCGGATTTCGCAATCCGCCATCAACTCGGCTTCATCCACCGCGCGGCGAATGGACTGCACCGTGGACTCGATGTTGACCACGACGCCCTTCTTGAGGCCGCGCGAGGGATGACTGCCCAAGCCGATGATTTCCACCCGCCCGCCGGGACTCACCTCCCCCACGATGCAGACCACCTTGGACGTTCCAATGTCCAGGCCGACGATCAAATTGCTTTCCTGCCGCTTGGCCATGTCTACCTATCCTTGTGCGCGCCCGACATCAGGGCGCACCTTTTGGTTTGATCGAAAATCCGTTGGGATACCGCAGGTCCACATAGGCCAGCGAGGCCAGATCGGGACGCAGCCGCGGCAGCACCTTGTCCACGAAACGCTTCAGCGGCGGCTGGGGATTGCCGGGACCGAGGCGCAATTCCACGCCCTGCTCCAGCGTGGCGCGCCAGCTACCGCGGTGATCCACCACCAACTGCCCGAGCTGGATGCCCTGGGGTGTGAGCTGGGATTGAAGCAGGCGATAGGTATCCAAAACCCGTCGCTCGGAGCCTTCCGGGCCATTGAGCAAGGGCAGATCCACCTCGCCCACCTCGGCCTGGAAGCGGATTCCGCGCACATCCAGCAGACCCACCTCACCCCAGCGCGCCACTGGCCGGTACTCCCACAACCGCACCACCAGCGCATCAGGCCAGCGCCGGCTGACCTGGACCCGCGCCACCCAGTCCAGCCCCCGCAGATCGGCTACCAAGGCCTTCAGGTCCACCTGCCACAGGCTCACCGCGCGGTGGGCACGCACCGTCTGCGCGATGGTTTCCTGCGATACCTGCCGGAACGGCGCTTCCACCAGCACCCGCTTGAGCGCAAACCAAGCCTGCGCCTGGGCCTGCCAGACCAGCCCGCTCGCGATTCCCACCACCACGCACGCGCCCAGCAGTCGGCCGATCCAGCGACGCACGGCGGGGGGCAAGGTGAAGGACTGCCGCGCCACAGGTCGACTGACCAATCGACGCCGCGACTGGCTTGCCGATCGATGCATCGGGCGCCGACGGTCTGGCGGCGGAATCGCCCTCATGACCGATCCGCCAGACTGGTTTCGAGAATCCGCCATACCAGATCCTCGAAGGAAAGCCCTGCCGCCCGCGCCGCCATCGGCACCAGACTGTGATCCGTCATGCCCGGCACGCTGTTGAGCTCCAGCAGCCACGGGGACCCCGCCGCATCCAGCATGAAATCCACCCGGCCCCAGCCCTGGGCATCGAGGCCCTGGAACGCCGCCAGCGCCAGCGCGCCAAACGCTGCCTCTCGCTCCGGCGTCAGGCCACTGGGGCAGTGGTAACGCGTGCTGTTCGACCGGTACTTGGCATCGAAATCGTAGAACGCGTGTGGCGTTTCCAAGCGGATCGAGGGCAACGCCCGTTCCCCGAGGATTGCCACCGTGTACTCGCCGCCACTGATCCAGCGTTCGGCCAGCACCCGGCTGTCCAGCGCCAGCGCGTGATGGAAGGCGGGGAGCAGCTCCTCCGGCCGGCTCACCTTGCTCATGCCCAGGCTGGAACCCTCACGCGCCGGCTTGACGATCAAGGGCAGTCCCAGCGCGCTGAGCGCCCGCTCGACGTCGGCCGCATCCGCCAGCACGGCGTAGGGCGGCGTCGGCAGGCCCTGCGCCTGCCACAACTGCTTGGTGCGCAACTTATCCATGCTCAAGGCGCAGGCGGCCACGCCACTGCCGGTGTAGGGGATCCCCGCCATCTCCAGCGCGCCCTGGAGCACCCCATCCTCGCCGCCACGGCCATGCAGGGCGATAAAGGCCCGGTCACAGTGCAGTTCCGGCAGGCGCGCGAGGAAATCCATCCCCACGTCGACCGCCACCGCATCCACGCCGCGCCGGCACAACGCATCCAGCACCGCCGCTCCGCTGCGCAGGGAGATTTCCCGCTCGCCGGAGCGGCCGCCCATCAGCACGGCCACCCGCCCGAACGCCGCCGCATCCCGCACCCGGGGAGCCGGAAAGCCGCTCATGAGGCCCTCCCGACGATCCGCACTTCTGGAATCAACGCGACGCCCTGGCTGGCCAGCACCCGCTCCTGCACTCGCCCGATGAGGGCTTCGATGTCGGCCGCCCGGGCATCACCTCGATTGACGATGAAGTTGGCATGCTTGGGGGATACCTGAGCATCGCCAATGCACTCGCCCTTCAGGCCCGCCGCTTCGATCAGCCGCGCTGCATGATCCCCCGGCGGGTTACGGAACACCGAGCCACAACTGGGCTGGCCCAGGGGCTGGGTCGCCGCCCGCCGCGCCAACAATTCCCGGATCCGGGCACCCCCGGCCTCTCCCACGGAATCGATGTCGAAATGCCATTCGGCCGCCACGAACGCCTCCCCGTCCACCGGCGGATGCACCTGCCGGTAACCGACCTCATACTCCGCCGCCGCCCGCCACCGGGTATGGCCCTGACGATCCATCACCTCGACCCGCGCCACCTGGCACCAGGTTTCCCCGCCAAAGGCCCCGGCATTCATGGCCAGCGCGCCGCCCAGCGTCCCGGGGATGCCGGCAAAGAACGCACCGCCGGCCCATCCTTCGCGCTCGCACAACCTTGCCAGCTTGGCGCAGGGCACCCCGGCCTGTGCCCGGATGCGTCCTGGGGCCAGCACGTCCAGCGCCCCCAGCCCGCGCTGCGTGGCAATGACCACCCCGTCGATGCCGCCATCCCGCACCAGCAGGTTGCTGCCCAAGCCGAGCCAGAACACCGGCGTCGTGGTGGGCAGGTCGGCGAGAAAGGCCGCCAGATCGGCGGGGTCGGCCGGCTCGAAAAACAGCGCCGCCGGTCCGCCGACGCGCCAACTGGTATGCATGGCCAGGGGTTCATCCCAACGCACCCGGCCGCGGATCTCCTGACGCAAGGCATTCATGGCCGCCCGCCCCAGCGCTGCTGCAGCCGGGCCGGCAAACCGCCGATATCGCCGGCGCCCAGGGTGAGCAGCACATCGCCCGCCTGCAACAGCCCCTCCAGCGCCTCTGGCAAGTCCTCCACGGTGGGCACGAACACGGGCTCCAGGCGCCCCCGGGCGCGCGTGGCCCGAGCCAGGGTGCGGCCATCGGCCTGGGCAATGGGCGCTTCCCCGGCAGCGTAGACCTCGGTCAGCACCAGGACATCGGCGCTCGACAACACGCGCGCGAAGTCCTCCAGGAGGTCCCGCGTGCGGCTGTAGCGATGCGGCTGGAAGGTGACCACCAGCCGGGCGTCCGGCCAGGTTTCACGAGCGGCCGCCAGAGTGGCCGCCACCTCGGTGGGGTGGTGACCATAGTCATCCACCAGTTCCACCCGGCCTGCGGGCGTTTCGATGACGCCATAACGCTGGAAGCGCCGGCCGATGCCCTGGAACTGCTCCAGGGCCTGCGCCATGGCGGCCGGTGCGATGCCCAGCTCGTGCCCCACGGCCAGCGCAGCCAGCGCGTTCTGCACGTTATGGCGGCCCGGCAGATTGAGAATGAGGGCATGATGACTGCCATCCGGAAACTGGACTTCCAGATGATTGCGGCCCGCCTCGGGACGTGCCACCAGCGCCCGCACGTCCGCACCGTCGGCAAAGCCATAGCTCACCACCGGCCGGCCGATTTCCGGCAGCATCTCCGACAGCGTCGGATCGTCTGCGCAAATCACGGCCAGCCCATAGAACGGCAGGTTTTGCAGGAATTCCAGGAAGGTCTGGCGCAACTGACTGAAGCTGCCGCCGTAGGTGTCCAGGTGGTCGGCATCCACATTGGTCACCACGGCGATCATGGGCTGCAGATGCAAGAAAGACGCATCGCTCTCATCCGCCTCGGCCACCAGATAGGGACTCGTTCCCAGCCGGGCATTGGTGCCGGCCTGATTGAGGCGTCCCCCGATGACGAAGGTGGGATCCAGGCCGCCATCGGCCAGCACGCTTGCCACCAGGCTGGTGGTGGTGGTCTTGCCATGCGTACCCGCGACCGCGATGCCGTAGCGGAAGCGCATCAGTTCGCTCAACATCTGCGCACGGGGAATGACCGGGATGCCCTGTTCCCGGGCGGCGGCGACCTCGGGGTTCTCCATGCCGATGGCGCTGGACACCACCACCACATCGGCGCCCACCACCCGATCGGCGCCATGACCCAGGGCCACGCTGGCCCCCAACCCGGCCAGGCGCCGCAGCGCCGCGTTGTCGCGCAGGTCCGAGCCCGAGATTTGATAGCCCAGGTTGAGCAACACCTCGGCGATCCCGGCCATCCCCACACCGCCCATGCCGACGAAATGGATGCGCCGCACCCGCCGCATCCAGGCCTGCTGCAACAGCGCCGCCGACAACACGCCGCTCATGCCAGCCCCCCTTCCGCGCGCAACACCCGCACCACCTCGGCGGTCGCATCGGGCCGGGCCAGGCCGCGCGCCCGCAGCGCCATGTCCCGCAACCGGTCCCAATTGCCCAGTAAGGGCGCAAGCAACTCAGCCAGGCCCGCCACGGTCAGTGAATCCTGGGGTTGCAGCACGGCGGCGCCAGCCGCGACCAAATACTCGGCATTGCGGGTCTGGTGATCGTCCACGGCGTGGGGGTAAGGCACCAGCACCGTGCCGACGCCGGCTGCCGTCACCTCCGCCAGTGTCAGGGCGCCGGCGCGACAGACCGCCAGGTCAGCCCAGCCATAGGCCGTCGCCATGTCTTCGATGAACGCCAGTACCTCCGCCTGCACCCCGAGCCGGGCATAGGCCTGCTGGGTCTGCGCCTGCTCCGAAACGCCGGTTTGATGGATCACCTCGACCGCGATTCCTGCCGGCAGTTGGGCCAAGGCTTGAGGCACGGTGGCATTCAGGGCGCGCGCGCCCTGGCTCCCGCCCAACACCAAAACCCGCAGCGGTCCTTTGCGACCGGCCAGCCGCACGCCGGGCGCGGGCAGGGCGGCAATCTCCGGACGCACCGGGTTGCCCACCGCCTCGACGGATCCCAGGACATTCGGATACGCCCCCAGCACCCGCCGCGCCAAACGGGCCAGCAGGCGGTTGGTCCAACCGGCCACGGCATTCTGCTCATGAATCACCAGGGGACGGCGCAACAGCCAGGCCGCCAGCCCGCCGGGACCCGCCGCAAAGCCCCCCATGCCCAACACCACGCGCGGGCGCAGCCGGATCATGACGGCAAGCGCCTCGGCCACTGCCCCGGCCAGGCGCAGTGGCGCCAGCAACCAGGCAGTGACGCCCTTGCCGCGCAGGCCCCGGATGCGGATGCCGTGGAAGGCGATCCCGTCGCGCTGCACGACCCGCTCTTCCATCCCGCCGCGGCTGCCCAGCCAGGCTACGGCGATGCCATCCGCGCGCAAAGCCCGGGCCACGGCCAGGGCCGGGAACACATGCCCGCCCGTACCGCCCGCCATGATCAGGACCATGCCGCTCATGACCGCCGCTCCCGATGATTGGACGGGATAGCCGGTTCGGCATTCTCGATCCCCACGCGCAGGATGAGCGCGATCATCACGCACACCACCAGCAGGCTGCTGCCGCCATAGCTCATCAAGGGCAGGGTCAGGCCCTTGGTGGGCAGCAAGCCCATGTTCACGCCGATGTTGATGAGGGCCTGGCTGGCCAGCCACACCCCCAACCCCATCGCGAGATACGCCCCGAACCAACGCCCGCGCCGCGCCGCCGTGTCGGCAATGCACAAGCAGCGCCAGAACACCAGGGCGTAGAGCGCAATAACCGTCAGAGAACCCATCAGACCGAGTTCTTCGGCCAGGATGGCAAACAGAAAATCGGTGTGGGCCTCGGGCAGGTAGAACATCTTTTGCACACTGCTGCCGAGCCCCAGGCCGAACCAGTGACCCGAGCCGATCGCCATCAGCGACTGGGTGAGCTGGAAACCGGTGTTGAAGGGATCCGCCCAGGGATCCATGAAACCGGTGAGCCTGGCCAGGCGATAAGGTGACAGGGCAATCAGCAAATACAGCCCCCCCATCCCGCATCCCAACAGGATTATGAAAGGCAAAATCGGCGCAGCCGCCACCCAGAGCATGGCCATGACCGCCAGGGTCAAGACCACCGCCGCGCCGAGATCGGGTTCACTCAACAGCAACACACCCGCGGCCGCCAGCAGCGCCATCACCTTGCCGACCCCAAAGAAGGTATCGCGCACCTCCACTTGCCGACGCACGAGAAATCCCGCGAGATAAATCAACAAACCGAGCCGCGCGGGTTCGGACACCTGAATCCGGAGTATCCCCAGATCCAGCCAGCGGGCACTGCCGTTGACCACCTTGCCCACCCCCGGCACCAGTACCACCAGCAGGAGGGCAAAGCTGATCGCCATCAGGGTGAAACCCAGTTGCTGCAGTCGCTCCAGGGAAAGCCGCAGCACCAGCGCGCCGATACCCAGCCCGAGCAGGGCATAGAGCAGTTGGCGCCGGAAATAGCGCAACGGGTCGTTGAACTGATGATCCGCCAGCGGCATGGAGGCAGAGGCCACCATGATCAATCCCAGTGCCAGCAAGGCCAGGGCGGCCAGCAGCAAGGGCGCATCCAGGCGCGCCAGGATCACAGCCCTAGAGGCTGGTCGAGCCGATGTGGGAAGGCTCACCGCGCTCATGGCATCAACTCCCGCACCGCTGCGGCAAAAACTTCGCCGCGATGGTGATAGTCGCGGAACATGTCCAGACTGGCGCAGGCTGGCGACAACAGCACCGCGTCCCCCGGGCGGGCATGGCGGGCCGCCAGCCGGACCGCCTCGTCCAGAGCGCCGGCGCGCACGATGGCGGTTGCCCCCGCCAGGGCGGTCGCCAGTTCCCCGCCATCCTGGCCGATCAGGATCGCGGCCCGCACCTTGCCCGCCACCCAGGGCCGCAAGGCGGAGAAATCCTGCCCCTTCCCCTGGCCTCCGGCGATCAGCACCAAGGGACCCGGCACCCCGCGCAAGGCGGCGACTGTGGCGCCCACGTTGGTGCCCTTGGAATCATCGATGAAGCGCACCCCGCCCACCTCGGCAATCAGCTGGGTCCGATGGGGCAGTCCCCGGAATTGGCGCAAGGCCTGAAGGGCGGCTGCTCGTGGCAGCGCCAGTGCATCAGCCATCGCCAGGGCCGCCAGGGCATTGGCCTGATGGTGTTCGCCCACCAGCGTCAGCTCTGTCACCGGCAGCAGTGCTTCACTGCCGGCGGCCAGCCAGCGGCGTCCCTGGCGAGAGATCACGCGGTAATGGCTGGGATCCTCGCTGGCGAGGGCGAACCAGCGGGCCGGTTCCCCGTACGCAGCCATCGCCACCACCCGCGCATCCTCGGCGTTGAGCACTCGCAGCGGGGGTTCCCGGCCCGGCGCGGCGCGGAAAATACGTGCCTTGGTGGCGGCATAGGCCCCCAGGGAGCCATGGCGGTCGATGTGGTCTTCCGAGAGGTTGAGCACGGTGGCCACGCGGGCATTCAGTACCTCCGTGGTCTCCAACTGAAAACTGGACAGTTCCAGCACGTACAGGTCGATGTCATCCGCCAGCAGGTCCAGCGCCGGAGTGCCCAGGTTACCCCCCACGCCCACCTGCAGACCCGCCGCTCGGGCCATTTCGCCGAGCAGCGCCGTCACCGTGCTCTTGCCATTGGACCCCGTGATCGCCGCAATCGGCGCCCGCGCCACCCGCGCGAACAGGGCGATATCACCTTCCACCGGTACCCCCAGCGCGCGCGCCTGGGTCAGCGCCGGCTCCTGCGGTGCCACGCCGGGAGAGAGCAGGATACGGCTGGCACCAGCGAAGGACGCCGCCGACAAGGGTCCACAATGAACCGTCACGCCGGGGCAGGAGGTCTGCAACGCGGCCAGCTGAGGCGGATGCGCGCGGGTATCCACCACCCGAAACGGCTCCCCCTGGCGATGGAGGTAGCGCGCTACCGACAGCCCGGTCACGCCCAAGCCGACCACGACGGTCTCGGGAACGGCGGCAGGACGGGTGGATGGCTTCATCGGATCCTCCCTCACCGCAACTTCAGGGATGACAGACCGATCAGCACCAGGATCACCGTGATGATCCAGAAACGCACGATCACCCGCGGCTCGGGCCAGCCCATCAGTTCGAAATGGTGATGGATGGGCGCCATGCGGAAGATGCGCCGGCCGGTGAGCTTGAACGAAGCCACCTGCAGCATCACCGAGACGGTTTCCATGACGAACACCGCCCCCATGATCCCCAGCACGATTTCCTGCCGCACCACCACGGCCACCGTCCCCAGGGCGGCGCCCAGGGCCAGCGCGCCGATATCGCCCATGAACACCATCGCGGGATAGGTGTTGAACCAGAGGAAGGCGAGCCCGGCGCCGCCCATGGCCGCGCACAAGATCAGCATCTCACCCGCCCCGGGAATATGGGGAATCCCCAAGTAAGTCGCGAATTGGGCATGCCCACCCACATAGGCGAACACTCCCAGCCCCGCCGCCACCAGCACCGTCGGCATGATGGCCAGGCCATCCAGGCCATCCGTCAGATTCACCGCGTTGCTGGTGCCAACGATGACGAAATAGACAAACGGGATGAACAGCCAACCCATTGGCCAGACCGCATTTTTTAGGAATGGGACAATCAGCGTGGTTTCCGCAGGCGTCTGCGCGGTGTGGTAGAGCGCCAAGGCCGCCGCCAGGCCAACGATCGACTGGCCCAGGTATTTCTGGCGAGCGCTCAAGCCATTGCTGGAACGCCGGTAGATCTTCAGGTAATCGTCCATCCAGCCGACCAGTCCGAACAACAGGGTCGTGACCAGAACGATCCAGATGTAACGGTTACTGAGATCCGCCCAGAACAACGTGCTCAGGCTGATGCACAACAGGATCAGGGCGCCGCCCATGGTGGGCGTCCCCGCCTTGGACAAATGGGACTGCGGGCCGTCGCTGCGGATCTGCTGGCCGAGCTGACGGCGGGTCAGGCGTTCAATCAGCACAGGACCGAGCAACAGCCCCAGGGCCAGCGCGGTCAGCATTCCCATGATGGCTCGCAGCGTGATGTAGCTGAAAGCGTGGAATCCGCTGTGGTAACTCACCAGTTGCTGGGTCAGCCAATACAACATCTCAATCCACCTGCCGCAGGGCCGTGATCACCCCTTCCATGGCCATGCGCCGCGAACCCTTGACGAGGATCGTGGGCGGCGCAGCGCAGCGCGCCAGGTCCGCCGAGAGTCCCGCCACCAGTTGCGCCTGATCCCCGTAATGCCGGGCACCGGTTCCGAATGTCTCAACCGCCGATGCGCTCAGCGGCCCCACCGCATAGAGCCGGCTGATCCCGCGGTCACGGGCATATGTCCCGATCTCGCCATGCAGCGCCGCGCCGTTCTCACCCAACTCGGCCATATCCCCCAGCACCAGCCAGCGCTCCCCGGCCAGTTCGGCCAGCACCGCGACCGCCGCCTGGAGGGAAGTGGGGTTGGCGTTGTAGCTGTCATCGATCAAGTGCGTCCCATTCTGGCCGACGAGCCAGTTCAAGCGCCCCGGCGCTGGACGGGCACGCGCGAGTCCGGCGGCAATGGTCGCCGTGGACAGCCCCAGCGCCTCCCCCACGGCAGCGGCAGCCAGTGCATTGCGCAGGTTGTGCAGACCCAGAAATCCGAGCGCCACATCGGCTTCACCGGCGGGCGTGGCAAGGCGGAACACCTGTCGCGCCCCTGCGCTGTCGATCAGCATCCGGCGCTGGGCCGGATCGGTTCGCACATCCGCATCGGGGGAAAAACCAAAGCGAATCACGCGCGCGTGGGTCAGGCCAGCCCAATAGGCGGCAAAGGGATCATCGGCATTGATCACCGCAACGCCCTCCGCCGGGAGCGCCGCAAGCAGCTCGCCCTTGGCCCGCGCCACGCCCTCGACAGAGCCGAAACCTTCCAGATGGGCACGACCGGCCTGGGTAATCAGGCCAATCCGCGGGCGCGCCCAAGCCGCGAGCTCGGCGATCTCACCGGGATGATTGGCGCCCAGTTCGAACACCGCAGCCCAATGACGTTCCGGGTCCAAGCCCAGGAGGCTCAGCGGCAAACCCAGTTCGTTGTTGTAATTGCCCGGCGTTGCCCACACCGGGCCCTGGCCACCCAGGATGGCGGCGATCATTTCCTTGACCGTGGTCTTGCCGTTGCTCCCGGTCAGGGCCACCACCGGCCCGGCAAACTGCGCACGCCAATGAGTCGCCAGCGCAATCAGCGCCGCCCGGGGATCCGGTACCACCACCTGTGGTAGATCCACCGCTGCATCCAGCCGACTCACCAACGCCCCGGCGGCTCCAGCCGCCTGAGCCTGCCCCAGGAAAGCGTGCCCATCGGTTCGAGCGCCTGGCAGCGCCACGAATAAGGCGCCGGACTGCAACCGCCGGGTGTCGATGGCGACGCCTGCGAAGGGCGCCGCGGGTCCGTGCAACTTGCCCCCGAGCAGGCGGGCAATGTGGTCCAGATCGCCGCGGATCATGGCGTCTCCCCCAGCCACTCGGCCACCACCGCCACATCCGAGAACGGCTCCTGCCGATTGGCAAAGATCTGTCCCGTTTCATGGCCCTTACCCGCCACCAGCACCCAGTCTCCTGGGGCTGCGGCTTCGAGCGCACTCATGATGGCGGCGCGGCGGTCCCGCTCGACGCGCACCGGCGTGCCCGCGGGGATGGCTGTACGGATGGCAGCGATGATGGTGTCCGGGTCCTCACTGCGCGGATTGTCGTCGGTGAGCACCACCGCATCGGCCAGGCGGCCGGCCACGGCGCCCATCAGCGGGCGCTTGCCTCGATCCCGATCCCCACCGCAACCGAACACGCACACGACGCGCCGGGCGCCGTGTTCACGACAGGCCGCCAGCGCCTGCGCCAATGCATCAGGGGTATGGGCGTAGTCCACCACCGCTTGCGGGCGCGCGCCGCCGCCCAGCCGCTGCATGCGCCCCGGCACCGGCCGAACCACGGACAGGCGCCGCAAGGCCTCATCCCACGCGATTCCGCCCCCCAGCAGTGCGCCCAGCACCAACAAGGCATTGGCCACGTTGAATCGTCCCAACAGCGGCAGATGCAGCGCTCCCGTTCCCCAATCCCCCGTCAGCACCAGATCCAGGCCGTTTGCGGTCGGCGTCATCGCCCGGACCCACAGCCGCGATGCGCCGGATCCCAGCCGACCCTGATAAGGCGCAAATCCCGCCCACACCACCTCGCAGCTCGCCGACAGGGCCGCACGCATCGCGGCGGATGCCGGGTCCTCGCCCCATAGCACGGCGAGGCGCAAGGCCGCTTGTTCGAACAAGCGCCGCTTGGCGGCGGCGTAGGCCGCTTCGCTGCCGTGATAATCCAGGTGATCGCGGGTGAGGTTGGTAAAGATCGCCGTATCGAAATGCACTGCCGCGACGCGCGCCTGATCCAGGGCGTGGGAAGACACCTCCATGGCCACGGCACGCGCGCCCTCGTCCCGCAACCGGGCCAACCAGCCCTGCACGGCCACCGCGTCCAGGGTGGTATGGGTGGACGGGACGAGCGCGTCCGGATAGCCGTTGCCCAGGGTGCCCAGCAAGGCGGCGACGCCCGGTGGATGCCCCAGGGTCTGGGCCAGCAGGTGGGCGCAACTGGTCTTGCCGTTGGTGCCGGTGATGCCGATCACCCGCAGGTCTGCCGCAGGCTCCCCGAAGAAACGCCCGGCCAGCGCACTGGCATGGGCCCCCAAGTCCGGCACCGCCACCATCGGGATGGCCAGTTGCGGCAAGGGCTCGGCCCATCCCGCAGGATCGAAGGCCACGGCCCGGGCACCGCGCCCGGCCGCGTCCAGGGCATGGGTCAGGCCGTGTCGTGCTTGGCCGGCGCAGGCGAGAAACAGGTCACCCGGCCGCACCTGGCGCGAATCCAGCGTGAGCCCGCTCAGCGCCCGATCCATCAATGGCGTGACGCCCCTGGCCCAGGGCGCAAGCAAGGCCGCAAGTGTCCACGAAGGTGTGTGCATCGGCTCTGCGCTCATCCCAGTTCCTCCGCAGTTTCAGCGGAATGCACCAGGCCCGCCCCTGCGGGCAGATTATCGGGCGGAATCTCCATCAATCGCAGCGCGCCGGCCATGATGCGTGAGAACACGGGGGCGGCAACGGCGCCACCGTAATAGGCCCCGCCCGTGGGTTCATCGATCACCACCACCGCCACCAGGCGGGGATGGCTGGCCGGTACATAACCGGCAAACACCGCCTGGTAGCGGCGCTCGGAATAGCCGCCGACACCGGATTTGCGGGCGGTTCCCGTCTTGCCAGCCACCCGATAGCCGGGCACCGCGGCAGCGGTTGCAGTGCCTTCACGAACCACTTGCTCCAGCATCAGGCTGACACTCGCAGCCGTTGCGGGACTGATGAGGCGATGGGCCGGAGGCAACTGCTTGGGCACGAAGAAGCTCACGGGCCGCCGCTCGCCGCCGGCGGCAATCACTGCATAGGCGCTGGCCAGTTGCAGGGCCGTGGTGGAGAGGCCATAGCCATAGGCCACCGTGGCATGGTCGATGGGGCGCCAATCCTGGAAATGGCGCAGGGTGCCCCCGCGCTCCCCCGGAAAACCACTGGCGCTCAGCTCCCCAAAGCCATAATTGCGCAAGGCATTCCAGAGCGTTTCGGTGGAGGTGGCCAGGGCGATGCGACTGGCGCCCACGTTGCTCGACTTGGCGAGGATGCCACCCAGATCCAGGGCGCCATAGTTGTGCAGGTCGCGGATGGTGTTGCCTTGCACGGTAAACCAACCCGGATTGGTATCGATCACGCTGGTTGGCTTGAACAGCCCCTGCTCCAGCGCTGTGGCCACGATGAAGGGCTTGAGCGTGGAGCCGGGCTCGAACAGGTCCATGACCGCCCGGTTGCGCGCGATGGATGGCGATATCGCTTCCCGATTATTGGGGTTGAAGGGCGGCTGGCTGACCATCGCCAGCACCTCCCCGGTGCGGGGATCCAGCACCACGACCGAGCCCGCCTTTGCCTGGTGGGCGATCACCGCGGCTTTCAGCTCGCGATAGGCCAGGTACTGGATCCGGCGATCCAGGCTGAGTTGAAGATCCCGGCCCGGGCGGGCCTCGCGGATCTCGCCCAGGTCGTCGATGACCTTGCGGCCGCCGTCAATGAGCACCCGGCGCTGTCCCGGCTGCCCGCGCAGCCAGCTGTCGAAGGATAGCTCCAACCCCTCCAGTCCCCGGTCGTCGATGTTGGTAAAGCCCAGCAAGTGTCCGCTGATTTCGCCCGTGGGGTAGTAACGCCGATATTCGCGCTGAGCATTTAGCCCGGGCAGATCCAGCGCCAATACGCGCTTGGCTTCCTGCGGGGGCAGATGGCGCTTGATGTAGACAAATTCACGGCCCTGGCGCGCCTGCAGCTTCTCGCGCAACGGGCGGGCCGGGATGCCCAGCGTGGCCGCCAGTTGTTCCACGGCGCCCGCGTGTGCCATGAAGGGAGCCGGATTCACCCAGATTGAATCCACCGGCGTGCTCGCGGCCAAGGGTTCGCCATGGCGATCGATGATCATGCCGCGATGCGCGGATGTTTCCATGACCCGCAAATGGCGTTCCTGCGCCTGACCGTGGAGGAAGCCCTTGTCGAAAACCTGCAAGTGCACGGCGCGAGCGACCAGCGCCAAGCCCAGCGCCGCCAGGAAAACCGCCATCAGCCGGCTGCGCCAAGCCCACGCTGGATTGCCCAGGCGCTTATTCATCGCGCACGATCCCGATATCCTTGGGCGCAGGGGTCACCATCCCCAGTCGCTCGCGCGCCAGCCGCTCGATGCGTGGCGCTGTCGCCCAGGCGGCGAGTTCGAGTTGCAGGCGACTCCATTCTCCTTCCAGTTCGTCCCGCTCTTCCTGCAAGCGCTGCACCTCGGACCACCGCTCCCGGTTCTGGAACTTCACATAAACCAGCCCCAGGCTGCTCCCGAAAACGGCCAGCGCCAACAGGGCGGTGAGCGTCATGCTGGCCCCCCTCATGCGCACCGCTCCACGGCCCGCAGGGTGGCGCTGCGCGCGCGCGGATTCTCGGTGCATTCGGCCACGCTGGGCCGTACCTGCCGCGCCACCCAACGCAGCGTTGGTTCGGGCGTGAAGAATCCCAGCGGATCGGATGGTGGCTGCACGCCGGCGCGCATGAAGCGCTTGACGATGCGATCTTCCAGGGAATGGAAACTGATCACTGCCAGCCGCCCACCCAGCGCCAAAAGATTCACGGCGGCGGCCAAGGCGCGTTCCAGGGATTCCAGTTCCCGATTGATGAAAATGCGCACGGCCTGAAAGGTGCGCGTGGCCGGATGCTTGTGGCGCTCGCCACGCGGCAGGGTCTGGGCAACCAGATCGGCCAATTGGCGGGTGCGGGTCAGGGGCTGCTGGATGCGCGCTTCAACGATGCGGCGGGCGATGCGGCGGGAATGACGTTCCTCTCCGAAGACCCACAGCACCTGCGCCAACTCGGCTTCCTCTGCCGTATTCAGCCATTCGGCAGCGCTCGGGCCGCGGGAAACGTCCATCCGCATGTCCAGCGGACCGTCGTTCATGAAGCTGAAACCGCGCTCGGGGTTGTCGATCTGAGGAGAAGACACGCCCAGGTCGAACAGAATGCCATCCAGACCCTCAGCCCAGCCGGCTGCGATGACCAAGCCCGCAAGATCCGCGACATTGCCATGCACAATCGTCACCCGGGAATCCTGCGCCCAACGCGCCTGGGCATGGGCCACCGCCTGTAGATCGCGATCCACGACCATGAGCTGTCCCTCCGGTCCCAAGGCATCCAAAAGACGTTCCGCATGTCCACCGCGGCCATAAGTCCCGTCGATATAGCGACCGACGGGGCGGGGCGCCAATGCCTCCAGCGTCTCGGCCAGCAGAACAGGCCGATGCAATGTTTCCATGTTCCCGCCGCCTCAGATCGTCAGGTTCTGAAGCGCGGCGGGCATTTCACCAAGCCCTTCTTTCGGGCCGGCGAGCCAGTCGGTCTGGTTCTGCTCCCAGCGCTCCTCGGCCCACAGCTCAAACTTGTGGCCTTGACCGATGAGCATGGCACGGGACTCCAAATGAGCGAATTTGCGCAGCGGCGGGGTCAGCTGGAGTCGACCCTGGCCATCCATCACGATCTCGGTGGCGTAGCCCATCAGGAAGCGCTGGAGTTGACGGGCCCGAGGATCCAGATTCGCCAAGCGGATCAGATCCGTTTCCACCGCCTCCCATGCCGGCAGTGGATACACCAGCAGGCATTGCTCACGATCAACCGTCACCACCATCTGGCCTTCACAGGCCGCCGTCAGGGGATCCCGATAGCGCGCTGGAATCGCCATCCGGCCCTTGCCGTCGATCGCTACCTGGCTGGCCCCCCTGAACACGTCGTCTATCGCCCCCAATTCGCCACTTTCCGCCACAATTCTCCACCACGAACACACTATGGAATTCCAGGCTCGCGCTGTCAAGCAAAAAAGGAGGTTTCAGGGAAATGATTTTGGCTTTGATTACAAATGCTTACGCGAAGGAAAAAAGCACTGCCGCACCGCCGTCGAGACGGGTAGCGGCAGCCTTTTTGAATCAGCCCATTAGCGAAAACTGGTAAAGAAAAACATCAAGACTTGGACTTTCGCGGGACCCTGGGGGTGTAAGAGGGAGCCGGCCGATAAGCCGGGTTCTGTCGTGGACAGTCATTCATCTGGGATGCACGTCACCGCGCACCTCGAGCGATCCACCCGGGAACAGCGCACGGGCCGCGCGCCGGACTCGAAGGCCCTGTGTTCCCCTATTCGATCTTGCTCCGGATGGGGTTTACCGTGCCGCTGCGTGTTGCCACCAGCGCGGTGCGCTCTTACCGCACCGTTTCACCCTTGCCCGGCCCGAAAGCCGTCGGCGGTTTATTTTCTGTGGCACTTTCCGTCGGCTCGCGCCGCCCAGGCATTACCTGGCATCCCGCCCTATGGAGCCCGGACTTTCCTCCCTTTCCGCCATGACGGCCGAAAGAGCGACTGCCTGGCCGACTCCGTTGCCATTATATTTCATTCTCCACCGCGCAGGGCGATTGCGCGCGCATACCAGTGGGCACGGCCACCACCAAACCAGCGATCCATGAGGCGGGCGGCCTGTGAGGCGGGTAACTGGCTAACCAGATCCGCCAGCACGCCCGCGGCCTCGGGACTGACCGCAGAAAGATCCAGATTCGACGGCGCGGCACCGGCCACCATCAGCACGCACTCCCCACGCAAGGCATCCGGCTGAGCGGCGAATTCCGCCTGCAACTGCTCCAATGTGCCGCGATAGAAGGTTTCAAAGCGCTTGGTCAGTTCGCGTCCGATACAGGCCGGACGCGTCGCGCCCAACACCAGAACCATATCCGCGACGGTATCCACCAGCCGCCGGGGAGATTCATAAAACACCAAGGTGCGAGTCTCTTGAGCGAGCTGCCTGAGCCGGCTCTGACGCGCAGCGGCGCGGGGCGGCAAAAAACCTTCGAACACAAAACGATCCGTCGGCAGGCCACTCACCGAAAGCGCTGCAATGCCCGCACAAGGCCCGGGAATTGGACTGAGACGAATGCCCGCTGCGAGCGCCGCGTTGACCAGTCCGTAACCCGGATCACTGATCAGCGGCGTGCCGGCATCGCTCACCAGGGCGACCGCCGCTCCTTCGCCCAAGCGCGACAGCAGCATCTCCAACTGCCGGCTTTCGTTATGCTCATGCAGGGACACCAGCGGCTTTTGAACACCAAAATGGGTCAGCAGCGCGCGGGTATGGCGGGTGTCCTCGGCGGCGATCAGGTCCACCGCGCCCAATACCGCCAGGGCGCGTGAGGAAAGATCCCCCAGGTGGCCAATCGGGGTGGCCACCACATAGAGCACGCCGGGCGCCACTTCCCCAGTCTGCGTTGACACCTCTTCTTCCCTCACCGGATACTCCTCGCACATGGAAAAACCGCATTGCGAACCCCTCACCCCCTGCCCTCCACCGTGGCTCGCACTGCGTAACCGCATGATCCGCCTGGCCGTGTCTTTGGCCATGATGACGGTGCTGACCGCATGCACGCCACCCTCCACCCTGCAACCGCAAACCGCACAAACCGCTGCGGGTGCCGACCCAGACCCCTGGATTCAGCAAGCCGCTTTCGACACCGCCACGGGCGATGCCCGCATCGAAGCGGGAGTGGCGGCAGCACAGGGCTGGCTGCATAAGCAGGAAATCCAGCGCGCGGCCCAGGTGCTGGAAGCACTGGCCGAGACCCCCGGAACGGCAGATCAGCAGGCCCGCTACGCCCTGCTGATGGGGGAAATCCGACTGGCCCAGCAGCGTCCTGAGGAGGCCCGACGCTGGCTGGAGCGGGCAGCTGGATCGCTTCCTCCACCAATGGAGTCACGACGCCTGGAGGCGCTGGCGCGCCTATCCCAAGCGCAAGCACTGATCCAAGCACCGAGGAAGGATGCGCCGCTAACCGCAAATCCTGCGGCATACTTCACGCCCGGCCCCAGCGAGGGGACGGTCATCGCCCTGCTGCTGCCCACCGAGGGCCGCTTGGGGAGCGCCGGCCGGGCCATTCAGGACGGAATCCTGCGAGCCTATCTGGAGCAGGCGCCGGAACAACGACCCACGCTGAAATTCTTCCCCATCGGGGATCAACCTGCCAGCGCGACCGCCGCAGCGAATCAGGCGCTGGCGGTCGGCGCCCGCGCGCTCATCGGCCCCCTGGACAAGCCGGCGGTTGAGGCGGTGGTGCGGGCAGTTCCCGTCAACTTGCCGATGCTGGCCTTGAATCGAGCGGATGTCACCCGGGCCGGACTGGTCCAGTTCGGATTACCGCCCGAGGACGAGGCACGCACTGTGGCCCAACAAGCTCTGGCCAGCGGCCGTCGACAGGCCTGGGTCGTCATCCCCCGCAACGAATGGGGAGAGCGCCTGCTGATGGCCTTTGACAGCGCTTTCACCGCCCGCGGTGGCCGGATACGCCACACTACCCGCTACGCGCCCACCGAATCCGATTTCCAGGCGCCGCTGAGGCAAGGGTGGGCCGGCGCGAGCGATGCGGACATGCTCTTTCTGGCTGCCTTTGCACCCCAAGCGCGCCTGCTGCGCCCCCAGATCCGTTTCGTGGGCGCCGGCAACCTGCCCATCTACGCCACCTCCGCGATTGATGCCGGAACCCATGACGGGGTAGCCGACCTGGATCTGGATGCCGTGCGTTTCCCGGAAATGCCCTGGCTACTCTCGGCGAACCAGGGAGCGCAAATGGCCGTTGATCCCGCGTTCGCGCGCATGCAGGCCTTCGGCTTCGATGCCTATCACATCTGGCAACAATTGGCCGCCAATCCCGCCCTGCAGGAACTGCATCTGGCGGGGGCAACGGGCATGCTGTCCATGACACCGGACGGGCGCATAGAACGTCACGACCTGCCCTGGGCCTATTTCGCCAATGGGCGAGTGGTACCCGGATTGCCAGCCGATGAACCGGCGTCGATGGCCGCTCCATGACAGCCAATCAAGGCGCGTGGGCTGAAGAGCAGGCACTGGCTTATCTGCAGGCGCACGGGCTTGCGCTGTTGGCACGCAATTATCGATGTCGGGGCGGGGAGCTGGATCTGGTCATGGAAGGCTCGGGGATGCTGGTGTTCGTCGAAGTTCGCCACCGCGCAAGCGCCGATTTCGGGACGCCGGAGGAAACGGTCACTGCAAGCAAACAAAAACGCCTGCTGCTGGCTGCCCGCACCTACCTACTGCATCACCCCCGGCACGCCGCACGCCCCATGCGCTTCGATGTGGTGTCTCTGCAGGGCAAGCTCCCCGAAGCGCGCATCAAATGGATACCCAATGCCTTTGGCGCGGACGGCTGAAGGGGGTTGATGTTCCCCTGCACGCATCAAGCGGCGCCTACTTCACCACACTGAGCCGCGGTCGAGCACCCCCACCCTTGGAAGCATCGGTGGGAGGCTGCTCCGGCGGCGGATCGTCGCCGTCATCCGCCTCCCCGAACATCAGGCCCTGGCCGTTTTCCTTGGCGTAGATCGCCAGCACGGCGGTCGGCGGGAAGCTCACCTGACGCACCTGCCCGCCAAATCGGGCTGAGAACCCCACGAACTCATTGGTCAGGGCCAGGTTGTGAACGGCCATCGGCGACAGATTGAGAACCACCTGTCCGTCCTTGATCACCTCCGGGGGAACCTGGACGCCGGGTTGATTACAGTCGACCAGCGCATGAGGGGTCATCCCACTGTCACAAATCCATTCATGGATGGCGCGCAGGAGATAGGGCTTACGGGAACGCATGACGACCAATGCCTCAGGGGGAAAGGGGCCGCATGGCGCTTTCCTGCGGCGACAGGCTGCGGGCAAACGCCGGTCGCTGGAACAGCCGCTCGGCATAATCCCGCAACGCAGCAGCCTGGGGCGTCAGCTCGATCCCGCAATGCGGCAGACGCCACAGCAGGGGCGCCATGGTGACATCGACCAGGGAAAAGTCCTGGCCCAGAAAGTAAGGCGGATTGGCAAACAAGGGCTGGGTCTGGAGCAAGGACGCCAATAACTGCTTGAGCAGTGCCGGGCGGGTTTTTTCGCCGGGCGCATCAATTGCTGCAATCAGCGCGTACCAGTCCCGTTCCATGCGCAACATGGCGATGCGAAAGCGGGCGCGAGATGCCGGATCGACCGGCATCAGGGGCGGATGGGGAAATCGCTCGTCCAGGTATTCGAGGATGATCCGGCCGTCATAGAGCACCAGATCGCGATCGACC
Source organism: Pseudomonadota bacterium (assembly GCA_002862435.1). Classification (GTDB taxonomy): domain Bacteria; phylum Pseudomonadota; class Gammaproteobacteria; order UBA5335; family UBA5335; genus Macondimonas. The sequence goes on along the minus strand of PKDC01000052.1, from coordinate 854 downwards.
AAGGTGGGTACGCTGCCATAAGGATTGAGATCCAAGAGGTCTTCCTGAATCCGCACGGGGTCTGGGTAGACCACCTCGCAGTTCACGCCCTTTTCAGCCAGGACCATGCGCACCCGATGGCAATCCGGGCAATCGGCCTTCGAAAACAGGGTCATGACTGAGCGACGGGACACGACTGGGCCCATGGCGCGCTTCCTCAACGACGGATCAGGGAGTGCGCGGGAGCCACGGCAGCAGCCCCCCTGCCACAGGAAGATCTACGTCCATGACGGGCAGCAATATCCCTCAATGGACATCCTTCCAATACTCTTTCTTCAACAGGTAGGCGAACACGCCAAACACCGCCAGGAACAGGAGGACCCAGATGCCCACCCGCGTGCGCTTGAGCTGGATCGGCTCGGCCACATAACTCATGTAGGCCACCAAGTCCCGCACGCTGCGATCATATTCCTCAGGGGTCAAGCGACCGGGGGTCACCTGCTCGAAGGGCGACTCGGCCCCCGCATCATGCGCCCCATCTGTTCCATGTTCGGCAGGAGCCGCATGCCCGTCAGCCGATTTCAGCGCCTGCCAGCCCTGCAATTCCCACAGCACATGGGGCATGCCCACATCCTTGAAGACCAGGTTGTTGACACCAGTCGGTTTTGCGGGATCGAGATAGAAGGATTTGAGGTAGGTATACACCCAATCCGGGCCACGCTGGCGCGCCGTCAGCGTTGAAGGCATCGCCACGCTGGATCCCGGCTCCCGCTTCTCCAACAGGGCCTCAACCTTGCCCCGGACCTCCGGCTCCGCGAAGGGGTCCTCCGCCGGGGCCCGGGACTCCACTGCAAGCCCGAGGATGCCACGGAGCG
>PKDC01000017.1 GCA_002862435.1 Pseudomonadota bacterium | reverse complement strand
TCGGCGTCGGGTCGACAGTAGTCCCCGGTCTTGAGCCAGACTCTAGGAAAGGACTCCCAGTCAGGTCCAGCTAGGGTGACGTCAACCTCGATATCAATCGCGTTACCTTTTTTGCGGCTAACGCTGCCGAGTACGACGAGATCTGATTCGGGCGCCACTTCGGCAAAGCTACCTTCCCATAAACACTCACAAGCCGCGGTTGCGGGTGCGTAAAGTCCAATGCTGGCCGAGATAAGCAGCCGTGTAGTGTAATGACCTGCGCCTCGTAGTTCAGCCGCCGCCATTACTTCTTCAGCAGCCTCGCAGCATCGATAGCGAAGTAGGTAAGAATGCCATCGGCCCCGGCGCGCTTGAAGGCCACCAGCGACTCCATCACCACCGCGCGCTCCTCCAGCCAACCCGCCTGCGCGGCGGCCATGAGCATGGCGTACTCCCCGCTCACCTGATAGGCCAGCGTCGGGACACCAAAGCGGTCCTTCACCCGGCGCACCACGTCCAGATAGGGCATGCCGGGCTTGATCATCACCATGTCCGCGCCCTCGGCCAGATCCATCGCCACCTCCCGCAGGGCCTCATCCCCATTGGCCGGGTCCATCTGGTAGCCGCGCTTGTCCGCCTTGCCCAGGGCCGCCGCCGAGCCCACCGCCTCGCGGAATGGACCGTAGAAGGCGGAGGCGTACTTGGCCGCGTAGGCCAGAATGCGCGTTTCGGTGTACCCCGCTGCTTCCAGGGCATCGCGGATGGCGCCGATGCGCCCGTCCATCATGTCCGAGGGCGCGACCACCTGGGCGCCGGCCTCTGCATGGGACAGCGCCTGGCGCACCAGCACGGCGACGGTTTCATCGTTCAGGATCTGGCCGTCCTCACCCAACAGGCCATCCTGACCGTGGACGGTGTAGGGGTCCAAGGCCACATCGGTGATGACACCCAGCTCCGGGAACGCAGCCCGCAGGCTGCGCACGGATCGTTGGACCAGCCCGTCAGGATGATGGGCTTCCTCGGCCTGAAGTGATTTGCGCTCCGCAGGCACCACTGGAAACAGCGCCACCGCCGGCAGCCCGAGCAGGACCAGCGCCTCCAGTTCGTCCCGCAGCACGTCCAGGCTCATCCGCTCCACGCCAGGCATGGACGCCACAGCCTCGCGCCGCCCCACCCCATCCAACACAAATACCGGCCAGATCAGATCGTCTGCGGTCAGCACCTGTTCGCGCATCAGGCGACGCGAGAACGGATCCCGGCGCATACGGCGCAAGCGGGTGCGAGGAAAGGCTGCGTCGGTCACGGACATCTTCCAGAGCGGATGGGGGATTTATTGTGCCCGCCGCCATGGGACAGGACAACGGCCCGCCGGGAACCGCCTGCGTGGATTGATGTTTCAGCCAGCGCGTTGAGTCTGGGCTTGGGACGAGGAAGGCGCCGGCGTCGTCACGCCGGCAGCCATCGCCGCATTCGGCGCAAGTTCGGCGCCGAAATAGGTGGCGGCGATGGCATCGTGGCAACCGGCCAGCTTGAGCTGCAGCTCATCCATGTAAACGTGCAGGGTGCCACCTTCATGCGCCAAGGCGGCGATGTCGGCGCGCTGGACCATGCGCCGCAACTGGGCCACCGCCCGCAACGGGGTTTCATTGCGCGGCAGGCCCGACAGGCAGACCTCCAGGGTTTTGAGGCAAGCCTGCAGGGCGCGCGGAAAACGCTCTTCCTGCAACAGGAAGCGCACCACATCCACGCCGGAGACCCGGCTGCGCACCAGCCGGCGGTACATCTGGTAGGCAGTCATGGATTTGAGCACGCTCATCCACTGGACGCGGCCATAGGCTTTCAGATCCGCCGGCATTTCCGCCAGCAGATCGCCGGAACGGACATCGAGAATGCGGGTGGTCATGTCCGCCCGTTCCAGATTGCGCCCCAGACGCATGAACTCGAAGGCTTCATCGCGGCTCATGACACCATCCAACAGGCCCACGATCATCTGGCATTGGCCGATGATGGTTTGCAGGAATTCGTGGCGCCCCCGGCGCGACAGCGCATCGCCCATCTGTTCCTGGGCAATGAGATGCAAGCGATTGATCTGCCCCCAGGCCTCGGCAGGCACGATGTCGCGGGTTGTGCGCAGATTTTCCCGCGCCTTGGTGAGGCAACTGATCAGGGAACTGGGGTTTTCGCGATCAGCGAGCAGAAACTGCACCACCCGGTGCTCGCTCATCTCGCCGTGACGTTCCACGAACTTATCACGTCCGCTGGTGATGTCGATCAGGGGCTCCCAATCCGGGGTCACCACACGGGGCAGATCCAGGATCAGATTGGTAGTGACCGTCACCAGCCGCGCCGTATTCTCCGCCCGCTCCAGATAGCGGGCAAACCAGTACATGTTTTCAGCCATGCGCGACAGCATCAGGAAATCTCCTTGCTCAAGCCAGTAGAGCGGCGGTCAGGATGGGCTGTCCGACTCGTTGGTTTCCACCACCCAAGTGTCCTTGCTGCCGCCGCCCTGGGACGAGTTCACCACCAGCGATCCCTTGACCATCGCCACGCGGGTCAAGCCCCCGGTCGTCACCTGAATGTCACTGCCGCTCAGGATGAAAGGCCGCAGGTCCACATGGCGCGGCTCGGGAACATGGTCCGTCAGCGTGGGGACGGTGGACAGGGCGAGGGTCGGCTGGGCGATATAGTTGCGTGGATCGCGCTGGATCAGGGTCGCAAATCGCTCGCATTCCTCGCGGCTCGACTTGGGCCCCACCAGCATGCCGTAGCCGCCGGATTCGTTGGCGGGTTTGATGACCAGGTCTTTCAGGTGGGCCAGCACATGCTTCAGGGACTGCGGATCCTCGCAGCGCCAGGTGGGCACATTGGGCAGGATGGGATCCTCGCCCAGGTAATACTTGATGAAGTCAGGCACATAGGTATAGACCACCTTGTCATCGGCGACCCCTGCCCCCGGCGCGTTGACCAGGGCTACATTGCCCTTGCGCCAGGCGCGCAGCAGGCCGGGCACCCCGAGTGCGGAATCGGGCCGGAAGGCTTCTGGATCCAGGAAATCGTCATCGATACGCCGATAGACCACATCCACCCGTTCCGGCCCCTGGATGGTGCGCATGTAGACGCAGTCATCGTCGCCCACGAACAGGTCCGGCCCCACCACCAATTCCACCCCCATCTGCTGGGCCAGATAGGCATGCTCGAAATAGGCCGAGTTGTAGATGCCGGGAGTCAACACCACGACGCAGGGATAATCAGCCGGCCGGGGTGACATGGCCGCCAGCATGTCGAACAGCTGCGAGGGGTAGTCGTCCACCGGCAGAATCACTTGGTTCTCGAACAATTCCGGGAACACATGCTTCATCACCTGACGATTCATCATCATGTAGGACACCCCCGAGGGCACCCGCAAGTTATCCTCCAGGACATAAAGGGTGCCATCGCCGTCGCGCACCATGTCCGAGCCGCAGATGTGCGCCCAAACCCCCAAGGGCGGCGTGAAATCGCGACATTGGGCGCGGAAGTTCTTGGAACTGGCGATCAGTTCAGCGGGAAAGCGCTTGTCACGGATGATGCGCTGGGGCCCGTAGATGTCGTTGATGAACAGATTCAGGGCGTGGACCCGTTGCTTGAGACCGGCCTCGGTGCGGCGCCACTCGGCAGCCGGGATCACTCGCGGGATGATGTCCATCGGCCAGGCCCGGTCGATGGCATTGCCGTCGCTGTAGACGGTGAAGGTGATGCCCAGCGTCTTGATTTCGAGCTCCGCCGCGCGCTGGCGTTCACGCAGTGCGTCCGCCCCCAGTCCAACCAGCCGCTCCATCAAGGGACGGGCCGCGGGCCGCGGGCCATCCGGACCCACGAGTTCGTCGTAGAAACCCTGCTGCAGATAATGGGTCCAATCCTGCGCCATGCCCGCTCCCAACTGCGACATCAAACTGTCCGATTAAAAGTCTTAACATCAGCCTTACAAGAAACGCGCCGGATCTTTAAGTGACATGACGTGGACAGAATCAGGCTGGGACGGCCCGTCCAACGCCGTGTGAGCGACTGGCGCCTGTTGCATGAGCAGAATGCTCACGCATTGCCCCAAAATGGGGCATCAGCGGGATGCCTGGCGTTTCCAGATCTTACGCATCACCCCGATCCTGCGCCTGGCAGCAACTGCATGACGCTGGCATGATGCTGGCAAGTCAAGCAAGATTGACGCGTGGCCTGATTCTACCGCTCTCGTGTTGATCCCGCTCAAATTCCTTACCGGAGGCCCTGATGTCCCTGCGCGTGGCGCTTACTCACAAGACCGTCTATCACTATGATCGCCCGGTCGCCCTGTCACCCCAGGTATTCCGGCTGCGCCCGGCGGTTCACAGCCGCACCCCGATCCTGTCCTATTCGCTGCGGATTACCCCCGCGGATCATTTTCTCAACTGGCAGCAGGATCCTTTCGGCAACATCTTGGCACGGGTCGTATTCGCGGAAGAAACCCAGGCCATGTCGATCGAAGTAGAATTGATCGCGGACATGGTCGTCATCAATCCCTTCGATTTCTTTGTCGAGGAATACGCCAAGCATTTCCCGTTTACCTATGACCGCCAATTGCGCAAGGAATTGACGCCCTACCTCGAAATTACCGAAAACGGACCGCATCTGCGCAAATGGCTATCCGGCATCAATCGTGGAAAGCGCCCCTATGTCGTTGATTTCATGGTCGAGCTCAACAGCCGGCTGCAAAAAGACATCGGCTATCTGATCCGCATGGAGCCGGGCGTGCAGACCTGCGAGGAAACCCTGGGTCGGGGCACCGGGTCCTGCCGCGACTCGGCCTGGCTGCTGGTGCAGATCATGCGCCACCAGGGTCTCGCAGCACGCTTCGTGTCGGGTTATCTGGTCCAACTGAAAGCCGACGTCAAAGCCTTGGATGGCCCCTCCGGACCCGAGGCCGACTTCACCGACCTGCATGCCTGGTGCGAAGTCTACGTGCCCGGCGCGGGGTGGATTGGCCTCGATCCCACCTCAGGCCTGTTCGCCGGCGAAGGACACATACCGCTGGCCTGCACCCCTGATCCGGCGAGCGCCGCCCCGGTGTCGGGTAATTTCTGGGGCGACCCGGAAACCAAGGTTGAGTTTGACTACACCAACAAGGTACAGCGCATCCACGAGGATCCGCGGGTCACCAAACCCTACACGGAAGACCAATGGCAGACCATCAATCTGCTGGGGCGGTCGGTGGATGAACAGATCCGCGCCGGGGATGTGCGCCTGACGCTGGGCGGCGAACCCACGTTCGTCTCGGTCGACGACATGGAATCGGCCCAATGGAACACCGCGGCACTGGGTCCCGAGAAGCGGCAGCTGGCCGGCACCCTGCTGCGCCGGCTGTGGGATCGCTTCGGACCGGGCGGCGTGTTTCATGTCGGGCAGGGCAAATGGTATCCCGGCGAAGAACTGCCGCGTTGGGCGCTGTCCTTGTATTGGCGCCCGGACGGGCAGCCGGTCTGGCGTCGACCCGAGCTGCTGGCGGAAGACGGCAAGGATTATGGCTGCACCGTGGACGATGCGCTGTGCTTTGCCCGTGAGCTGGCGCGTCGCCTGGGCGTCAATCCGGATCATGCGCAGCCCGGCTACGAGGATGTGCTATACCACCTTTGGAAGGAAGGTACCCTTCCCGACGACCTGGATCCGCTGAAACTGAATCGCAAGCAACATCCGGATCATGCCAGCCTGAGCCAGATGCTGGCGCGCGGCCTCGACGTACCGGTGGGTTATTGCCTGCCCCTGCGCTGGAATTATGGCGCCATCTGCTGGGAGAGCGTGCATTGGCCGTTCCGGCGCGACCTGATGTTCCTGATGCCCGGCGACTCGCCCATGGGCCTGCGCCTGCCCTTGGAAAGCCTGCCCTGGAGCGCCCAGCAGCGTGAACGCAAGGCGGTGATCCCGGAACGTAGCCCATTTGAAGCTCGGCCGCCCCTGAGCGATGCCATGGGCGAGGTGGCGCGTCACTACAGTGCGTGGACGCCCGCCACAACCCAATCGCTCACTGAAATGGACCAAGCGGACACGCCCGACACGACCCAAACGGTGGAGGTGTTCCGCACCGCCCTGTGTGTGGAGCCGCGTAACGGCTGTCTGCATATTTTCCTGCCGCCGGTGAACTATCTGGAGCACTATCTGGATCTGCTGGCCCACATCGAGGCCACCGCCGCCCAACTGGGGATGCCGGTGCGCCTGGAAGGCTATGAGCCGCCCCACGACTGGCGCCTCAAACGCCTCCACATCACCCCCGATCCAGGCGTCATCGAGGTCAATATCCATCCCGCGGAAACCTGGGATGAGCTGGTCAGCACCACCGAAATTCTCTACGAGGAGGCACATCAAACCCGCCTGGGCAGTGAGAAATTCATGCTGGACGGCCGTCATACCGGCACCGGCGGCGGCAACCACGTGACCCTGGGCGGCGCCACGCCGGCCGACAGCCCCTTTCTGCGCCGGCCCGACCTGTTGCGCAGTCTGGTGACCTTCTGGCAACACCACCCGGCCATGAGCTACCTGTTCTCGGGGCTCTTCATCGGCCCCACCAGCCAGGCGCCGCGGGCGGACGAGGCGCGCGTCGAAAGCCTCTACGAACTGGAGATCGCGTTCAAGGAAATGCCCGAGGGCGAGGTTCCCCAGCCCTGGCTTGTGGATCGCCTGCTGCGCAATCTGTTGGTCGACCTGACCGGCAATACCCACCGGGCGGAGTTCTGCATCGACAAGCTTTATTCCCCCGACAGCCAGCGCGGCCGGCTGGGACTGTTGGAATTGCGCGCCTTCGAGATGCCGCCCCATCCGCGCATGAGCCTGGTGCAGATGTTGCTGTTGCGGACGCTGGTCGCTCATTTCTGGCAACGGCCCTACCGCCACGACCTGGTGCGCTGGGGCACCTCCCTGCACGACCGCTTCATGCTGCCCCATTTCATCTGGCAGGACATGCAGGATGTGGTGCGTCACCTGCGCGAGGCAGGCTTCCCTTTCAATCCAGACTGGTTCGCGCCCTTCCTGGAATTCCGCTTCCCCCACTACGGAAATGTGCGGGTGGGCGACATCCATCTGGAGTTGTGCGGCGCCCTGGAGCCCTGGCATGTGCTGGGTGAAGAGAGCAGCAACATGGGCACGGCCCGCTTCGTGGACTCCTCCGTCGAGCGTCTGCAGGTGCGGTTGACGGGGCTGACCGATTCCCGCTATGTGGTGGCCTGCAATGGTCGCCGGGTGCCGTTGCACAATACCGGCGTCCACGGCGAATACGTGGCCGGCGTGCGCTACCGGGCCTGGCAGCCGCCCTCGGCCCTTCATCCCACCATCGGCGTCCACTCCCCCCTGGTGTTCGACATCATCGACACCTGGAATGGGCGCTCCATCGGCGGCTGCACCTACCATGTCGCCCATCCCGGCGGCCGCAGCTACGATGTCTATCCGGTGAACGCCTATGCTGCCGAAACCCGTCGGGTCAGCCGTTTCTGGGGATTCGGTCATACACCGGGGGTGCTGGAGGTCCCGCCGGACGTTGCCCGACTGGCGCGTTTCCTGCCGGATGGTCACCCCATTGGACCGATGCAACCGCCGCCGGAGGAAACCAACCGCGAATACCCGCACACACTGGACCTGCGCCGCCGCTCGGTGTGGGCCCCGCGCTGAACGCATCGACCGCATAACGGGCATGGCCCAGCTAGAGTAAACTTCACCCCTTGCCCGGCGCGATGCCGGGCCAGGGGATGGAGCTTGTGATGAGACGCATGAACCGGGGTTCGCCTCGCAGCAACCGCGGCATTGAAGAACTGGTGCAACTGGCCCTGGGGCTGGGGCGTGCCGGTTGCCAGCAGGAAGATCTGTTCTACCAGAATCGCTTGCGGCCATTGATCCAGCGCCTGCTCATCGATCGCCGCGAAGAAACCCTGGGCGAAGCCCTCGACCGGGTGTATGGCCAGCATCCCCGTTCCTTTGAAAGCCTGTCCGATCTCATCGAAGCCCAAGCCATGGGTGGTGAATCGGGGCTGTTGATCGCCCTGCCGGTCATGGCCTGGTCACGTTATGACATCCCGGTGACTTCACTCAGCGCAGCTCAATGCCAGCAATTCCATGAGCTGCTGACCACCCATGTGGTTGCCCCGGGTGTGGCCATTGCGGTGGCCGATTTCCTGTTTGGCCCCGATCAATTGCCTGCGGGTTTCTGCGGCGCCTTCGAACTTGCCTCGCGTCTCCAGCAGCGACTGGCGCACGGACAATCGGTCCTGGCGGTCGACCCCCTGGGGCTATCCGCCACCACCCGCTTCCTGGCCGATCCACGCTATCTGCTGGCCCTGATCCGCGCCCAGCCCGGCGAGGCCCTGTTCCGCTGGCACCAACCCAGCGTGACACGAGAAGATGCCGCCCGCTCCTGGCAGGAGGCGGCCCACTCGGCGCTGACCGCCCTGCTGCCCAGTTGCGCGGTGGAACCCTTGTTGCCGGATGCCTATTTCCCCGCGCTGCGCCGCACCGATGAACAAGGCCGGGCCTTCACGCTGCGCGCCTGCGTGGAACAGTTGCACAGCCAGAATGGTCTCGCCTCAACCCAGATTCAGGCGGTCATCGCGCCCTGCTATGACGGCAACCTGGTGGAATATCGCATTGGCCTGCTGCGGCAGGGACACCCCGAAGTGCTGCAGGGCGCAGTCTGGGGCCTGCTGGACGGCGAAGAAGAAACCACCGATGTACTCGGCCAGATCCAGGACGAACTGCAGCGCGCCGGCGTGACCGCGATCGAGGTCATTACCGAGCGGTTGCCGCTGAGCTATTGCGACGATTGCGGCGCGCCGCTGTTCCCTGCGATGGATGGCGAGCTCACCCACACGGTGATGCCCGACGATCTGCAACCCGCCTCCACCCGTCTGCATTGACCCCGCCCGCTTCCCGGAGCCAGCGCATGCCCGAAACCGCGACCCTATCCGAAACGGAATACGCCCTGCTGGTGGCGCCGCCCCTCAAGGTCGTTGCCCAGCTTGCCGCCAGCCGCGGCCATCGCCAACTCTTCGATGACCTGCCCGGCATGCTGACACTGATGCATCTGGTGCGGGGGCTGACGGAATGGTATTGGGTGAGTCCGCCATCGGAACAGCCCCGCTCCCCCTGGTCGACGCTGTCGCTGGCGCCGTTGGGCGCCTGCCAGATGGCCCTCAGCCTGGCGGAAATGGATGAGGAGACGCAACGCACCTGCCTGCATGCCCTGCAGGCCGGTTATGAGCTGGTATCCATGGCCGGGGCATTGCCGGCTCCGACGGTGCTGCTGGAATCGGCCTGGCGCGCCTTGGTGGCGCAGGAGCCAGCTTCTGCGGAAACGGCCTTGCGGGACGCCGGGCTGCTCGCCATGCAGGCAATCGAGGACTGGGAAACCCAGCGCCGGCAGGTGGCCGGGACCGCGCAGTGAGTTTCCTATCGGATCCCTGATGCGCCATCCGGACGGCATGCAAGCAATTGCGGCACGCAATCAATGCACCTGAAACTATTGCCACGCCGGATGCGTTGACCTGCGTTTCGGATAGACGCCCCATGGATCCGGCGCGAGAAACTTCATCGAGGCGTCCCGTTCAAATATCGCGCCCTCGCGTCGATAAGCCGGGGGCCGGCAGGCCAACTTGCTCAGACAACCGCACGGGTTGGGCGAATCTCACGGGATCTGTCGCATCCAGCGGATTGTCATTCCGGCGAGGGATATAGTAGTTTAAGCCGGGCTGAATGCACTTGATTCCAAGGAAGGATTCTCATATGCCGAAAGGGCTGCCGCGCGTCTTCTTGATCGCGTTTTTGCTGTTGCTGGGCGGAATAATCCTGCAACGCCTGTTTTTTTCAGAAAAAGCAGTCCAGGAAACCGCCACAGCAGTCGCCGTTGAGGTGGCACCGGTTCGTGTCCTGGACATGAACGACTACCGCTATTTCAACGGCACTCTGCGACCCAACGCCCAGTTCATGATCACTTCCAAGGTCGGCGGCCTGCTTGAGAAGCTCACGGTCGGTGTCGGCGATCGGGTGGAAAAGGGCCAGCTGATTGCCCAGGTCGAGGATGATGAGATCGCTCAGGAAGTGATCCGCATCCGCGCTCAGCTTGCTGTCGCCCAGGCTCAGCTGTCCGAAGCCACGGCTTCCGCTCAGGTGGCCGAGCGCGATTTCCAGCGCAGCAAGCAACTCCTGGAGCGCAAGATCGCTTCCGAAGCGGAATACGACATGGCGCTCACCCGCGTCACCGCCAGTCGCGCCCGTCTGAGCGTCGCCAAATCTCAACTCGACCAGGCCCAGGCCGGGCTCAAGGCCGCGCAGCTGCGACTTTCTTACACCAAGATCTACGCGGATTGGCCCGATGAAGACAATCAACGGGTGGTCGGCCAGCGCTTCGTCGATGAAGGAACTTTGCTGCGACCCAGCGAGCCCATGGTTCAAGTCATTGCCCTGCAACCGATTACAGCGCAGTTGACCATCACCGAACGCGATTATGGCCGGCTCGAGATCGGTCAGGCCGTGACCCTGACCACAGCAGCGCACCCCGAACGGGAGTTCCCCGGCACCATCCAGCGTATCTCGCCGCAGTTCAATGAATTATCCCGGCAAGCCCTGATGGAAGTGCAGATCCCCAACGAAAACGGCGATCTCAAGCCCGGCATGTTCGGTCGGGCGCGCATTCTGTTCGATCGCGCTGCCCATGCGACTGCAATTCCGTCGGAAGCCTTGATCGAACGCCAGAACAAAACAGGCGTTTTTCTGGTGGAGGAGCAGGACGGCCAGGCGATCGCCCGCTTCGTGCCGGTGGAAACCGGTCTTCGCGAAGGCAATCTGGTGCAGGTCGTCCAGCCCACACTCAAAGGCCAGGTCGTGACCCTGGGATTGCATCTATTGAAAGACGAGGGCTCAGCGGTGGAAATCACTCAGGGAAAGCCGGACTAGTCCTCGGCCATTCGGCTGAATGACGATCACCCCCTGAAGTACGCACAGGATTTCATCCATGAACATCCCCCGCTTCACCGTTACCCACCCGGTCTTCACCGCCATGCTCATGCTGATCATGGTGCTCCTCGGCGGCTTCACGCTGATGCGGACCAATGTCGACCTGATGCCGGAATTGAGCCTGCCCACCCTCACCGTCATCACGACGTACGAAAACGCCAACCCCGAAGAAATCGAGGAATTGATCACCAAGCCGCTGGAGGAGGTGCTCTCCACCATCCCAGGCGTCGAAACCCTCTCCTCCACTTCGCGGGAAGGGCAAAGCGTGATCCGGGTCAGCTTCATCTGGGGCACCTACCTCGACGGGGCCGCCAACAATATCCGCGACGGCTTTGATCGTATCCGCGATTTTCTCCCCGCCGATGCAGATCAGCCCATCATGCTTAAATTTGATACCAACGCCTTTCCGGTGATGATCCTCGGGGTTGGCAGCCAGTTGGACGCCCTGACCCTGCGCAAGCTGATCGACGAGCAGATCAAGTTCCGTATCGAGCGCCTGGAAGGCGTGGCAGCCCTCAACATCTGGGGCGGTCTGGAGCGGGAAATCCAGGTCCAGATTCATTCCGACAAGATCCGCGGCCTGCGCTTGAGTCTGGACGAGGTGGTGCAGGCCCTGCGCACGGCCAACGTCACCCTGCCGGCGGGCAGCATCGAACAGGGGGCGAGCAGCATCCGCATTCAGGTCCCCGGGCGATTCCACAGCCTGGATGAAATTCGCGCCACGCTGATTGCCAACCGGGGCGGACCGATCTATTTGCACCAGATCGCCGATGTCATCGACACCACCGCCAAGATCGAACGCAAGGCGCTGGTCAACGGTGTTCCGGGCGTGCAGCTCATGGTGCGCAAGCAGTCGGGTTACAACACCGTCGAGGTGACCCGCCGCATCGAAGCCGAAATGGAAGAAATCCGCCGCGATTTCCCCCAGCTGTCGTTCGTCACCGTGGTCAATACCGGCCACTACATTCAGCTGGCCATCGATAATCTCACCGATTCCCTGTGGCAGGGCTCCATCCTGGCATTTCTGATTCTGCTGTTTTTCCTGCGCAACCTGCGGGCAGCCATCCTGGTGGGCACAGCCATGCCCATCTCCATGCTGGTGACGTTCGTGCTGATGTATTTTGCCGGCTACACCATCAACATGATGACCCTCGGCGCCCTTGCCCTGGGCATCGGTATGGTCGTCGACAGTGCCATTGCGGTCCTGGAGAACATCACCCGCAAGCGGGAAGAAGAAGGACTCGATCCGACGAACGCGGCCATTGAGGGTGCGGGCCAGATCGCGCTGGCCGTCACTGGCGGGGCATTCACCTCCATGGTGGTGTTTCTGCCGTTGATTTTTGCTCAGGGTATTGCCGGGGAAATGTTCGGCCAGTTGGGCTGGGTGGTGGCGTTTTCCAACTTGGCGGCGCTGGTTGTCGCGCTAACTTTCACACCCATGCTGGCAGCCAAGCTGCTGCAACGCGAGGTGAGCCTGGGTGAACAGGTCCATGGCATCGGCAAGGTCCTGGGTGACTTCATTGTCGGCATGGAAAATCGATACAGAAGCGCACTCTTACCCTGCCTCAATCACCCCTGGCGTACGCTGCTGCTGGCGGGAAGTGCGGTCCTGCTGTCCTGCCTGCTGGTGCCGCTCATCGGCACGGAATTCATGCCACCCTCCGATGAAAGCGAGGTACGCGTCGAATTTGAAATGCGACCGGGGACCCGACTGGATCTGGTCGAGGAGAAAATGACCCAGATTGGCGATCTGGTGCGCCAAGCGGTTCCTGAACTCAAGCACATGGTGGTCTCCATCGGACCCACCCTGTTCAAGCCCGAAGCGACCTCGACCGGCGAGCTGATCGCGGCGCTGGTTCCGGTAGAGGAGCGCACGCGTTCCAGCAATGAGATTGCCGAGGCACTGCGCCAGGAACTGGCCCATTTTCCCGGCGGCATACTGCGCTCCCGGGCACCCCAGGACATCATGTTGCAGATGATCGGGGGCGGCGAGGCGATCCAGCTGGAAGTCCGTGGTTATGACCTGGAAACGCTCCATGATCTGGCCGACTCCATCGCGGATGCGATGGAAAAACTCCCCCACATTACCGATGTGCGTCGATCGGAACGCGAAGGCGTGCCGATACAGGAAATCCGCATCGACCGCCAGAAAGCCGCGGACCTGGGGCTGAGTGTTGCCCAGATCGCCCGCACACTGGAAATCGCCTTGGGCGGGACCATCGCCAGCCGCTACTCGGAACGGGGCGATGAAGCGAGCATCGTGGTGAAACTGAAAGATGCCCGGAATTTCACCGTGGATGACATCCTCGATCTCAACATTCTCAATGGCCTGGGGCAGCAAATCACCCTGCGCAATGTCGTGACGGCCGAACCGGGCGCCGGCCCGGTGAAAATCCAGCGCAATGAGCAACAACGAACCGTCACCGTTTCCGCCAACATCCTCGATGCCGACCTGGGAACCGTGGTGGACAGTATCCGCCAAGCCATCGCGACCGTGCCCATGCCCGCTGGCTATCAAGTGATCTTTGCCGGCGAATATGAACAATTGCGCAATGCCTTCAAAGACTTGAGCATGGTCATGCTCTTGGGTGTGATCTTGGTCTACATCATCATGGCCATGCTGTATGAATCCTTGCGGGATCCTTTGGTCGTGATGTTTTCCGTTCCATTGGCCATCATCGGCGTCAATCTGATGCTGCTGTTGACCGGCACCAGCTATAACGTGGTGTCGTTGATCGGCGTGGTGATCCTGATTGGGGTGGTGGTCAACAATGCGATCCTGCTCGTGGATCAGGCCAACCATCTGCGCTACGAGCGCCATCTGGAACTTCGCGAGGCCCTGCTCGAAGCTGGCCGCACCCGCCTGCGTCCCATCCTGATGACCGCGCTGACCACCATTCTGGGACTCGTTCCCCTGGCCATCGCCCAAGGCGAAGGCGCCCAGATCCAGCAAAGCATGGCCCGGTCGCTGATCGGTGGGTTGATCAGTTCCACCTTCATCACCCTGTTCGTGGTTCCCGTCGTGTACGCCCTGTTCCACCGCAAGGATGCGCCAAAATGAAACGTCTTCCCTCGTCCGCCCGTGTGGGCGGCTGGTTGTTGTTTACCCTTGCCAGTCAGTCCGGCGCCGCCCTACCGGAAACGCCCGAGCCCCGGCCTGAGCCGGGTCCAAGCCCCCTGCAGGAACGGGTTGTCAAACAGGCCAAACCTGCGTTCAATCAGATCAAGGGCATCAAGGACACCCAACAGAGCGCTGAGGGACCTTTGCGCATCAGCCGGGAGGAGGCTGTCCTGCTGGCATTGAAGAACAACAAGTTACTGAATATCCAGATGCTGACGCCGGTGCTTCGGGGAGCCTTCGAGGACATCGAACGCTCCCGCTTCGATACCAGCTTGTTCACCCAGGCCTCATTGGGCCGAGAAAAATCGGAGTTCTTCTTTCCCGGTGTAGGAACCATTCCCGAAGATCTGGACCTCAACCCTCGCGTCCTGCTGCCCAGCCCCTTCCGACGCAATCGCAACCAGGACCTGGTCGAACTGCCCCAGGACGACAATGCGCAGGGCAGCGTCATCGATGGAGAGCGCAGCGAGGTCAAGGCCGGAGCCAGCAAACGATTCATCACCGGCACGCAGGTGGAAGTGGCGGTTTCCAATGAACGCATCAAGAGCCAGAGCGAAACCATCGAACGCCTCATTCTGGAGGATCTGCAGGGTAGCGCGCGGGATGCCCAGAATCAGACCCGCGTGGGATTGACCCTCACTCAGGCCCTGTTGAAGGGCGGCAGCCCGTCGGCCAACCTGGCGCGCATCCAGCAAGCGCAAGCCGATACCCTGGCGACCCAGTACCAGTTGCGAGGCTTCACCCAGACCCTGGTCGCCCAGATCGAATCGTTGTACTGGGATTACTATCTGTTCAAGCGTCAGCTCGAAATCCTGGAGGAGTCGGTTCGACTTTCCGAGCAGCAGCTCCATGAAATCGAGGAACGGGTTGAGGTCGGCCAAATTGCCGAAACCCAGTTGCCGGCCCCACGCGCCGAACTGGCGCTGCGGCGCCAGGCGCTGATCGACGCCCGCAGCACTTTCGAGAAGCTGCGCCTGCGTTTCCTGCAACAGCTCAATCCCCAAAGCGCGGAAGGCTGGCAACGCATGATCGAGATCGTGGACGTTCCCACCTTGCCGGCCCCCTTCACCGGCAAGGTGGAAGATCACGTCCAACTGGCATTGCGGCACCGGCCCGATCTGA
This sequence comes from Pseudomonadota bacterium, assembly GCA_002862435.1. Classification (GTDB taxonomy): domain Bacteria; phylum Pseudomonadota; class Gammaproteobacteria; order UBA5335; family UBA5335; genus Macondimonas. Next base: position 94,027 of record PKDC01000017.1, on the reverse strand, counting down.
ATGAAGCACGCATGCAACTGCGCAGTGGCGAGTTCCAGGTGGTCCAGACGCGCAATGGCTTGTTGCCCGCGCTGAATGTGTTCATGACGCTGGGGGGCAGTGGTTATGCCGGCTCCTTCAGCGACAGCGTCGACAACCTCAGCGAGGGAGACTATTGGGATGCGGGGGTCGGTTTACGCATGGATTTCCCAGTGAGAAATCGCCAATCCCGGGCTCTTCATCTGCAATCCACCACCGCCCGCGATCAACGCGAACTGGCACTGCAAAACCTCGAGCAACTGGCTGAACTGGATGTCCGCAGCGCGTTCATGGAGGTGAAACGCGCCGAAGAACAGGTCAGCGCGACCGCAGCAACCCGCGGTCTTCAAGAGGCGGCCCAGCGCGCGGAACGGGAAAATTTCCTGGTGGGAAAATCGACCGCCACCCTGCTCTCCCGTGCCCAGCGAGATCTGGTATCGTCCCAGATTGAAGAAGTGCGTTCAGTCGTCAACCTGCGCAAGGCATTGATCGATCTGTACCGGCAGGATGGCACATTATTGGAGTATCGTGGCATTACGGCCCCCGGCCCAGCGCCATCATTCTGAAGGTACTGAAAACGCTAGTAGCCACGGCTTGGGCGGATGTTTATGTCCGCCCAGGCTGACAAATCGAAGGCGCTTTAGGAATCATTGGCTTAAGCTGGACCATCACCAAGCACAGCGAATGATTTATTTCATCAATGGATTGACCTACCTTCATTAAGCCTCAATAATAGGCATAAGACCCTGAGTTTTGGGTTTTTCTTCACAGAATCTTTGGACGGCCACATTATCCGGCGCCAAGCCGAATCCGCGCCGTACCCCCTGAGGACATTCCTGATGCAACCGACAACTGAACCCTCCACGGATGGGAGCTGGCTCAGCCTCAAGAACATAGGCCAGATTTGGCGCGGCCGGCGTCGTTACGCCAGCGCGATTCTGGCGGTCTACAAGATCGACCGCTCCTATCGCAAGGTGCGCGCCCGCACCAAGCATCTGAGTGGCTGGCAGGAGCGCAAACCTTACTTCAAGGCAGCGCATCCGCAAAATGCCGATATTCTCTACAACCTCTGCAAGCACAATGGCGCCACCTGGGTCAAAGTAGCCCAGTTCATGAGCGCGCGGCCCGACATGCTGCCGCGCGAATACATCGACGCCCTGAAAAAGCTGCAGAACGACGCCAGACCAGTGCCCTTCCATACCTTGGTGCCGGTCATGGAAGATCAGCTCGGCCCCAAGTGGCGGGATCATTTCGAATGGGTCGAGGAAAATCCGACGGCGACCGCGTCCATCGGACAGGTCCATAAAGCCCAGATGAAGGACGGACGGCTGGTGGCCATCAAGGTCCAGCTTCCTGGCGTCAAGGAATTGTTCTATCAGGACTTCGGCCTGTTCCGCATGATGGCGGGAGCGCTGAAAAATCGAGTACCGCAGATCGACATCAAGCAGATGATCGATCAGTTGATGAAAATGACGGCTGAGGAGCTCGATTTCCGCATCGAAGCCGAAAACCTCAAGCTTTTCTCGCAACAAAAGCACCATCCCCGTGTCCGCATTCCAGTGCTGATCGATGAGCTGTCCAAGGAAAAGGTCATCGTCACCGAGTGGATCGAGGGCACCCGGCTTACGAACCACCTCGACCGCAAGAACAAGGAAGAAGCCCGCGACCTGCTTTCCGTCGTCCAGGACAGCTACATGCAGCAGATCACCAAGTTCGGCGTCTTCCAGGCGGATCCCCACCCCGGCAACTTCATGGTGGACAAGGACAACAATGTCTGGATTCTCGACTATGGCGTGATTGGCCGCTTGACGCCCAAAGAGACCATGAACTACACGCGGCTGATGCTCTACATGCTCAATCAAGGCAAAGGGCAGGATGAGACACAGGCCAGCGAGAATCTGGGCAAGCTCATGCAGGAGTGCGGTTTCGGCGGAATTGACGCGGAAACTGTCGAGGACTTGTCGCAATACTTCATCCGCACCAAGCGCGGGAAGCCCGAGGCCAAGACTCGCGCGGGCGAAATCATGCGCGACATGAAGAAGAAGGGCGTAGACGAAATCATCGAGGAACTGATGGAAGTGTTTCAGGAACACCGCATCATTGTTCCCGACTCCTTCGTCGGCATGAGCCGCGTCTTGATGACCATCGGCGGCCTGATGCAGATCTACAGGGTGCCCTTCAACATGATGCCCGGCATGTCCAAGGCATCCTGATCGGATCGCGATCCGCAAACTTGCATCGAAAAGCCGGCTTGGTGCCGGCTTTTCTTTTTGGCAACCTCGCCCGCGATCAGCTCGAAATGCGGCTCAATCGACCACCCGCATGCTGCGAATCATGCCAACCAAGGCCAGCAACACGGCGAGCTCCGGAATCCAGAGCAGCCAGCGAGACCAATGACCTCGCCACTGGCTCCAACTCCCTGCCCCGAAGACAAGCCCTGTCGCCACAAACCAAGCAGCCACCTGCGTCAAAAAGGGCAAATCGCGGGCCATGCGCGGATCTGCGTCAATGTAGATGGCGTAACTCAACAACACGACAGCCATGATTACCGCCATCACTGCGAACAAGGCGGCCATGGCGAGCTGAACCATCAACCAATAGCGTGACATGCATTCATCCTGGTTTCCGACCTCAAACGAAAAATCAATGGGCTCAGGCATCGTCAGTGCGGGGATCGAGCTTGCTGCGGCGCTCACTCGCGCGACGTAAAACGCTCCAGCGGGCTTGCACATCCAGACTCAGCCAGTCGCGGATTTCGGGCGCCGTGCGGCCGCAGCCGATGCACACGCCAGCCCGATTGAGACGGCACAGCTGGCGACAGGGCGAACAGGGTTCAGGCTGGCGCATGGTCATCCGACTCCCCTGCCCGCGAACCTTGGGCAAAATCCTCGCGCAAGGCAAGCTTGTTGAATTTCCCCGTGGAGGTGCGCGGAATGGCATCGGCAAACACAAACTGCTCCGGCACCATCCATTTGGCAAAGCGTTCCACCAGGAAAGCCTGCAATTCTACGACAGTAGCCGCCTGCCCAGCCTTGAACACCACCACGGCCAGAGGCCGCTCCCCCCAGCGCACATGCGGCACCGCGATCACTGCCGCTTCCAGCACCGCCGGATGGTCCATCAGCGCATTTTCCAGCGCCACCGAGCTGATCCACTCACCGCCGGATTTCACCAGATCCTTGGTGCGATCCGTCAGGAACACGTACCCCCGCGGATCGATCACCGCCACATCGCCAGTCCGCAGCCAACCATCGGCGGTGAATTTATCCGCCCCTTCACCACCGTGGTAGGCGGCAGTGACCCAGGGTCCACGCACCTGAACCTCCCCCATCTGTTGCCCGTCCCAGGGCAGCACCTTCCCTGCCTCATCGGCCAGTCGCATGCGCACCAGCGGAGAGGGCAAGCCCTGGCTGGTCTGGAAATGCAGCCGCTGGGGCGCAGGGAGTGCTTCCTCGGCGGGCTTCAAGCGCCCCAAGGCCGCCAGCGGCGAGGTCTCGGTCATGCCCCAACCCTGGATCACCGCCAAGCCGAAGCGGGCCATGCCCTCAATCAACGAAGCCGGTACCGCCGATCCCCCCACCACGGTGCGCATGGGCGGCAGCTTCCAGCGATCGGGCTCGCGCCGCAGGGCTTCGAGCAGGCCAAGCCAGATGGTCGGCACCCCTGCCGTAAGATTGACGCTTTCCCCGGCAAACAGATCCAGCAGGCTTTCCGGGTCCAGGTGGGGACCGGGGAAGACCTGGCTCGCGCCGACCAAGGTGGCAGCGAAGGGCAATCCCCAGGCATTGGCGTGGAACATGGGCACGACCGGCGTCACGGTATCGTGGCAGGACAGGCCCACCCCATCCGGCAGGGCGCTGGCCAAGGCATGCAGCACCGTCGAACGGTGGGAATACACCACACCCTTGGGACGCCCCGTGGTGCCCGAGGTGTAGCACATCAGGCAGGGATCCCGTTCATCCAACGCAGGGAGAACGAAATGTTCTTCGCCCCCCGCCAGCAGGTCTTCATAGTGTTCCAGGCTTGCCGCCGGAGCCGGCGCATCATCCCACGCGACCACCCAGACCCGCTCCAGATTCACCCGATCGCGAATGCGCTCAAACAGGGGCAGCAGGACATCGTCCAGAATCAGGAAGCGATCGCCGCCATGTTGGATGATGTACACCAGATCTTCAGGCGACAACCGCAGATTCAGCGTATGCAGCACACCCCCGGCGAGCGGCACACCAAAATAGGCTTCCAGATGCGCCGCATGGTTCCACATCAGGCTCGCAACTCGATCGCCAGACCGCAGGCCAGCCCGTTGCAAACCGCCGGCCAAGGCGCGGGCGCGCCGCGCCACCTCCCCATAGTTCGATCGATGCAGGCTGCGATCCGGGGCCCTGGAGACGATTGCCGTATCCGGAAACAGACGTTCGGTCCGCTCCAGCAGCAGATCCAGGGTCAGCCCGTCGGTCATCATGGTGCTCTGCATGGTTTTTCCTCCTACCTGGCTTCCCTGTCTTCACCATAACGGCGACCTGATTTTGGGTGCGGGGAAAGCCTCTCCAACGATCATGGTGAGCCGTGAGGACAAAAGCAAAAGCCGCCAGTTCAATCAAGCATCGCAGAACATCGGAACTCCCGGCCTCTACCGGTTTCCCCGGTTTATCCCGCAAGCCTGGTTTGTGGGTAAAACCGCTGCGGCAATTTGCGCGCCATCCAGGAACCCCGCTGCGACCCACCAACGCGGATGAAGACGATTTGGCATAGGGCATGAGCACGTTACAACCCCGGGCTTGCGCTTGAGCGTAGCCGCTCAAAACCCGCCGCAAGATCGGCGATGAGGTCCACAGGCGCCTCGAGGCCGGCATGGATGCGCAGCCAGGGCCCCGCTGCGGTCCAGGCCGTGGCGCTGCGACTGTGCTCCGGATGCACCGGCAACAACAGGCTCTCGTACCCGCCCCAACTGTAGCCCAGGCCGAACAACTGCAGGCCATCGACAAACGCCGCCAGCGCCTCGGGGGCGCAGGGGAACAGTTCGATTGCAAACAAGCCGCTGGCGCCGCGGAAATCGCGTTGCCACAGCGCATGATCCGGATCGGCGGGCCAGGCCGGATAACGCACCCGGCGCACCTCGGAACGGGCAACCAGCCAGTCGATGAGCGTCAGGGCATTGGCCTGATGGCGGGCGAGCCGCACGTCCAGGGTGCGCAAGCCGCGCAACCCCAACGCACATTCCTCGCTGCCTGCACAATGACCCAGGTCCACCGCGGTCTGCTTGATGACCGGGTAATGCGCCGCCGTGGTGTTGATGACGCCCAGCATGGCATCGGCATGCCCCACCACATACTTGGTGGCGGCATGAATGGAAATATCCACGCCATGAGAGAAAGCCTTGAAATACAAGGGGGTGGCCCAGGTATTGTCGAGCGCAACTGGAATCCCCCGTGCCCGTGCCACGCAGGTGATGGCCGGGACGTCCTGCACTTCGAAGCTGAGCGAACCGGGGGATTCGGTGAAGATCAGCCGGGTATTGGGACGGATCAGCTCGGCAATACCTTCCCCCATTGCCGGCGGGTAATAAGTGGTCTCGATCCCCCGGCGCGCCAGGAAGCCATCGCAAAACATGCGGGTGGGGCCATAGACGGTGTCGACCATAAGCAGGTGATCACCGGGGGTGAGGAAGGCCAGCAATACGGTGGTAATGCCGGCCAGACCGGAGCCCACCGCGACTGCCCGATCACCCCCTTCCAGGGCGGCCATCGACTCTTCCAGGGCGAAGGTGGTCGGCGTACCGAAACGGCCGTAATAGGTGCCTTCGAACGGCCGCCGCGAAGCGGCTTCCAGGGCGGCGAGGCTGGGAAAGAGCACCGTGGAGGCGCGGTAGACAGGCGGGTTGACCACGCCATCGAAGCGTTCGGGGTCCCGCCCCAGTTGCGTCAAAGCCGTTTGATCGTCCATGCGGGTCCTCCACGCGCCCTGCAGGGGGCATCAAGGTCCTTCGCTCACCTGCCGCTGCAATTTTTGCACCCCACGGCGGCCAATCAGGACCAGTAATACCGGCGCGCCGGCCAAAATATGCCAGTAGCAAGTGGCAAAGCGCCACAGCAAAATGGCGGTGGCCAACTGGGGCGCAGCGACATAAGGCGCCAAGAGGGCGGTTGATCCCAGTTCCGCCACGCCGGCGCCGCCGGGCGTCATGCCCATCTGTCCAGCGCTGAGCGCCACCATCTGTACCAGGAACACCGTGGCCCAGGCCATCGGCACATTGAGTCCCCACAAAATGAAATACAGCACGCTGTAGCGGGTGATCCACTGCAGGGCGCAAACCCCGTAGATCGCCAGCAGGCGAGGGATCGGTATCGCCAGCACTTCGTGGATGCGGCGGTGGAATTGCAGCGCGAAGCGGCCGATGCGGCGACGCGCCCGCGGGGTGATCCCGGCCTTGCCCCCCACGGCGTTGCTCCAGAGCAGAATGCGGCGAAAGCGCATCATCGCAGCCACGACCATCAACACCAACAGCAACAGCAGACTTGCCGTCACAGCGGCCCCGGCTTCCAGGCCCGGCGGCCACAACGGGCACCACCACACCACCACCGGAATCAACAGGATGAAGAAGGTGAGGTCAACAAGCTGATCCATGGTGTAGATCGCCGCACCATCGGCGCTGCGCAGGCCGTGGCGGCCCAGCAGCGTGGCGTAGGCAACCGGCCCCGCCAATCCCATGGGCGTGGCATTCACCATGCATTCGGTGGCCATTACAGTGGCCAGCGCCTCGCGCTGACCCAGACGCGTGTGACTCCGCGCCATCAAGCGCAGTCGCAGCGCGCTGAAATTCCAGGCGATTACGGCCAGCAGCGGCCCCAGCACGAACAGCGGCCAGGGCACCTGCCCCAGCAGACTCAGGCCCGCGCCACCGCCATGCCACAGCGGCACCGCCAGCCCGGCCAGCAAGGCCAGCACCAGCAAAATCCATGGATGACGTCTCAACGATGACTCCCCGCCTCATTCCCAACGCGCCACCCAGGCGCCCTTGGTGAGGGTTTCCCGTTCCCCGGCCAGCCGGTCCAGGGTGTCGAACCACCAGCGTGCGACACGCGGATGTCCCAGATCGGCCGGATGAATGTCCAATCGGATCACGGCGCTGTCCCTGGCGCGCCACAGCGCCCAATCATTGCGCAACCGCGACAAGATGCGGCGACTGCGGCTGCGTACGCTCCACACCAGGCTGACCTGGCGCTCCGCCCGCCAATCCGGCAAACGATACAAACAACGCCGTCCTGCAGCATAACGCACCGGCAGCATGGGCAGCGCCCGGCGCGTGCCCCGGCTCATCAACCACGCTGGCGCCACGAAACCCTGCGTCGTCAGACCCACCTCGGAGAACTGCCGCAGCCCCTGGGCCACCCGAGCCAGGGCGCGCGGCGCGCTCAAGGCCGCAAACTCCCCTTCGCGGGCGGTATAGATCCGCCGCACCAGCCATTGCACCGGGGAAAGCCCCAGCGGTTCGCGGTCCTGGTGAAGAAAGCCATGGAGGACGATTTCGTCGCCCTGCGCCTGGCGGATCTGCAAGGCGCCGACAAAGTCCAGATGGGCGCGCAGCTCGCCCGCGCCGTGGTAATCGGGCACCACCAGCAAGGAACAGGGAATCCGCCGGCGATCCAGTTCCTCGATCAGCGCGGCGTAACGATGCCAGGTTTGCGGCGCCACATCATGCAGCACCACCATCAGCGGGCTCCGGCGTCGGATCCTGGGTGTCCGGACGGGCGAGAACAGCAGATTTTGCAAGGGTTTCATAGGTCAGCCTGAGTGGATCCAATTGTGCGCCCCAAGTCCACCGGGTTTGTACCCAGTGTCGGGCCCATTGCCCCATCGCCGGGGCATCCTGTGCGAACAGCGTGCGCACCGCTTCCGCCAGCGCCGCAGGCTCCGGCGCATCCGCCAACACACCCGCCTGCGCGGGAATCAATTCGGGCAAGGCGCCCCGCCGACTGGCAACCACGGGGACACCGCTCGCCATGGCCTCCAGCACCACCAGCCCGAAGGTCTCGCAATCCCCGGCGTGGACGAAGACATCGGCGCTAGCCATCAGGCGCGACAGCGCTGGTCCCCGCACATAGCGGGAGCGCACCGTCACATTGGCCTGCCGCACCTGCGGCATCCCGGGACCGACCAGCAACAGATGGTAGGCCGGCCCCAGGCGACTAAACGCCTCGATCAAGGTGGGCAGATTCTTCTCCGGCGCGGCGCGGCCCACGAACAGCGCGAGCCTGGTCTGCACCGACAGCCCCAAGCGGGCCTTGAGGGCAAGCGCATCGGCAAAGCGGGGATGAAAGCGCTCGCAATCCACCCCCAGGCCCTGGGGCTGGAGGCGCGGGATCCCCACCGCTTCCAGCCGCTCCAGCACATACCGGCTGGGCACCAGCACGCAATCGAATTGCCGATAAAAGGTTTGCAGATAGCGCCTTGCAGGCGCTTGCAGCAGATCCCCACCCCAACGGCTGGCAAGAGACAGCACATCGGAGTGATAGAACGCCACCACCGGGACCCCCAGGCGCTGCCCGGCCTCCAGCGCAGCCCAGCCGGGCACGCCGGGATCGGCGGCTTCGATCAGGTCAGGACCGGCGTCCTGCAAGGCCGCGACCCACGGCAACCGGCGCCAGGGAAAGCGATAGCCCTGGCTGAAAGGCAGCGGGGCGGCCGCGACATAGCGGATCGACCCCACGCGACGCGCGCGCCGGGCAGGCACCACCAGCGTGTGGCGCCAGCCGGGCAGGGCGCCGAAGGTTTGTCGCTTGATTTCCAGATAGCGGCGCACGCCCCCGCTGTCCGGCGCATAGAAAAAGGTCACGTCGGCAAGATGCACCGGGCCTCTCCTCTCGGGACGGGCGGTATGGCCGCAGGGGATCGCCTGGCGTCCGGAAATCCCCGCCCCATCAAACTGGACGGCAGTCGCGTCAACCCGGACAAGGCCGACCACGCCAACAGGGCCATGCTATGCGGCCCATGTTGCAAAACAGGGACAGTTGCCATGCAGGCCGACTGCGGAAAACCCGGTTTTGTACAGGGCCGCTTTGGCGCGGTGGAAGCGGGTGATGTCATCAAGCCCAAGGCCCGCTGTCACGCCAGCCCGAGCCTCCCCCGGTGCCGGCCACCTGGACGAAACTTCAGGGATCGCTCCAGCTCTCGCCCGCATCATCGGTTTGGCGCAGCGCCACGGCGAGCCCGGAAGCGCGGGTCTGGCGCCGCGCCAGGGCCTTGGCCCAGATCTCCGGGGCCCCGATGATGCGCAAGCGGCGCCGCGCCCGGGTCACGCCGGTATAGAGCAGATTGCGGGTCAGCAGCGGGGAATCCTCCGGCGGCAACACCAGCAGCACCTCGTCGAACTCGGAGCCCTGTGTCTTGTGAATGGTCATGGCGAAGGCGCTCTCCCAGGCCCCCAGCCGGGCCGGCGAGATGCGGTGCAGTGTCCCATCCGTGCGCCGGAACACCACCTGCAGACCGCCTTCCACGCCCGGCAGGATCAGCCCCACATCGCCGTTGGCAATCCGCGCCCCCGGATCGTTGCGGGTCACCAGCACCGGTCGGCCCGGCGACCACATCCCCTCGCCCCGCAGACGCCCGGCCCGGCGCAGGGCCGTTTCGATGCGGGCATTGAGCCCTTCCACACCATAGTGCCCCACCCGGTGGGCACACAGCACCCGGAACGCCTCGAAGAGAACCAGCACCTCCTCGGCCGACGCTCCCCGCGCCAAGGCGTCCAGGGGGGGGCCATATCCTGCCATGACCTGTTCGATCAGCTCCGCTTCCCCAGACGCCCCCCCCAGACCCGTCACTTCGGGAGCCCCTGCGCCGGCCAGCAAGGTCTGCACGGCGTGTACATCGCCCACGTTCACCGCGGCGGCCAGATGGGCGAGTCCCGGGCTGTCGCCGAAACGGTGGTTGTGGGTGAGATGGACGCGATGATCGCGCAGCGGATGATCATCCCGCACCGATCCGGCAGGCACCGGCCACCCTGTCAGCGCGGCGAGCCGCTGCGCCTGGAGCAGACGCAAACCCGGCGCATGCTCGCACAAGTCCCCCAGCACCGCCCCGGCCTCCACCGAGGCCAGTTGGTCCGGGTCACCCAGCACGATGAGCCGGGCCGAATCCGGCAGCGCCTCCAGCAACCGGGTCATCAGCCCCAAATCCACCATGGACGCCTCGTCCAGCGCCAGCACATCCACCGGCAAGGGATGATCGCGGTGGAAGCGCGGCAGATGGGCGGCGCCGGGACGCAGACCCAGCAAGCGATGCAGGGTGGTCGCCTGCGTGGGCAGGTCCACATGCCATTCCGGCGGCAGCCGCGCCAGGGCACCACCCAGTGCCTCTTGCATGCGCGCGGCGGCCTTGCCCGTAGGCGCTACCAGCGCCACCCGCAAATCGGCTTTCAGATGCATCAACAACGCCAGCACGCGCGCCAGCGTGGTGGTCTTGCCGGTCCCGGCGCCGCCCGTCAGAACGGTGATCCGGCCCGTCGCCGCCAGAGCAGCCGCCAGCCCCTGCAGAGGAATCTCCGGGCCGACATCCGGGAACAATCGGCCCAGCCCCGCGCGCAATGCCTCCTTCCCCGCCAAGGGGGCCCACCCCGTCCGCCGGCGTAGGGCGCGGCCCAGGCGTTGTTCCAGGTCCCAATGACGATAACCATACAGCCGCCCGGCCTGATCCAGGATCAGGGGGCGTACATGCCCTGGGGTGCCCACCGCATCCAAGCCTCGCAACAGCGCGGTCCAATCATCCGCCTGCACCGGCCAGGTCGTACCCGCCGGCAAGCCAGTGGGCGGCGCGCCGGTCAACTCGGCCACCGTGACGCAGACCGCGCCGCGCTGGGTTTGCTGGCTCAGGCGGGCAATCGCCCACAGCCCCGGCAGCGGCAGACTGGCATCCTGGCGCGCGAACACGGCCGCCAGCTGCAGATCGAACTCCTCGAACTCGCCACCGGCGCGCAGGGTACGCAACCAGGCGGCCTGTAGCGGCGTCATGCTTCCCTCCGGCCGGCCATCAGAGCGTCCAGTTGCGTCAGCATGGCCCGATCCGGACACAGCCGCATCACGCCCCGTCCCGGCGCCTCCGGCACCATGCCGCGCAAAAACAGGTAATAGACCCCGCCAAAATCCCGCGCCACATCATAATCGGGCAAGCGCGAGCGCAGATGGCGGTGCAGGGCCAGCGCATAAATCAGCGCCTGGGCCGTGTAGCCGCCCCCCGCCATCGCCACCGCCAGGGCCTCGGGGGTGTAGTCACCCGCCTGCGGTCCCAGCCAGTTGCTCTTGTAGTCAGCCAGGTAATAACGCCCGTCATGGGCGAACACCAGATCGATGACACCGCGCAAAACCCCGTCCAGAACCGGGGAAGCATGGAATCCCCGCGCCGTCCACAGCGGATCGACCCGGGCAATCAGGGCGTCGAGGCGGCGCCGATCCAGCCCTTCCAGCGAAAAGGCAAACGCCATTTCGCGCGCTTGCTGGGCCGGGAGAACCGCTGCCAGTCGCAAGCCGTCCGGGCCCCATGGCGTGTTCACGACCTGCTGCAGCCAGTCCATGACCACCTCTTCCCAATGGTGCGCCAGCCCTTCCTGCGCCAGTGCCTCACGGGTCAGCGCCGCCAGCGCGCCGGCCCCCTCCGTCCAGGACCAGCGTTCAAGAATCGCATGCAGGGCCCGGCCCGCTGCCGCGCCGCGGGGAAAGCCATGGCGGCTGGGCTCCAAGGGGGCAAACACGCCGCCCGGCCCGCCCGTGCGGTCATCATGGTCGGCCACGGCGTCCGATGCACCCCCCCACAGGGCGGAAAAGCTGGTCACCACGCGGGGCGCTGGAACGCGCCGCTGGGGAATCCGCGCCACCACGCGGGGGCGAACAGGCGTCGCCAGCGTCTCCCCGTCAACCGGCGCCACCGCCACCCACGCCCCCACGGCCTCCGGACAACCGGGCGCCCGTTGCGCCCACGCGGCGGCCGGTTCCGTGCCGGGCAGCAGCCAACCCAGGGCCGAATGATCCCGGTCCTTGATCGACCCATCCACCACGTAGCAGCGCGCCTGGGCCCGGGTCAGGGCGACATAGGCCAGACGCAAGTCCTCGCCCAGCGACTCCAGCTCCGCCTGTTCCCGCGCCGCCGGATGGGTCTCCGGTGCCAGTTCCAGGCGCGCCTCGCCGTGCTCGGAATCGTGGTAACACAGCATCTCGGTGCGAGCAGAAGCGACGGGCGTGAGAGCACTCCACAGCGTGGGGCAGAACACCACCGGATACTGCAGCCCCTTGCTGACATGGATGGTTTCGATACGGACCAGATCATCCTCACTTTCCAGCCGCAACAGCGCCGCCTCGCCGCCCCGCTCCGGGAACTGGCGCAAGCCAGCAAGACGGTTGAACAAGGCCTCGGGGCCCAGATGTTCACGCATCGCGGCGTCGTGCAGCAGCTCGGCCAGATGCTGCACATTGGTCAGCATCCGTTCACCGTCGGGGCGAGCCAGCAGGCGCGCGGCCACCCCGTGAATCGCCATGAGGGATTGCCACATCGACATGAAACCCCGTCGCTGCCAGGTTTCGTGATGGGACTGGAAACGCTCCAGCAGCTGTTCCAAGGCCAGTTCATCCCGATCCAGTTCCAGGATGCTGGGCAGCGCGCCGCCCAGCAAAGCGGTGGCCAGGGCGCCCTTCAGCCAGTTGAGCCGGGTCGGCATCAGCACCGCCCGCAGGACGCGTTCCAGATCCTGAGCCTCGGCGGTGGCATAAACGCTTTCCTGGGTGCGGCGTGCGAAGCCCACCCCGCGCGCGCGCAAGGCGTCCGCCACCGCCTGACCCTGCGCATGCGTGCGCACCAGCACCGCCACATCCCCGCCGCGCAGCGGGCGCTCCCCCAGGCAGGCCTCGCCGCGGGCGGCCGCCGCCAGCAGGCGGGCAACTTCCGCTGCCGTCCATTCGGCCGCGGCTTGACTCGCCTTGCCCTTGTCCAAAGGCGCATCCGCGGACCCCGGCAGCAAGACAAACTGCAAGGCCGCTGCCGAGCCCGGCGCGGTGAGCCGGGGGCCATCCTCCCGCCCCGGCTTGACCGCATAGAAACGGATGTCGGGCAACCGGAAAGGATCCTCGCGCCCCGAGAACACGGCATTGACCCCCGTGATCAACGCCGGCACCGAGCGCCAGTTGTGCGCCAGCACCCAGGGCGCGCCCAATTCCCCGCGGGCTGCCAGATAGGCATGCACATCCGCGCCGCGAAAGCCGTAGATGGCCTGCTTGGGATCGCCGATCAGGACCAGGGCGGTACCATCCGCCCCGCTGGGATCGGGATAAAGCGCGCGAAAGACATCGAACTGGGCCGGATCGGTGTCCTGGAATTCATCGATCAAGGCCACCGGGAAACGTGCGCGCAGGGCACTGGCCAGGCGGCCTCCGCTCGCGCCTTGCAGCGCCGTGCGCAGACGCAGCGTTAGGTCCGAAAAGCCCATTTCGCCGCGCCGCTGCTGGTCGGCCTGCAGCCTTGCCACGGCCTCCTCCAGCGCGTCGCGACGCCGGATGCGCACGGCGGCCTGCCAGGCTTCCTCCATCCGCCCCCAGGCACCCAGCAGTTCAGCGATGGCTCCGAACAGCTGATGCTCCGGGGCGGCATGGCCTTTCTTGATGCGCCCGGCCAGCACGGCTGGGGTCAGCGCTGTCCAGTCCTTGGCCTGCTCATCCAGCAGCTGCAAGGCATCCAGATCGAGTGCCGGCATGTCGCCCAATCGGTCCAGGGCATCGCACCAGTGCGTGATTTTCTCCGGCTTGTAGGTCTGGCGGTTGAGCGCCGGGCTGTCCAGGAGCAGATGACGCACCGCGCCATCGGCATTCCGCCATTGGGCCTGGAAGGCCTGCAGGGCGGCTTCCATCTCCGCCCAGGCGAGCGCTTCAGACTGCGACGACATGGGCAAGGGATTCAGTTGCGCCAGCGGATGGCGCTGGCGCAGCCGCAAATCCTCAAGCAATTGCTTCGGAGTCAGGCCCTTCCGGCGCAAGCCGAAGGCACGGCAGGGATCGTCCAGGGCGCCTTCCAGGCGGCGCCACGTATCCCGCGCCACACGCGTGATGGCGGCGCTCTCGTCGGTTGTAAGAGCCAGGTGAGTGGGCAGGCCCGCGCTGAAGGCGTGGTCACAGAGTGCGCTCAGACAAAAACCATGGAGTGTGAACACCGCAGCCCGGTCAAAACCCATCAGCGCCGCGTCCAGCTGCCGAACGCACTGGGCGGGGTCTGCGACGCCGTCCCACAAGGCGCGTTCCACCGCATCGGCGGGCGGGCGGGCGCGGGTGAATACGGCGCGGGCCTGCAACAGGCGCTGCCGGATGCGCGCCTTCATTTCGGCGGTCGCCGCCTTGGTGAAGGTGACCACCAGGATCTGTTCCACCGCGCGACCCGCTTCCACCACCAACCTGAGGTACAGATCGGTGAGCGTATGGGTCTTGCCGGTCCCGGCACTGGCTTCGATCAAATGCCGACCCTGCAAGGGCAGCGTCGCGGCATCCAGGACGCGCGGCGCGATCACGATTGGCCCTGCTTCGGAAGCGGGATAGGCGTCACCAGATCCGCGGCCACCCCGCGCCAGTGCGCATCGATCGGCTGGGTGTCGCCGTAAAGCCAGCCCAGGTAGACATCGGCCGCGCGGTGCGATTGGGTCGCCGGCACCAGGCAATCCCGATAGGCCTTTTGCATGGCGGTCTGTTGCGTGGCCGCATCCTGTTCAGGCTTCAATGCCAGCAATACCTCTGGAAGCAGGGGGATCGGCGCCTGCGTCAGCCCCTCCCGGTAATGACGCAGCCAGGGAATGAGATGCGTGGCTGCCTCGCTCAACGGCGGCCAATCCACCCCGCCCTTGCGACCGATTCCAACCGTCCGTGGCGTAAGCCCCAGCGGCGCCACTGCATTGAGGATCAGATGGTTGAGCCAGGCCTCCACCGTGTGACCAACTTTCCAGTCGCCCACCCGGATGTGGAGCAGGCCGGCCGCAGCAACCCCGTTCAGCTGCCCCATGAGGCGCATGCCGTCCAGCTGCAAGTCGACCGCCAGCGGCCGCTCGTGGCGATTCGCCAAATGGGGCGCGAGGCGGCTCTGAAGCACGGCAACCTCCCTCGCCATATCGTGGCCTACAAGTTCCCACCATGGGCCGGGAAGCAAGCGATCGGCGGCGCGCAGGTGAACCAGCATCGCCTCCCCGGACATTCCTTGTGTCATCCAATCCAGCATCTGCTCGCGGATCTGCCAACTTGCCAATGCGTCAAGCGCCAGCGCTTCCTCATCCGCCAGCGCCGTCTGCGCCAGATCCAGCGCGATGTCCAGGCGATGGCGCAGCAGATGACGCACCGGATGGCGCCAGAAGAGCAACAATTCGGCCAGATCGACCACCGTCTCCGCTTCGCCGGTCAGTGGGGTTGCGGCATTGAGCAGCGCCGTTTGGGTCATGGGCGCACTCAAGGCGTGGGCCAGATCGCTGCGGTAACTGAATAAGGGGCCGTCCGGCTGGAAGTTTTTCGCGCTGAAGGCGTGCAGGGGGTGTTCCCAGACCCGTAATCGGCGCCAGTCGCCGGGTTCATGGACATGATTGCTGGCCGTCAGGTTGTCCAACAGCTGATCCAGCAGCACGCTGGGGGGGCGTTCGCTGTAATCATGCGCGTCGCGCCCGTTGTAGCTGAGATAGAGCACCTGCCGAGCGCTCAGGATCGCCTCCAGAAACAAATAGGCATCATCCTCGCGCAGGTTGCGATCTCCTGGCCGGCGCGGGGTGGCGAAAGGATCGAACTCCTCCGGTCGACCGTCGCGCGGCAGGGCGTCATGATCCATCCCCAGCAGACAGACCACAGCGAAGGGCAGGCTGCGCAAGGGCACCATGGCGCAGAATTGCACGCCGCCGGCCAGGAATCCGCCCCCCGCACCCGGCGTGGAGAGACGCTCCTTCAGGGCAGCGAGGAAGACCGCCTGCGGGATCGATAGGTCACAAGCCGCGACCGTGGCGTCGGCCGCCACCGCCTGAATGGCTGCCCGCAATCGCAGCAGCACCCCCTCCTCCTCCGGTACTGCGCTGAACAGGCCGTCCAGCACCGCGAGCAGATCTTCCGCCCAAACCGCCGGGGTGCGGGGCGCAGCCAGGCGCGCATGATCGGCCTGCAGGTCATCCACCCAGGCGGCCAGGCGGCCCAACAGCGGCAAGAGCGCCCCCTCCACCGCCTCGACCGGCGCCATATCGCCATACAGCGCCTGACTGTCCTCAGGCAATACCGTGCCCAGCAGCAAGCGGTCCAGTCCGCGCCGCCAAGTATGGGTCGACAGTGGCGGCAGATCGAAACGGGCCTTGTCGGTTCCATCCAAGCCCCAATGGATAGCAGCCTTTTCAGCCCAGGCGCGCAACAGATCCCGATCGGCGGCGCCCACATCCAGGCGCCGCGCGATGGGCGGACATTCCAGCAGGTCCAGCACCGCATTGACTGTGAACCGCGCCTCGGGCAGCGCCAGCCAGGCGAAAAATCCGGCCACGGCGGGCTCGCTCTGCAGCGCGCTGCGGTCAGCAATACGGAAGGGGATCGCCAGCTCACCGCCGCGACTGCCGAACACCGCCTCCACATAGGGGGTATAGCGATCGATGTCCGGCGTCATCACCACCACATCCGAAGGATTCAGGTCCGGATTCCGGTCCAGCAGGTCGCGCAGGTGATCATGCAATACCTCCACCTCCCGCAGCGGTCCGGCGCAGCAGTGGATCTGCACGCTCCCATCATCGGGCGCAAGCGGCCACGAGGGCGTGGTCGTGGGATCACGCAGATTGAGCAGATCGGACTGCA
The DNA here is from genome assembly GCA_002862435.1 of Pseudomonadota bacterium. Classification (GTDB taxonomy): domain Bacteria; phylum Pseudomonadota; class Gammaproteobacteria; order UBA5335; family UBA5335; genus Macondimonas. The sequence continues at coordinate 77,189 of PKDC01000017.1, read as the reverse complement.
GCCGTGCCAGCAGATCCGTCCGTCCCGTCTCGCAAGGATCGATGAAGTGTTCGCTGACCTGCCCTGGCAAGTCGCTCAAGGCATCGATGAATTCGGCACCCTGTCGCCCCAGGCTGGCGAGCAACGGGTGCCCCACGGCGCGATAGGCCACCGATTCGCCACGTGCGGCGCGGCGGGCCAGCGCCGCCGGGGCGTCCAGCCCCCCCCAGTATTCGCGGCAGGGAGTGGGCACGAACCACTGCACCGGGATGCGTTCGGCCAGCCGTGCAAATACCGCAAGCGAGGGAGGCGGCAGGGTATGCAGGCCGAACAGCACCAGATGCGGTGGCAGCGCCTGCTGCGGGGCGGTGGCGAGGGCTTGGTCCAGTGCCATCAGGGCCTGGGCGCGATGACAACCCCCTTCCGCAGCCAGTTCCCGCCACAGGGCCGCCTGCCAGAGAGTGTCCTCGCCAGCTTCCCAGGCCAGCAATTGATCGGGTCGGTAGATCAGGGCCTGGTCGTAGCAGGCAGCCAGACGACGGGCGAAATGGAAGTGTGCCAAAGGATCCGGGGTGGCGCGGAGGTAGTCGGCCAGTGGGGCGTGCGTGGCCACGCCCGCGCCGCTGGCCAGTTGCCCAAAAATCCGGAAGCCCAGCGCACCCCGCTCGAACACGGGATCCAGCCGTTGGTCGGGCATCAGCCGCTGATGCAGGCTGCCGAGCAGGCTGCCCGGCAAGGGCGTCTCAATGAGCGCGGCTATGCCGTGGCGCTGGGCCAGACCCAGGGTGACCCAATGGCCCATCGCCGCGCTCGGCACCACCACGGTTGCAGGCGTGAAGACCCCGCGCGGCTGGGCCGCCAACCAGTCAGCGGCGGCATCGAGCAGGGTTTCGAGTCGGTTGCCGAAATGCAGATGCAGCATGGGGCCGTCTTTGCGGAATGATCCGAGGAGTATGACCGGCGGCGGGACGGCGCTCAATGCACGAGAAACAGCAGCCAATATTTGAAGCGCAATACCGTGTCATGGGTCTACGATAGGCACAACCCGGCATGGTTTCAGCCGCTCAGTTTGAGGATAATGAGGCACCCATCGACTCCAGGACACTCAATTGACGACTGCCCAAGAAGAATCCGAACTGTATTTGCGCCGCATCCCCTGGTGGTACTGGGCGGTTTTCTTTGGCGCGCTGATACTGGCGATCTATCTGCTGGGTCCCGTCCTGACGCCCTTCCTGATTTCCTTCAGCCTGGCCTATCTGCTCCATCCATTCGTCGACCGGCTGGAGCGCCACCGTGTTCCGCGCACGCTCGGGGTAAGCTTGGTGTTCGGGGTCGGGGCGCTGATCGTGGCGCTCGTTATCCTGTTGTTGATCCCCCCCTTGCAGACCCAGATCGGCCGACTGGGAACGTTTCTACCGCAAGCCAATGCCTGGCTGCAGCAGGAGGCCTTGCCATGGATTTCCCGGCGCATCGGCGTAGATGTCTCGCGGCTCGACTCCGGTCGCCTCACGCAGCTGCTGCAGGAAAATTTCCCGCAGGCCGGCAGCTTCGCCACCACTGCCGTGAGTTACGTCACCAGTTCCGGAATGAAGCTGGTGGCCACCCTCGCCAACCTATTCCTGGTGCCCATCGTGACCTTCTACATGATGCGGGACTGGCATGAGATGTTGAAAAGCGTGGGCAATCTCATCCCCCGCCCCTTGCTGCCCGCAGTGGTGGATCTAGCCCATGAGGCCGATGAAGTGCTAGCCGCGTTCCTGCGTGGCCAGCTCCTGGTCATGATGGCCCTGGGCACGATCTACGGCTTGGGATTTTGGATCGCCGGCGTGGAATTCGCCATGCTGATCGGCATCTTTGCCGGGCTGGTGAGCTTCGTGCCTTACTTGGGCGTGGCCATGGCACTCGTTTCCGCCACGCTGACGGCCACCGTCACCGGCGCGGAGCCCGCGGTCTATGCCTATATCCTGGTGGTGGTCGGCATCGGCCAGGCGCTGGAAGGCTCGGTCATCACCCCGCTGCTGGTGGGCGATCGCATCGGCCTGCATCCCGTCATGGTGATTTTTTTGGTGCTGGCGGGTGGCCAGTTGTTCGGGTTCGTGGGGGTGCTGGTGGCACTGCCAGTGGGCGCCGTGCTGTCGGTGTTCTTTCGGCACCTGCAGGAATTCTACAAGCGCAGTGAACTCTATGGCGAAGAGGCCAGCGACGCCGAACTGCCCGAGTAGCCCGGCAACACCCCATGCGCAGCTATCGCCATCACTTCCATGCGGGCAATCATGCCGATGTCCTGAAGCATCTGGTGTTGATGCTGCTGCTGGAGCACATGGGGAAAAAAGACAAGGCATTCCGCTGCATCGACACCCATGCGGGCGCCGGGCGCTACAGCTTGGCGCCGCCGGGCCCGCAGGCGGAATGGATGACGGGTATCGGGCGATTGTGGGCTGCTCCCAAGCTGTCGCCAGACTTGGAGCGGTTTCGCGCACGGATCCTGGGTTTGAATCCTGGCGGAAACTTGCGGACCTATCCGGGTTCGCCTGCATGGGCACAAATGCTCTGTCGCACGCAGGATGACATCCGCTTGTTCGAATGGCACCCCACGGATCACCGCGCCCTGAGCGGCGCGCCGGCGTTGCGGGCGGACCCCCGGGTGCGGATTTCCGCTGCCGACGGTCTGGCCGGGCTCAAGGCGCTACTGCCACCCCCATCACGCCGGGCGCTGGTCCTGATCGATCCACCCTATGAGAACGCGACGGAATACCGGGCTGTGCTCGACACGCTGAGCATGGCCTTGCAGCGCTTCCCGACCGGGGTCTATGCACTGTGGTATCCGGAACTGGCGCTGGCAGCGGCTTGCAAGCTCCCAGCAGCACTTGAACGCTTGCCAGCTCCTTGGCTGCGCGCCCATTTGCATCTGCGGCGACCCGGTCCGGACGGGACGGGATTGACGGGTAGCGGGATGTTCGTGCTCAATCCACCCTGGACCCTGGCAGAGCAACTGACCGGTTTGCTCGCTGATCTTACGCGCCTGCTCGGCGAAGGCGGCCAGGGCGGATGGGATCTCCGCCAAAGCCCGGAAAACAGCTCCGCGCGATCTTAAGCCGGTTTGTGTCCGTAATCGTAGTAATGGTAGTAGGGCGAGGCATAGAGACTGGTCTGGCCCCTGGGATCATAGGCGTTGAAGACCGCGCCGGTGACCTGAACCCGATAATTGCGCAATTGCTTGAGCGTCGCCTCCACTTCATCCAGGGTATGGCGCACCGCGCGCACCACCACGAATACAGCGCCAGCATGGGTGGCAATGACCCCTGCATCGGCCAGCGCCAACACCGGTGGCGTATCGATCAGCACCACGTCATACCACTGGCGCGCGCTCTGGATCAGCTCGCTGAAACCCTTGCTCATCAGGAGTTCCGCGGAGTTGGGCGGAATCTGGCCGGTGGTCAGCAGATCCACCTTGCCGGGAATCAGCGGTCGCACCGCGCCATCCAAGGTTGCCCGCCGCGTCAGTACCTCCGACAGCCCGGGCTGACGCTCATTGTCGGTGAGCTGATGCAGATTTCCCCGGCGCAGGTCGCCATCGATCAATAGCGTGCGCTGACCCGACTCGCCCAACAGATAGGCCAGGTTGGCGCACAAGAAAGTTTTGCCGCTCTCGGGTGTAGAGCTGGTGATCGCCACAACGTTGCTGCCCTTTTCCAGCAGGGCGAAATGCATAGCGGTGGAAAGACTGCGCAGGCTTTCCACCGCCATGTCCTGAGGCATTTCCCGCGCCAGCAAAGGCAATCGCTTGTCTTGGCGTCGCTCGGCTTCATGGCGCAAGCGGCGATTCGCTCCACTGAACGGTACGCTGGCGTAAACGGTCAGGCCCAGTTCGGTTTCCAGTTGACGGCTATCGGTCACCCCGCGGCGCAGACTGCGTTGCAGGAAGACCACCACCACGCCGGCAAACAAGCCCAGCAGCAGGCTCAACGCCGCAATCATGCGCTTGCGCGGTTTGATCGGTCCTTCCGGCACCACCGCCTCGTCGATGATGCGCACATTGCCCAGGGTGCCGGCACGGACGATGCGCAGTTCCTGTGCCTTGTTCAACAATCCGGTGTAAAGGGCATTCTTGACTTCCACTTCACGCTGCAGGCGAAGAATGACCTGTTGGGTATCGGGCAAGTCGGTTACCCGGGACTCCAAGTTACGCTTCACCGCATTCAGCTCCCCCAATTGATTATTGATGGCGATGATGGAGGGATGTTGGCTGGCGAAATTCTGACTCATCTGGGTACGCTTGAGCTGAAGATTGGAAAGCTCGGTTTCCACTTCCACGATGCGTGTGAGCAGCCCCTGGGTTTCGACCGACAGATCCAAGCTTTCATTCTTCTTGCGAAAGCCGTTGAAGGCCTCCTCTGCTGCCTCCAACTCCGCTTTGAGCTTGGGAAGTTGCTCATCCAGAAAGCGCAGGCTTTCCTCCGCCTGGGCCGAGCGCCGCTCGACATTCTGACGCAAATAGGTCCGCGCAATGGCATTCAGGATGCCGGCCAGCTCGGCGGGATGCTCTCCTTCCAGGGATAGCTGCAGTATCCCGGTTCCCTTGCCTTGCTCGGTAATCGAGATTGCGGAACTCAATCCCTGAACCGTTTTGAGATAACTGCTACGGACCACCACGAATTCAGTACCCGGCCGTGCCTGCAGCTCCTGTACGAAGATTTCCACCCGGGGCGTACCATCACCCTCCTTGCCCACCGCGGCAAGCTCGCCCGCCTGCCCGCTCAGCACGGCATTTCCCTCGGGGTCATGCAGCTTGAAGCGGCCCCCGCCCAAGGCCACCAGCCGCAATGGCGCACCGGCCCATGCACTCGGCACCTTCATGCGCTTGACCGTCAGGACCTCGCCGCCCCAGGCATAACGATCCAGCCCGAACCAGGGGGAGGCCAACTCACCTGGCGCGCCATCCGGACGCGCTGCAATGGAACGGCCAATGACAGGGAAATAGCGCGGCATGGCCGTGATATCGAGCACCAGTTGGTCGACCACCTGCCCCGCCACGTAGCGGGATTTCAGGATCTGAATTTCCGTCTGGCCGGGAGATTCCTTGCCTGACAGGGCGGTCAGGCTCTGCAACTCATCAACCACCGAATTGGTGTTCGATTCGACCTGAACCAAAGCGTTTGCCTGGTAGATCGGTGTGCTGGTCATGGCATAGGCCAGCCCCAGCGCCAGAATAACCCCCGCAATCAGTGCGATGGTCCATTTCCCCGCCGCAAGGACGGCAACGAGTTCGCGCAGATCGATTTCGTCATTCGGTCCGTCTGCCGCGCCCTGCGGAACAAAAGTGGCCTGATCGGATGACACCGGCGGAGGGGACGGCTGCATGAGGAGTCCTTAGCGGTTAAAGAACAAACGATCGGTCTGGAACAATGTGGTAATGGTCGGCAAAATCTGCTGGATCACGCGATTCCAGCGCACCAGACCGGAGCTGGAAACATAGACCAAATCCCGTGGCTGTAACTGGAAACCATCCGCCAGTACCAAGGCCGCAGCGTCATGCAGATCCAGCTGATAGATGTTTGCCTGCACAGGTCCCGGACTTCCATCGGCAGTCAAGGAAGGAACGGCACGGATCACATAGATGCCGCGGGTATCCGCCGTGCTCAGATTCATGCCTTCGGCGCCCGCCAGGGCATCGGCGAGTGTCAATCGACCCTGGTCCATCAGCACCGCCTGCTGCTTTTCCACCTCACCCAGGATAAAGACCTTGTTCTGGGTATTGTTCGGCACATACAGGACATCCCCATCCTGGAGCAGCAGATTGCCTTGTGAACCGGAATAGAGTGCCAGAATGTCCAGAGCCCGGCGCTCGCCGTTGCGAGTGAGATAGGCGGTGCGCTGGTCAGCCCGCTCCTTGTCGAAGCCGCCGGCCATATTGATGGCATCCATGATCGTCATGGGCACATCGGTCACGGGCACGATGCCGGGCTTGTCCACCTCGCCGGTCACGTAGACCTTCTTGCTGCGAAACCCCACCACCCGCACATCCACCTGCGGGCTTTGGATAAACGGCATCAGCTTGCGCTCGAGATCAAGGCGGATCTCCTCCACGGTCTTTCCCGCCACCTGGACCACGCCGGCATAGGGGAAGAAGATGGTGCCGTCTTCACGCACCAGCCGTCCCATGCTCTGGATATCCTGGAAATTCCCCATGGGGTTGCTGAGTTCGGGATGGTCCCAGACCAGGACATTGAGGACGTCCTGGGGACCGATGCGGTAGGCCGCCGGCTGATTACCGCCCATCAGTCCGCTAACCGCCTGATCCAGCGCTTGTCGACCCAGTGCCTGCTCGCGCAGTAACTCGGGGGTTACCGGAATGATGCGGGGTGAGGCCTGGCCGTCGACTTCCTCAAGCGCCGCCTGCTCCGCCTGCGCTGATGGGCCCGTCAAGAGCGGATCAAGAAAATCCGGCGCCCAACTGCGCTGAGGCGCGTTTGGATTGTCAACCACGATTCCTGGAACGCTACTGCATCCCGCCAAGATCCCCAACAAAACCACCAATCCCAGGCGCATGAAAATCCGTGATTCGGTCATTGAGTGCTATCCCTGATTTTTTATCCGGCTCTGAACATTTGCGTGTTGATTCAAGACAATCAATGCAAAAGCATATTGCCTTTTCGCTCAAGTCAAGCGCGGGCGCCAACTCGCCACTGCCTGCACGATTTCCGCCATCGCGACATCAAACGCCTGTGGCCCCTTGCGAAATGGATCGGCGATTTCGTGATCCTGCCATTTACCCAGCAAATGGACGCGGCCGCGCAGATACGGGAAGCCCTGCTCAATCCACTGACGTTGATATTGTTCCATGACCAAAACCAGATCATGGACTTGGGCCAGCGCCTGATCGAATTGGCGCGCCCGATGGGCCTGAAGATCCAATCCATGCAATTGGGCCACACGGATGGCCTCGGGATGCGCTGCCGAACCCACCAAGGCGCCAATGCCTGCCGAAGCCACGGATACGACCTTGGGTAAAGCTTCCCCTGCAAGCACCGCTTCAGCCAATGGGCTACGGCAGATATTGCCGCTGCAAACCATCAGCACTCGAAAGCGCACGACTGCCTCCCCCACCACGGCCAATCATGAGGATTTGGCAATTCACCACACAAAGCATGCAATCTCAAAAAAACAAGGCCGACCCACGAGCGGGCCGGCTAATGGAGGAAAGGATCCAACTTCGTGTCAGGCATCCTCCGTACACCTCTCAGGGGCTACGACTCAAGAAGAATCGCGCCAAGCCCATGGAAGGTCCTCCACGGCGACTGCCCGCAGGATACTGCTTGGTCACCACTGTACCGTTCCGCCGGGTAACAGTCTTGGTATTGTTGGCAGCATCGGCAATGATCTGTTTCTTTCCCGGAAACACATAAACGGTTTTGCCCGTCGCGGGATTGAAATCGATCCCCCAGCCCCGGGTTCCTGTACTGCCGACTTCCAAAGGCGCCGCCATGGCCATGGTTGGAATGGTTGCGGCCAAGACCAAAAGCGCCGCGCCAGCCATCAAATGATTTGTCCTGCGCATAACACACCTCCGCTCATCGAGGATGAAAAACGATCACGAGCACACCGCCGTGATCAGGTGAAATTAAACCCGAAACCCACCGACACGGCTAGTTCCGTATCAGCATCATAGCGTTCCGTCACGTTCACTGCGCCGACCGTCACTGCCATCGGTAGCCAGGAATAAGGCGCAACGGAAACCGCCACATTGGCGAATCGCCCCGTATATTCGCCAATCAGTGCCACCTGCGGCGTCAGATAAAGTGCTGCCGAACCGAATACATTGGCCCCGTCTTCACCCGGATCGTTAAAGACTTCCGTTCCGGCGCCAATGGTCAGGATGCTGGCGAATCGGCCCACGGGCAGCATCTTGGAATAGGCGGCATAGTAACTGGGATCGTTGGCATCCTCGGCGCCGCCCCATACGCCAAAGCCATTGACACCGACCGAAACTGCCGAATAGCCCGGCAGATTGCGGTGCAGCTTGAAGGAGAATCCGCCGGATTCACCAAAAGAGTCCTTACTGTTGTCATTGGTCAGTGATGAGAACCCGAGCCCAAGCTCTGCGCCGAAATAGGAATCAGGATCGCCCAACCCGATGGCCACGCCAGCCGATGCATCTTCATTGCTGTCGAAGGTCTGACCGAATACCCCGACGCCCACATCGCCCCAGCGCCCGCCGAAGCCCACAGGGGTCTCCAGTGTCGGAGAGGCGAAGCTTTGCACCGCAATGATCGTACTTGCCGACTCGGGAGCCGACTGGGCCCATGCGGAGGATCCGGCCATCACCAACATTCCCGTCAGCCCCAATCGATAGGCATCTGCCGCCATGGCTTAACTTTCCCTTATAAAACAGCTCGTTGAATAATTTTTGGACTTGATGACGGTTTCTGAAATCCCCAAGTCCCGTGTTCGTCATGGAATCCGAACTCTGGCGTAAAGATACCAGAAAAATCGAATCGCAAGACCTCGCAGCGACTCAACTGGGTTATGGCTTCAAAATAATGCAATATCCAAACCATCAATCCAAGGCATATTGTGCCGCTTGACGCCACAATGAGACGCATCCGGTTCGTTTTCGCTTTCCCCAAGGAAGTGACCGCTGTAAGAGATTGCCATCGAGTCCGAATTGCCCCTGCGCAGCCAGCCCACCTTTACAAAGCACAAGCGCCTGACCGACAATGATGCACCGACATAGTGCGTCCACATGGCGTTATGCCTTGCGATCGAGCCGAAGCGCTGTCCAGACAATCGAATAAACCATTCCAGAATTCAAGGAAAGTCGCGCATCGCGATATGTTAAGTTCACGTTGGCGCAATATTTGCGTTCTAGACTGGGTCCCCCGCAGATCTTTTACGCCGAATCAATCGGCTCGCCCGTAACGCCCCCATTATATGGAGGATGATTTCATGTCAATCCTGAACGATCCGAAATTGGTTGCAGTGCTGCCAGAAATCAAACAACCCTCCATTAGCTATAACTATATTAAATTTTCACAAAGACGCCCGATCCTCAAGCGCCTGATGGATGTGACCGGAGCTGTAAGCTTACTGGTTGTTTTCGCGCCGTTAATCGCCCTGATTGCCCTCCTGGTCCGGCTGAGTGGCCCCGACATCATCTTTGCCCATACGCGTGTGGGGCGGGATGGTCGCCTGTTTCCCTGCTATAAATTCCGCACCATGGTGCCCGATGCCCAAGCGGTTTTGGCTCGACTCTTGGCCGAACAACCCGCTTTGCGGGCCGAGTGGGAGCGGGATTTCAAACTGAAGGACGATCCACGCATCACCCGCATCGGCCACTTCCTGCGCAAGTACAGCCTGGATGAGTTGCCGCAATTCTGGAACGTCGTACGCGGAGACATGAGTTTGGTCGGTCCCCGCCCCGTGGTGCCCGATGAACTGCGCCGCTACGGGGCAAGGGCACCCGTCTATCTTGCCGTTCGGCCCGGAGTGACTGGCTTGTGGCAGGTTGGTGGTCGCAATGACGTCGACTACGCCGAACGCATCGACATGGACTCGACTTATGTGGCGAAGCAATGTCTCCTTCTGGATGTGACCATCCTGTTCAAGACGGTGGCCGTGGTGTTCCAGCGCCGAGGCGCCTACTGATTGGCTTTGTTGACTGGGAGCAGGGCGGGGTTGGACATGCCCGTCAACCCTGTCTAGAAGCCGATTACCGCCAGTCAGGAACATCATTGCCATTTGTGCCAAACCAGAATGAATGCGCCCAATCTGACCCTTCCGAGGAAGCCTTTGCGGGCGTCGCTTGGCTTTCGAAGTGAGCAGCGATGAATCGCGATGAAGGCAGGATCCTGGTCGTCGGCGGCGCAGGTTATATTGGTTCCCATCTTCTCAAATGCTTGAACAAAAAAGCTTATGCCACTGTAACCCTGGACAATCTGAGCAACGGACATGCGGATGCGGTCGGTTCAGGCCGTCTGGTAGTGGGCGACATGGGCGACATGGAGCTTATCGAGCAGCTTTTATCCAGCGAACGCTTTGACGCGGTCATGCATTTCGCCTCGTTCATCCAGGTTGGGGAATCCGTCCGCAATCCGGCGGCCTACTACCACAACAACTTCGTCCTGACCAAACAGCTCATGGATGCTTTGCTGCGGCACGGCATCCAACGTTTCATTTTCTCGTCCACAGCGGCCGTCTACGGCATCCCCTCAAAGGACTCGCTGACCGAGGAGCATCCCTGCCAGCCCATCAATCCCTATGGACGCAGCAAATGGATGGTGGAGCAACTGCTGCGGGATTATGACGCTGCCTACGGACTGAAATCAGTTAGCTTGCGCTATTTCAATGCGGCCGGCGCGGATCCAGACGGTGAATTGGGCGAGCGCCATGATCCGGAAACCCATCTGATTCCGCTGGCGCTGCGTGCGGCAGCAGGAACGGGTGCGCCGCTGACCGTTCACGGCGCAGACTACCCCACTCCGGATGGCAGTTGCATTCGGGACTATATCCACGTCACTGACCTGGCGGAAGCCCATGCCCTGGCCCTGCGGTATCTGTTGGATGGCGGCTCAAGCCACGCGCTCAACCTGGGAAATGGACAGGGATACTCCGTGTTCGAGATCCTGCACGCCATTGAGGCAGTCACCGGTAACGCGGTTCCCCACCAAATCGGTGTGCGCCGCGCCGGCGACCCTGCCAGACTCGTGGCTGATGCCACCTTGGCCCAAAAGATATTGGGTTGGACACCGCAACACAGCGAACTGCACACCCTGCTGACGGACGCCTGGCGCTGGGAAAAAAAAGGCGGGGCTGTAGCCCCGCCTGATCCGTGATGCAAGGTGACTCAAACTCAGCCCAGCAAGTCTTTCGTTTCCCGGGCAACGTGGCCGCCATGGCGATTGACCGGGACATAGCCCGGCAGGAAATTCGGTGTCATCCGGGCACCGATTTCCCGAATCTGGCGATGGCCATCGGCGTTATAGAAAAACAACAGACCGGCAAAACGCAGGTCAGGCTCAGCCACGATATCCGTCAGGCGATGTTCGCCCCATAGGGCATCCGCCACAGTCAGATTGACCAGCCGGGTCTGCCCAGGCTCAACCCAGGTGACATCGCTATGGAGTGCATTTGGTGCCACAGGATCATAGCGATCGCTTTTGACGTCTTTAAGGACCGCCGCGTCGATGAATCGGGCGTACCCCGTGACAAATTGCCCGATCCGCACCGGTTCAGGCGACCGATTGGTGACTTCGAGCGCCAGATCCAGTCGCCGCGATGGGAGATCGAACTGGGCTTTCTGGACTTTCACATCCACCTGCTGCTGGGATTCAGGCAAGGGAATGATCGGCGCTTCCACCTTGCCGGTTTGCAGGGGCATGGTGATGGCGTAGCGATTCATCGACCACATCATGAGGGCAAGGGTGATCCCCAAAATACCCAACACAAAGCCAACACTGACCGCGATATCCTTGATGGTGATGAGATGCCGCTCTGCCTCGAGTTCGCCATACATCTTGACCGCCACATAACGCCGCATCATCACCGGAAGATGACGGAACCAGTACGCCACCCAGAGCAAGCCAACCGCAACCCACAGCAAGTGGATCGACCACATGGAAGCCAGCCCATAGTGCTCCACATCGACCGTTTCCCCATCCATCAGGGTCACGGTGTTGACGAAATCCGCCTTGTTTCCGGTAATCTGGACAAACTTGGCGGGTCCTGCGATTGGTCCTGCCTCCCAGACATTGATCAACGGATGAAGGTGCCACTCGCCGGGCACACGCGCCTTCAGCTTGACCTCATATTCATAGAATTCCCCCCGTTTGAAGGCGGTGGACTGGTACTGGGGCATGCCATTGACGGTGGCGTCCAGCCGAACAAGCACGGGTCCCGGCACGCCAATATTCAAGAACACCCATTCCTCCGGCTTGGCCACATAATCCGGCCAGTGTCCGGAGACCATGAACTTGCCACGCACCGTCACGATGTCGTTGACCTGGACTTTCAGGGGTTCGATCTGGGTATCAAACCAATGAATCGTACGCATGCGGATGCCCGCCATCTGGGCGATTTCGCCGTGGGCGAACACCGGCGGGACCAATACCACTCCCGACAGGACGCAGACCAGGATCAGCCCCATCGCTCGGCGCAACCAAGCATTTGCAATCTTGACCATCATGATTCCTCCCTGAATCAATCGTGTATTTTCAGACCAGCTTCTTGAGCCAGGCGGGATTGGCGCCCTTCGATCCGACCCAGACGAAGATGTAATAGACAAGGATGGCAAAGAAGCCGGAAACAAAGGCGGTCACGGGCGCCACATGGGTGCCGAAGGTGCGTAATGTGCCCGCCTCGATGATGCGTACATACTCCGGCATGGCGGTGCGGATGTACTGGAAGCCCATGTAGTCAGCCAGCGTCATCACCGTATCCCCAAGTTGCACCGGCATGTGCATGGGCGCCACCACCGGCCAGTTCATCGCCGAGAACAGCAAACCGAAGAGCATGCCACCCACCAAGCCTGTCAAGGCGAAGCTGCGGGTGATCAGCAGCACGGCATCCAGCACCACCGCCGCGCCAATCCACACCTCCGGCATCACCCAGTTCATGGGGAACGCAGTGAAAACATAAAAATTCACATAGCGGCTGATCATCTGGGACAACCAAAAGCCCAATGCCAAGCCAGTTGCCGCCACGGGCAGCTTGAAATATTTCCAGAAGGCGTAGGTGGCCACGGCAGGCAGGACAAGGAGCAGCAAGGGCGTCACCAACGGCCACCAGCGACGGTCACGCCAATCCATCCAATAGCTCCAGTCGCCCACTGTGAGGGCGCAGAGGAAGACCGCCGCACCACCAATCAGGATAGAAATGAGCGGGAAGAAAAACAGATCAGCGTTACGCCAGGCCGCCACCTGGTCCTGGACGTTAGTCAACGCCTTGCCGTTCGGGACGCGGGAAATATCAGTCTGTTCAGTGGAACCGAATTCAATGGACATGCCAGCTCTTCCTTTTTCTGTTGGCCATTTCGTGACACAGAGAACGCGCCGTCATGGAAGTCGATCAAACGTCCGGCGCAATCCTCATCGGAGCTGGGACGGATCGGTGACGCTCCTTCGTGCCGATCCGTCCCATCCACCTCAACCGCCAGTCAACGACGGGTCAACCCCATCTCCCGCTCCACCTCCTCCAGGCTATAGCCCTGGGTCAACTCATACATGCGCTGCATGCACTGAATCACGAAGCCAATCAGGAACACCAGGAAGAATCCAGCCAGCACGAAGAACCAGTGCACCGGGGCGCCGAACAATTCCTCGGCATAGAAAAAGGTATGCGCCCACTCATTGAACGCCACCACGGGGCCGGCCATCATGAAGCCGATGATTGCCAATGACAGAGGCAATGAAACCCGATTGGCGAAATACGGCAGCCGGGTGTGTACCCAGATCCAGGCCATGGCCAAACCGCCCAGACCAGCGGGGACCCCCAAGTAGAACAGGAAGATGTGCGTGGGGGTGAAATCGGTATCCCGCACGACCACCTGATGCCAGGCTGCGTCGGCCTCGGTCAATAACCCCAAGGCCGAGATCAGCACGATCGCCGCGACCACGAGAATGCTGAACATGCTGTAGAAACGTGCCAATTCATCGCGCGCGGGAAGATTCTGGATATCCCGATCGCGGGTCAGCCAAAGCCATGCCGCGCCGATGGCGCCCAGGAGCGGAAGTCCAATGATCTGGGCGTAGAAGATCCTCATCCAATAGACCTGGAATTCATCCGAGAAGGAATCCAGTCCTACGGTCCAGGAAAAAGTGTGCTGATACCATTTCACCAGCGCCACCAAGGCGATGGCAACCGCAGTAACGCCAAACGCCAGGATCCAAGGTGGGCGGGGGGCCTCTGTGTTCGCCGCAGGCGCGATCACGTCTTGATTCATCACGGTACTCATGGTTGTGTCTCCTCTTGTTGCGATGGACCGGCGGCGGGCAAGCCCACATTTGCCGGCATGGGGGTCTTTGCCCCTTGGTTCACTTCAGGTTCATCACGGGTTGAAGCCGCGCACCTCGCTCCCGATGATGTTTATCTGGGATTCTGGAGATGAATCCAGCGTCCCTACCTCCTGTATACGCCAAATTAAACGGTCGTTCAATAGGCTTTTAGCCTTTATTTTCTAAGGGTTTTGCCATTCGCACGGACGATCAAATCTTCCGATCTCTGCCCTCCCAGTAAGGATCACGCAAGTAGCGCTTGTACAGCTTGCCGGTATCCAGGCGCGGCAGTTCGGCGATGAAATCAATCGACCGCGGCAGTTTGAAACGGGCGAGGCGTTCGGTGGCGAACCGCAGCAGTTCCTCAGCCAGCGCCGGGCCCGGCTCCACCCCGTCGGCCGCTTGGATCACGGCTTTCACCTCCTCGCCCCACTCCTCGTTGGGAATCCCGAACACGGCCGCATCGGCCACCTTGGGATGTTCCATGAGCACCTTCTCGATCTCCGCCGGATAGATATTGACGCCACCCGCAATGATCAGGTCCTTGGCCCGGTCGCACAGAAACAGCCAGCCCTCTTCATCCAGATAGCCGATATCGCCCACGGTGAACAATTCCCCATGGCGGCTTTCCTGCGTCTTGGCCGGGTCCTTGTAGTATTCAAACTCCCCAATCATGGATTTCATGTAGACATTGCCCGGCTGACCGGCAGGCACGGGCTGGCCCGCATCGTCAAAGATGCGGATTTCCGTACCGGGCCAGGGTTTGCCCACCGTCCCTGGCTTCTTGAGCCAGTCCGCTGAATTGGCGATGGTTCCGCCCCCTTCGGTAGCGCCGTAATATTCAAAGATCACGGGGCCCCACCAGTCGATCAGCGCCTTCTTGGACTCGACGCCGATGGGCGCGGCGCCATGGATTACCGCCTGCAGGCTGGACACGTCATAGCGTCGCTTGACCGCATCGGGCAACGCCAGCAGGCGATGGAACATGGTGGGCACCATATGGGTGGAGGTCACCCGCTCGCGCTCGATCCGGCGCAGGGTGTCTTCGGCATCCCAGCGGTCCACCAGCACCAAGCTGTGCCCCAGATGCAGGGAAGCGGTGCCAAAACCGCCAGGAGCGGCGTGATAGAGCGGGCCGGTCACCAGATGGACGCCCGCGCCGGACTTGAGCTGGAACAGGGCGCCCAGCATGCCGGCCAGACTGGCCACCACATCGGGATTGCCCGGCATCAAGGGGCGCCGCACTCCCTTGGGTCGGCCTGTGGTACCCGAGGTATAGAGCATCAGGGTCCCCGCCTGGCGATCCTCGGGGGCGGTGGCGGGATGCTCCGCCAGAAACGCCTCGTAATCACGAAACCCGGGGATTTTTCCTACCGCAAAGCAGCGTGAGCGGTCGTAGCCCAGCTCCTCCACCGCCTTGAGGGCCACAGCCGCATGGCGCTCATGGGCGATGAACACCTTGGCCTCGCAATTGCCGATGATGTAGGCCACTTCGGGGCCGGTCAGATGGTAGTTGATGGGCGTCAGGTACAGGCCAATCTGGTGCGCCGCCAGAAAGGCCTCGATCCACACGGGGTCGTTGTGCATCAACATCGCGATGCCATCGCGATACTGCAACCCCAGGGCGCGCAAGCCGTGAGACAGGCGGTTGACCCGTTCATCGAGCTCGCCAAAGCTCATTGCCTGACCATCGTCCGCCACCAGCGCCGTTTTTTCAGGCTGCGTCTGGGCAATGGCCCAGAATCCCGTCTTAGCCGCCATCGTTCCTCCTTGAAGATCCTGTGTTCATGCGTCCGTACCGATGCCCACGGAATCGCGTTGCGATCGCCTTCAACCATAGTGATCGGCCAGATCATTTGCCAGCTGTAATGCGTAACCGGGTCCGATGCCCAACCCCACTTTCATCATGAAACCGCGTTCAATCGCGCTGTTACTTCATTTTGCTAGAATTTCCGGTCTACCCACCTTGTTGGACCACGCCCATGAGCCGCTCATTGAATGTTGCCCTGGTGCAGCAGCGCTGCGGGGAGGATCCCGTCGCCAACCTCACCACCCAGATGGATGACATCCGTCGAGCGGCAGCGGGCGGCGCGCGCCTGGTGTTGCTGCAGGAACTGCACAACACGCTCTATTTCTGCCAGGTCGAGGACCCCGCCCTGTGCGATCTGGCGGAATCCATCCCCGGCCCCAGCACCGAACAATTGGGCACATTGGCGCGGGAACTGGGCGTGGTGATCGTGGCCTCGCTGTTCGAGCGGCGGGCGCCGGGTCTTTACCACAACACCGCGGTGGTGCTGGACGCCGATGGCCGCCTTGCCGGCCGCTACCGCAAGATGCACATCCCGGACGATCCAGGGTTCTATGAAAAGTTTTATTTCACGCCGGGCGATTTGGGATTCACCCCCATTGATACGGCCGTGGGTCGGCTCGGGGTGCTGGTGTGCTGGGATCAGTGGTACCCGGAAGCGGCGCGGCTCATGGCCCTGGCCGGTGCGGAATTGCTGCTCTACCCCACCGCCATCGGCTGGAATCCGGACGATCCGGCCGATGAGCAATCCCGCCAGCGCGATGCGTGGATCACCATCCAGCGCGCCCATGCCGTGGCGAACGGAGTGCCTGTACTGGCCTGCAACCGGGTGGGCCAAGAAGCCGACCCCTCGGCGCACAGCGCGGGTATTGGCTTCTGGGGCAGCAGCTTCATCGCCGGCCCCCAGGGCGAAATCCTTGCCCAGGCCGGAACCGCGGTGCCCGAGATCCTGAGCGCGACGCTGGATCTGGACCATAGTGAACAGGTGCGGCGCATCTGGCCGTTCCTGCGCGACCGGCGCATCGAGGCCTACGGCGATCTGACGCGCCGCTTTCGCGATTGAGGCGACTGGCGGCCTGAAATAGCCTTGGCGCATGGCGGCCCGCTACTGATCCGGCCTGCCGCCCGCGCAGCGGGAAGCGCGTCGCTGCCGTATAATTGCCCGCTTCCCTCCCCGATCCGGTCGCCTCGCTCATGATTCTAATCCTGCAACCCGAAGTCGTTCCCGAAAGCCCGGTGTTCGCGGATCTTGCCGAGCGCCTGGACGCACTGCCCGGCATCCAGTGGCGGGTGCACCAGGAGAAAGGCGCCCAGCAGGTCCTCACCGAAATCTACCTGATCGGCCAGACCGCCGCCCTGGAGGAAGCCGAAATGGCCGTGCTGCCGGGCGTGGATCGGGTGGTGCGGGTATCCGAGTCCTACCGCATCCTGGGGCGCCATCGGGACGACAGCCGGCCCAGTGAATTCATCTACAACGGCGTGCAATTCGGGCAGGACACGCTGCATGTGCTGGCTGGCCTGTGCGCGGTGGACACCCCCGAGCATGTGGAGCGCATGATGCGCGCCCTGCGCGATAACGGTCAGGTCTGCACCCGCATGGGCGCCTACAAGCCGCGCACCAATCCCTATGCCTTCCAGGGCCATGGGGCGGCGTGCCTGCCCTGGGTGTTCGAGCTGGCGGGAAAATATGGCATCCGGGTAATCGCCATGGAAATCACCCGCGAGGCCCACATCGAGGAAATCCAGGACGCCCTGGCGCGCACCGGCCACCCTACCGGCGTGATGCTCCAGATCGGCACGCGCAACACGCAGAATTTCGAGCTGCTCAAAGCCGCCGGTCGGCAGCGGGACATGCCGGTGCTGCTCAAGCGCGGCTTCGGCATCACCCTGGACGAATCGCTGAACGCGGGCGAATACCTCGCCAGCGAAGGCAACCGCAACGTCATTTTCTGTCTCCGCGGCCTCAAGTCCCATATGGGCGATCCCCACCGCAACCTGCTGGATTTCGGCCATGTGCCGGTGGTCAAGCGACTCACGCGCATGCCGGTGGGCATCGACCCCTCCCATTCCGTGGGCACCCGCCATGCCGGTCCCGATGGGATCCTGGATGTCTTTCACGCCACCGCCCAGGGGATCATCGCCGGCGCCAATCTGGTGCTGGTGGACTTCCATCCTGACCCGGCCAAGGCGCTGGTGGATGGGGCCCAGGCCCTGACCCTGCAGGAACTGCCCATCTTCCTGGAAGATGTCCGGATCGCCCGCGAGGCCTATGCGCAACGCCGCGCCCTGCAGCGTCGCGTCACGGCCTGAAGCGCACTCCCCGCATGGCGTCGAAGCAATCGCTCCCAACAGTTACGGAACGCCGCATCGGCGCCCTCCCCGGTAGCGCCGGCGCGTTATGGATCACGGATCTGGCTCGCAGCCGGCCGGGTCCGTTGCTGATCATCGCGGCCGACGCCCGCGCCGCCGAGCGCCTGGAAGCCGAGCTGGCTTTCTATGCCGGCCCAGACGGCGCGGCCGTGCTGCATTTTCCGGACTGGGAAACCCTGCCCTACGATGTGTTTTCGCCCCATCAGGACATCCTGTCGCGGCGCATCGAAACCCTCTACCGCCTGCCCGACCTGAAGGCCGGTCTGGTGGTGGTGCCGGCCAACACCTTGCTTCAGCGCTTGCCACCCCCAGCCTTCGTGACTGGCCACAGCCTGATCCTGCGCGCCGGTGAGCGACTGGATCCCCATGCCCTGCGGGCGCGGCTGGAAGCCGCCGGTTACCGGGCCGTGGCCCAGGTGATGGAGCATGGCGAATTCGCCCTGCGCGGCTCGCTGATGGACCTGTTCCCCATGGGCAGCACCGTGCCCTACCGCATTGATCTCCTGGACGATGAGGTCGATACCATCCGGCCTTTCGATCCGCAGACCCAGCGTTCGCAGGATGTCATCAAGGAAGTCCGCATCCTGCCGGCACGGGAATTCCCGCTCGATGAAGAGGCAATCCGCCAATTCCGCCAGCGCTATCGCGTCCGTTTCGAGGGAAACCCCCAGAAGAGCCTGATCTATCGGGAAGTCAGCGAGGGCAACACGCCTGGCGGTATCGAATATTACCTGCCGCTGTTTTTCGACCAGACCGCGACCCTGTTCGATTACCTGCCCGCGGGCAGCACCGTGGTCCTGGACGCAGGCGCCGAAGCGGCCTTGCAGGGGGCATGGGAACAGATCCAGACCCGCCATGAGCAGCGCCGCCATGATATCGAGCGGCCGTTGCTGTCGCCCGAAGCCATGTTTGTGTCACTGGCGGAACTGGCCGCCGGCTGGCAGGGCTTCGCGCGGATCCATCTGGCCGAGGATGCGGCCGACGACAGCGCCGCCGAACAACCCCTGCACGCCCTGCCGCCCCTGGCCCTGCACCTCAATCCCCATGCCCAGCGCCCATTGGAGGGATTGGTTCGGTTCATCCAGGACTTTGACGGGCGGGTGCTGCTCGCGGCGGAATCGCCCGGCCAGCGAGAGGCGCTGCTGGATCAGTTGCGCCCGCTGGGCCTGAAACCCGAGCCCTGCGCCGACTGGTCCGCGTTCCATGCGGGCACGATGAATCTCGCCATCACCGTGGCGCCCCTGGAACGGGGCCTGCTGCTGCCGGATCTCGCCGTCATCAGCGAAAGCCAGCTCTCCGGTGAACGCCCGCGCCAGCGTTCCCGCAAGCGGGTATCCCGCGATCCGGCCACCATCATCCGCGATCTGGCCGATCTGCGCCCAGGCGCCCCGGTGGTCCACGAGGAACACGGCGTCGGCCGCTACCAGGGACTGCAGATCATCGATACCGGCGGGATGACCGCTGAATTCCTGGTCCTGGAATACGCCGGCGGCGACAAGCTCTACGTCCCGGTTTCCACCCTGCATCTCGTCAGCCGCTACACCGGCGCCGATCCCGAGAACGCCCCGCTCCATCGACTGGGCTCGGACCAGTGGGACAAGGCGCGCCGCAAGGCCGCCCAGCGCGCCCATGACGTGGCCGCCGAACTACTGGAAGTCCAGGCCCGCCGCGCCGCCCAGCGCCGCACGCCGGTGGCGTTCGACGCCGTGGCCTATCACCAGTTCGCGGCAGCGTTCCCGTTTGAGGAAACCGCCGATCAGCTCCAGGCCATCGACGCGGTCATCGCCAACCTGACCGGCCCCACGCCCATGGACCGGGTGGTGTGCGGCGATGTCGGCTTCGGCAAGACGGAAGTCGCCATGCGGGCCGCCTTCGTCGCAGTACACGGCGGCCGCCAAGTGGCGATCCTGGTGCCCACCACCCTGCTGGCCGAGCAGCACTACCGCAATTTCCGCGACCGCTTTGCCGACTGGCCGGTCCGGGTGGAAGGACTCTCCCGCATGCGCAGCCCCAAGGAACAGAAGATCGCCATGGCCGCCATGGCCGAGGGCCAGGTCGACATCATCATCGGCACCCATAAGCTGCTCGGCAGCGATGTGCGCTTCAAGAGTCTGGGGCTGGTCATCGTCGATGAGGAACACCGCTTCGGCGTGCGCCACAAGGAGCGCCTCAAGCAGTTGCGTGCCGAGGTGGATCTGCTCACCCTCACTGCCACGCCCATTCCGCGCACGCTCAACATGAGCCTGGCCGGGCTGCGCGACTTATCCATCATCGCCACCCCGCCGGTGGAGCGCTTGGCCGTGCAAACCTTTTCCAACGAATGGAATGATGCCCTGATCCAGGAGGCCTGCCTGCGCGAAATCAAGCGCGGCGGCCAGGTGTTCTTCGTGCACAACGAGGTGCAGGACATCCAGAAAATCGCCGAGCGCTTAGGGGGGCTGTTGCCCGACGCACGCATCCTCATCGCCCACGGCCAGATGCCGGAGCGGGAACTGGAACAGGTGATGCTGGATTTCTACCACCGCCGCGCCAATGTGCTGGTCTGCACCACCATCATCGAAAGCGGCATCGACATTCCCACCGCCAATACCATTCTGATCCACCGCGCTGACCATTTCGGCCTCGCCCAGTTGCACCAGTTGCGCGGGCGCGTGGGCCGCTCCCACCATCGCGCCTACTGCTACCTGATCGTGCCACCGCGCAAGGCCATGACGGCCGACGCCGTCAAGCGCCTGGACGCCTTCGAAACCCTCGGCGCGCTGGGCAGCGGCTTCAGCCTGGCCACCCAGGACCTGGAAATCCGTGGGGCCGGGGAATTGCTGGGCGAAGGCCAGAGCGGTCACATTCAGGAAGTCGGCTTCGGGCTTTACAGCGAACTGTTGGAGCGGGCCGTGGCGGCCTTGAAGCGTGGCGAGATTCCCGCTCTCGACGGCAGCGCCGAGCCGGGGCCCTTGGTAGAGCTGCGCCTGCCCGCCCTGTTGCCGGAGACCTATATCCCCGATGTGGATCTGCGCCTGATACTCTACAAACGCATTGCCGGCGCCCGCGATGATGCCGCCCTGCGCGCCCTGCAGGTCGAGCTGATCGACCGCTTTGGTCTGCTGCCCGCGCCGGCCAAGCATTTGTTCGCCGTGACCGAAATCAAGCTGCGCGCCGTGGCGCTGGGCATCCGCAAACTGGAAGCCGGCGCCGAAAGCGGCCGCATCGTCTTTGGCCCCAGGACCCCCGTCGATCCGGCCCGCATCCTGCCCTTGATCCAGCAGCAGCCCAAGCGCTATCGCCTCGACGGCGCCGAGACCCTGCGCTTCACCCTGCCTATGGCCGAACCCCAAAGCCGTCTGGAGCAGGTGAACGCCCTGCTGGACTTGCTTGCCCCCGCCCCCGTTGCCCAGACCCCGGAAAGACCGTCTGCCTCCCGCACCGCTCACGTGTAAATCCGTCCTCCGTTGCCGTGACCTGCCGTGCAATGCCTTAAACACATGGCACCCGGCCGTGAGGGGGAATCTTCCTCGATCACTGCAATCGCCGTCTTGATCCCTCCATGCGGCGCCATCTCACCCCGGAAGAGCCGTAACGCCCTGTGGCGCGGGCCGTCATACCCGCATGCTCGCGAGGAGAGGCATGTGATCGATCCGGATGCCACGCTACACTTAAGAATCATCACCGCGTCAAGGAAGGCGATTTCGTGAACCGACCCCGCTTGCCGTGGCGTTTCTACCTGCCTCTTGCCATCATTGCGCTGACGTTGGGCGGGCTGTTCATTGGCCTGCCGGCCTGGCTGGCCATCACCCACCTGCACTGGGGCGATGTCTTGGTTTCAGCCCCCTACGACTATGCAGGGGAGACGCCAACAGCCTGTCCGACAGGTCCCCGTGCGAGAGATCCAGACCCGGCAGAGCTGCGCACCCCCGGCGGCATCCCGATCCGTGTCCGCGCTCCGGCAAACTACGATCCCAAGCGGGCCCACCCACTGCTGGTCGTGTTTGCGCCCGCCGGGATCGGGCCCACCCTGAGCGAACGCTTCATGGGCTTGACCCATGAGGCCACCGCCGCAGGCTTCATCGTGGCCTATGCCGGTAGCCGTGGGCTGACGCAGGGCGTGATCAGGGACTTGGCTCATGTCGCGCCGGCTGTGGCCCATCGGTATTGCATCGATCTGGATCGCCTGGTCTACACGGGCCATTCGGATGGGGGGACGATCAGCAGCGCGCTGGCTTTCTTACCGGATATCGCGCCACGTCCGGCGGCCATCATTCCCAGCGCAGCCGGCATCCGGGGCGAGGATCTGGCCAGGGAATCCTGCTCGGCGCCTTTGCCGGTGATGATTCTGCATGGGGATCGGGATCGCCTGTTTCCCGGATTTGGCCGGGAAGCGGCCCATTGGTGGGCGCAATGCAACCGCTGCGAAGGCGCCCCCCGCGAAGAACAAGACGGCTGTCTGGTCTGGTCGGGGTGCAGCGCAGACGGCGAAACCCGTTATTGCGGCCACCCTGGGCGCCATCTCGACTGGCCCGATCGCAACAAAGACATCGTGGCATTCGCCCGTCGGGCGACGGCCAGCAGGACGCCGCCTTGACCCACGCATCGCTTATCCAGGCTTTCTTTCCCCATCCGCAGCGGCCGGCTGGCCTGGTCCCGGCTCGATCGATGCAGCGGCCGGGGAGCCTTCCCGTCTTCCCGCCTTTCCCCGTGCCCGCCGGCGACACCGCATGTCCGTCATCAAACCTCAAACTCCGGGGAACGACTCGTTTCATATGAGCATCCTGCAACTGCCACATGCCCGCCCCCGCGTCATCCTGTTCGACTGGCATGCCACGCTGGTGGATACGCTGGACGCCATGTACCACGCAGTCGATGACGTCCTGCCCCATCTCGAGGAACTGGGCCTGCTGGACCGGCTGCTCAAACCCAGTCAGTCCAAAACGGTGGAGGACGCCAAGCTGGTGAGCTACGTGCGCCGCTATCGTCGCCTGCACCCCAAGATCAAGGCCGCCCGCAAGATTTCCCGCACCGACATCTTCGAGCTGCTGTTCGGGCCGGACGAGGATGCCAAGCGCCTGGCGCATCAGGCCTTCGACCGTTGTTACCGCAACCACTACGGGGATGTACATCCCATGGAGCCGGCCATGCGGGAAAACCTCGAAACCCTGAGCAGCATGGGCATCACCCTCGGCGTCATCTCCAATCGCAGCCGCGAATTCATGAGCCATGAAATCGCCGTGGTGGATGGCACGGGCTGGGCCGATCTGTTCGAGACCATGGTGTGCGGCGATGATGTGCCGAATCGCAAGCCGGCGCCGGATCTGATCCTGAAGGCGCTGGACAAGCTCGGCGCCTCGCCCTCGCCGGCATGCTGGTATGTGGGCGACAGCACCACTGACGTCGTCGCCGCCAAGGAGGCGCGGGTCACCTCGATTTTCTACAACGGCGCCCATTGGGATGCGGCCTGGATCGACAAGATCTTTCCCGGAACCGTCCGCCATCCCCACCGCCCCGACGCGGTGGTGGATAACTTACCGGCGCTGCTGATCCTGGTGCGGCGCTTCCTGGGCGCTGCGACGACTTGACGCAGATCAAGCGTTCGGCACGAATCGCAGCAAATTCACCACCCCTCATCCATGCTGCGAAGAGTGACTTGCAAACAAGGAGCAACCCATGCTTTATCTGGCTTTTTTCATCTTTGTGATCGTGTTTCTGGGCGGCCTGTTGCTGGCCTATCGGCACTTCCAGAAAGACGATGTGCCCCTTGCCCTGGCAATGGGGCATGGCGCCGGTGGGGTGGTGGGATTGGTCATCCTCTATTTCGCGGCCAGCAGCTTGGGGGCCACGTCCCTGTGGATCGCCTTTGGACTCTATGTTCTGGCTGCCCTGGGGGGCTGCAGCCTGACGGTGTATGGCCGCTTCATCGGGGATGGCGCGCCCAAGGCGATGATTCTCGGGCATGGGCTGGTGGCCGTGCTGGGTTGCACGGCGCTGACGCTGGGTGTTTATGGCGCGCTGACGGCTTAACCCGCTTCCCCGAACCGGGAGGGCTCGGCAGGCAGGCGGGGCAGTTGCGGCAGTCCAACGACCGGGTGACCCAATCGCAACTGATGCGCCAGCGGGCCATTGCGCGCCACCTCCAGGGCAAATCGCACCGGCTGCCGGGCACAGACGGATTGCTCGTCCCCCGGCAGCAGTTCTTCCCGTTGAACGATCATCCCCCGCTCGTTGATGAAAGCCAGGCTCAGGGGGAGGAGCGTATCCTTCATCCAGAAGCAGGGACGCCCGTGAGGCCTGAATACAAACAGCATCCCCGCATCCGCCGCCAAGGCCGCGCGTCCCGCCAAACCGCGCTCCCGAGCACGCGATGTCCAGGCCACTTCGACCTGAATGGGCACGCCATTCACGGCCAAGGTCAGTCGTGGCAATGTCTCACTGGGCGCCGCCCCCCATGCCGCCCCCGCCAGCACCCCCCATATCCCAGCGCACCAGCCACCCAACAGCGCGTTCCGTCGCCGGGAACGCCCAGACGTCGGAACGGTCTTTTTGAAGGTGAGCACCTCACGCCACCTCGCCATTCTTCCCATTCCCCTTGCCCGCCAGGAGGCCCCACCCCATGTCGATCCCCGTGTTGCCTTGCTATGTGGCCAATCGCCCCGTCCTGACCGATGATCGCCTCCCCGTACGCGACAAATATCACGGCTCGACCCGGTGGGAGGTAAGCCGGGCGGATGCGGCCATGATGGAATCAGCCATCGCCGGCGCCGTCCAGGCCGCCCCGACCCTGGCGCGCATGCGCCCTCACGCCCGCCAGGCCATCCTGCGGCATTGCCTGGGACGCCTCCGGGAACAGGCGGCATCCCTGGCCGCGATCCTGGTCCAGGAGGGCGGCAAGCCGCTGACCGCCGCACGCGCCGAAGTCGAGCGTTTGCTCCGCACCTTTGAGCTGGCGGCCGAGGAGGCGGGCCGGCCCGAGGGCGCCTTCCATGACCTGCGCGGCAGTCCCTTGAGCGGAGAGACGCTGGCGTTCGAGCGGCGATTCCCGGTCGGTCCGTGCGCCTTCATCACGCCGTTCAATTTTCCGCTGAATCTGGTGGCCCACAAAGTGGCCCCCGCCCTCGCCGTGGGGTGTCCCTTTGTCCTCAAACCGGCCAGCAATACGCCCGTCAGCGCGCTGATGTTGGGGGAAATCCTGGCCGAGGCCGACCTGCCGCCCGGCGCCTTCTCCATTGTGCCTTGCACGCGGGAGGCCGCAAACGCGCTGGTGGAAGACGATCGGTTGCATTTGCTGAGTTTTACCGGATCAGCCACTGTGGGCTGGGACCTCAAGGCTCGGGCGGGGAAAAAACGCGTCACCCTCGAACTGGGTGGCAACGCCGCCTGTATCGTGGCGGCCGATGCCGATCTGGAACGCGCCATCCCGCGCATCGTGCAAGGGGGCTTTGGCAACTCCGGCCAAAGCTGCATCAGCGTCCAGCGCATCCTGGTGCATCGCTCGCTGGAATCGGCATTCCGGGAACAGCTACTGGCGACCGTTGCCGCCCTGACCGTGGGCGACCCGGCGCATGAGGATACGGTGGTCGGCCCGCTGATTGATGAAGGCGAGGCGATGCGACTGGAAAAATGGATCGCCGAAGCCCAAGCGCGCGGGGCGCGCGTATTGTGCGGGGGGCATCGCCAGGGCACTGTCTTCAGCCCGACCGTGCTGGAAGCGGTTCCGGAGGATTGCCCCATCTGGGCCGAGGAAGCCTTTGGGCCAGTGGTCGTCATGCGCGTTTTCAGTCATTTCGATGAAGCATTGGCCATTGTCAATGCCAGCCGTTATGGCTTGCAGGCGGCGTTGTTCACCGATCACATGCCCCATATCCTGCGAGCCTGGGAAAGCTTGGAAGTCGGGGCCGTGGTGGTCAACGCGGCGCCCAGCTTTCGAGCTGATGCCATGCCCTACGGCGGCGTCAAGGACAGCGGCCTGGGGCGGGAAGGCGTGCGCAGCGCCATGGCGGAGATGACTGAACCGCGCCTGCTGGTCCTTCCCCACGCCGCTGAGGCTGCGGCGCCAAGGGCTCACCGTTCCGTGTAGGGGCAGATCGGCATTGCCACCCTCACGGAAGCGCAGACGGGAGAGACACCGCGATGAACAGGACTGGAAGTGGAACCGCTGCCTGCTATGTCTGTGGCGAGTAATCACGCAGGCGCATCACCAGCCGGCGGCAGCCTTCCTCCAGCAAATCCAGCACCCGGTCAAAACCCTGGGCGCCGCCGTAATAGGGATCGGGAACCTCCCGAGGTCGACCATCAATCAAGGGTGCCAGTAACAACTCGGGAATTGCCGTGGCGCCCTGTGGCTGGATCGCCTGCAAATGGGCCAAGTTCGCCTGATCCATCACCAGGATGTGGGTGAATGTCGCGAAATCTTCTGCTTGAACGAGCCGGGCGCGCAGGCCGCTCAAATCAATGCCCCGGGCCAGGGCGGCCGCCACCATGCGGGGATCCGGCGGTCTCCCGGTGTGATAGCCATGGGTGCCGGCGGAATCGATCTCGATCCGCTCCAGCCATTCAGGTGCTTCCTGCCGCAACAGGTGGCGAAACACCCCTTCCGCCGCCGGCGAGCGGCAGATGTTTCCCATGCAGACAAACAAGATCCGTGGCATGCGTCCTCCCCTGGTGAGATCGCCGAGCGGAACGAGATTCAGCCCGTCTGCTGCAGCGACTGTTGCCTGAACAAGGCCTCGACCCGCGCCAGATCGGCTTCGGTATCCACCGCCGCCCCCGGCAAGGCGGGCGCCTCAGCCACATGGATGCGCATGCCGCCCCACTGAGCGCGTAACTGCTCCAGCGACTCCTGACGCTCCAGTTCGGAAGGCCCCAGCGCCGCAAAGGCACGCAGCGCCCCAGCCCGATAAGCATAGATGCCCAGATGACGCAGCCACAGGCCGGGTGGCATCCCCGCATCCTGGGAAAAGCCGCCATCCCGATGCCAGGGAATCGGCGCGCGGCTGAAATACAAGGCGAAATCGTCCCGATCGCACACCACTTTGACCACATTGGGGTCGAGCAGCTCCTCGACGGTCCCGATGGGTGTGCAAAGCGTGGCGACCTGGGCCGTGGGCTGCGCTTGCAGGTTTTCCGCCACTCGCGCGACATTCACCGCAGGCATGGTGGGTTCATCGCCCTGCAGGTTGACCACCACGGCATCGTCTGCCCAGCCGCGCTGCGCGACCACCTCCGCAATCCGATCGGTGCCACACAGGTGCTGATCCCCGGTCATGCACACCGTCGCCCCAAAGGAACGGGCCATCTGCGCCACCAGCGCATGCTCCGTGGCAATGATGACCTCCTCGGCACCACTGTCCACAGCACGGCGATAGACATGCTGAATCATCGGCAGGCCGGCAATCAGGCGCAGGGGCTTGCCGGGCAGGCGGGTCGCACCGTGACGTGCGGGAATCACCACCTTGAAGCTCATCGCACCTCCTCCTCGGGGGCCAGGGCGCGGGCTTCTTCCACCAGCATGACCGGAATGCCATCGCGAATGGGGAAGGCCAATCGATCGGCCTTGCAGAGCAACTCCGCCGCCCCGGAACGGTAGACCAAGGGTCCCTTGCAGACCGGACAAGCCAGGATTTCCAACAGTTTCTTATCCACGATCCCTCCGTTCACCTCATCCCTGCCGCCAAATCCTTGCCCCGTTGACGCACCCAAGCCAGTACCTTCGCTTCCAGCCCCGGATCCACCCGGGCGCTGACCGGCACGAACCAGGCATTCCGCAAGGGGAAACGGGCACACTTGACCGCATCTTTCTCGGTCATGAGCAGGACGCCATCCGCCGCAAATCGCAGATCCTCGGGGCGGTAATCATAATGGTCGGGGAAGGGGTGTTCCACCACCCTCAGTCCCGCCTGGCTCAGGGCGCCAAAAAAGCGCTGCGGATGACCGATGCCGGCCATGGCGTGAACAGTCTGTCCCACGAATTCGGCCAAGGGTCGACGGCTGCCATCAGTCACTGCAACAAGCGTATCGCCGAGGGGCAGGTCCATGGTGAACGCTGGCCGCCCCACCGACAAACCGCCGCCCTGCACCACGACCGCATCAACCTGCTTCAAGCGCTGGGCGGACTCGCGCAAGGGGCCAGCGGGCAGGCAAAAGCCATTGCCCAGACCACGGGCGCCGTCCATGACAACAATTTCAACATCGCGCGCCAGGGCCTGATGCTGGAGTCCATCATCGCATAGCAACACCGTGCAGCCCTGGGCGAGCAGCAAACGACCCGCCGCCGCCCGATCCGGACCCGCGGCCACCGGCAGACCACTGCGTCGCGCAATCAGCACCGGCTCATCGCCCACCTCCCGGGGGTCGCTCCCGGGCGTGACCTGCCGCGGCCAGTGGGCGGAAGCGCCGCCATAGCCGCGGCACAAAATGCCGGGCCGCTCACCCGCGGCCGCCAGCCGTTGAGCCAGATGGATGACCAGCGGGGTTTTCCCGGTGCCGCCCACCGTGATATTGCCCACCACGACCACGGGAACCGGCAAGCGCACGGGATGCCGCCAACCGAACCGATAAGGCGCTGCGCGGAGTGCGACGGCAAGCGCATAGAGTGCGCTCAGCGGCAGCAGGGGACAGACGCGCCAACGCGGGCCGTACCAGAGCCCAAGCACCGCAGACTCCAGTCGTCCGCGCCAACCGGCTGGCCTCAACCGGTCGCTTCCATTTCGCGGAACTGGAGCCGATACAGTTCGGCGTAAGGTCCGTTATTCGCCAACAGTCGGGCGTGGCTCCCCTGTTCGACGATCTGCCCGTCCTGCATCACCACAATGCTGTCGGCGCGCGTCACCGTGGAAAGTCGGTGGGCAATCACCAAGGTCGTCCGATCTTGCATCAGGGTTTCAAAAGCGGCCTGGATATGGCGCTCGGCTTCGGTATCAAGGGCGGAAGTCGCCTCATCGAGAATCAGGATCGGCGCGTCCTTGAACAGGGCGCGGGCAATGGCCAGGCGCTGGCGCTGGCCCCCGGAAAGCAACACGCCCTGTTGTCCCACCGGGGTCCAGAGCCCCTGGGGAAGTTTCTCGATGAATTCCCAGGCATGGGCCGCGCGGGCCGCCGCCTCAACCCGCTCAATGACCTGCGCGGGATCCTCGCCATAGGCGATATTGGCCGCCACGCTGTCGTTGAACAGCACGACCTCCTGCCCCACCACGGCAATCTGTCGGCGCAGATCCGCAAGCCGATAGTCGCGGATGTCGACTCCGTCCACCAGAATCCGGCCGGCCTGAGACTCATAGAAGCGCGGCAGCAGGTTCACCAGGGATGTCTTGCCGCTGCCCGAACGGCCCACCAGGGCGATGGTTTGGCCAGGTTCGATGGCAAGATCAATCCCCTTCAGGACCTCACCCTTGGCCGGATCGTAAGCGAAACGCACCCTTTCGAAACACACCGCGCCCTTGGCTCGCCCCAGGGGCTGCTGGCCACTGTCCGGCTCGGCATCCACGCCCAGCAGGGCGAAGATGCTGGCGGCGGCGGCAATGCCCCGCTGCAGCGTGGCATTCACCGTGGTGAGCTGTTTCAGGGGGTTGAGCAGACCCACCATGGCCCCCAGGAAGGCAGCGAAAGCACCGGGGGTCATCGCCCCGGAAATGCTGTCGTTGGTGGCCACGTAAACGATGCCCGCCATGGGAATGGCGGCGATGATCTGGATGACCGGGTTGCTGGCGGCCTGGGTCAGCGCCCGTTTCATGAGCAATTGCCGATTCCGTTCGTTCACTCGATCAAAGCGCTGGGATTCATGATCCTGGGCGCCGAACACCTTGGCCAGCCGCTGCCCCTTGATCATCTCCTCGGAGGCGCCGGTGAGTTCCCCCATTGAATGCTGGATGCGGGTGCTGATGCGGCGAAATCGGCCGCTGATCCAGCGGATCAGCACGGCAATCAGCGGACTGACCAGGACAGCGAAAACCGCCAGCTTGGCATTGAGATAAAACATCAGCGCCATGAAGCCCACGACCTTGATGCTGTCGCGGATCATCACCGTGACCGCCTGGGTCGCGGCATTGGCCACTTGGTCAACGTTGAAGGTCAGGCTGGACAGCAGTTGGCCGGAGGCATTGCGGTCATAGAATGACGAGGGCAGGCGCAGGAAATGGTCGAATAATTCGGTCCGGATGGTCTTGATCACCCGCTGGCCCACGTCGGCCATGTAGTAATCCGACACGAAAGCCGCCGCGCCCCGCAACAGGAAGAGCCCCAGCACCAAGGGCGGCATCCAGCGGATGATGGTCGGATCCCGTTCCACGAAGCTGCCGTCCAGCAGCGGTTTCATCAGCCAGGCAAATGCCGTTTCCGACACAGCGAACAGCACCATCCCCACCACGGCGACGAGAAACAGGCGCCAGTGCGCCAGGCTGTAACGCAACAAGCGCCGATAGATCGCCAGCGGTGCCATGGAAGCCGGCCGGTCGGTCACGGCGACTCCGGCGGTTGCACGGTCTCGATCACCACATCCCGCACACCCATCTGGGCCAGGACATCGAATACCGTCACCACTGATTGGTGACTGGCGCGGCCATCGGCCCGCACCGCCACCGGGCGGTTGCGTTCCGCGCCCAGTTCCAGCTCCAGCGCGCGCCGCAGGGTTTCCGGACGGGTATTCACCAGGGCCTGATCTCCGAGAAAGTAGTGGCCATTGCGATCCACCGCGACCGACAGGCCAGGGTCCGTGGCCGTTTCAGGCGCTGGTGACGCCTTGGGCAATTCCAGTCGCAAACCGGTTTGATGCGCGAAGGTGGTGGTCACCATCAAGAAAATCACCAGGACGAACAAGACGTCGATGAGTGAAATCAAATTGATTTCCGGCTCATCCCCGCGCCGCGAGCTCAGATTCATGATGCCGCCATCGGGGCCTTGATTGGCCGCCGCCGGGCCGATACCCGGCTCGCTGGCGCATGGCCGCCATAGAGCAGATTCACCAGACTGATGGAGGCGATCTCCATCTCCACCACGATCTCGGCCACCCGTCCGCGCAGGTAACGATGAGCAGCCAGGGCGGGAATGGCCACGATCAGCCCCGCTGCCGTGGTGATCAATGCCTCGGCGATGCCATGGGCAAGTTCCGCCGGATTGCCGACCCCGGCGGAGGTCAGCGCGGAAAACATGCGGATCATGCCGAAAACCGTCCCCAGCAAGCCCAGCAATGGCGAAATACTGGCAATCGTGCCCAGCGTATTGAGGTAGCGTTCCAGTTCATGCACCTCATGGCGCCCGGCATCCTCAATGCCTTCCTTGACCGCAGCCCGATCCAGATGACGGCTGGCCAGCCCCGCCGCCAGCACCCGTCCCAAGGGCGAATGACGGCGCAGACGGCCCACCGCCTCCTCGTTCAACTGATCCGCCTTGATCCATTGCTGAACCTGGGGCACCAGATCCGGCGGCACGATGCGCTCGCGGCGCAGACTCCACAGCCGCTCGGCCATAATGGCCACCGCCCCCAAGGAACACAGCAAAATGGGCACCATCACCCAGCCGCCAGCCCGCACCAATTCCCACATCGTATCCACTCCCGTCCGTTGTCGACGGCCCGATGGCCGCATTCTACTTGATCGGCGGCCCAGGCTTCATTCCTTAGCCGGACAGCCCACCGGCGCGGCTTGCCAATAGCGGCGCGCGCGGCACCGATAACCGTCCATTGCGATCGGCTTTCCTGGGCGCAAGCGCACCGTCACCGCCCCCAGCTCCCCGGTGACCGCCAGCGCGCTGCCCTGGCGCGCCAGGCGATCCCGCACCACCGGGCGGGGAAAATCCCAGCGGTTGCCAAAACCTGCGGCAGCCAGGGCCCATTCCGGCGCCACCGCCGCCAGAAATGGCGCCGACGACGAGCCAGCGCTGCCATGGTGCGCGAGAGCCAGGATCTCGGCCCGCACATCCATCCCCTGTGCCAGCAAGGCCATCTCGGTCTGGCGGCCAATGTCCCCGGTGAGCAGAATTCGGCCGCCCGGCGCGATGATGCGCAACACACATGAACCCTCGTTATCGGAGTCGTTGGGCGTGATGCCGGGATGCAGGATCTCAAACCGCACCTGATCCCAGGTCCAGGTCGCGCCGGCCCGACAGGGGCGGGTTCCGGGGAAAGGGGGTGTGCCACCACTCAGCCAGTCATCCACCGGCATCACCTCCCGCAATCGCGCAGCGCCGCCGCTGTGATCGGTGTCCGCATGGCTGATCACGACTGCATCCAGACGACCGATGCCCTGGCGGCGCAGATAAGGCTCGACCACCCATTCCACCGCATCGGAGGTCCCCATGCGCGGACCGGTGTCATAGAGCAAGACATGCCGCGCGGTCCGCACCACCACAGCCTGACCCTGACCCACGTCCAGCATCGCCATCTCCAGGTCGCCCGCCCCTGGCGCGGTATCCACCCGCGTCCAGGCCAGCAAGACCAGCAGCAGGCCGATGAGCCGCCCGGGAAACCCTCGCGGCGCCAGCATCCAGAGCACCCCACCCACCAACACCAACGTCGACATCAATCCCAGCGCCGGCAAGCTGGCCGCCGCGCCCGGCCACGCCGCCAGCAGCGCCCAGGGCATCCACAACCACGACAAAACGTGGGCGGCCGCCCACAGCAAGGGCGCGCCCAGCACAGGATGGATCGCCGCCAGCAGCGTGCCCCCCAGGATGAGGGGCAACAGCAGCAGGCTGAACAGCGGAATCAACACCAGATTCACGATGGGCGCCACCCAGGACAGGCGACCGAAAGCCAGCAGCAGGATCGGCACCAGACCCAGGGTCACGACCCATTGGCTGCGCAGCAGATCCATCAGGCGCCCTCCCCCGCCCATCCGGCCCCGCAGGCCGACATACAGGCAGGCCACCGCCCCGAAGGACAGCCAGGTTCCCGGCGCCAAGGCCGCGCGCGGATCAAGGCTCAGGATCAGGACCAGCGCGCCCAGCAAAATCCGGCTCGCCGTGGCTTCCCGTCGCCACCACACAGCGGCCGTGAGCGCAGCCAGCATCACAACCGCGCGCTGGGTGGGCACGGAAAATCCAGCCAGCGCGCTATAGCCGAAGGCAGCCGCCAACAGGGCGAGGGCCGCCGCGCGTGGGGCTGCGATACGCAACGCCAGACCCGCCAGCCGGGGCCAGGCCCAGCGAGTCGATCCATAGACCGGAGCGGCGGCCATGAGGATGTGCTGGCCGGAAATCACGGCCAGATGCGTCGTCCCGGTATCGCGGAACACCGCCCATTGCTCAGGCGTGAGCGCCCCCTGATCACCCAGCGCCAAGGCGCGCACCAACCCGGCCTGGGGGTGATCGGCCAGCACCCTGTCGATTTGCGCGGCCAGATGGGCGCGCAGGTGTTGCAGGCTGAACCAGGCCGTGGCCAGGCGGGCATTGGCCGGGTCCTCGCGGATGCTGGCGGTGGCCACGATGCCCTGCTGAAACAGCCAGGTCTCGTAGTCAAAGCTGCCGGGATTACTCAGGCCACGGGGGGCGCGCAATCGCACCTTGAGCCGCCAGGTCTCACCCGGACGATAGACCCGCGCCACGCCGTAGTCGGAAATTCGCACCATGGCCCCAGCGGACAAGGTCACGGCGGGATCGTCCGTGGAGACAACCTCGGCTAGTAGTCGTTGGCCGCCATTGCGGTATTGCGGAAAATCCACGATGCGCACGGTCAGGACGGTGATCTCGCCCCGCGGCGGCAACGCGGGACGCTGGTCGAGCAGCGCAGCCCCTGACAGGATTGCCCACAAGAGCCCCGACAACCCTGCCGCCGCGATGACCCAGCCGCTGGTACGCGAGCGAATCGCCAGCAGAAGCAGCGGGAGAAGAAGGAGTCCTAGACCCAGGCGAATCGCCGGGCTTGGCAAGTCGGGACAGGCGTTCAGGGCGAGCAGACCCAGCACAAAGGCCAGGAGCGCGCGACCCATCACCGGGAAGCATCTTCAGAGCGGCTGCAAACGCCCCGATTCCAGCCGCAGCACCCGATCCATGCGCCCGGCCAGTTCCACATCGTGGGTGACGATGAGGAAGCTGGTGCCGAGGTGACGGTTGAGTTGCAGCATGAGGTCATACATCTGGCCGGCGGTGCGCGGGTCGAGGTTCCCGGTGGGTTCATCGGCCAAAACGCACGGCGGTTCAGTCACCAGCGCCCGGGCCAGCGCGGCGCGCTGGCGCTCCCCGCCGGAAAGCTGGGCCGGACGGTGTTCCAGACGTGGCCCCAGCCCCACCTGCTCCAATAGGGCCCGCGCCCGCGCCGCCGCCTCCGCTGGCGCCATGCGTCGCAGCAACAGCGGCATGGCCACGTTTTCCAGGGCGCTGAACTCCGGCATCAGGTGATGGAACTGGTAGACGAAACCCATCGCCTGGTTGCGCAAGCGTCCGCGGGCGGCATTGCCCAGCCGGTGCATCGGCTGCCCCATGACTTCCACCTCGCCGGACAGGGGACGCTCCAGCCCGCCCAGCAGGTGCAGCAAGGTGCTCTTGCCCGATCCGGAAGCGCCCACGATTGCCACCTGTTCACCGGGCGCCAACGTGAGATCCACGCCATCGAGCACGGGCACCTCGGCCTGCCCCTGCCGGAAGCGCTGGACCAGATTGCGGCAGATCAACACGGGCGCCGACTCACTCATAGCGCAGGGCCTCGGCCGGCTCCATCCGCGCGGCGCGCCAGGCGGGATACAGCGTGGACAGCAGGGACAGCACGAAGGACAACACACTGATGCGGATCACGTCGGTGGCGTCCAGCCGCGAAGGCAGTTCGCTGATGTAGTACACATCCGCCGGCAGGAAGTTGAAACCGACCACCCGCTCGATCAAGGGCACCAGCGTTTCGACATTCAGGGCGATCAGGACCCCGACCGCGACCCCAGCCAGCGTCCCAACGATGCCGATCAACACGCCCTGGACGATGAACACGCCCATGATGCTCGCCGGCGAAGCGCCCAGGGTGCGCAGGATGGCGATGTCGCCCTGCTTGTCGGTCACCACCATCACCAGCGTGGAGACGATGTTGAAGGCGGCGACGCCGACGATCATCGCCAGAATGACGAACATCACCGTCTTTTCGGTCCGGATCGCCCGGAAAAAATTGGCATGGCGGCGCGTCCAGTCGGTGGCGAAATAACCTGGATCCAGCGTCTCCACCAGCTCCTGGCTCACCCGCGGGGCGCGATAGATATCATCCAGCTTGAGTCGCACGCCGCTGACTGCCTCTCCCAGGGCCATCAGCCGCGCCGCGTCCGCAAGGTGCACAAAGGCCTGGGTGCGGTCGTATTCATACATCCCCACCTCAAACACGCCCACCACATGAAAGCGGCGCAGGCGCGGAATCAGACCGGCCGGGGTCAGGTTGGCCTGGGGCACCATGAGATCGACCGCATCCCCCAGCCCGACGCCCAAGGCTTCCGCGAGCGCCTTGCCCAGCACAACGCCATAGCCGCCGTCGGTCAGATCTTCCAGACGGCCTGCCACCATGCGCCGCCCCACATCGGATACCTGGCCTTCCCGCTCGGGCAGAACGCCGTAAAGCATGCCGCCGGTGAGGATCCGGGCATGGCGAAAAATTGCCTCACCTTCGACGTAGGGCGCCGTGCCGATCACATGGGGATGGGTCGCCGTCTGATCGGCCACCCGGGGCCACTCGCTCACCCGCACATCGTAGTTACTGACCGTGACATGGGCCGTCATGCCCAGGATTCGCTGGCGCAGTTCCTGCTCGAAGCCGTTCATGACCGACAACACAACGATCAGCGCGGCCACGCCCAAGCCCACGCCGAGCATGGAAATCAGCGAGATGAAGGAGATGAAATGGTTGCGCCGCCGGGAACGGCTGTAGCGCAGGCCAATGAAGAGCTCGAAGGGACGAAACATAGCGGCGCATTAGACCATAAAACCCCCTGCCGGCGTATCGCGCGAGGCGCCCAGCTTGGCTAAGCTTGGCGTCTGGCCCCACCCCCTTGCCCCTATCTCAGGAGAACCCCATGTCGCCAGCCTTGCAAACCCTGCTGGACCAACTGGATCTGGAAGTGTTGGAAGACAATCTGTTTCGCGGCACGAGCGCGGATTTGGGCGGCTTCAGCGTCTTTGGCGGACAAGTGGTCGGGCAGGCGCTGGTCGCCGCCCAGCGCACCGTGGCCGCCGAGCGGCCGGCCCACTCCCTGCACGCCTACTTCCTGCGCCCCGGCGACATGAAGGCGCCCATCCTCTACCAGGTCGAGCGCCTGCGGGATGGCAAAAGCTTCAGCACCCGGCGCGTGCTCGCCATCCAGCATGGCAAGCCCATCTTTACCCTGTCGGCCTCGTTCCAGATCGAGGAACAGGGGCTCAGCCACCAGTCCCCCGGCCCGGAAGCACCGCCGCCGGAAACGCTGCCCACCGAACATGAGCTGCGCGCCCGCCTCGCCGAGCGGGTGCCGGAGCCGCTGCGGCGCTTCCTGAACCGCGAAGTCGGCATCGAAATGCGCCCGGTGGCGCCGGTGGATTTCTTCACCCCCGAGCGGCGCGATCCCCTCCAGCAAATCTGGCTGCGGGTGAACAGCCCGCTGCCCGACGATCCGGGCCTGCATCGCGCCCTGCTCGCCTATGCCTCGGACTTCAACCTGCTGGGCACCAGCCTGTTGCCCCACGGCATCACCTTTTTCCAGGGTAATCTGCAAGGCGCCAGCATCGACCACGCCCTGTGGTTCCATCGCCCATTCCGCATCGACGACTGGATTCTCTACCACATGGAAAGCCCCAGCGCCTCGGGCGCACGCGGTTTCAACCAGGGCGGCTTCTACAATCGCAACGGCGAACGGATCGCCTCCAGCGCCCAGGAAGGCCTGTTGCGCCTGCGCGTGGGCGCGCATACTGGCTGACCCCCCTGGAGGAAATGCTTGGAAACATAGCGAAACCGCCCACGCAGCACCCGCGACAACCACGAAAAGACGCCCGCTCAGGCGCATAACCTGAATGCGCGCAATGAAGATAGCTACGCCAGAACAGCAGCGCGCCCGGCGTCGACGCGGGCATGACCATCGATGAACTTCCCGATCACCTTCGCCGCCACTGACTGGAGATCCATGCACAGGCAGGCCGCTGTCGCCCGCAACCGGCACGTCGGGTGGAGATCCCCAAGCCGGACGGGAAGCCCCGCTTCAGCTCGGTAGCCGCCAAACCTTGACCGACTCGCCGACTTCAAAGGTGGCCCGGTCGGCGGGCAGTTCAATCAGGCAATCCGCCTGGGCCAGAGAGCTCAGCATGGCTGAACCTTGACCGGGAAAGGGGAATACCCCCCAGGCCCCCTCGTCGGCGCGCTCCCAGCGGGCGCGCAAAAAACTGGTCCGTCCCGGTCGATGCCGCAGCGGCGCCAGCAGTGGCGCGCGCAGGCTGACCGGCGGGCGAACGGGCATTCCTGCCAAGCGCTCCAGCACGGGCAACACAAACAGTTGGAAAGTCACATAGGCCGACACCGGATTGCCCGGCAGCCCCAGAAACCAGCTCCGGCCCAGGCGCCCAAAGGCCAGCGGTCGGCCGGGCTTGATGGCGACGCGCCAGAAATCCAGATGCCCCATCTCGGCCAGCACGGGCCGCACCCAGTCCGCCTCGCCCACCGACACGCCGCCGCTGGCGATCAACAGATCCAGATCGGCGCCCTGGCCAAGCCGCGCCGCCAGTTGACGCGGATCGTCGGGCACCGAGCCCAGATCCTCCAGAGCCACCACGGGACGCTGCAACAGCGCGGCCAGCATGGGCCGGTTGCTGTCGTACAAGTCGCCCGGCGCGAGCGCCTCGCCAAACGGGCGCAATTCCGAGCCAGTGGACAATATGCCCACCCGCACCGGCCGGACCACGGTGACCACCCCGATGCCGAGCGCCGCCACCAAGGCGATCTGCCGCGCATCCAGGGATCGGCCAGCCGGTACCGCCTCACGGCCCTCCGGGAGATCCTCGCCCGCCCGGCGCACGTTTTCTCCCGCCTCCAGACCCGATTGCAGCGTGATCCAGCCATCCCCGACCTGAACACTTTCCTGGGCGATGACCGTATCGGCCCCCGCCGGCATCACCGCGCCGGTCATGAGGCGCAGACAGGTTCCCGGCGCCACCGTCCCGGACCAGGGCGCGCCCGCCAAGGCCCGGCCGATGATGCGCAACCGCCTGTCCACGGTGGCATCCGACCCGCACAGCGCGTAGCCGTCCAGCGCAGAATGGTCCTCTCGCGGCAGGGCGAATGGCGCGACCACGGGTTCAGCCAGCACCCGCCCCACCGCCTGCGCCAAGAGCAGGCGCTCAGTGCCGACAACGGGGCTGACGCTCGCCAGCAGCCGGGCGCGCGCCGTTTCCACCGTCAGATCCTGCCCGCCCTCTCCCGCCATGCCGTTTTATGCTCCTTGCGCCAAGGCGCCCAGTTCCGCCGGCGTGTTGGCGCCGCGCAATGCGTCCATCCAACCCAGCGTCCGGGCATCCACTTGCGCCGGCTGCTGGGCGGCCACCCAATCCCCCAGCCGACGTGTCCCCTGCGCCACTGCCTGCACCAAGTCCCCGGCCCGCGCCCGATGAATCAGCAGGAAAGCCGGTTGCGGGCGCTCGCCGTCGTGGACCGTCGCCAGCATCCGCCCCTCCCGCAAGGCGGCCTCGCCCAGTCGCGCGCCCAGATCCAGCGGCAGGCGCGGACCATCCACCGGCGCCACCAGCAGCCAATGCGTTTCGATGCGGCGCAGCGCGGAGGCAATTCCCGCCAACGGTCCCAGCGCATCGGGCCAGTCGTCGGTGAAGACCGGGAGTCCCAACGCCGCATAGCGATCCAGGTCACGGTTGGCGTTGATCCATACCACCCCGGTCTGGCTCGCCAGGCGCTCGGCCACATGGGCCACCAACGGCCGGTCGGCCAGGCGCACCCAGGCCTTGTCCACGCCGTTCCAGCGCCGGCTCTGGCCACCGGCCAGCACCAGACCCGTGAGGTCCGCTTGCGGGATTTGCGGCATCGACAGCTCCGTCACGCTCAGCCGCCGGTGTGATTCATGAAGCGCAAGATCTGCGGGCGATTGCCGAGGTCGAAGTCATGGCCGCGCGGCTTCAGCGCCATGGCGGCAACAATCGCCTCCCGCAATGCCCGATCATCGCCCGGTTGCCCACGCAACACGGCGCGCAGATCGGCCGAATGTTCCTGCCCCAGGCACAACAGCAGCCGCCCCTGGGCGGTGACGCGCACCCGATTGCATTGCTCGCAGAAATTCTGGCTGTGGGGGGAGATGAAGCCCACCCGGATCGGGCTGTCGGCCATCTGGTAATAGCGTGCTGGCCCGCCCGTGGACTCAGCGCTGGGCCAGAGTGGATAGCGTCGGGCGATGTCCGCACGGATGCGGGCGCTGGGATAGAAGGTCTCGGCCCGCGCATGGGAGCTGATCTCCCCCAGCGGCATTTCCTCGATGAAGGCAAGGTCAAACCCCTCGGCGCGCGCAAACGCCACCAGATCGACCACCTCGTCCTCGTTGCGGCCTTGAAGGATGACCGCATTGAGCCGGATGCGCTTGAAGCTCGCCGCCTGAGCCGCCCGCAGTCCGGCCAGCACCCGCTCCAGGTCCCCGACCCGGGTAAGCGCCCGGAAGCGCTCCGGGCGCAGGCTGTCGAGACTGACATTCAGGCGGCTCACCCCCGCCGCTGCCAGGGGTTCGGCCAAGCGTTCGAGCTGGGAGCCGTTGGTCGTGAGCGTCAACTCCTCCAGGCCCGGCAGGCGTGCCAGACGCTCCAGCAACCAGGGTAGATCGCGCCGCACCAAAGGTTCGCCGCCGGTGACGCGAATCCTGCGCACCCCCAGCGCCACGAAGGCGCGCCCCACCGCCAGCAGCTCTTCCAGAGTGAGGATTTCGGGGCGGGGCAGGAACTGGACGTCCTCGCCCATGCAATAGACACAACGAAAATCGCAGCGATCCGTCACCGACAGGCGGACATAGTCCACCCGTCGGCCGAAACGATCGATCAGCGCAGGTGCTTCAGACTGGGCTTCGAGGGGCATGATCGGTGATCCACGCACAGGCGGGGTTCCCGCCCGAAGGGATAAGCATAGCCCCACCGAGGGTGCGGCGACCATGCCTCCGCCGCATCCCGGCCCAACGCATCAGCAGCGCAAAGCCGCGTTCAGCACCCTGCCCCTCGTTAACCGAAATCGAAAGCCGGGCACCGGACAGAGATGCTGCCATCGTGGCGGCTTATGCGACGGGCGGATATTCTTACCAGCAACTCGCCGACTACTTTGGCCTACACTTCACGACAGTGGGCAATATTGTGAGGCCGTGTCGGTGAATTCATCGTTTATAGCCCTGACCCTGATAACTCTCCTAGCGTTAGTCTCTTAATGAGACAATGAAGGTTTAAATGGAACTCAAAGATATACGAATTAAAAACTTCAGGACGATAGAGTCTGAGCAGCACCTTAAGATCCCAGGAAGCATGACTATTGTGGGGCCTAATAACTCGGGAAAAACAAATTTACTAAAATCAGTCAAGCTCTTATTCACTGGCTTAAATAATTCATACAACTATAGAAGAGAGTCTGATCTTACTTTCGGTGTGGGTCGAGCTCGAACAAGTATTATCGCCACTTTTGACGGTGATCCTGATCAGAAAAATGAAATATATGAAGCGGTTGACGAGCTTCATGAACTACAAGGAACCAAAAGGTCTGGAAGCCAGCTGAGTTTGAACCTTTATTTTACTGACACAAACACACCTGTTTATAGTTTTTTTCCAAATGTGAAAAGGCCAGAAGCGGGAGCCAAAGCAGCTCAATATTCACGCACTCACATTGGTTTAGTGAACCGAATATTAGATTCATTTAGTCTACATTATGTTCCATCTGCAAAAAGTGTAGATCAAATTTACAGTGATCTATTGATTCCTTTTTTAAGGCGAAGAGTATCCAAAGTAATTGAGCCCCATATTTCAGATATTGAAAAAAGCCTAGAAGAAGCGTCTAACTCATTAAATCAGGAGTTAAAGTCTGCTGGTTTGACGGACTTGAGTGCGGGATTTTCTTTGCCAAACCAATCAATTGAAAAGTTAGTATCCGGATTTGATTTTTTAGTTTATGACCCCCAAAAAACTCTTATTCAAGATAAAGGGATGGGCATCCAAACTACAGCCCTTCTTGCTGCATTCTGATGGATTACTAAGCAAGAGAAAGCAGAAGGTCGGAGTGTGCTATGGTTACTCGAAGAACCTGAATCATATCTGCATCCTAATTTAGCCGAAAGTTGCAGTACGATATTAGATAACCTAGCAAAAGATGCAACCGTTATTAAAACCACGCACTCAATGGCTTTTGTTCCCCAAGATCCTTTACATGTTTCAGCCACGTTACTGAATGAAAAGAAAAGAACCGAAATACATGGATATAAAACGTTCAGTGAGGCCGTATCATCCATTCGATCTGCGTTAGGTATTAAGTTTAGTGATTTTTACAATCTAGCACAATTCAACGTGTTGGTTGAAGGCCAGTCAGATCGAGAAATATTTCAGCGGATCTTAGATAAACTTCCTACCGAAGATTACCCGCTAAAAACTTTGCGTAAGGCTAAATTCGAGGACTTTGGAGGTGTTAAGCACTTGTCTGGTTTTCTGCGTGCAGCTTATCAGTTTATTCGGAATGAATATGCATGTGTATCAGTTTTTGATGGAGACGACGCAGGAGAGAAGGAAAGGAAAGATCTTCAAAACTACTTCGGTAACTGCAAAATACCTTTTGAAGCCAATAAACACTTTGTTTCTGTTAGATCAAGATTTTCTATTGAGGGGTTGTTCCCCGATGAATGGATCAAGAAAATACATGAAGATAGCCCATCATGGTTTGAATCATTCTCAATTGACGCTTCAGGAGAGCTAGAGCCATTCAAAGTCAAAGATGGTCGAAAATCTAATATCCAAGATAATCTGATGACTAGGGCGGAAAGCCAGGGTGACTTTGCTTGGACAAATAGATTTATTGAAGTTTTTAACGTTATTGATAAAGCATTAGCTGACCTAGATGAGAACATCAGAGTCAAGAGAACATCAGTGTCAGGTCTAGATAAATAGCCGCCCCCGGCTATATTCCTCCCCATCATGTCCCGCCCTATCTGCATAGAATTCCCGGACGCCCTTTACCACGCCCAGCCCCCTGGCTGGCGGTAGATGGCTTGCTGGCGCAGTTTGCCAAAAGGCGCAGCAACGCTATGCGCAATTTGTGACTGAGGGCGACCACGCCTCCGCTGTATCCCGGCCCAACACATCAGAAGCACAAAGCCGCGTTCAGCGCTCTGCCTGGGCCAGCGCATCCACCTGCCAGCCGCCGCCCAGGGCCTTGTAGAGTTGAACCAGGGCGCGCAATCGCTGCTGCTGAGTCGTCACGCGCGAAAGCTCCACGGTGAACAGGCTGCGCTGGGCATCCAGCACTTCAAGATAGTCCGAATAGCCTTCGTCGAAGCGGCGCTGGGCAAGACGCGCCGTTTCCCGCAAGGCGGTGATCTGCTGATCCTGTGCCACCAGTCGCTCGCTGGTTGCGCTGCGGCTTTCCAGCGCGTCGAGCACCTCGCGGAAGGCGATGCGTACGGTCTGCTGGTAGTTCACCAGCGCCTGCTGACGGCGCGCCTCGGCAGCGCGGACATTGGCCTCTGTGCGCCCAAAATCAATGATTGGCCCCACCAAACCACCCGCAAACTGCCAGGTCTGAGCCGGTCCGTTGAACAGATTGCTCAATTCATCGCTCTGGGTCCCGAACACACCCGTGAGGGACAGGGTTGGGAAGTAAGCGGCGCGAGCAATACCGATCTGGGCATTGGCGGCCTGCAACTGCGCTTCGGCGGCGCGGATGTCCGGCCGACGTTCCAGTAGGGCGGAGGGCAATCCCATGGGCACTTCCGGCATGGCGGGAAGATCATCGATTGGCCGGCCATCGGGAATCCCCTGTTGCACAATCTCGCGGGGCGTGCGCCCGAGCAATACGCTCAGGGCATTGATCTGCAGCACGCGCTGCTGGCGCAGCGCCGGCAACTCGGCGCGGGCAGCGGCCAGTTCCGATTCCGCCTGGCGGAACACCAACTGGGAAACGGCGCCATTGCGATAGCGCGATTCTTGGAAGCGGTAGCCCTCCTGTCGAGTCTGCACAGTACGCTCGGCGATGGCCAGTTGCTGGTCCAGGGCACGCAGGTTGAAGTAGCCAGAAGCCACGTCCGCCGCCACCGCCAGACGGATGGCATCGCGGCTGGCCACGCCGGCCAGCAATTGCGCCCGCGCCGCCTCGCTGGCCCGCGCCAGCCGCCCCCACAGATCGATCTCGTAATTCAGCACCGCCGAGACGTTGAAGTCGTTGTAGATCGTGCCACCGCCCGGAATCGCTGTCTCCTCGCTCCCCTGCTGGCGCGCGCCGTTGGCCTGGCCACTCAACAGCGGATAGCGCTCCGCATCCCGCAGCCGGAGCACCGCGCGCGCCTCGGCGATGCGAGCCGCAGCCAGGGACAGGTCGGCATTCTGCTGCAGCGCTTCCTCCACCAGCCCGGTGAGCGTCGCGTCGTTGAATGCGCGCCACCACTGGGGATCTACGCCAGTCGCTGCTGGTGACGCGCTGGCTGCTCCCGCGGCCGCCACCCAACCGCTGGGAAGATCGCTCTCCGGTCGCACATGATC
The DNA here is from genome assembly GCA_002862435.1 of Pseudomonadota bacterium. Taxonomy (GTDB): domain Bacteria; phylum Pseudomonadota; class Gammaproteobacteria; order UBA5335; family UBA5335; genus Macondimonas. The sequence goes on along the minus strand of PKDC01000017.1, from coordinate 33,434 downwards.
AGGACCCAGCACGCAGCCGGAAAGACCCACCGCCAGCAACAACAATGGAATCTGCTTAACCATGCGCATTTTTCTCCTCGCTGGGCGCGCCGTGCGGCGTCGTTCGCTCCGTCAGCCGGCCGATCAGGACAAAGAACATGGGCACGAAGAGCGTGGCCAGGAAGGTGGCCGCGATCATGCCGCCGATGACGCCGGTCCCGATGGCATGGCGGCTGGCGGACCCGGCGCCGCTGCTGATGGCCAGCGGAAGCACGCCGAGCATGAAGGCCAGAGAAGTCATGACGATCGGCCGGAAGCGCAGGCGCGCGCCCTGCAGCGCAGCATCATAGATGGACGCCCCTTCGCGTCGGTGAAGCATGGCGAATTCGACGATCAGGATCGCATTCTTCGCCGACAGACCAATCAGCGTGAGCAGACCAATCTGGAAGTACAGATCGTTCTCCAGTCCACGCAGCCAGGTGGCGGCAATGGCGCCGAAGACCGCGAAAGGCACGGCCGTCACCACCGCAAAGGGCAGACTCCAGCGCTCGTACTGCGCCGCCAGGATGAGAAACACCATGACAATGCCGAATACGAAGGCCAGCGTCCCGGTTCCCGCCGTGGCGAGTTCCTGATACGCCGAGCCGACCCAGCCCACGGAATAGTTGTTATCCAGGACTTCCTGACTCACGGCCTGCATGGCGGCGATGGCCTGGCCGGAACTGTAGCCCGGTGCCGGTTCGCCCAGGATCTTGGCCGCCGGGAAGACATTGAAACGCTCCACCAGATCCGGGCCGATGGTGCGCTTGACATTCAACAAGGCGTCCAGGGGTACCAGATTCCCGTCATTGGAGCGCACAAAGACATGCCGCAGATCCTCGGGCGAGCGACGGAAATCCGCTTCCGATTGCAGATTCACCCGGTAGCTGCGCCCGTACAGGGTGAAATCGTTGACATACAGGCTGCCGAAGGTGCTCTGCATGATGGTGAACACCTGGTTGATAGGCACATTCAACGCCCGCGCCTTCTCTCGATCCAGTTCCGCAAAATACTGCGGCGTGCCGGTGGAAAAGGTGGTGCGCAGGCCGGTGAGTTCGGGGCGCTTGCGCGCCGCCTCCAGCAGGCGGTTGGTGGTTTCCATCAGGGCGGCGCTGCCGGCGCCGGCACGATCCTGCAGGTAGGCCTCAAATCCGCCCGTGGTGCTCATGCCGGTGATGGGCGGCGGGTTGAAGCCGAACATCACGCCATCGCGCAGATCCTGACCCAGACCTGCAAGCGGCTTGACCAGGACGCGTGCATCGTCTTCGGCCGCCGTTCGCTCGCTCCAGTCCTTCAGCATCACGAAGGACACGCCGGAGCTGGTCTTCTGGGATTGGGCCAGGATATCGAAACCGGCAAAGGTCACCACGGAATCAACGGTGTCCTGCGCAAGCATGCGACGGGTGGCCTCGTCGGTGATCGCCTTGGTGCGATCCAGCGAGGCGGCCGGCGGCGTCTGGTAAGCCATCAACACATAACCCTGGTCTTCGGCTGGCACCAGGCCGCCGGGGACGCGATTGAACAGAAGTACCGTGATCCCCATCAGGCCGGCGAACAGCACCATTCCCAGCAAGCCCCGCCGCATCAGGAAGCTGGACGCGCTTACATAACCATTGGTGGTGCGGTCGAACAGGCGGTTGAACACCCGGAACGGCAGCGCCGGTTGCTTGTGCACTGGCTTGAGCAGCAGGGCGCACAAGGCGGGGGTCAGGGTGAGCGCGACGATCCCGGAAATGATCACGGAGATCACGATGGTGATGGCGAACTGCTGATACATCTGTCCGCTGAGACCACCCAGAAAGGCCACCGGGATGAACACGGCCGAGAGCACCAGCACGATGGCAATGACCGGGCCGGTCACCTCTTCCATGGCCTTGAAGGCGGCGTCGCGTGGGCTCAGCCCCTCGGTACTCATGAGGCGCTCGACGTTCTCGATCACGATGATGGCGTCATCCACCACGATGCCGATGGCGAGCACCAATCCGAAGAGCGTCAGCAGGTTGATCGAGAACCCGAGCAGCAGCATGCCCGCAAAGGTCCCGATGATGGACACCGGCACCGCCAGCAGCGGAATCAAGGTGGCACGCGGGTTCTGCAGGAAGATGAACACCACCAGCACCACCAGCACGATGGCCTCGATGAAGGTGCGGATCACTTCCTCGATCGACACGCGGACGAACTTGGTGGTGTCAAAGGGGATGTCGTAGGCCAGGCCATCGGGGAAACGCTGGGAAATCTCGGCCATCTTGGCGCGGATGGCGTCGACCGTCTCCAGGGCATTGGCACCGGGCTGCAGGTAGAGACCGATGGGAACTGCCGGCTTGCCGTTGTAGCTGGCTTCGAAATTGTAATCCTGCGCCCCCAGCTCCACCCGCGCCACATCGCTCAGGCGCAGCGTGGCGCCCGAGGGATCCGAGCGCAGGATGATGTGACCGAAAGCTGCGGGATCCGCCAGCCGGCCCAGGGTGTTGACGGTATAGGTGTAGGCGTTTTCGCCACTGATCGGCTCCTGGCCAAACTGGCCAGCGGCGAACTGGGCGTTCTGCTCCTGGATCGCCTGTGCCACGTCGCTTGCGGTCAGGTTGAACTGTGCCAGCTTGTCGGGGCGCAACCAGATGCGCATCGAATAGTCTTTCTGGCCAAACAGCGAGGCATCGCCCACGCCCGGAATGCGCTTGATTTCGTCGATGACATTGAGCAAGGCATAGTTGCTGATGAAGACCGAGTCATACTGGCCCGTGGGCGAGTTCATGGCGATAAGCGCCAGGATGCTGCTGGAGCGCTTCTGTACGCGCACCCCTTGCCGTCGCACCTCCTCCGGCAGACGCGCTTCGGCGGCCTTCACCCGATTGTTGACGTCGATGGTGGCCTGGTCGGGATCGGTGCCGATGGCAAAGCTGATCGTGATGCGGACTTGACCACTGGCGGAGGCCACCGAGCGCATGTAGAGCATGTTCTCGACGCCGTTGATTTCCTGCTCCATGGGACCGGCGACGGTCTCGGCAATCACCTCGGCGCTGGCGCCCGGATAATTGGTGCTCACCACCACTTCTGGCGGCACGATGTCCGGGTACTGCGCAATGGGCAGGGCACGCATGGACATGAGTCCAGCCAGCACGATCACGATGGACAGGACCGAGGCAAAGACCGGGCGACGAATGAAGAAAGCGGAAATCATGCCTTCATACTCCGTTCGGCCGAAGCGGAAGGCTTCTTCTCTTCACTGGTCTTTTCTTCCTTGCCGGCCGGCGCAGGATCAGTGGCTTTTCCGGGTTGGGTTTGGGCAGCGGCCGGCTTGACCGGTGCGCCCGGGCGCACCTTGATCACGCCATCGACGATCACCTGGTCACCCGGCTTCAGCCCTTCCTCAATCAGCCACTCGGCACCAATGGTGCTGCCTGGCCGGACCGGCTGAACCTTGGCCTTGCTGTCATCCCCCACCAGATAAACGAAGGTCCCTTGCGGACCCTGCATCACCGCCGCCTGCGGCACCACCATCGCCGCCTGGCGCACCAGGCCCTTGGGCACGATGCGCACGAACTGACCCGGCAGGATACTGGCGTCCGGATTAGGGAACACCGCCCGGGCGCGCACAGTGCCGGTCGCAGGATCGATGCTGCTGTCGGTGAAGCTGATATGGCCCTGTTGGCTGTAAACCGTGCCATCGCCGAAGCGCAGTTCGGCAGCCAGACGCTCCCCCCCCACCATCGTCAGCTCTCCGCTGGCCAGCAACTGGCGTTGGCGCAGGGCATCCGTATCGGGATAGGAAAAGTTGACGTACAGGGGGTCGAGCTGGGTGATGCGAGTCAGCAGGCTGTCGGCCGCACCTGGGCCGACCAGGCTGCCCTCGGAGCGCACTTCGAGGCTGGTGATGCCACTCACTGGGGCTTCGACGCGGGTATAACTCAAGTCAATGCGGGCTGCTTCGACATCGGTGCTGGCAGCCGCCAGGTTGGCGCGCGCCAGATCCAGGGTGGATTGCGAGGTATCGCGCTCGCGCGCGCTGATGGCGTTCTCCGCAAACAGCGCTGAAACGCGCGCCCAGTCCCGCTCGGCTTGTCGCAACTGGGCCTGGCCATCCTGCAACCGGGCCTGGGCTCGCGCCAGAGCCACCGCGAAAGGTGCCGGATCGATGTTGAACAGGATGTCGCCAGCCTTGACGCGCTGGCCTTCCACGTAGGTGCGCTTTTGCACGATGCCGGTCACTCGTGCCCGCACCTCGACCTCTCGGAATCCCGCCGTACGACCGGCGTATTCGTTTTCGATGGGCACATCCCGCGGTTGCAGGGTGATCACACCCACCTCAGCCGCCGGTGGTGCGGCGCCCTGGGGATTACCGCCCTTGTCTTCTTTGCCGCAGGCGCTCAGTGCCGATAACAGAATAGCCAGCAGCAAAATGCCCGGAACGGGCCGCGCGAAAACAGCGGAAATGGCGCGCATCATTTTGAATTTTCTCCGGTGGCAAGGAATGATCGGTGAAGCTGGGCGATCGAGGCATGGACTGGTACGGCTGCGACAGCCCGCGCCTATGGGCAGGTTTGCGGCACGGCTGACCTGGAAAATTTACATACATTCACGTATGGTTGTCAACATAACCTATAATACGCGAATTGTTTATTGCTTTTAATGGAGATTTGGTGAATGGCGCGCCGCACCAAGGCCGAAGCGGAACAGACCCGTGAGCAGATTCTGGATGCCGCCGAGGCGGTATTTCTGGATCGGGGCGTGGCGCGCGCCTCGCTGGAAGAAATCGCCCAGGCGGCGGGTGTGACACGGGGCGCCGTGTACTGGCATTTCCGCAACAAGGCCGATGTGTTCGACGCCATGTACTGCCGGGTCCATCTGCCGATGGAAGACCTCTTCAACCAGGTGCTGGCGCTGGAGGATGGCGGAGCGGTCGAAGCGCTACGGGATTTCTGTGTCCAGTCCTTGCTCAGCCTGGCCCGCAACCCGCGTCGACAGCGGGTCTACAGCATTCTGTTTCACCGCTGTGAATTCATTGATGAATTGCGCGACAGCAACGAACGGCTGATCGCCATCCAGCATCGCGGTCTCGCCAGCATGGAGGCGCTGTTTCGGCGGGAACGCGCGTTGGGAACACTTCCCAACGTGTGTCCGCGTCTCGCCGCCGTTACCATCCATACCGCCATGCTGGGCCTGTATTTCGATTACCTGCGCGAACCAACCGCCTATGACCTGGAAAACCAGGCGGCGCCCTTGGTCGACCTCATTTTCCGCTGCGTGTCCTGATTCGCGCTCCCATCCGGAAGCTGGATCGCGCCCGACCTGCCGCAAGTGAAACGAGGATCACGGCAGCGCGGGTGCGGCGGACCCCTTGGCTCCACCCATGCGATGCATCGCTTATCCTCGCCGCCAAGATCTTGTCCCCTCACATACTGCCGCCATGCAGCTTGCAGAGGCGTCACAGGAAATCCACGCTTTTCCATCGGAACTTCTCCGCTGCCCACGCCACCAACAGGCATGGCAACAAAAGTCCTGTCCCGAGGAAACGCATGAATCTCCCCGCATCAGCCCATCTTGAACGCTTATGGACCGACCTGGCCACCAAGCGCCAGGCGGCCCTGTTGCTTGACTATGATGGGACCTTGGCGCCATTTCAGGCCGATCCGGCCCAAGCCCGCCCATATCCGGGGATCGAGTCCCTCTTGAATCGCATCGGCGGCTTGCCGAATGATCGCCTCATCATCGTGTCCGGACGCTGGCTCAACGACCTGCGACCCTTGTTGAAACTTTCTTTCGAACCCGAAATGTGGGGCTGCCACGGCCGGGAAAGGCGCCTCAGCGGGGGTCAATCCTCATTTGTACCCTTGCGTGAAGCCGCCACCGCGGCCCTGGCGCAAGCGGATGACTGGGAAGATGCTGTCCTCGCACTCGGTGGACGGATGGAACGCAAACCAGGATCGGTGGCCTTCCACTGGCGCGAACTCAGTTCCGATCGCTGCCAGGCTCTGCGGCAGGAGCTGAGGCAGCGTTTTGCCATGCTCACCCCGGCCGATGAACTGATCTGGCATGAATTCGACGGCGGCGTTGAACTGCGCGGGAGCGGCGCCGACAAGGGTCAGGTCGTGCGTCAGGTTTTGGCGGAGATGGACGCCTGCGGGGATTACTGCATTGCCTATCTGGGTGATGACTACACGGATGAGGATGCCTTCACTGCACTGGCAGACCGCGGGGCTGGCATTCTGGTCAGGGAAACTTGGCGCAACACGGCAGCAAATACGTGGTTGCGTCCGCCGCAGGGAGTCATTGCGTTCCTGACCCGCTGGCTCGAAATCCGGACACGCCAAACCGGAACTCAGGGCGTGGGAACCCTGGGCGCCTAGATGGATCGGTTTCAAAACCCTGGCATGAGGCGCACGTCGGCTGCGCGGATGGGAAAAAAAGGGTGACATCGGGAAAAACCTCGGCGGCAATCGGCCCCCGCGCCGGTCTTGCGATCGGCACACCCATCCTTTGCGTGCAGCACCTCAGCCTGGATCTCTCCCGCAGGTGGCCGGAATAACGCCAGAGGGCGGTAAAAAGCGGTGCGTCTTGTCCAACAAGGGTCAAGAAACATATCCGCATCTTTATAAGGAAAGTACACAATGATCGATCAAGCGCGGCGTCTGGTGGTGGTTTCCAATCGACTGCCCCTTGTCCTGTCGCCGGGTGCGGATGGTGGTTTGGTCAGCAAACCCGGCAGTGGCGGCCTGGTCACGGCGTTGCTGCCGGTGCTGCGTGATCGAGGCGGGGTCTGGGTGGGGTGGCCGGGCATCGCCGATCACACGGCCGAGGTGGAAGCAGCGCTGGACCGGAGCGCCAAGAAGGCGGGCTATCGACTGGCCCCGGTGGCGCTCAGCGCCGAGGACCAGGCCGGTTTCTACCACGGCTTTTCCAATGAGGTGCTGTGGCCCCTGTTCCATGATCTGCAATCTTTGTGCAATTTCGACCCGAGCTACTGGCGCAGCTATTGCGAGGTCAACCACCATTACGCCCAGGTGGTTCTGGCAGAGGCCCGTCCGGATGATTTCATCTGGGCGCACGATTACCAGTTGCTGCTGCTGGCGGCGGAACTGCGACGCGCAGGCTTTACCGCGCCGCTGGCGTTTTTCCTGCACATCCCTTTCCCGCCGCTCGACATCTACCTCAAGCTGCCATGGCGTTTCACGCTGCTGCGGGCCCTGCTGGAATATGACTTGATCGGTTTTCAGACCTTGCGCGACCACCGTAACTTCATCCAGTGCGTCCGCGCCTTGATGCCAGATGCACACATCACCCATCGCACCCGTCGGGTGGACCTGCCCGATAGGCGAGGGGTGAGCATCGGCGTTTTCCCGATCGGCATCGATGCGGCCGCCTTTCAGCGCCAGGCACGCTCGGCAGGTGTCACCGCAGCGGCGAACGCGCTGCGGGCCGAGCTACCGCAACGCGAGGTGATCCTGGGGGTCGACCGGCTCGATTACACCAAGGGCATCCCCTTGCGCCTGGAGGCCTTCCGCCTCGCCCTGCGCCAGTATCCCGAACTCCAGGAGCACGTCACCCTGATCCAGGTCGTCGTCCCCAGCCGCGACGATATCCCGCAATACCGCAACCTCAAGACCCGCATCGAACAACTGGTCGGTGAAATCAACGGCGAGTTCACCCGCCCCGGCGGCTGGGTACCGATCCACTACGTCTATCGGTCGGTCGACCGCCTTGATCTCATCGCCTATTACCGCGCCGCCCAGATCGCCCTGGTCAGCCCCCTCAAGGACGGCATGAACCTGGTGGCCAAGGAGTTCTGCGCCTGCTCGGTCCATGGGGATGGCGTCCTGATCCTGTCCGAGTTCGCCGGGGCGGCCGCGCAGATGCAAAATGGCGCGTTGCTCGTGAATCCCTACGACATCGAAGGCATGGCAAACGCCATCCACCAGGCCTGTACCATGCCCCACGCGGAGCGACAGGCGCGCATGAAGCGCCTGCGCCAGGGTGTGAGTCGACAGGATGTCTTCCGGTGGGTCAACACCTTCCTCGAGGCGGCCATCGCCCGCGACCTGGACGCCTTCCCGCTCCCCCCAGACTATGTGCCGAGCGCAGAAGCGGAGCAGGCTTACTGGGATACCGCGTTCGCGGAATAAACCCTCGCAGAAGCAGGACCCGCGCCCTGCACCGCAAGGAGTGCGCGAACGATCATCCCGCATCCGCCAACACCATGGCGGATGGCGATGCAGGGTGCGAGACAAGCGTCAAGCCGATCTCTATAATCCGGCGGGCAATCAGCCTGCATACGCTGCGCTCAAGTCGAACAGCGACGTACCTGACCCTTGACCGCAGGTGCATCCGCACCGCCCCTACCGACGCCCGCGATGCCCATTGCGCCATGGGCCGCCAGATGGCGCCTCTGGCCCTTGTCTGCCCCACCTTTCCGATTCGATACCAACCAGATCAATGATCAAATTCAACGAACTGACCCTGCAACTTGGCACCAAGCGCCTGTTTGACCAGGCCAGCGCAACGCTCCAGCCCGGCGAACGCGTCGGCCTGATCGGCGCCAACGGCACCGGCAAATCGACCCTGTTTGCCCTGCTGCGTGGCGCCCTGCATCCCGACGGCGGCGAGGCCACCTGGCCGTCGACCTGGCGGATGGCGCACGTCGCACAGGAAACGCCAGCCGTCGAGCGCTGCGCGCTGGACTACGTGCTCGACGGCGATACGCCGCTGCGCGCCGCTGAAGCCCGTATTGCCGCCGCCGCGGCCTGCGGGGACGGGGGCGCCGAAGCGGATGCCCACACCGCCTATGCGGATGCCGATGGCTACACCGCCGCCGCCCGGGCCGAGACCCTGCTGCTGGGTTTGGGGTTCACCATCGCGCAAACTCGCCACAGCGTTGCGGCATTCTCCGGCGGCTGGCGCATGCGGCTGAATCTGGCCCAGGCCTTGATGTGCCCATCCGACCTGCTGCTGCTCGACGAGCCGACCAACCATCTTGATCTGGATGCCATCGTCTGGCTGGAGGACTGGCTGCGGCGCTATGCCGGCACCTTGATCGTGATATCGCACGATCGCGAATTCCTGGATGCGATCTGCAACGTCATGCTGCACATCGACCAGATGAAGCTCACCCGCTACGGCGGCAATTACTCGACCTTCGAAATCCTGCGGGCGCAGCAGTTGGAACTGCAACAGGCCGGGTTTGAGAAACAGCAACAGAAAATCGCGCACCTGCAAAGCTTCATCACCCGCTTCAAGGCCAAGGCCAGCAAGGCCAAGCAGGCCCAAAGCCGCGTCAAGGCGCTGGAGAAAATGGAAAAGCTGGCGCCGGTGCAGCTTGCCTCCGGCTTCAGCTTCGTGTTTCGCGAACCGGACGCGGCGCCCAATCCGATGCTGGTGATGGAGGCCGTGGATTGCGGCTATCGGACGGCCGCAGGACCGCAGCCCATCGTGCGCGGGGTCACGCTGTCGATCAGCAACGGCCAGCGCATCGGCCTGCTCGGTGCCAACGGCCAGGGCAAATCCACTTTGATCAAGACGCTGGCCGGCACGCTTGAGCCACTGTCCGGCAGCGTGCAAGCCGGCAAGGGACTGCAGATCGGCTACTTTGCCCAGCACCAGCTCGAGACGCTGCGCCCCCAGGACTCGGCGCTGCAGCATCTGGCCCGCCAGGCGCCGGGTAGCCGCGAGCAGGAGCTGCGCAACTTCCTCGGCAGCTTCAACTTCCGCAGCGACATGGCCACCGCCCCGATCGCGCCGTTTTCCGGTGGCGAGAAAGCGCGGCTGGCCCTGGCGCTGATCGTCTGGCAAAAACCCAACCTGCTGCTGCTCGACGAGCCGACCAACCACCTCGATCTCGAAACCCGCGAGGCCTTGACCATGGCGCTCGCACAATTCGAGGGCACCCTGATCGTGGTCTCCCACGACCGCCACCTGCTGCGCGCAACCACCGACCAGTTTCTGCTGGTTGCCGGGGGCCAGTTGCAAGCCTTCGATGGCGATCTGGATGACTACCGCAACTGGCTCTTGAAGCAGGCGGCGGAAAAGCGCACCGCCTCAACGGGCGCCGCAACGCTTACAGGCAATGCCGCTCCCGCCGTCAACCGCAAGGAGCAGCGCAAGGCCGAAGCCGAGGAACGCCAGCGCCGCGCGCAACAGCGCAAGCCGCTGCAGAAGGAACTCGACAGGATCGAAACCCAGATGACGCGGCTGTCGGCTGAAAAGGCCCGGCTGGATGCATTGCTCAGTGACGCGGCCCTCTATGACGAGGTCAACAAGCCACAGCTCACGCAGGTGTTACGCGAACAGACCAACGTGCACACCGAACAGGCGCGCCTGGAAGCGCGCTGGCTGGAACTCCAGAGCGCGATCGAGGCACCTTGAGCCTTCACGCCTTGATTCGTGCCCTTTCCCCCATTCCAAACCCGCCCACAACTTTTTTTCATCCCCCCCATTGGGTAAGATGCTTGATTTGACAAGGGCAAAAGCCCCCAGCCCGACGATTGAGGAGAGCAATGGTGGAACGCGAAGTAATGGAGTTCGATGTCGTCATTGTTGGCGCGGGACCTGCGGGCTTGTCCTGCGCCTGCCGCATCCTCCAGATGGCCGAACAATCAGGCCAGCAGATCGAAGTCTGCGTGGTGGAAAAAGGCTCGGAACTGGGCGCTCACAGCCTGTCCGGCGCCATTTTGGAGCCCACCGCGCTCAACGAGCTGTTCCCCGACTGGAAAGAGCGCGGCGCACCCCTGAACGTCCCGGTCACCCACGATGAAGTCTATTTCCTCCTGAGCGAGCAGCGCTCGGTGCTGACCCCAAATGCCTTGCTGCCCAAGCCCATGCACAACGAGGGCAACTACATCATCAGTCTGGGCCAATTGGTGCGCTGGCTGGGTGAACAGGCCGAGGCCATGGGCGCCAACATCTTCGCCGGCTATGCCGCCGCCGAGATGCTCTATGACGACCAAGGGGCCGTCTGCGGCGTCGTCACCGGCGACATGGGCGTTTCCAAGAAGGGCGAGCCCAAGTCGAGCTTTACGGCAGGCGTCGAATTGCGCGCCAAGTACACCGTCTTCGCCGAGGGCTGCCGCGGCCACTTGGGCAAGCAACTGATGCAGCAGTTCGACCTGCGCCAGGATTGCGATGCCCAGCATTACGGCATCGGCCTCAAGGAAATCTGGGAAATCGACCCGTCCAAGCACAAGCCCGGCCTGGTGGTCCATACCGCCGGCTGGCCCATGGACAACCGCACGGAAGGCGGCGGCTTCCTTTACCACTGGGAAGACAACAAGGTCCTGTGCGGCTACATCATCGCCCTGGACTACAAGAACCCCTACCTGTATCCGTTCAAGGAATTCCAGCGCTGGAAGACCCACCCCGCCATCCGCCAGACCCTGGAAGGCGGCAAGCGCATCGCCTACGGCGCACGCGCGGTGAACAAGGGTGGGCTCAACTCGCTGCCCAAACTGAGCTTCCCCGGCGGCATGTTGGTGGGTTGCGACGCCGGCTTCCTCAATCCCGCCAAGATCAAGGGCAACCACACCGCCATGAAGACCGGCATGCTGGCCGGTGAAGCCATCGTGGAGGCCCTGGCGGCCGGCGACACCGGTGGCAAGGATCTCACCGCCTACGGCGACAAGGTGAAGAACTCCTGGGTCTGGGAAGAACTCTACAAGTCACGCAACTGGACCCCTGCCCTGCACAAGTTCGGGACACTGGTCGGCGCGCCGTTCCAGTTCATCGACCAGAACATCGCCGGCGGCAAGCTGCCCTTCACGCTGCACGCCAACAGCCCGGACTATGCCGCCCTGAAAATGGCCAATGAGTGCCAGCCCATCGACTACCCCAAACCCGATGGCGCGATCAGCTTCGACCTGCCTTCCTCGGTCTATCTGTCAGGCACCAACCACGAGGAAGACCAGCCGGTCCACCTGAAGCTGAAGGACCCGGAGATTCCCATCGCGCAGAACCTGCCGGTCTATGACGAGCCGGCGCAGCGCTATTGCCCCGCCGGGGTGTACGAGGTGGTCAAGGACGAAGCGGGAAACCCGCGCTTCCAGATCAACGCGCAGAACTGCGTGCACTGCAAGACCTGCGACATCAAGGATCCGGCCCAGAACATCAACTGGGTCACCCCGGAAGGCGGCGGCGGTCCCAACTACATGATCATGTAAGGCGGGCAAACCGTCCGTTTGCCGTGATCCATGGCCCCGGTCGGCTGTCCGGGGCCAATTTTGATCACCTCCGAGGTCTCCCTGCTTTCACTCGCGCATGGCATTGCAGCCGAACGTGAATGTAGCTGCCTTGGCGGCTGTTACTCCGCATGAGCAGCGCGTATCAGCCCGCCAGTCCACACTTCGGTCTTGCTGACCTGCTTGGCGATTTCCGGACTGCTTGATGCGTGAGAGGATGGTGCCCGCGGGCAAGCGATGGAGCCATCAGGAAGAGCCAATTTCTCTCGAAGAATAGAAAATCACTCCTTCCTCCCGAATTGGTCGACACCCCTGCGAGCGCTGAAGCGCTGGCTAGGCGTATCCGATTAGCGGTATACGCCGGGTGTCCTTAGGCTGCATCAGCCCCGCCGAGGCCGAGCCCAGAGCGGCTTAACCCCCTCCACTTTTTCGGGGGAGGATCATGACGCGGCCCCGCTGCCACGCGTTCCCCATCGATTCTGGAACTCCGCCATGTTGCGTCTCACCCACCTCAAGCTGCCACTGGTTCACACCGATGCGGAGCTGCGTGCGGCCATCGTCCAACGCCTTGGCATCCCTACCGAGGCGCTGCGCGCCTTTACCGTGTTCAAACGCAGCTATGATGCCCGCAAGCGTGGTCACATCCACCTCATCTACAGCCTGGACGTGACAGTGAGCGATGAGGCGCGTGTGCTGGCGCGCTGGGCCGATGACGCCCAGGTCGGCCCAACGCCCGACATGCGCTACCGATTCGTGACCCAGGCACCACCGGCCGGCGCGGCCGGCGGCGATTTCCGGCGGCCGATCATCATCGGCTTCGGTCCCTGCGGCCTGTTTGCGGCATTGGTGCTGGCCCAGATGGGCTTCCGGCCAATCGTGCTCGAACGCGGCAAGGCCGTACGCGAACGCACCCAGGACACCTGGGGCCTGTGGCGCAAGCGCGCGCTGAATCCGGAATCGAACGTGCAGTTCGGTGAGGGCGGCGCCGGCACCTTTTCCGACGGCAAGCTCTACAGCCAGATCAAGGATCCGCATCATCACGGCCGCAAGGTGCTGACCGAATTCGTCAAGGCCGGCGCGCCCGAGGAGATCCTCTACGTCAGCAAGCCGCACATCGGCACCTTCCGGCTGGTGTCCATGATCGAGCGCATGCGCCAGAGCATAACGGACCTGGGCGGCGAGATCCGTTTCAGCCAGCGTGTCGCGGACCTGTACATCGAGAACGGCCAGGTATGCGGCGTGACGCTGGCCAGCGGTGAGCGGCTCCACAGCGATCACGTCGTGCTGGCCGTCGGCCACAGCGCCCGTGACACCTTCCAGATGCTGCATGAGCGCGGCGTCCATATCGAAGCCAAGCCCTTCTCGATAGGTTTTCGTATCGAGCATCCGCAGTCCCTGATCGACACCTGCCGCTTTGGCCCGCAGGCCGGCCATCCCCTCCTCGGCGCGGCGGACTACAAGCTGGTGCATCACTGCAAGAACGGCCGCTCGGTCTACAGCTTCTGCATGTGTCCGGGCGGCACCGTGGTGGCAGCGACCTCGGAGCCGGGACGGGTGGTCACCAACGGCATGAGCCAGTATTCACGCAACGAGCGCAACGCCAACAGCGCCATCGTGGTCGGCATTACGCCAGAGGACTATCCCGGTGGCCCGCTGGCCGGCATCGATCTGCAACGCCAACTGGAATCCCGGGCGTTTGTGCTGGGCGGCGGCAATTACGATGCGCCGGCACAATTGGTGGGGGATTTCCTGGCCGGCCGGCCCTCGACCGTCTTCGGGAGCGTGCTGCCGTCCTACCAACCGGGCGTGCGGCTTGGCGACCTCGATGCCAGCCTGCCGGCCTATGCCATCGCGGCCATCCGCGAGGCCTTGCCAGCCTTTGATCAACAGATCCGCGGCTTCGCCATGGCGGACGCCGTGCTCACCGGCGTGGAAACACGCACCTCTTCGCCCATCCGCATCACCCGAGGCAAGGATTATCAGAGCCTGAATACCCGAGGGCTGTATCCAGCGGGCGAAGGGGCGGGCTATGCCGGCGGCATCCTTTCGGCGGGGATCGATGGCATCAAGGTGGCGGAGGCCGTGGCGCTCAGTCTGGTGGGCACGAAACAGTCGCGGGCTTGATGCGGCTGGCTGGTGTCATGGATTTGGGCTGGGCGCGCCTTCAGCCGGGACGCGGAGATGCGCCATTCATCGGCAAGCGCCCTCGAACCGCGGCGGCCACCTGGCGTGGTGCGCTTGCACCCTCCGGCCGGCCGCTTTCCGACCCATCGACAGCAGCACGCCGCCATGGGGATGGCTGCCAGAGGCAGCCGGCTGTGGGTCCGCCTACAGAGCATCGCCTTCCCGGCTCGGAACGAAGTCACGCCAAGGCTTGCGGGTTTTCAGTGTTTCGATCCGATGCGCATGTGCAGCACGGCATCGGCCACTTCCTCCCCCTGCGCATCGTGCACGGTGATCGTCACCGGCCAGTCCTGTTTCCGCTGCCAGTCGGACGGTGGCGTGAAATGGCAGACCGCCGTGAGGTCGGTACGCGCCTTGCGCAAATAGCGGATATCGAGCCCGGCCGGGATCCAGCGCGCGGTGGCGGGAATGGCCAGTTGCACGGCCAGCGAACCGCACAATTCCATGAGATTCGCCAGCGCGGCAGCGTGCACGGTGCCCAGATGATTGGTCACCGCGCGGCGCTTGCGCATGCCGATTTCCAGATGTCCGGGCGCGGCGCACAGGATGCGCGGCCGGATGGTCGCCGAATAGGGGGCGGCCAGCGCAATGCCAGCGTGAAGCCACAGATGATGGCCGGGGATGCGCTGCAGGCGCCGGAGCCAGCGCAGCGTGGGGGTCTCTTCCATCAAACCCGCTCCTTGGGTTGCCCGGGGAAAGTGTGTGAGCCAGACGGCGCGTCCTGCGCCTGGCAGAAGGCTATTTTTCGACGAACGCCCGCTCGATGACGTAGTCGCCGGCATAGCCAATCTTGGGGGACACCTCGAAACCCCAACCGTCCAGCACCGCGCAGATGGAATCCAGCATGCCGGGACTGCCACACAACATGGCCCGGTCATCGGCACGATTCATGGCGGGCAGGCCGATATCCGCGAACAGCTTGCCGGAGGCCATCAGGTCGTTCACCCGGCCCTGGTTGACGAACGGCTCGCGGGTCACGGTGGGGTAGTAGATCAGTTTCTCCCGCACCGCGTCGCCGAAGAACTCGCTGTGGGGCAGTTCGCGGGTGATGAAGTCGCGATAGGCCAAATCACAGACGCGCCGCACCCCGTGCACCAGCACCACCCGTTCGAAGCGGTCGTAGGTTTCCGGATCCTTGATCACGCTGAGGAAAGGCGCCATGCCCGTGCCGGTGCTGAGCAGGTAGAGATGACGGGCGGGCTTGAGATCGTGCAGCACCAGGGTGCCGGTGGGCTTGCGGCTGACCAGCAGGGTATCGCCTTCCTTCAGATGCTGCAGGCGCGAGGTCAGGGGACCGTCCTGCACCTTGATGCTGAAGAACTCCAGGTGATCCTCATAGTTGGCGCTGGCGATGCTGTAGGCGCGCAGCAAAGGCCGCCCGTTTACTTCCAGGCCGATCATGACAAACTGGCCGTTTTCAAAGCGCAAGCCGGAATCCCGGGTCGTGGTGAAACTGAACAGCGACTCGTTCCAATGCCGCACGCTCAAGACTGTTTCGGTGCTGATCGCCGCCATGGGAAAGTGATACTTCTCAGGGAATGGATTGGGGCCGTTAATTTTACACCCTCGCCACGGTATATCCACCCGCGCCGATTGGCATAATCCCGGGCCGCCGAGCTTGCGTTTACCCGTGACTGGGCTAATTACTTACAGGGTCGCTTCAGAAATCTCTGGAACGATCCGATAACCCACTCGCAACCATGAAAAAGATCAAGGGGAGGAGACATGATGTCGCAAGCAAGCCTTGCCTTATCCGGCAGCGTGGACTCGGATGCCACCCGGATCCAGACAACAGAAAACCGCGTTGAATCAAGGTATCAGGAACAGGCCCGCATGCCCTGGCTGCCCGTCGCCGCAGCCATGCTGGTCTTCGTCGTGGTCTTTGGCATCTATCGCTGGTATCAGCAAACCCATGCCTTCACGGTTGGCCTGGATTACTTCGAACCTGAATTCAAGACCTACTGGATGAACCTGCTGTGGGCACAGGGCGCGATTCTGATCCTGCTCGGTGGATCCGGGATGGCCTGGGCATGGTTCAGCCGTGAGCGTGACCTGAGCCAGTTATCTCCCCAGGACGAGTTGTGGCGCTATTATCTGGTCATGTGCGTCCTGGCCCTGGGTAGCTTCATGGTCCTGCTGACCTTGGGGGTGTTTGCCGAATCGGATGCGGCCTGGCATCAGATCACCATCCGCGATACCGATTTCACCCCCACCCACATCGGCCTGCAATATTTTGCCATTCCCGCCTTTGGGGCTTCCCTGTTGGTGGCCTTCATCTGGATTCACACCCGGTTGCCTGCTTTCAGGGAACGGGTTTCTGTCCCGGCAGCGTTGCTGGCCATGGGTCCGCTGTTGATGATGCCCAATATCGGCTTCAATGAATGGGGTCATGCCTTTTTCTATGCGGAAGAACTGTTCGCAGCCCCCATCCATTGGGGTTTTCTAGTATTAGGATGGAGTGCGTTTGCGCTGGGCGGGCTGATCCTGCAATGTTTATCACGGATGCGGGAATTGACTGAGTTGCGAACCTGAGCCGATCGGAGACGCCACAAGTTTCATGCTCATTTCGCAGATACCCAAAGAAACAAGCGGTGAACGCCCTGCCTCAGGCAGGGCGGGATAACTCGGGGATAGGGAAAAAGGAAAACACGAGTCACAGCCTCGCGGCAGCCCACGGGAAGAATCCGTCATGCGCTTTCCCCATTTCAAACCCGCTGGTCAAGACGGCGGCAAAACAAGTCAGGCAGCTGAAAATGCTGACCAGACGGATAGGCAACATATGAAAGGCGAGTCGGTGAATCCGATCCTGCAGACCCTGATCCAGGCCATTCCCTTGCCCATGCTGCTGCTGGACGAGCAAAGCCGCATCCTGGGCATGAATCCGCCTTTCCAGACCTTACTGGCCGGAACAGATGCACAGACCAATGCGCCGAATCTGGCAGCCCTGTGGCCCGAACTCCTGTCCTTTCCATTTGATCTGCACCATTCGGAAAGCGCGCGACTGATTGCCCATGCACAAGCCTGTTTCACGCAACAAGGAATTCCCGACTGGCAGCTTCTCCCTTTGGTCAGCGAGGATGCGCCGCCCTGTTTTTGCCTGATTGGGCAGCCCCACATAAAGGATTTTCAGGTGCAGCCCCCATCACGGGTGATTGCCCTGCTCGAAACAGTGAACCGGGCGCGTGCCGCCATGGTCCGCGGGCGCCCCGAGGATGCGTTTTTCCGGGAAGTTTGCCAGGTTCTGTCCCAGCATCCTTCTGTGAGTCTGGCCAGCATCGCGCTGCGCCAGGAAAATCATCTGGCGGCTGTTTTTGCCGGCAGTCAAACCAGTCCTTACTTCGTCCCTTCCATCACGCTCGACATGAACAACAACCATCCGGCGATTCGTGCCCTGCAGGATGGGGAAGTCGAGACCCTAACCGCCATCCCGGATAGCGACCCCGTCTGGCCGCTGTGGGGAAGTTTCGGCAAGGAGGCCCGTCCTGAATGCGCTGTTTATCTTCCCCTTCATGGAGAACAAACCCCCATTGGGGTCATGGCCATTTTCGGGGAGTCACTCTTGCTGCAGGATCCCTATCTTCCAACCCTGATCACCCTGGCCGAAGACCTGGCTTACGCCCTGGAAATCCAGCGCAAGGAACAGAGCCGTCACGAGGTTGAAGCACGCCTGCGTGCCAGCGAGGCCCATCTGGAAGAAGCCCAGCGGATGGCACAGCTGGGATCCTGGAGTTTGGATATCGCCCGCGACTGGGTCGAAGGATCGGTGGAAGCGCGCCGGCTGTTCTTTATCCCTGAAGATCAGCTTGAGATTGGCCCGCAGGATATTGCCCAACGCATCGCCCCAAGCCATATAGCGGGCTACCTGAAATGCGTCCAAGAGACGATTGCAACCGGAGAGCCCACTGAGCTGGAATATCCATTGCTCCTGCCAGACAAGCGTTTGCGCTGGATCCACGCCCGCGTTCGGTGCGAGCGCAATCAGGACGGTCAGCCGATCCGACTATTCGGCACGGTGCAGGACATTACCACGCGCAAGGCCATGGAAGACGCGCTGAAAACCAGCGAAGCGCGCTGGGAATTCGCCCTGGATGGTGCTGGAGAGGGCGTCTGGGACATGGACACCGACAAAAATACGGTGTTTTATTCCCCCCGCTGGAAACGCATGCTGGGCTATGAACCAGAGGAACTTGCCAGCGATCTGGGGGAATGGGCCATACGGCTGCATCCGGAGGAAAAGAACCAGGTCATCAAAAAACTGGTGGATTTCATCCGCGATCCGGCCGAGGGCGCCTATACCCTGGAATATCGCCTGCAGGCCAAGGCCGGCCACTACATCTGGATCCTTGATCGCGGCAAGGTGATCAGTCGCAACGCCCAAGGCATTCCGACCCGCGTCATCGGCACCCATACCGACATCACCGAGCGCAAACGGTCCGAGGATGCAATCCGTGCCAGCGAAGCCTTGCGACGCACCATCCTCGACTCGACCCTGGACGCCATCCTGGCCCTCGATGCCACCGACCGGATCATCCTGTTCAACCAGGCCGCCGAAAAGCTCTTCGGTTATTCCGCACACGAGGTCTTGGGTCAACCCGTGACCCTGCTGGTCCCTGAGCGCTACCATTCGGGCTTTCACAAATACCGCGACCGCGTCCGCGCTGGGGCCAGCAGCACCATCCAGCGGGTAAAGGGATGCCGGAAGAACGGTGATGAATTCCCGGTGGAACTGACCATGAGCTATAAGACCATCGGGCAAGACGCACTGTTCACCACGGTCTTGCGCGACATTTCAAGCCAGCTTGAGGCCACGCGGGAACTGCAACTGGCCGATCAGGTTTTCCAGCATAGCGCCGAAGCCATCTGCATCATCGATGCCCAGAGGCAAATCATTTCTGTCAATTCTCGCTTTACCGATCTGACTGGATGGTCCCGCGAAGCGGCTATCGGTCAATCCAGCGAAATCCTGGTGCCCGCCCAGCAACAACCCGGTCATCGCCAAGCTTGGCTCGCGGCCAAGGACGCCGGGATCTGGCAGGGCGAACTGCAGCTTATCCGACGCAACGGCAGCCCGTTTCCCATCTGGCTCACGATAAATGTGCTACGCAATGCCGTAGGCACACCGACCCGTTCGATCATCATGTTCTCGGATATCACAGAACGCCGACGCGCTACCGAGCAACTGGAATTCCAGGCCCGCCACGATGCCCTCACCGGCCTGCCAAACCGCTATGGCCTCGATCACCTGTTGCCGGATCTTTTGGCACAACATCAGGAAGCAAATCAAAGCCTGGCCGTGCTGTTTCTGGATCTGGACAACTTCAAGACCATCAACGATTCACTGGGCCACAATGTGGGTGACCAGCTCCTCCGCGCGGTGGCCGAACGACTCAAAAACAGCCTGGGCAGCCGTGCATTGATTGCCCGCCCCGGGGGAGATGAATTCATCATTGTGGTCCCACACCTGGCAAATCAGCAGGCGGCGACCACCGAAGCGAACAAAATTCTCCAAACGATGGCGCACACTTTCGAAATTGGGAATTTCCGTCTGGATATTTCCTTGAGCTTGGGCATCAGCACTTACCCCGAAGATGGCACGGACATCGCCATCCTGTTCAAGAATGCAGATACCGCCATGTACGCCGCCAAGGCCGCCGGACGCTCTGCCATTCGCCAATTCAGCCCCCAGATGGCGCACCGCGTGGAACACCGCATGGCGCTGGAGACGCGGTTGCGTCGGGCGCTGGATCAGGGCGAATTCATGCTGCATTACCAGCCCCAGATCGACACCGATTCCGGCGCACTGAACGGACTGGAAGCCCTGTTGCGTTGGTTTCCCAAGGAAGGAGATGGACTGGGACCAGCCGAATTCATCCCCATCGCCGAAGAATCGGGCCTCATCATCCCCATCGGCCAGTGGGTCCTGGAAGAACTGTGTCGACAGCTGATCCAGTGGCGGCGAATGGGCCTCTCGGTCGTGCCGATGGCATTCAATTTGTCGCCACTGCAATTTCGCCAAGCCGACCTGCGGCAGGTCATCCTCTCCACCCTCGCGCGTGCTGGCCTGACGGGTCAGGAAGTCGAACTGGAACTGACCGAAGGCATGTTGATCGATGCCTCCACGGACACCCACGCCACCCTGACCGCATTCAAGGATGCCGGCATTGCCATTGCCATCGATGATTTCGGAACCGGCTACTCGGCGCTGAGTTACCTGAAAAAATTTCCCATCGACAAGCTCAAGATCGACCGCAGCTTCATCCAGGAAATCGCCCACCAGCCGGTGGATGCAGCCATTGCTTCCACCATCATCAATCTCGCCCACAGCCTGAACATGCGCGTGGTGGCCGAGGGGGTGGAAACCCAGGAACAACATTATTTGTTGTCCAACTGGGGTTGTGATGGCGTGCAGGGCTATCACTTCTCTCGCCCCCTGCCCGCCGAGCAGATTCTGGAGCGCTACCTGCAGCCGGCCCACCATGCAATCCAAAAAGTCGGCAACTAGGCTTTTCCTGTTGAACGGCAGTTAACCAGCACACGTTCCATCCGCGCCGCCCGCAGTGATTGAAACCCGCTTCAGCCAAAGCGCGCGGCCAGCCATTCCGACCACAGCGTGGCAGCGGCTCGCTCCAGGGCAGGCGCCTGTTGCTGGCTCTCGGCTCGCAAGGCGGTGATGTCCACTCCTGCCTGCCCCAGCTCACAGGCGTGGCCGATGAACCAGCGTTCCAGATCCGCACTGCGCACCTCGGGATGGCACTGGAACGCCCATCCATGATCGCCATGGGCAAAAGCCTGGTGGGCATATTGCGTGCTGCTGGCCAGATGCACTGCCCCCGCCGGCAGATCAAAGGTATCGCCATGCCAGTGCAATACCGACACCCCTGGCGCGAACAGCGGCGCCAGACAAGACACGGTGCGGCCCGCCGGTGTGGGCTGCAAAGCACTCCAGCCAATTTCCTTGCCCGCAGCCCCCGGATAGACCCGCGCGCCCAGGGCTGCCGCCATGATCTGGGCGCCCAGACAAATCCCCAGCGTCACCCCACCGCGGGCCAACCGCGCGGCGACCAGATCCTTCTCCAGCTTGAGAAAGGGATACACGGCCTCTTCGTAGACCCCGATGGGGCCGCCCAGCACCACCAACAGGTCGCAGGCAAGCCCTTCATCCCATGGAATGCCGTCCACTCCCGCCTGGCAAGTGCGGATCGTGAAACCCGCCGTCGCAAGCGCCGGCGCCAAGCTTCCCAGATCCTCGAAGGCCACATGGCCGATTACCATCGCCCGACGCATCGATCCTCCCGCGGTATCCCTGACATCGCCCCTGTTGCATGCGGCGCGCTTGGAGCCGTCATGGCAATTATGCTCTACTCCTGCCCCATACCGACCGCTATCTGGACCCCCGCCATGCCCGCTCCTGCCGTGCGCTTCCCTGCTGAATGGGAACCCCAATCCGCCATCCTGCTGACCTGGCCTCACAGCGAAACCGACTGGGCGCCCAATCTGGCGGCGGCCGAGGCCACCTTCGCCGCCATCGCCCAGGCCGTTCTCGTCCATGAGCACCTGCTGGTGGCCGTGCACCGCGCCGCGCTGGTCGATGCGGTGCGCGCCCGAATTGATCCTTCCCCCGCCCAGGTGGCGCGCCTGCACATCGCCGTTGCGCCGAGCAATGACTCCTGGGTGCGCGACCACGGCCCGCTCACCGTGCTGGAGAACGGCCAGCCGGTGCTGCTGGATTTCCGCTTCAATGCCTGGGGTGGCAAATACCCCAGCGATCTCGATGACGCCATCCCCGCCCGCCTGCACAACGCGGGCGTATTCGGCGAGACACCGCGGCGGAGGGTGGATTTCGTACTGGAAGGCGGCGCCCTGGAAAGCGACGGGCAGGGCAACCTGCTCACCACGACGTCTTGCCTGCTCGATCCACGACGCAATCCGGGCGTGACGCAGGCGGCCGTCGAGACGCAGCTTCGCCTGCATCTGGGCATCGAGCGGGTGTTGTGGCTGACGCATGGTCATCTGGAAGGCGACGACACGGACGGACACATCGACACCCTGGCGCGTTTTGCCGATCCAGCCACCCTCGTCTATCAAGCCTGCGAGGATCCCGAGGATGTCCATTTCGCGCCCCTGCGGGCCATGGCGGCGGAACTGGCCGCGCTGCGCCGCGCCGACGGCCGCCCCTATCGGCTGGTTCCCCTGCCGCTGCCCCGCCCCATCCGGGACGATACCGGCCGGCGCCTGCCCGCCACCTATGCCAATTTCCTCATTCTCAACGGCGCCGTGCTGATGCCGGCCTATCGCGACCCCGCCGATGCCGAGGTCCAGCTCCGGCTGCAATCGGTCTTTCCGGATCGCACCATCGTACCTATCGACTGCACGGCGCTGGTCCATCAGTTCGGCAGCCTGCACTGCGTCACCATGCAGTTGCCCGCCGCCGTGCCGAGCCTCGACCCCGCGCCGTGACACGGCGGGCCGATTCATGAACGGGGTTGTGGACACCGGGGGGCGCGAACGGCGTATCGATCTGAACGCCGACTTAGGGGAAGGCGGGCCGGCGGACGCGGCGCTGCTGGCCCTGGTGTCCTCGGCCAACATCGCCTGCGGCGCCCATGCCGGGGATGCGCAGACCATGGCCCGCACCGTCGCCGAAGCCGCAGCGCACGGCGTGGCCATCGGTGCCCATCCAGGCTATGCCGACCGGGAACACTTCGGACGTCGCCCTCTCGACCTGCCGCCCGAGGCGGTTTACCGGCTGGTGACCGAGCAGATCAGCGCTCTGGCAGCCATCGCCCAGGCGGCGGGTGCCCCCCTGGTCCACGTCAAACCCCACGGCGCCCTCTACAACCAGGCCGCGCGGAATCCCGAACGGGCGGCGGCCATCGCCCAGGCAATCCGCGATTTCGATCCAAGTCTGGTCTTGGTGGGCCTCGCGGGCAGCGCGCTGATCGAAGCCGGACTCGCACACGGACTGACGGTCGGCCGGGAAGCCTTCGCCGATCGCCGCTACGAGGCCGACGGCAGCCTCACCCCGCGGCGTCATCCCGACGCCTTGATCCATGATCCCGATGAGGCCGCAAATCAGGTGCTCAGCCTCCTGCAGCAGGGCCATTTGCGCGCCCGCGATGGACAAAGCGTCGCCATGACGGCCGACACCCTGTGTGTGCACGGAGACAGCCCCACTGCCCTGGCGCTCGTCCAGCGCATCCGCCAAGCCCTCGCCAGGGCCGGCATTGCGGTCCGGCCCCTGGGCGCCGTGCGCAGATCGAATTCCCGTCCCCAATCAAAGTCCCCTCACTGACCCGGCCCTGCCGCCAAAGGGCTTGGGCAGAAGCCCACATTCCCCTTGTCGCATTCATGACACTACCACTACATTTCACGGCAACGCATCATGCGACATAGGGGACGACGCAAAAAACACGTCAGCATGACGCTAAAAATAATCAATAAAACAGCAAGTTAAGAATTATTCGGCGAGATAGACGCAGGCATGGCGCCCTTGGCCCGTTTCCTGCTTCTCTCAATCGCGACGGTTTGTACGACACCCGTTATGCAACTCGATGCAATACGCATCCGGAGGACACATGGACGCTCAACCCCGCTGGCAGATCAAGGGCCGCATCAATCTGGGTCCCGACGGCCAGGGACCGCTGGAAGACCAGCGTATCGAGCTCCTGGAGCGAATCGGAAAAACCGGCTCGATCAGCCAGGCAGCCAAGGCGGTGGGAATGAGTTATCGCGCGGCCTGGAACGCCGTCGATGCCCTGCGCAATCTGGCGGGTGAACCGCTGGTGGTCACCCAAAGCGGCGGCAGCGACGGCGGGGGCACCCGGTTGACCCAGGCCGGGGAACGGATCGTGCTCACCTATCGGGTGGTGTGCGAACACCAGCGTCGTTTCCTGATCCAGCTGCAGGAGCGGCTGGATCAGGCGGAAACCTATCAACTCATCAGGAGATTGGCCGTGAAAACCAGTGCCCGCAATCAGTTTTTTGGAACCATCACCGGCATCCGCACCGGCGCCGTGAATGCCGAAGTCGAGATTGCCCTGAACATCCATGACCACCTCACCGCCATGATCACCATGGAAAGCCTCGCCGACATGAAGCTCGCCCCGGGCAGCGAAGTCTGGGCCCTGGTGAAGGCCCCTTCCGTACTGATCACCCTGGATGAACCGGGGATCAAGCTCTCCGCCCGCAACCGGCTGTGCGGCACGGTCTCGCGCATCACTCGCGGCGGAGTCAACGCCGACGTGGTGATCGGCCTGCCAGGCGGTGCCACCATCAGCGCCATCATCACCCTGGACAGCCTGGAACACTTGGGCTTACAGGAAGGCGAGCGGGCCTGTGCGGTATTCAAGGCCGGCAGCGTGATTCTGGGGATCAACGCCTAAGCCGGGGTTGCCTGACCCGCAACCACTGCCCGGACCCCCGCGCCGTGCGGGGGTCTTCCCTCAAGCTTGTTCCCGCGATAACCGAAGGACATCTCATGGCTCGCAAAACCCTACCTTTCGCCGCGGCCGCCATGCTGGCGGTTGGGACCGCGCACGCTGCAGCATCTGGAACCGAAGCAACATCCACCGATCTTGACGCCATGCAGCAGCGACTGAATCAATTGGAAACCCTGGTCGGTAATCTCCGTTCGGAACTGGATGCGGAGCGCGCCGCACGCCAACGGGTCGAATCCGCCACCCTCATCCGTCCCGTCTCCGATGGCAAGAGCCTCAAGTTCGCCTCCCCGAACAACGATTTCAGTTTCCAGGTCGGCGGACGCCTCGAGGCCGATGCTGCCGCCTATGAAGCGGACAAGCAGGCCTTGGGCGACGGCACCGACCTACGCCGCGCCAGGCTCTATGCGCGCGGTACGCTGGCGCGTGATTTCGATTACATGCTCGAATACGAATTTGCGGACAACGCCACCACCAGCACCCGCAGCAAAGGCGTCACGGACGCCTACTTACGCTACAAGGGCTTCGCTCCGGCATTGCTGACCGTCGGAAACTTCAAAGAACCCTTTGGCATGGAACAACTGACCAGCGACAACACCACGCTCTTTCTGGAGCGTGGCATCAACGACATCCTGACGCCTGGCCGTGGCATCGGCGTCGAGGCGCGCACATCCGGCAGCCAATGGAGCGCCGCTGCCGGTGTATTCGGAGAAAGGCCGGAAGGCGACGTCTCCAATGAAGGTGACGAGGGTTGGGATATGGCGGCGCGCGCTACCTTTGCGCCGGTGCTGACGCCCGACGCAGTCCTCCACTTCGGCGCTGGCGTGCGGCGCCACGAGCCCAACGACTCCACCAATGCACTGCGGTTTCGAACCAAACCGGAATCAAACCTCACGGGTGTTTATCTGGTGGACAGCGGCGTGTTGGCCAATACCGACAATGTTCTCGCCACAGGCGCGGAATTGGCGGCGCTGTGGGGACCGCTGACCTTCCAGTCGGAATACATGCGCACCGCGCTCGAGGGCAAGGATGCCGCACAAGACACTGACTTTTCAGGCTGGTATGCACAAACAGCCTGGCTGCTGACCGGTGAGCGCCGGGGCTACAAGGTGGCGGAAGGCGTATTCGATCGGGTACAGCCCTTGGCCAGCGTTGGCCTCGGCGGCTGGGGAGCCTGGGAAATTGCCGCCCGGCTGAGCGAGCTTGATCTGAACGATGGCGCAGTCATCGGAGGACATGAGCGCAACCTGACGCTGGCCCTGAACTGGTATCTCACCTCCAACATCCGGCTGATGCTGAACCACATCCAAGTGCTGGAACTGGACCGCCCCGGCAATGCCGCCGATGGTGATGAACCGTCCATCTGGGGCATGCGGCTCCATATGGATTTCTAGCTCCTATCCGCGCAGTGCCCATACCTCGTGAACGCATTCTTGTTTCTTAAAGGAGTCCAGCCCATGTCCCGTCCAGCCCTTTTCTTGCGCCACTCGTTTGTAGCCGCGTTGTTCGCGATCACCGCATCCGCTGCGCAGGCGCAGGAAGTCGTGGCCGCCGTGGCCGCCAATTTCGCCGCCGCCATGACCCGTATCGAGCCAGCCTTCGAACAGGCGAGTGGCCATCAGCTCACCGTGGTACTGGGCTCCTCGGGCAAGTTCGTCGCGCAGATTCAGCAGGGCGCGCCCTTCGATGTCTTGCTCTCGGCCGATGCGGAACGTCCCGCGCTGCTGGCCCAAAGCGGCCTCGGTGTGCCGGCATCGCGCTTCACCTACGCCATCGGCCAGCTTGCGCTGTGGAGTCCGGATCCCGACCGATTCGGTGCCGATGGCGCGACCTATCTGCGCACCGGGGGGTTTCGGCACCTGGTGATCGCCAATCCGGCCGTCGCGCCCTATGGCGCCGCGGCGCAACAGACGTTGGAAAAGCTGGGCTTGTGGTCGGTCGTCCAGAACAAAATCGTGCGGGGGGAGGATATCGGGCAGGCCTATGCCATGACGGCCAGCGGCGCGGCCGAAGCCGGCTTCGTCGCGCTGTCGCAGGTCCTGGCCGGCGGCAAGCCCGGCAGTACCTGGCAAGTGCCGCAGGAGCTGTACCCGGCGCTCAAGCAAGATGCCATCCTCATCACCCGCGCCCGCGACAACCCGGCGGCCAAGGCCTTGCTCGACTATCTGAAAAGCCCGCCGGCCCGGGCAGTGATCGCCGAGCTGGGCTACCGGTTGCCCTGAATCATGAGCGATCTCGACCTCGGCCCGGTCTGGCTCACGCTGCGTCTCGCCACGGTCACCGTGGCACTGCTGCTGCTGGTCGGTACGCCGCTCGCCTGGTGGCTGGCGCATACCCGCACGCGCATGAAACCCCTGATCGAAGCCCTGACCGCATTGCCGCTGGTGCTGCCGCCCACGGTGCTGGGATTTTATCTGTTGGTCCTGTTTGCCCCCAACGCGCCCTTGGGCGACGCCTGGCTTGATCTTACCGGCGAGACGCTGACCTTCTCCTTCAGCGGCCTGGTGATCGCCTCGATGATCTATTCGTTGCCTTTCGTGGTGCAGCCCTTGCAGGGCGCCTTCGAGGCGGTCGGGCGCGGACCGCTGGAAGCCGCCGCCGTGCTGGGCGCGCGGCCGTTGGATGCGTTCCTTACCGTGGCGAGCCCCTTGGCGCTGCGCGGCTACCTCACCGCCGCCGTACTGGGTTTCGCGCATACCTTGGGGGAGTTCGGCGTGGTGCTGATGGTGGGCGGCAACATTCCCGGTCGCACCCGGGTCATTTCCATTGCGATCTATGAGCAGGTGGAAACGCTGAATTTCGCCCAGGCGCATCTGCTCGCCGGCGGATTCCTCGCCTTTTCCTTCGCCGTGCTGGTGCTGGTCTACGGGCTGAACCGCCGTTACCCGGTGCACACCGCATGAAGCTTGAGTGCATGATCGAAGTCCGTCATCCGGGGTTCACGCTCCGCCTCAATGAGACGATCGAGTGCACAGGCATCACCGCCGTGATGGGGGCGTCGGGCAGCGGCAAGAGCACCCTGCTGCGGGCGCTGGCCGGCCTGGAGACCGGCGCACGCGGGCAGATCACCCTGGATGACGAGATTCTCCTGGACAGCGCCTCCGGTCGCTGCCTGCCGCCGCACCGGCGCGGCATCGGTTATGTATTCCAGGACGCGCGCCTGTTCCCCCACCGGTCGGTGCGCGGCAACCTGCACTACGCTTTTGCCCGGGCACGACCGGGGGCTGAGGCGCCTGGCTTCGACGAGGTCATCACCGCCCTGGACCTGCTGCCCCTGCTCGATCGGCGCACCGCGGGCCTATCTGGGGGTGAGCGCCAGCGTGTGGCCATCGCCCGGGCGCTGCTGGCCCATCCGCGCCTGCTGCTGATGGACGAGCCGCTGGCCGCGCTGGATCGCAAGCGCAAGGTGGAACTCCTGCCCTACATCCGCCAGTTGCCCGCGCACTTTCGCATCCCGATCCTCTACGTCTCGCACGCGGTGGAGGAAGTCGCCCAACTTGCAGGGGACGTGCTGATCCTCGCCAATGGATCCGTGGTGGCACGCGGCGCGGTGCAGACCGTGCTGGAGCAACCGGAAGCGGAAGCCGTCTCCGGTCCCTTCGAGGGCGGTGTGGTATTCGATGCCCGCGTGGCGGCGCAGGTGCCGGAGTATGTGCTGACCGAAGTCGAGGTCGCCGGGCAGCGACTGTCGCTACCGCAGATAGCAGTCCCTGTCGGCACCCCGGTGCGGCTGCGGGTGCGCGCCCGCGACGTGGCCATCGCCCTGGCGCCCGTGGTGGGCACCAGCATCCGCAACCAACTCGCTGCGCGTGTGCTTCGCCTTGACACCGATCCCGCCGGTGCCTATGCGGAAGTGCTGCTCGGCTTGGTCGGGGCGCAACCGGGGTGCGACCCACACCTGCGCGCGCGCATCACCCGCGAATCCCTGGCAACCCTGGATCTTGCTCTGGGACAGCCGGTGTGGGCACTCATCAAGGGCGTCAGTTTTGATGCGGCGCCTTGATCAGGCTCCATTGAGGCGGGATGAATTCCACCACGCCTCAATGCGTGGCGACCTTAAACCTCAAGGTTCGCCAGTTCGACATAGACCTTGCGCAGCCAAACCTTGACGCGCTGACGCTCCAGCAGGCCCAGACCGGTGAGCTCCTTGTCCCCGCTGTGGGCCGCCGCCCAGAAGCTGGTGCTGCGCGCATCGATGCGGGTCATGGCGGACTCGTGCAGGCGGGGCAAGGTGGCGATCTTGGCGCCCAGCGCCAGGGCGCGTTCCTTCTGGCCGGATTTTTCCAGGATATCGAAATCATCACCACGGAGCTGGTTGAGCACCAGCACATAATTGAGCTGGTCGCCAAAGCGATCGAGCAGCGCGCCCAGCAAATCCACCGAATCCTTGCCCGAATCCATCACATGCCAGTAGCGCACCGCGATGCCGAATTCACGGGTCAGTTCCAGCATCCCCGACTCTTCCATCCACTGCACCAAGGGCTGATGGGTTTGCGCCGCCAGATCCACGATGAGCCGCCGATTGGCATCGTCCGTCGCCGCTTCGACCACGGTATCCAGGCTTTCGTAACGATCAATCACCACCGGCGAAGCGTAAGTGGGATAAAAACGCAGCAGGGCGCCATGGGAGCGATCCGAG
Source organism: Pseudomonadota bacterium (assembly GCA_002862435.1). Lineage (GTDB taxonomy): Bacteria > Pseudomonadota > Gammaproteobacteria > UBA5335 > UBA5335 > Macondimonas. Next base: position 3,999 of record PKDC01000017.1, on the reverse strand, counting down.
TCAAACCCCAGGAACGGCATGTTGTGGTCAATCAGGTATTGCGCCAGCAGGCGCGCCACCAGGGATTTGCCCACACCACCTTTCTCGCCGCCAATGAAATGAATCGTCGCCATGGATCGATGCTCCGGAATGAAGAGAGTTTTTGAGCTATTTTGCAATTTTGGAGTAAAGCCGCCTTCCAAACGGCGAAGCCAAGCCTTAAGCCTAGTCGGGCATTGTGACAGATGATTGTGATACCCGCAGGCCTTGATGACTCAGCGGACATCATCATCCCGCTGCACCCAAACGCAGCGCGACAAAGCCCAACCCGGCAGGTCAATCCCTGCCCCAGCCAGTCAGTCAGAATCTGGAAACTTGGCCTCGGAAAAACCGCCACAACCGCGATTACCTGGCACTTCATAAACACTGGCATCAGTATTGCTTATTAGAGGATGCAGGGATGCACAACACAACACACGCCGAGACTGATCAAAACAAAAACAACAAAACGCCGATCTCCTGCCCAGTGATTCAGCCCCCGTCTCGGGGGCTTTTCTTTTCATGGTTCATGCTTGCCGGCGGTTGCGAAAATGGAAACATTGGGGGTTGACGATACAAGCGCCGACAGAAGGAGATCAGCTTCCCCAATTGCTATGAGTTCAAACAGGCCAGCAGCGATCACGGGGAGACTTGGTTGTGACTGGCTTGATATTCGCCATGGTTGATGCGAAAAAACCTCAGCCGAGCGGCTCTTCCGTCAATCGCAGACCATGAGGCAGCGTGACGTGCATGGCCAGCGGCAAGTGGTCCGAGGTGACATGGCTAACCACCTGGGTATGTTGAATATCCAGGCCGGGGGTCACCAGGATATGATCCAGGCTGCGGGTGGGCCGCCAACTGGGATAGCTCGGGAGGGGATGGGGACCCCCCCGCAGCCCGTTCAAGGCCGCGTGGCTGCGCAAGCTGTCCCAACTGCAATTCAGGTCGCCCATCAGGATTGCATGGGATTTGTCGCCGATGAGACTTCCCAGAAATTCCAACTGGTTCGCCTGGGAGCGGCGATCCAGGGACAGATGCGCCACCACCACCAGCAAGCCGTCGGCCTCCTCGCCAAAGCGGGCGATCAGGGCGCCGCGGCCAGGGATACGGCTGGGCAAGCTGACTTCGCGCACGTCCGTGGGTCGATAGCGGCTGAGCAGGCCCATGCTGTGTCGGGCCCAACGGCCCAGACGCCGGTTCACACGGGTGTGCCAGTAGGGGAACCCCGCTTGATCGGCCAGATAGGCCACCTGGTCGACGTAGTTGCTGCGCAGGCTGCCGGCATCGGTTTCCTGCAGCGCGACCAGATCATAGGGGCGCAGTATTTGGGCGATGCGGTTCAGGTTTTCATGGCGCGAGCGGAAAGGCAGGGCGTAGCGCCAGGCACGCGTGAAGTAGTGACCGTAATGGCTGGTTTCGATACCAACCTGGATGTTGTACGTTAGCAGTTTGAGATGGTGTCGTTCGGTCATGGGGCGTCAATCGGCCGCGGGTTTGAAGAGTTTACTGCAGCCCGTACCAGATGGTTGGCGCACGCAGTCTGCGCTTCTGACCTGCTTGCCCGCCCGAAGTGCCACCCCGTACCGAACCAATAAGGTGAGTGGGAAAGATGTCCGAGGAATTGTTGAACAATATCAACGTGGTGGCTCAGGATCTTTTGATCACGCCACGGGAACTGAAAACCGAGATTCCCTTAAATTCTGCGGGCGAGCGGACCGTGCTGGAAGGGCGGCGCAGTGTGCGCCGCATCCTCGATCGGCGCGATCCTCGGCTGCTGGTGGTGATCGGTCCCTGTTCGGTGCACGACGTCGAGGCGGCGCGGGATTACGCCCATCGCCTGCTGGCGCTGGCCGAGGAAGTCGGAGATACGCTGTTCGTCGTAATGCGGGTGTATTTCGAGAAGCCGCGCACCACGGTTGGCTGGAAGGGGCTGATCAACGATCCCTATCTGGATGATTCCTTCCACATCGAGGATGGTCTGCACATCGCCCGCCAATTGCTGGTGAATCTGGCCGAGATGGGCCTGCCGGCAGGCACCGAGGCGCTGGATCCCATCGTGCCCCAGTATCTCTCTGACTTGATCACCTGGACGGCCATCGGCGCGCGCACCACCGAATCCCAGACTCATCGGGAAATGGCCAGCGGCCTGTCGACCCCCGTCGGCTTCAAGAACGGCACCGATGGCAGCCTGACGGTGGCCATCAATGCGCTGCATTCGGTGTCCAGCCCCCACAGTTTCCTGGGCATCAATCCGGATGGGCAGAGCGCCATCATCCGCACCGGCGGCAATCCCTATGGCCATGTGGTGCTGCGCGGCGGCCAGCAGCCCAATTACGATTCGGTGAGCGTGGCGCTGTGCGAGCGGGCCTTGCGCGAGGCCCGGCTACCAGAGAACCTGATCATCGATTGCAGCCATGCCAATTCCAGCAAGGATCCGGCGCTGCAAGCCTTGGTCGCCGAAAACGTGGCCAACCAGATCCTCGAGGGCAATCGCTCGATACTGGGGCTGATGCTGGAAAGCAACATCGGCTGGGGCACACAGAAAATCTCCGCCGACCGCAGCAAGATGGCTTATGGCATTTCGGTGACCGATGCCTGCATCGACTGGCCTGCCACCGAGCGACTGCTGCGTAATTTGCGATCCAAACTGAAGGATGCCCTGCCAGCGCGCCTGCCGGCGGCGAGCCAATCCACCATTGCCTGATATGGGCGGATTTCTGCTACGTCGATTGTGACTCAACAAGGAGTACGGCCCATGGACGGTTTTCATCAGCTTGAATTGCAGACCCTGGAAGGACAAGCCCTGCCGCTGTCGCTATTTCGAGGCCACCCGTTGCTGGTGGTGAATGTGGCCAGCCGCTGCGGGCTCACCCCGCAATACGCCGGTCTGGAGTCGCTGTATCGGCAATACCGTGAGCGGGGATTGGTGGTGCTGGGTTGCCCTTGCAACCAGTTCATGAATCAGGAGCCGGGCGATGCCGAGAAGATCCGCGGCTTTTGCAGCACACGCTACGACGTGACTTTTCCGCTGAGTGCAAAGCTCGAAGTCAATGGCCCGGATCATCATCCCCTGTATGCCTGGCTCACCGCATCGGAACAGGGTCATCCCGGCCCTATTCGCTGGAATTTCGAGAAATTCCTGATCAGTGGCGAGGGCCGGATAGTCGCCCGCTATGCGCCCCAGACCCCACCGGAAGACCCGGCCTTGCAGCAGGATATCGCCGCCCAGCTCATCGCTTGATACTGCCGAAAAGTCCCGAGCGGGGCGGTTCGGGATGACGCCCACCTGTCAATGTCGGCGCAGGAACAGCAGGACGCCAATCAAGGCAACGCCGAGGCCACCCGCAAAAGCGGCAAGCAGGGTGGTCGGATCGGTGTACCACTGGCGACGGAAGGTCGCGGTAACGCCCGGAACACTGGAGAGGCTTACGCCACCGCGTCCCACCACCAGCTGCCCCTTCATGCCTTTTTCCATGTGCTGTGCGAGATCGCAGTGGACCAGATAGGTCCGGTTGTCACTCGGGACGATGAAAGTGCCCTTCTTGGTCGCGCCGCCGGCCGCTTCCAAGTGGAACATCCCTTGTGGATACAAGTACTTGGGCAGTTGATGCACCATGAACTGATGGCGTACTTCATCCTCATTGATGAATGTCACCGTGATTCGGCTGCACGGTTCAACATGAAACTCGTGCTGGCTCAAGCCGAAGATGGTGCCGTTGTAGGATTCAGCATACTTCGTGCCCGCCCGCACCTCGAAACTGTAGTCCTTGCTGATACTTGTGCAATCCTGAGGCAGCGTATCCTCGTTCCAGTTCATGACCATGCCTTCGGCATCCAGCGTCATCTTGTGACCCGCATGATCGCCATGGCCCGAGTGGTCCATCCCCGAGTGGTCCATCCCCGAGTGGTCCATCCCCGAGTGGTCCATCCCCGAGTGGTCCATCCCCGAGTGGTCCATCCCCGAGTGGTCCATCCCCGAGT
>PKDC01000034.1 GCA_002862435.1 Pseudomonadota bacterium | reverse complement strand
TGCCCAACCATGCGCCGCTGGTGATCGCTGAGCAGTTCGGCACCCTGGCAGCGCTGTTTCCGGATCGCATCGATCTGGGCCTGGGCCGCGCGCCGGGCACTGACCAGGTCACCGCCCGCGCCCTGCGTCGCAATCTGGCCGCCAGCGCCGAAGAATTCCCGCAGGATGTCGTGGAGCTGATGGCCTATCTGGGGCCGCCCGATCCGTCGCGACCGGTGCGCGCCATTCCCGGCGAGGGCTCGCAGGTGCCGGTGTGGATTCTGGGCTCCAGCCTGTTCGGCGCCCAATTGGCGGCTGCCCTGAGCCTGCCGTTTGCCTTCGCCTCGCATTTCGCGCCCGGCCAGATGCCCCAGGCCATAGCGCTGTATCGCGCGCAGTTCCGCTCTTCGCCGCGACTGCAAGCCCCGTATGTGATGCTCGGCTACAACGTTTTCGCCGCCGATACGGACGCCGAGGCCCACTTGCTGGCCAGCTCGATGCAACAGGCCTTTGTGGCCTTGCGCAGTGGCCATCCCGGCAAGCTGCCGCCGCCGCTGCCCGGCTATCTGGAGGGACTCTCCCTGCCGGAACGGGCCTTGCTGGATCAGGTGCTGTCGTGCAGCGCCATCGGCGCGCCGGACACCGTGCAGCGGCAGATCGCGACCTTCATCGAGGGCACGCAGCCCGATGAGTTGATCATCACCTCCCAGATATTTGACCACGCCGCGCGCCTGCATTCCTACGAGATCGTCGCTGCCGTCCACGCCGCCCTGACCTGAGCCCAGCCCCAACCCGAGCTGGTGAGGTCAGGCTGGACGCGCGATGATTCTGTTTTTCTGTAGCCTGTCCTTTCAACATGCAGCATCAGAAAATGAGGAATGCCGCGCGCAGCGGGATGTGGTGATCCGGCTGCGCGCCGGCCTTTTGCGAACCGGCTGGGATGTCATCACAACTTCGACGGAGAACCTCCATGGCGCGGCATATTGAACGACATCTGGTGGCGCGGATTGGCTGGCTGAGGGCCGCCGTGCTGGGCGCCAATGACGGCATCGTCTCGACCGCCAGCCTGATCGTCGGCGTGGCGGCGGCGGGCACCGGGCGTCAGGCAGTGCTGGTGGCGGGTCTGGCTGGGCTGGTGGCCGGGGCCATGTCGATGGCGGCCGGCGAATATGTCTCGGTGAGTTCGCAGTCCGACACTGAGGCGGCCGATCTGGAGCGCGAACGCGGCGAACTGGCCGCCAATCCCAAGGCCGAGCGTGAAGAGCTGGCCCAGATCTATGTGAGCCGCGGCCTTGATCTCGCGCTCGCGCACCAGGTGGCCGACAAGCTGATGGCCGGCGACGCGCTGGCTGCCCATGCCCGCGACGAGCTGGGGATTTCCGAGCACACTACGGCGCGTCCGGTGCAGGCGGCCCTGACCTCCTCCGCCACGTTCTCGGTTGGCGCCGCCTTGCCGTTGGCCGTCGCCGCCGTCGCGCCAGTGAACGGCCTGACCTGGGCGGTGAGTGCCGCTTCGCTCGCCTTCCTGGCCCTGTTGGGGGCGGTGGGCGCTCAGGCGGGTGGCGCGGGCGTGGTCAAGGCGACCGTGCGAGTGACCTTCTGGGGTGCCTTTGCCATGGCACTGACCGCGGGCGTCGGCGCGCTGTTCGGCGTGGCGGCGGGATAGGAACAAGCACACAGCCCATGAACCCAGGCATCCTCGCCGCGCTCGCCGCCGCCGCACTGTTTGGTGCTAGCACACCGTTGGCCAAGCGCATGCTGGAACAATCCAGCCCCGCCTTGCTCGCTGCCCTGTTGTACCTGGGCTCAGGGATTGGCCTCTGGCTGCTGCGCCGGGTTCGTCGGCAAGCGGCCGGCTCACTGGCGCCTGGGGAGTGGCGCTGGCTGGGCGGCGCCATTCTTTGCGGCGGGGTCATCGCGCCGGTGCTGCTGATGGCGGGGCTGGCCGCGATGCCGGCCTCCGGTGCGGCGCTGCTGCTCAATGCCGAAGGCGTCTTGACGACGCTGCTCGCCTGGTTCGTCTTCAAGGAATCCTTCGATCGGCGCGTTGCCTTGGGTATGCTGGCCATTACGGCCGGTGCGGTGATCCTGAGCTGGCCCGCCGCCGGACGGGTGGAATTCGCCAGCCTCTGGCCCACGGCTGCCGTGCTGGGCGCCTGCCTCGGCTGGGCGCTCGACAACAATCTGACACGCAAGGTGGCACTGGGTGACGCCTCCTGGATTGCCATGGTCAAGGGCCTGACGGCTGGGGTGACCAACCTCGGCCTGGCATTTGCCCTCGGCGCTTCATGGCCAGGGGCCGGCACCGTGCTAGGCGCCATGACGCTGGGTTTTTTCAGTTATGGCGCAAGCCTCACCTTGTTCGTGGTGGCCTTGCGACATCTGGGTACCGCGCGCACCGGTGCCTATTTTTCGGTGGCGCCCTTCGTTGGCACGGTTCTGGCGCTGGGATTGCTCGATGAACCCCTCACCTTGACCTTGCTGCTGGGCGGCATGCTGATGGCGGCGGGCGTCGCACTGCATCTCACCGAGCGTCATGCCCACGCGCATCGCCACGAGCCGTTCGAACACAGCCATGAGCACGCCCATGGGATCGGTGATCCGCACCATGACCATGTGCATGCGGTTCCCGTTCCACCCGGCACGCACCACACCCATTGGCATCGCCATGCGCCCTTGCAGCACGCCCATGCCCATTACCCGGACGCCCACCACCTGCATGCTCACTCACACAGCGAAACCGGCGCCAAGGATGCGGGCCATGGTATCGATGGCCGAACAGGCTGATGCAGGCATGGCGAACTTGTGCCGCTGAACTTGCCCATGGGCCGGTCAAAACCAGAGCCGCAGGCCGGCGACCCAGGCCGTATCGGCAACGGCCTCGTTCTCCGCCCGCGCCAGATCGGCGGTCTCGCCATATTTGCGGGTCCACTCCAGGCCCACATAGGGCGCCAGTTGACGGCGGATCTCATAGCGCAGGCGCAGACCCAGCACCACTGAATTCAATCCTTCCCCGACGCCGAAGGCGGACACCCGTTCACCCGCCACTATGGTCTCGAAGCGCGGTTGCAACACGAGGCGCTGGGTCAGCAACAACTCGTATTCCGCTTCCAGGTTCGCCGACACCCCGCCCACATCGCTCAGACGCACATTGGCATCCACTTCAAACCAGCCGGGCGCCAGCCCCACGAGACTCACCACCGCCGAGTAGCGCTCGGCGTCGGACCCTGGTCCGTCGATCCGCTGGGTGCCGACTCCGAGTTGCAGATCCCAGTACGGGGCGATGAGTCGGCCGAAGGACACATCCAGCCGTTCAATGTCACTGCCGGCGCCTTCCAGCCGCTGCCTCCCTTCGGTATTGAGCCACAGCCGATTCACATCGCCGCCGACCCAACCGAGCGCTTCCCAGGCCAGGGTGTTCGGCCCCTCGTTGTCGCTGTATTCGAGTCGATCGATGAGCAGAAACCCATAACGCGCATCATCGTCGATGGGATCGGGCCAAGTCGGCGGCACATCGCCAGCGCCGGGAACGGCTGCAGCCAGCGGCGCCGACAGGAGCAATGCGCACAAGGCCAGGGGGAGACGCATAAGCTTCATGGCCGGTCCCCTCAAGACACCTGCACGATGCGAAACATGCCCAGTTCCATGTGGTACAGGAAATGGCAGTGGAAGGCCCAGCGGCCGGGGGCGTCGGCATTGACCAGCGCGCTCAGGCGCTCCGCCGGCTTGACGCTGATGGTGTGCTTGCGGGGAATGTGGGGGCCCTGGCCATTTTCCAGCTCCATCCACATGCCGTGCAAATGCATGGGATGTTCCATCATGGTGTCGTTCACCAGGATCAATCGCAGCCGTTCGCCATGATTGAATTCCACCGGGCCGCTGACTTCGGAAAATTTCTGGCCATCGAAGGACCACATGTAGCGCTCCATGTTGCCGGTGAGATGGAGCTCCAGTTCCCGTGTCGGTGGCCGTGGATCGAAGTCATGCGCCAGCCGCCGCAGATCGGTATAGACCAGGACCCGGTGGCCCACATCGGCCAGGCCGGTGCCGGGCTCGCCCAGTCGGTTGTGCTGTACCTCGGCGATGCTGGCATTCCCCGGTCCGTGCCGATCCGGTCCGTGGCGAGCGACGACAGGCCCCGCTTCATGTCCCATCCCATGGGGTGAAGCCGGTCTGTCGCCGGGCATCGCATGGCCGGCATGGGGATCGACGCCGGTCGCCGCATCGTTCTGCGCCGCGGCGACCTGTATCGGCATGCCATGCATCATGCCCATGTCCGTCATGGTGCGCAGCGGGCGCTTCCTCAATGCCGGCAGCGGCGCACTTAGGCCCGGTCGGGGCGCCAAAGTGCCGCGCGCATAACCGCTGCGATCCATGCTCTCGGCGAACACGGTATAGGCCCGATCCTCGTCGGGCTGGACGACCACATCAAAGGTTTCGGCCACACCGATCTGCAGCTCATCCGTTTCCACCGGCACCACGTTCTGGCCGTCGGCCTGCACCACGCTCATCGGCAAGCCCGGAATGCGGACGTTGAAATAGGTCATGCTCGCGGCATTGATCAGCCGCAATCGCACCCGCTCGCCCGGGCGGAACAATCCGGTCCAGTTGGCATCCGGGGCCTGGCCATTGAGCAAGTAGGTATAGCTGTGTCCCGTTACATCGGCGATATCCGCCGGGCTCATGCGCATGGTGGCCCAATCCAGGCGGTCGCGCGCGGTGGCGGCCCAACCATCGGCTGCCACATCCCGGATAAAATCGCCGGCGGTGGGCTGCTGGAAGTTGTCGAAGTCGCTTTGCTTTTTGAGTTTGGCCATCACGTGATGCGGATTGTCGAAGGTCCAGTCGGACAGCACGATCACATGTTCACGATCAAAGACGACCGGATCCTCGCCCGCCGGATCGATGATGATGGGGCCGTAGAGGCCCAGTTGCTCCTGCATGCCGCTGTGGCTGTGATACCAATACGTCCCGCTTTGCCGCACTGGAAAACGGTAGCTAAAGGTCGTGCCCGGGGGGATGCCCGGGAAACTCACGCCGGGAACGCCGTCCATCTGGAAGGGCAGCAGCAGCCCATGCCAGTGGATCGAGGTGTCCTCCGTCAGCGCGTTGTGAACGCGGATGGTGAGGTCCTCGCCCTCTTTCAGCCGAAGCAAGGGACCGGGCGCGCTGCCATTGAGCGCGACCATCCGCCCGATGCGCTGGCCGATGGCCACATCCTGTCGATGCACACGCAGGTCGATCGGCTCGCCAGCAGCCCGTACGGGCGGTGGGCCCGCCATCCCCCACGTGGCGACGCGGGCATAGGCCGGCAGCAGGGCGCCGCAGGCGGCGAGCACACCGCCGGAGGCGAGTCCGGCGACAAAACGGCGGCGACCGAGGTTGACGGGTCGGGTGTTCACGGGCTTCCTGTCGGGTGGATCGTGGGTAAGGATCAAACGGGAAACACACGGTTGATCCAACCTACACCTGCGCGCGACGCACAGGTCAAGTCAACGCGATGCGACCGCGGCCCGGCCGGCAGCGCTATTCGGACTCAATGAATTGCTCGATCAGATGGCAGATGGCATCGCCGTCAGGGAGACGGTCGGGCAAGCTGTCCCACGCGGCAAGCGCCCGCTCGATGCGATTTTGCAGGGCCAGCAACGCGTCCAGTTGCTGGCGATTGTGGGTCACCCGGTCGCGCAGAATATGCCGCGCGGATGGGCACGGCGAGCGGCCCTTCCGGGCCTCTTCCAGCAAGGTTTCGATTTCCTGCAGCGTGTAGCCCAACCGTTTTGCCTTGACGATAAATTGGAGATGACGTTCGTCATTGCGCCCGTACACCCGATACCCATTGGCCGCACGCTGGGGATGGAGCAAGCCGATCCGGGTGTAGTAACGCACCACGTCGGGCGTTACGCCGTTGCGCGCGGCCAGGTCCTTGACTTGCCATCCGTCGTTCATGGATTGCTGCATGGGTTTTTTCTCCTTGGCTTCCCGGCAGGTGCGGAACGCGTCATCTTGTTGAGCCGACAAATAGCGCCGCTGGCTTCCGCACCCGTCTTGTCGCAGGAACCGTGCCGTCATATGGGAGGCATCACGATACTCGCCCGCTCACCATGCCAAGTTCCGGGGTCTGTCCGACGCCCTTCGGTTGATTAGCCTAAACCTGCGCCCAATACACAGGTCAATCCGCGGATGCCGGATCCCTATGGGCGATGATGGCGCACCAAAAAATCACTTGACCTGTGCCTTACGCACACCTCTACAGTCCCCGGAGAATGAAAGATTGGCGGGCTAATTGGCTGAAGCGGCAACAAAACTACTGAAGGTGGCTTTTGAGAGTGATCGTACTCATCGACAGCAGGTGACGGTCAACAAGAGTGGAGGATGGGCATGCGTGGGAAAAAATGATCGCCGGCGTCACCGAACTCAATGCACAGGTCAATTGCTGCTTACCCTTTGCTGTTGGAAGAAAAGCATATCGACGCGGCGCCTTGACTTGTCTGTCCTTCACGACACGTTCATGCGGCTTTATTCGGAAAGACAATGGGGTCCTAGGGTGTTAGGCGTCTGTCTTCAGCGCCGCCGCGCGCTGGCACTGCTGTTCGCCCTGTCGTGGGCCGGCGGGGATGGCATCATGGCCGCTGAGCTACCCGACCCCTTGCGTGTGGAGGATGTGCCGCGGATCGCCCGGGAACAGCGGGCGGAAGTGGCGGCCGCCCAAGCCCGGGCCCGCGCAGCGGATCAGCGACCGGCCATCGTCTCGGCCTTGGAAGATCCGATGATATCGCCCGCCATCGACCATTACCCCTACGAGATGATGGAAGAAGAGGGAGGCAGCGGGCGCCGCTACGACTGGAGCGTGACCGTCGAACAGCGCTTTCCACTCTCCGGCATTCGCGGCCATCGCCGGCGCTCGGCTCAGGCCGAGGCCGCACGACTTTGGGCTGACACCGACCGCACCGCCCTCGACGTGGAGCTGGACGCGATGACGGCGTTTCTCATGCTCTACGAGCGACGACGCATGGTCGAGGTGGTGGATCAGCAATTGGCGTTGGCACACCAATTCGTGACCGCCGCCGCAGCCCGCTATGCGGCGGCCGTGGGCAATCAGGCCGATGTCTTGCGGGCGGAGGTGGAAGTGGCGCGACTCGACGCTGCGCGCCAGGCGCTGGCCGCGGAAGTGCGGGCCGCCGAGGCCATGTTGAATGCCGGTTTGGGTCGTCCAGTCGACGCATCAGTGCCGCAACTGGCCCGCCCCATTACCGATGCCGCCCCACCGCCTTGGGAAACAGTGCATGCCCAAGCCCTGCAACGGCGGCCGGAATTGCATGCCGGGGAGGCGGAGATCGAGCAGGCCCGAGCCGAGGTGGATGTGATGCGTGCCATGTATCTGCCCATGGGCATGGTGCGGGGCGGCCAGGCTTCCACCATGGCGGAAGGTCGTGGCGGGATGCTGATGGTGGGCGTCAGCATTCCCATCTGGCGCGAGCGCTTGCGGGCGGGGTTGGGGGAAGCGCGGGCTATGGAGGACATGGCGCGCGCTGACTGGCAGGCGATGCGGCGCATGATCGAGGGCGAGGCAGCCGCTGCCCGTAACCAGGTCGAGGCCGCGCGGACGCGCTTCGTGGCGTTTCGGGATGAAGTGGTGCCCCGTGCCCAAAGTGCTGTGACGCCAGCCCTGGCCAATTACGCCGCCGGTCAGGGCAGCCTGACGGGTGTGATCGATGCGGCTCAGGCGCTGTGGTCGGCGCAGGGCGAACTGGTCATGGCCGAAACCAATCTGGGGCTGGCCTGGGCGCGCCTGCAACGGACAACAGGTGAATGGGGGCGGGAGGCACCCTCCAAACTCATGATTCCTCCCGCCCCCATACTGCTCCCTCCTCTTGAGTCCAACCCGTCCCGAGACAACGACGACAGCGAGGAGGAGGAATCATGAGCCTGGATGGACGGAAACGCTTTGCCGCGCTCCCTGCCGGCATCGGCGCCGTGATCGGCGCCGTGGTTTTGGGCGGCGTGCTGCTCGTCCAGCATCACCGGCACGGCTGGCCATTTTCGCTGCACCATGAGATGTCCAGAGACAGGATGGTCCAGTCGCCCGTCGGTCCGGAGTCCCCTTCCCCTCGCCCGGCCGAAGGGGTTGCTCCGCCCCGGGCTCCCGTGGCGTGGGAGCCCACCCGCCTATCCGCCATTGGCATCCGCACCGAGCCGGCCCGCCTGGAGACTCTCAGCCTGCCACTGCGGGCGGTGGCCACGGTAGTCCCCGACGAATCCCGGGTCTCGCACGTGCATACGCGGGTGGCGGGATGGATTGAAGCCCTTTACGTCAATACCACCGGGCAGACGGTACGGGCGGGCCAATCCCTGGCGGCGATTTTTTCGCAGGAGCTGTTCTCCTCCCAAACCGAATACCTGGCCGCCTTGAAACAGGCCAGCGCCGGGCCCCGCAGCGTGGTGGCGGCAAGCGCCCGCATGCGCCTGAAGGTGCTCGGCATGACAGAAGCGGAGATCACGCAGATCGAGCGGCGCGGCGAAATCAAGCGCCTCGTGACTGTGGCGGCGCCCCATAGCGGCATCGTCCTGCACCGGGGCGTGGCCGTGGGTACGGCGGTGGATGCCGCCACCGAGATCATGACTGTCGCTGACCTGTCCCGGGTCTGGATTCTGGCCGAGGTGCCGGAGATGGCGGCAGCCGAGATCACCCTGGGCACATCGGCACGGCTGGCGTTTCCCGCCACGAGACGGCCCCCTTTCGAGGCGCGGGTGGATTTCATCTATCCGACCTTAAGCGAGCGCACGCGCACCTTGCGGGTACGTTTTGCCATGCCCAATCCGGACGGCGCCCTGCGTCCCGGGCTGTATGGCACGGCGGATTTCCACACCCGGTCGCGCGAGGTGATCACGGTGCCCCGTGACGCCGTGGTGGATACCGGGCCGGCCCAGCATGTGTTCGTCGTCAGCGCGCCGGGCCGCTTCGAACCCCGGCCAGTGGTGCTGGGTCTGCGCCTGCCGGACCGGGTGGAGATCCGCGCCGGATTATCCGCGGGCGAGAGTGTCGTCGCTGCGGGCGTGTTCCTGCTCGATTCGGAAAGCCGGCTGCGCGCTTCCGGGAGCGGCACGGCGCACGGCGGTCACGGCAGCGGCGGCGCCCGGTCCGAACCTCCTTTGCCGGAAAAGACGGATACGCCGGACTCCGTCGCTCCGCACTCGGGGCACTGAGATGATCGAGCGCATCATCGAATGGTCTGTCCGCTACCGCTGGCTGGTGTTCGGCACCACGCTGGTGCTGGTCCTGTGGAGCCTGGACAGCATCCGCAAGACGCCGCTGGATGCCATTCCGGACCTGTCCGATCCGCAAGTCATCGTCTTCACCGAATGGATGGGGCGTAGCCCGAATCTGGTGGAAGACCAGATTACCTATCCCTTGGTCCGGACCCTGCAAAGCACGCCGGGTGTGCGCGTGGTGCGCGGCTACTCCATGTTCGGGATGAGCTTCACCTACGCCATTTTCGCGGACGGCACGGACATCTACTGGGCGCGCACGCGGGTGCTGGAGCAACTCGGCCGGGTGCAGCAACTGCTGCCGCCCGGCGTGACCCCTACCCTGGGCCCGGATGCCAGCGGTGTGGGCTGGATCTACCAATATGTGCTGGAAGACACGAGCGGTCGACTGGATCTGGCCGAACTGCGCGCGCTGCAGGATTTCACCGTAAAACCGGTCTTGCAGGCGGTGTCGGGGGTGGCCGAGATTGCCTCGCTGGGCGGTTTCGAGCGCCAATTCCAAGTCGTACTTGATCCCAGCAAACTGACCGTTTACGGGCTGACCCTGGCCGATATTACGCGGGCGGTGCGCGACGCCAATGCTGAAGTCGGGGCGCGGGTGCTGGAGATCGCCGGCCGCGAATTTGTGCTGCGCGGGCGCGGCTACGTGGGGACGCTGGCCGACCTGGAGGCCAGCGTGGTCGCCGTCGGTCCGGGCGGTGCGCCGGTGCGCTTGCGCGATGTCGCCACCGTGCAGTTCGGACCGGAGATTCGCCGCGGCGCCGCCGATTGGAACGGGCGCGGCGAGACCGTGGGGGGCATCGTGGTCATGCGTATCGGCGCCAATGCCCTGAATGTCATCGAAGCCCTCAAGCAACAGATCGCTGGACTTGGCCTGCCGGAGGGGGTGCGCCTGGTCCCGACCTACGACCGTTCGGAACTCATCCTCGGTTCCGTGGACACCCTGCGCCTCACCCTCATCGAGGAAGGGATCATTGTCACCCTCATCAGCCTGGTGTTCCTGATGCACGCCGGCTCGGCGCTGGTGGCGATGATCGTGCTGCCCCTATCGGCGCTCTTCTCTTTCATCGCCATCCGCTACCTCGGCCTGAGCATCAACATCATGTCGCTGGGCGGCATCGCCATCGCCATCGGCGAGCTGTCCGATGCCGCCATCGTGATGATCGAAAATGCCCATACCCGTCTGGCCGCGGCGCTGCCGGGGGCAGACCGCCGGCGCATCATCATCGACGCCTGCAAGGAAGTCGGCCGGCCCATTTTCTTCTCCCTGCTGCTGATCACGGTGAGCTTCCTGCCCATACTCACCCTGACGGGACAGTCCGGGCGGCTGTTCGCGCCGCTGGCCTACACCAAGACGGCCGCCATGTTCGCCGCCGCCATTTTGTCCATCACCCTGGCGCCACCGCTCATGGTCATGCTGTTACAACGCGGGCGTTTCCGAACCGAGGACGAAAACCCGCTCAACCGGCTGCTGGGTCGCATCTACCGACCCATCGCCGCCTTCGTCGTCCGCTGGCGCTTCCTAGTCACCGCCGCCGCGCTGGCGGTGATGCTCGGCACCGTGCCGGTGGCGCTGCGTCTGGGCTCGGAGTTCATGCCGCCCCTCGATGAGGGCTCGCTGCTGGTGATGCCGACCACCTTCCCGGGCATCGCCATCGAGGAGGCACGCCGGATCCTGACGGCGCAGGACCGGATCATCATGGATTTCCCGGAAGTCGCCTCGGTGCACGGCAAGACCGGCCGGGCCGAAACCGCCACCGACCCGGCGCAGCTCGACATGAATGAATTGGTGATTGCCCTGCACCCACGCGAGGACTGGCCGGCGTACCCGGTGGCGCGCTGGTACAGCGCCTGGGCGCCCGCCTGGCTGCGCTCGCCGCTGCGCCTGATCTGGCCGGATGAGCGCGCGCGCACCCTGGAGGAACTGACCCGAGACCTGGATGCGGCGCTGCGCATGCCGGGCTACCAGATGGCGATCAACCCGCCCATCCGCACCCGCATCGACATGCTGACGACTGGCGTGCGCACGCCGGTGGGCATCAAGGTGTTCGGCGAGGATCTGGCCGAAATCGAGCGCCTGAGCGTCGCGCTGGAGGGGCTGCTGCGGCAGGTGCCGGGTACGCGCAGCACCTTTGCCGAACGCCAGACCGGCCGCGAATACATCGATATCGTGCCGGACCGGGAAGCCATTGCCCGCTACGGACTGACCGTGCGCGATGTACTGGATGGGGTGGAAGCGGCCATTGGCGGCATGCCGGTCTCCACCGTCATCGCCGGCCGCGCCCGCTACGCCATCAATTTGCGTTATGCCGCCGACTATCGCGCCGATCCGGAAGCCTTGCGGGCCATTCTGGTTTCGGTCCCGGCCCCCGAACCCATCGCCGAGATCGCGTCCAGCGGCTCCGGGAGCGGCAGCAGGCCGCCGGCCGGCGGGGCCATGCGTGCCGCCGGTTCCGCGATGGGCGCTGGCGGGGCCGCCATGGGCGGGACGACAGGGGTCTCAGGGGGAGGCATGGGTGGTACAGCAGCTGGTGCCGCCGCCAGCGCAGGGACCATGGGCAGCGCCCCGCTCGACGGCGACGCAGAGACCCGCTATCGACAGCCAGGCGCCGCGGTACCGCTGGGCACCCTGGCCGACATCCGTGTCGTCACCGGTCCGCCCATGATCAAGGACGAGAACGGGGTGCTGGTCGGCTATGTGTTCGCCGACATCGACAGCGCCCAGCGCGACCTGGGCGGCTGGGTCAAGGATGCCAAGCGCCTGGTGTCCGAGCGATTCACGCTGCCGCCGGGCTATCGGCTGCAATGGACCGGCCAGTATGAGTTCATGGCGGAGATGGAGGCGCGGATGCGGGTGGCGATTCCCCTCACGCTGGTGTTGATCGTCGCGCTGCTGTACCTGTCGATGCGCGGCTGGGCGCAAACCTTGCTGGTGCTGCTCAGCCTGCCCTTTGCCTTGGCCGGCAGTGTCTGGTTGCTGGCGCTGCTCGATTACAATCTGTCCACTGCGACCTGGGTGGGGTTGATCGCGGTGGGGGGCGTGGCGGCGCAGACCGGTATCGTCGTCGTGGTGTATCTCGATCAGGCCTTTCAGGCGCGCTTGTCCGAGGGTCGGCTGCGGAACGTTGCCGATGTGGACGCGGCCGTGGTGGAAGGCACGGCCAAATGTCTGCGCCCGATGCTGATGACCGTGGCGACCACCGTGCTGGGCCTGATGCCGCTGCTGTGGGAATCCGGCGTCGGTGCCGATCTCTCGGCGCGCACGGCGGCACCGGTGGTCGGCGGCCTGTGGGCCTGCATGTTCCTGACCCTACTGGTGCTGCCGGCCGTCTACGCCATCTGGCGGCATTGGCAGTTACGGACGGGTCGGTTCAGCGCCGCCACGCCGGAGAGCACGCCATGATGAATTCTCTTCTGCCCCCGTCCATTGCTTCCACGGCAGATGGGCTGAGCCAGGCCGAAGCGGATCTGCGCCTGACGGCGGTTGGCCTCAACCAGATTGCCCGCGAGCAACCTCCTTCGCCTTGGCGGCTGCTCGCCGGCCAGTTCAACAGCCCCGTCATCGGGCTGCTGCTTGGTGCCTGCATCATTTCTGGCGCCCTCGGCGAATGGGTGGACGCGCTCGCCATCGGCGCCATCGTCGTCATCAACGGCCTGATTGGCTTCTTCCTGGAATACCGCGCCGAGAATGCCCTGCTGGCACTGCGCGCCATGACCGCCCCGCATGCCCGGGTGCGGCGCGACGGCCGTGTCCAGGAGATTCCGGCATCGGAGGTGGTCCCTGGCGATCTCCTGCTCCTGGAGGCGGGCGACGTCGTTGCCGCTGATGCCCGGCTCATCGAGGCCCATGCCCTGACCGTCAACGAGGCGGCGCTCACCGGCGAGAGCCTGCCGGCGGAAAAGTCCACCCGGCCGGTAGCGGCTGACGCGCCATTGGCGGAACGGCGGGACACCGTGTTCACGGGCACGGCGGTGGTCAATGGCAGTGCCCTGGCCGAGGTGTTCGCCACCGGCATGAACACGGAGTTGGGCAAGATCGCGCATCTGCTGACCACGGCGCAGGAGCAGGCCACTCCGCTGCAAAAACGCCTGGCGCAGGTGAGCCGGACCCTGCTCTATCTCTGTCTGGCCATTGTCACCGTGGTCGCCCTGCTGGGCTGGTGGCGCGGTCAGCCGATCTTCGAGGTGTTCATGGCGGCGATATCGCTGGCGGTGGCCGCGGTCCCCGAGGGGCTGCCGGCTGTGGTAACCATCGCGCTGGCCCTGGGTGTGCAGCGCATGGCGGGCCGGCACGTCCTGGTGCGCCGCCTGCCCGCCATCGAGACCCTGGGCTGCGCCACGGTGATCTGCACCGACAAGACCGGCACCCTGACCACCGGTGTGATGACTGTGCGCGAACTGTGGGGGCCGGATCACCGGCAACTGCTGGATGCGGCGGCAGCCAACTGCGAGGCGGAACTGGCCGCCGATGGGCGCGGCGGCATCGGCGATCCCACCGAGATCGCCATTCTCGCCGCGGCGGCGCAGCGCGGCATTCACCGGGCCATGATCGAGCAAGCGCGGCCCCGGATGACGGTCAACCCCTTCGACGCCGAGCGCAAGCGCATGTCTATCCGGCGTGCGGACGGGGTGCTGTATGTCAAGGGGGCCTTCGATGGCCTGCTGCCGCTGTGCCGCACCATTCCAGACGGCATCCACGAGGCCCACGAAGACATGGCCGGCCGGGGCTTGCGCGTGCTGGCAGTGGCCGTCGGACCGGGGCCGGAGGAGCAGGATCTGGCGCTGTTGGGTCTGATCGGCATCGCTGACCCGCCCCGCACCGAAGCCATTGCAGCCGTGGCCGCCGCCCAGCGCGCCGGCATCCGCACGGTAATGATCACCGGCGATCATGCGGTCACCGCCCGGGCCATTGCCCAGGAACTTGGCATCGTGCGCCCCGGCGAGGCCGCCGAGGCGTACGTCCACGCCCGGGCCACGCCGGAAGACAAGCTCAAGATCGTGCGCGCCTGGAAGGCGGGCGGCGCTATCGTTGCCATGACCGGCGACGGCGTCAATGATGCGCCCGCCCTGCGCGAGGCCCACATCGGCATCGCCATGGGCCGAGGCGGCACCGAGGTGACCCGCGAGGCGGCCGACATGGTGCTCACCGATGACAATTTCGCCAGCATCGTCGCCGCCGTGGAGGAAGGTCGCGGCATTTACGACAACATTCGCAAGGCGCTGGTTTACCTGTTGGCCGGCAATGCCGGTGAACTGATGGTGATGTTCGTCGCGGCCCTGGTGGGCCTGCCCCTGCCCTTGTTGCCCTTGCATCTGCTGTGGATCAACCTGGTCACCGACGGCCTGCCGGCGCTGACCCTGGTCATGGACCCCGTCGACCGGGACGCCCTGCAACGGCCGCCGCGCCGGCCCGACGAACCCCTGCTGGGGCGCTCTCAGTGGATGACCATCATGGCCACGGGCATCCTGCAAGCGGCGGTGACCCTGGGTGTGTTCGTCTGGGCGCTGCAGATGCGCGATCTTGTCGAGGCGCGCAATCTGGCCTTTTCCACCCTGGTGTTCGGCGAGTTGTTCCGAGCCTTCGCCGCGCGCAGCCCAACCCGGCTGTTCTTCGAGGTCGGCGTGTTCACCAATCTGCGTCTGCTGGGCGTGGTCAGCCTGTCGGTACTGATCCAGATCGGCCTCCACCATATCCCGGCCACTCAGGACATTTTCCAGATCGGCGCGCTCAGCCTGGCCGATTGCGGTCTGACCCTCTTGCTAGGCCTGCTGCCGGTAACGGTTCTGGAGTTGGCCAAGATCGTCCGCCGCCGATTGATCACATCCGGCGTGCTGCATAATACTTCGGAGGGCTGACAGGATGCCCACAGTGCGCCAGCCCTGGGGGATTTCATCCGGTCAGGGCCGAAGGAAAAAGCCGGCAGCGGGCTTTTTCGAGACCCCACGCAAGTGGATTTCATCTACCCATCGACAAATGTTCTCAAGGAGATCTCGTTATGAAACGGAAACATTTTGCCCAATTCGCCGCCTGCGGTCTGATCGTCGGGGTCATGGCCGCCATCGGCCCGGTCCACGCGGAGCAGGCCAAGATGGGCGCCGATCCCATGCAGGACATGGAAAAGACCATGCAGCAAATCCAGGACACCAAGGACCCGAATCAGCGCATGGAGTTGATGCAGAAGCACATGGATCAGATGCATGCCGGCATGAAGACCATGCACGACAGGATGGGCGGTTGCAAGGACCACATGCCAGAAATGCAGCAGATGATGGAGAAAATGATGCAGCAGATGGAAGCCGAGAAAAAAGAAATGAAGAGGTTCCACGACCATAGCCGCATGCGGGGAGGTGCGGGCTGATTGGATAGCCGAAGTCTATAGCCCATAGAGAAAAAACCCGCGCCAGCGCTACCTGGCGCGGGTTTAGCATTGGAACCCTGCCCAGTAAGGCATTAGGCAGTCCGATGAGTGCTTGATGTATTGCCGTGATGAAAATGGCTACCATGGCCCTTGCATGATCGAGAGCTGACGCCCGTTTTTCCGGAGCGGACCGTTGCAGGATGGATGCGCCAACCCCTATGGGGAGCCCTGAGGAGTGATGCAAACAGCAATCAATGAACCCAAACGCTGGTTGACCACCCTGGCGCCGTGGATCACGGGGCTCTGGCTTTGCGCATGGATCATTGCCGGGCTGCAGTTGTGCTGCCCATCGGCCACGACTACCGCTCCGCCTTGTCATCACGCTTTGTCACAGGATCCCGGCGTTTTTCCCCAGGCAGGGGGCGATACGCCGGTCCATACTGCGGATGGACCGCTCGGGGCTAGGTTCTCTCCCTGCCTTGTATCCGCTCATTCCTTGTTGAACAAGGGAGGGATGAAGGGATCCATTCCTCAGGGGGAGCCGGAATCTGCAATTTTCGTCGGGTCAGGTCCACCTCTTCTGCCCTTGCCGCTGGGAGATGCCTTCGGCCCGCTGCCACGCGGGCCGCCCCCGATTCTCGCCAAACGCCCCATCTATCTCGCCACGGCCCGACTGCGCCTATGACCGTTCTCCCTTGCCGCCTCCCGGGGTATCCCGGTGTTGTCCATGCAAGGAGAAAGGTCATGAAAGTCAACGAATTGGCCAGACAGGCCAAGGTTCCAGCCCACGTGGTGCGCTACTATGCCCGCATCGGCCTGCTCAAGCCCCGGCACAATCCCGAAAACCATTATCGGGAGTTTTCCGGCGCGGACATGCGTCGTCTGCATTTCATCCGCCGCGCCCAGTCACTGGGGTATTCTCTCCACGAAATCGCGGCCATGCTGCAGCGGCTGGAAACTGGCCAGGCCTCCTGGGGCTGGTTGCGGGAGCTGCTCGAGGCCAAGCATCACGACGCCATACAAGCCCTTGCCCGCCTGCAAATCCAGATGGGCCATATCGACCAGTTGTTGAGCGAGACACTGGATCTCAGTGCGGCAGCGCCCTGCACCCTGCCGAGGGTGCTGACCTGGATCGAGGCTGTGTTTGGGGAGGGGGTTACCCAGCCGATGCCTGGGGTGCATCGGCCTTATGAGCCCCATGCCGCCCCGCGGGAGGGAGCAGGAATGTGTCCTGCCGATGAAGATTGCGCCACCGCGGGAGATCCCATGTCCGGCCGGGCTCCTAGCAGGATGCCCACCGCATCCATGGGAATCAGCGGGGATGGCGCGCTCGTGGCCGCAATGATCAAGCGTGGAAACCACGCCACGAGAGGAGAATGACCATGCTCGACGAATTCATCCATGAGCCGCGCGTCGCCTATTTTTCCATGGAAATCGCGCTGCGCAACGAAATCCCCACCTACGCCGGAGGCTTGGGCGTGCTCGCCGGCGATACCGTGCGCGCAGCCGCCGATCTGGCGCTGCCTCTGGTGGCGGTGAGCCTGGTGAGTCGGGCCGGGTATTTCCGTCAGGAAATCGACCCCCAGGGCCGACAGACGGCGCACCCCGCGCCCTGGGATCCGGCCGCCTTCGCCCGGCCCGTGGATGCCAAGATCGCCGTCACGATTGAAGATCGCCTCGTCTGGATCGGTGCCTGGCTCTATGTACTCGAAGGTCATATGGGGGGACGCCAGCCGGTCTTGCTGCTCGATGCCGATCTGGACGAGAACCGACCCGAGGATCGCGCGATCACCCATTTTCTCTATGGCGGCGACGAGGTCTATCGCCTCAAGCAGGAAATCGTGCTTGGCATCGGTGGCGTGCGCCTGCTGCAGGCGCTGGGCTTTCGGATCCGGCAATACCATCTGAATGAGGGGCATTCGGCCCTACTGGGGGTGGAGTTGCTGCACCGCAACAGATACCCGGCCGAGGATCTGCGGCCGGGTGAATCGCCCTACGATCTCCCGCGCGTGCGCGAACAGTGCAATTTCACGACCCACACGCCAGTGGAAGCCGGTCACGACCGCTTCTCCTACGACCTGGTGGCACGGGTGCTGGGTGAACCGATTGAGATCGATGTCATCAAACGGCTGGCGGGGGAGCGGGAACTCAACATGACCCGCCTGGCCCTCAACCTGAGCGAATATGTCAACGGAGTCGCCAAGCGCCACGCCGAAGTCTCCCGACAGATGTTCCCTGGCTACCGGGTGCACGCCATTACCAATGGTGTGCACCCCTTCACCTGGACCGCCAAGCCCTTCCGCACGCTGTATGACCATTATCTGCCCGGCTGGTGTCACCAGCCGGAGCTACTGGTGCGCGCCGATTGCTGCATTCCCGACGATGCCGTCCGCGAAGCGCGTCAGCAGGCCAAGCAGGGGCTCATCGAGCGGGTGCACCAGCGGATGGGGGTGATTCTGGATGCGCAGGTCCCGATCCTCGGCTTCGCCCGGCGCATGACCGCCTACAAGCGGCCCGATCTGTTGTTTGCCGACTTGGAGCGCCTCCGAGTCATCGCCCGGCAGCACCCGTTCCAGATCGTGCTGGCCGGCAAAGCCCACCCCCAAGACGAAGGGGGCAAGCGGCTGATCGAGCAGCTACACAGTCATGCCCGCGTCCTCGTCGACAGTGTACCGATCGTCTATCTCCCGGATTACGATCTTGATACCGCGCTCGCTTTGGTGACCGGCGCCGATGTCTGGATCAACACGCCGCTACGCCCGCTCGAAGCCTCTGGCACCAGCGGCATGAAGGCGGCGTTCAACGGCGTGCCCAGCCTGTCGGTCTTGGACGGGTGGTGGATTGAGGGCTGCATCGAAGGAGTGACTGGCTGGGCTATCGGCGATCACACAGAAACAAACGAGGGTGACGCGCAGGCGCTCTACGACAAGCTCGAACAGGTGGTGTTGCCGCTTTACCACGACAGCACCGAAAGCGGCGGCTGGATCCGGGTGATGAAGGGCGCGATCAGCAAGAACGCCGCCTACTTCAACAGCCACCGCATGATGCGCCGCTACGCCACCGAGGCCTACATCCGCTGAGAGCTCGCGCCGGTTCCTTGGGTGTGAAGCGGGCTTGGACAAGATCGAGTGCCCCGTGGGACAGTCCGGACGAGAGGCATCACTGAACTCCTTGGCGTCATGCCTCATGCCTGTTGGCCGCGCACCGGTCAAGTCTATGCAAAACCGTGGCGGAAAGGCGTTTTGATGCGCACCTCCGGCCGGGATGATGGCGGGTTGCGGTGGATGGTTCTGAATCAGATGAATGTTAGGCGGGGGTGATCATGGGCTTGCGCGAAACATTGGAACAACGTCTGGTTGCCGGCCAGGACGATGCGATGCTGCGGCTGTCGCTGGCCCAGATCTGCCTGCGCGAAGGCGAGTGGACGGCCGTGCGCGACCATGCCAGCGCCTGCCTGCGCCACAGTCCCGGGCAGGTCGTCGCCTACAAACTCCTGGGCAAGGCCCTGGACGCGCTGGGGGATGCGCCCGGCGCCCTGGCCGCCTATCGCGACGGCATTGCCCGAGCCCGGGACGGCGGCCAGATCCAGACGGCGCGGGAAATGGAAGTCTTTCTGCGGCGACTCGAGGCCCGCATGGCCGCCGCCGCGGACGATGATGACGGCGGCGCGCACTGACGACAAGGACGCCGCGGGATTTCGAATGGCGCGGCATCGATGCGCAATCCACCGAGCGATCCGCGGTTTCAGGAATGAAGCGTAACACCCTGAACCGGGCAGGGGCTTTCCGAGGACAGCGCATCGGAGGGGTTCAGCGTCGCCAGCGCCATTTTTAGGCGCAACTGCAAAACCGACAGCGGGCTTACTCCGCCGGCGGCTCGCCCCAGCGCGGCAGCAGGGTATGGGGCACATCGAGCAGGTCCAGGATGCGCGCCACCACGAAATCCACCAGATCGGCCACGCAGGCCGGGCGGTGGTAGAAACCCGGGTTGGCCGGCACGATCACCACCCCCAAGCGCGCCAGCTTCAGCATGTTTTCCAGGTGGATGGCCGAGAAGGGCGTCTCCCGCGGCACCAGGATCAACCGGCGCTGTTCCTTGATCGTCACATCCGCGGCGCGCTCGATCAGGCTGCGGCTCGCCCCGCTGGCCAGCGCTGCCAACGTCGCCATGCTGCAGGGACAGACCACCATCGCCCGGATCCGCGCCGAGCCGCTGGCCACCGGCGCAGTCCATTCGTCCTGCCCGAACACCCGCAACTGGTCGGGCGCCGCCTGCCAGCGCGCAGCGAGCACGCGCTGCATATCCGCGGCACGCGCGGGCAAGGCCAGATCGGTTTCGCCGTGAATCACCAGTTGCGCGGGTTTGGACACCATGAGAGCGACCCGCTCGCCGGCCGCGATCAGGCATTCCGCCAGGCGCACGCCATAGGCCGCCCCCGAGGCGCCGGTCCAAGCCAAGGCAATGGGCGGGCTCTCGGCGGGCGTCATGCGCGCATTTCCAGGGCCTGCAGCAGGCGCTCGTGGAAGCCGTCGAAGCCGCCGTTGCTCATCACCAACACCTGATCCCCCGCCGCCAGCTGCGGCAGCAGCCCCGCCAGCAGGGCGCCCGCATCCGCCGCCACATGGGCCTTGGCGCCCAGCGGCGCGAGACTCTCCGCCACATCCCAGGCGACCGGGAAAGGCGGCACCACCCACACCTGATCGGCCTCGGCCAAGGCGCCCGCCAGCTCCGCGCGATGGGTGCCCAGGCGCATGGTGTTGGAACGCAGCTCCACCACCGCCACCAACCGCGCCGCGCCGATGCGAGCGCGCAGGGCGGCGACGGTGGCGGCAATGGCGGTGGGGTGATGGGCGAAATCATCGAAAACGGTCACCCCAGCTTGCACTCCCCGCTGTTCCAGGCGCCGCCGCACTCCGGCGAAAGAAGCCAGCGCCGCGCAACCGATTTCCAGGGGAACACCGGCATGGCGCGCAGCCAGCAGGGCGGCCAGCGCATTGGCCACATTGTGCGCGCCGAACGCAGGCCATTCGATCCGGCCGCGGCGGGACGCGCGCTCCCACACCTCGAACGTGCTGCCGTCATCGCTCAACAGGCGTGCGTGCCAGCCGTCCGCGCGACCGAAAGGGATGACCGGTGTCCAGCAGCCCATGGCCAGGGTCTCGGCCAGCGCCTTGTCCTCGCCGTTGACGATCAGCGCCCCGTTGCCGGGCACGGTGCGGATGAGGTGATGGAATTGGCGCTGGATCGCCGCCAGATCGGGGTAGATGTCCGCGTGATCGTATTCCAGGTTGTTGAGGATCAGCGTGCGCGGGCGGTAATGGACGAACTTGGCGCGCTTGTCGAAAAACGCGGTGTCGTATTCATCCGCCTCCACCACGAAGAACGGCGCTTGCCCTAGCCGGGCGGAGCGGCCGAAGTTACCCGGCACGCCGCCAATGAGAAACCCCGGCGCCAGATGCGCAGCATCGAGGATATGGGCCAGCAGGCTGGCGGTCGTGGTCTTGCCGTGGGTGCCGGCGACCGCGAGTACCCAGCGCTCCGCCAGAATATGGCGCGCCAGCCATTCGGGGCCGGAGAGGTAGGGAAGTCCGCGGTCGAGGACCGCTTCGAGGAGCGGATTGCCGCGGCTGATGATATTGCCCACCACCACACAATCGGGTGCGGGGTTCAGATGGGCGGGGTCATAGCCCTCCCACACCGCGACGCCCAACTCGCGCAACTGATCGCTCATGGGGGGATAGACGTGCTGGTCCGAGCCGGTGACACGGTGCCCCGCCGCCTGCGCCAGGGCCGCGATCCCGCCCATGAACGTCCCGCAGATACCCAAAATGTGCAGGTGCACCGGTCCGAATCTCCCCGTCCGCCGTTACGGCCATGGCATCATAGCAAATGCCCGCCCCGGGCCCCGCCACGGTTTGATCCGCCCATGTCCGAATTTGTCTTTATCCATACCGCCCCTGCCCTCGAACGCCTGGTGGCGGACTGGTCCGGGGTGCCCTGGCTGGGCATGGACACGGAATTCGTCCGGGAGCGCACCTACCATGCCCAGTTGTGCCTGATCCAGCTCGCGAGCCCCAGGGGGCTGGCGCTGCTGGATCCGCTCGCCCTTCCCGACTGGACGGCGTTGTTCGCGTTGCTGGACGCCCCAGAGACGGTCAAGATTCTGCACGCCGGCGGGCAGGATCTGGAGCTGTTCCATCGGGCGCGGCCCGAACGCCTGCCCGCGCCGCTGTTCGACACCCAGATTGCCGCCAGCCTGTTGGGGCATGGCCAACAGATCGGTTATGCCGCCTTGGTGCAAAATCTGCTGGGCGTCGCACTGCCCAAGCTGCACACCCGCAGCGATTGGTCGCGGCGACCCTTGAGCGCCTCCGAACTGGATTATGCCGTGGACGATGTGCGCCATCTGGCCGCGCTGCACGATCATCTGGGGGAAGCTCTGGATCGCGCGGGCCGCCTGGCCTGGGCCGAGGCCGACAACACGGCCCTGGCCGATCCCGCGCGTTACCGCATCGATCCGGAACGGGCTTGGCAGCGCATCGGCGCCGGGCGCATGCTGCCACCGCCTGCTCAGGGCGCGCTGCGGGCGCTGGCGGCCTGGCGCGAGCGCGAGGCGCAGGCGCGCGATCTGCCGCGCCAATGGTTGCTCAAGGACGAGGTGCTGCTGCGCTGGGCCGAGCAGCGGCCGGACGCACTGTCGGCCCTGGAGGCGGCGGCGGATGTGTCGTCGACATTGCTGCGACGCCACGGCGACGCCTTGATGGGCGCCATTCGCGAGGGTGCGGCGCAGCCCCCGGATCCGCTGCCGGTCCCTTATCCCCTGACGCTTGAACAGGAACAGTGCCTCAAGCGCCTGGGACAGTTGGTGCGCGCGCGCGCGGCGGCCTTGGGCGTGGAGGGGCCTGTGCTGGCGCCGCGCCGCGATCTGGAGGCGCTGGTGCTGGGACTGCGGGATGTGCCGGTGCTGCGGGGCTGGCGCCGCACTGCGATCGGCGAGGAACTGCTCAGCCGGCTGGACGCGGACCCGGCCGATGCATCCGCTGGCGCGTTTCCGGCCGACTGAGCGATTTCAGGCCGGCAGAGCGTCGATGACCCGCTGCAGGATCTCGGCCACCTCACCGCTGCCGGGAACCGTGGCCAGCTTTTGTTGCGCCTGGTAGTACTCGATCAGCGGCTGGGTCTGGTCCTCATACACCCGCAGGCGGCGGGAGATGGTCTGCTCGTTGTCATCATCCCGCTGCATCAGCGCGCCATCGCAACGGTCGCACACGCCAGCGCGGCGGGGGGGCGAGAAGAACACATTGTAGAGTGCGCCGCACTGGGTGCAGGTGCGGCGACCGGCCAGGCGCTTGAGCAGCTCGTCGAACGGCACCTGGATGTGGATGGCGCGGTCGATCCCCAGGCCCAGCTCGGTGAGCAGCGCATCCAGCGCCGTGGCCTGCGCGCGGTTGCGGGGGAATCCGTCGAGGATGAAGCCGGCTTTGGCGTCGGGCTCGGCAAGCCGCTCGCGGATCATGCCCAGGACGATGTCATCGCTGACCAGTTCGCCGGCATCCATCGCGGCCTTGGCCTTCAGTCCCAAGGCACTTTGGGCAGTTACTGCGGCCCGCAACAGATCCCCGGTGGAAATCTGCGGGACACTGAAACGTTCGACCAACAGCTTGGCCTGGGTGCCTTTGCCCGATCCGGGGGCGCCCAACAGCACGATGCGCATGAATGTCCTCTCGTCGCGCCACCGCGCGGCAGCGTCCCTGTTGCCAGAAAACCAAAGAGCGATAAAGTACCTGCCGGGTGCGGGTCGCGTCAATTCAAGCGGCTATCGGGACAATGCGGCCGGCAGTATATAATGGCCCGCCCCGCCCCGGGTCCGGGCCCTTGAGCGCCCTGCCCGGATTTCCCGAATCCCCTCAATGGAGCCCTTACACCATGAATCTGGATCGTATTTCCGCCGGCGACGATGTCCCCAAGTCGGTCAACGTCCTCATTGAAATCCCCATGCGCGGCGATCCGGTCAAGTACGAAGTGGACAAGGACAGCGGCGCCCTGTTCGTGGACCGGCTGATGTCCACCGCCATGCATTACCCCTGCAATTATGGCTACATCCCCCACACCCTGGCCGATGACGGCGATCCGGTGGATGTGCTGGTGATCACACCGTTTCCGCTGGTGCCGGGTTGTGTCATCAAATGCCGCCCCATCGGCGTGCTGAGCATGAGCGATGAGGCCGGACAGGATCAAAAGGTGTTGGCGGTGCCCGTGGACAAGACCTCCGGCGGCCTCTACAGCAAAATCCAGGGAACGGACGATGTGCCCGAGTTGACCCTGCGCCAGATCACCCATTTCTTCGAGCACTACAAGGACCTGGAAAAAGGCAAGTGGGTGAAGGTCGAAGGCTGGCAGGATCTGCAGGCCGCCGAAGCCGAGATCCTCACGGGCATCGAACGGGCCAAGGCCAAGTCCTGACGCGGCGCCCCGTGCCTATCGGGTGCGGGGTTCATTCCACTGGGGCGGGCGTGTTGGCCGTCACCCAGGAGGTGGTGCCATCGGCGCGGCATTCCCGCTTCCAGAATGGCGCTTGGTGCTTGACGGTTTCAACCAAATAGCGGCAGGCGGCAAAGGCCCCGGCGCGATGGGCAGACCAGGCCGCAGCCACCACCAGTGTTTCCCCCGGCGCGACCCAGCCGACCCGATGCACCAGCACCACCTGCCGTAGCGGCCAGCGGCTGCACGCCGCATCGGCCATGCGCGCCAGCATGCGTTCCGTCATCCCCGGGTAGTGCTCCAGGTGCATGCGCAGCACCTGGGCCGGCCCGCTGTCGGCGCGCATGGTGCCCACGAAGACGCTGCTCGCGCCGCAGCCATCCCGGTCTGCCGGACTGAGCGCCTGCTCGGCTTCGGCCAGCAGCGACCAGGGTGCAAAGGGCGCTGCGCGCAATCCAACGATCACGCTGCGCCCCCGGTCACCGGCGGGAAAAAAGCCACTTCGTCGCCATCGGCGACGGGCGCATCGAAATCGGCGTATTCCAGATTGACGGCCGCCAACAGGTGCGTGGGCGGCTGAGCCTGGTCGGTGGCCAGATCCCAGGCCTCGCGCACCGTGCACGGTCCAGCCGGCAATAGCCGCATTTCCTGGCCCATCCGCTCGCGCAAACTGGCGAAAAACCGCACTGTAATCATTGCTGCCTCCGCGCCGCTCGCCTGCCTGTCGAGCATGCTATGTTAATCCCGATGTTGCCGCGGAAACGATGCCGTCCATGAACAGCTCCAGCCATTTCGATGCCCAGGGCAACGCTCACATGGTGGATGTCGGCCATAAGCCCGCCACCATCCGGCGCGCGGTGGCCGAAGGCCATATCCGCCTGAATGCCCAAACCCGCGCGGCCCTCGCCCAGGGCGCGACCCCCAAGGGCGACGTGCTGGCCATCGCCCAGCTCGCTGGCATCATGGCCGCCAAACGCACGGCCGACCTGATCCCGCTGTGTCACCCGCTGCCGCTGACCCACGTGGCGGTGCGCCTGGAACTGAACGATGCCGGAGTGCGCTGCGAGGCCGTCACCCAGACCACCGCGCCCACCGGGGTCGAGATGGAGGCGCTGACGGCGGTGCAGGTCGCCTTGCTGACGGTTTACGACATGTGCAAGAGCCTGGAGCGGGGCATGGTCATCGACGGCATCCGGCTGCTGGAAAAAAGCGGCGGCCAGTCCGGCGACTGGCGCGCGGCGGAGTAAACGACCTTGGCGCACTCCCACGCTCATGAGGGCCATGATCACGGCGACGCGGGTTCCCACCGCCTGACCTGGGCAACCGGACTCACCCTGGCCTTCGCCGCCGTCGAGGCCGGTGTCGGCTACTGGGGCAATTCCCTGGCGCTGATGGGCGATGCGGGCCACATGGTCACCGACGCCGGGGCGCTGATCCTGGCCGCCATTGCGGCCCGACTGGCGCGCCGGCCGGCCAGCCTGCAGCATTCCTTTGGCTTCGGGCGGGCGGAGGTGGTGGCCGCGCTGGCCAATGCGCTCATCATGCTGATCCTGGCGTTGGCGCTGCTGTTCGGGGCCTTGCGCCGCTTGCAAGCTCCGGAACCCGTAGCGGGTGGTGCGGTGTTGCTGGTGGCGGCCGTGGGGCTGGCCTTCAACCTGGGCGTGCTGGCCTTGCTGCTGCGCGGGCAACGGACCCTGAACATCCGCGCTGCCGTCTTGCACGTAGCCGGCGATGCGCTGGGCTCGGTCGCGGCCTTGCTCTCGGGCCTGGTGATCCTGGCCACTGGCTGGATGCGCATCGACCCCTTGCTGACGCTGGTGATTTGCGCCCTGCTGCTGGCGGGCAGCGTGCGGGTGCTGCGCGAGGGTTTGCAGATCGTCATGGAAGGGGTGCCGGGCCACCTGGATCTGGCGATCGTGGGGCGTGCCATGGCCGCAGTCCCCGGCGTGCGCGGCATCCACGACCTGCACATCTGGACGCTGTCCAGCGGACACATCGCCCTGTCCGCCCATGTCGATCTGGACACCCTGGAGGAATGGTCGAGCTTGCTGGGTGGCCTGCGGCAACTGCTTGCCGAGCGCTTCGAGATCCACCACGTTACCCTGCAGCCCGAACCCCAGGCCTGGGTGGTGCATCGCATGCCCTACGACCCTGCGCGGCGCGTGACGCCCCCTTCAAACCCGGCGGATACGCGCCCCGCCCCGGACCGGAAGCCCTCTCATCATGAACACGGACATTCTCATTGAGCGTGCCGGCCCGGTCTGGACGCTCGCGTTCAACCGGCCCGAGAAGCGCAACGCCCTGACCCATGCCATGTATGCGGCGCTGGTCGAAGCCCTGGAAGCCGCCGCCGCCGACCCGGATGTGCGCGCCGTGATCCTGACGGGCGCCGGAAATTGTTTCACCGCGGGCAACGACTTGCAGGATTTCCTGAAAAATCCGCCCCTGGGTGGCGACAGCCCGGTCATTCGCTTTCTGCATGCCATCAGTCGCTTCTCCAAACCGCTGCTGGCCGCAGTGCCCGGCGTGGCGGTCGGCATCGGTACCACGATGCTGCTGCATTGCGATTTGGCCTGGGCAGCGCCCCAGGCCCGTTTCGAGCTGCCGTTTGCGCGCCTCGCGCTGGTTCCGGAAGGAGCGGCCTCCTATCTCTTGCCCCTGGCGATAGGCGCCAAGCAGGCGAGCGCGATGCTGTTGTCCGGCGAGCCGCTGGATGCGTCGACGGCCGCCCAGTCCGGGCTGATCAACGGCGTGGTTGAGGCCGAGGCGCTACGGGCGCACGTGCAGGCCCAGGCCGAACGACTGGCGAACCTGCCACCCCAGGCGCTGCTACAGACCAAAGCCCTGTTGCGCGCGCCTCACCGGGCGGCCATTGATGCCGCGCTGAATCAAGAGGTGCAAGCTTTTGCGCGTCAGTTACAATCTGCCGAGGCCCGAGCCGCCATGCAGGCTTTTTTCACCAGACAACAGCCGGCTGCTCCGGCACGGAGTGAGGCCTCCTCCCCCGCAAAGTCCCATCAGGAGAATGACCGTACATGAAACAGAAATTGATCTTCATCGCCCTCTTGCCCGCGCTGCTGACGGCTTGTTCCTTCATCCCCAAGAGCCCGGGTGCGGACAAGGTCTTGATCCTGCCGCTGGAGCGGGTGAAAAGCTGCACGGAAATTGGCCAGACCAAGGTCCAGGTGCTGGATCGGGTGGGTTTCCTGGCGCGGCGCGGCGTATCCGTTGAAACCGACCTGCAGCGTGTGGCCAAGAACAACGCCATCGACATGGGCGGTGACACGGTTTCGGCCCTGACAGGTGTGGTCAACGGTCGCCAGACCTTCGGCGTCTACAAGTGCCTGTGAACCAGGCCATTTGTCTTGCGGGCAGCTCGGCTGCAAGGCGCACCCACATCCGCGACAGGCATCGCGAGTCACAGGATCATCACCACCGGCGTGAATCGGCAAGCTAAGCTTTCCCCATGAACATCCCGGGCCATGGCATGCCGGGCCGGGGTCCGATCGACCGGCCATCACAGCCTGAGCCCGCTCCATTCATTCACAGGATCAGGAGCAAACGGCCATGAGTGATGAACTGCTGAATCGAGCGGGATTGGTCACGGGAGCCGGCGGCGGCATCGGTCGCGCCGCGGCCTTGGTGATGGCGCGGGAAGGCGCCCGGGTGATGGTGGCCGACGTGGACGTGGAAGGCGGCGAGGAAACCGTCGCGCTCATCCGTGCACAGGGTGGGGAGGCCGAATTCCGACGCACCGACGTGACCGATGCGGCCGCCGTGGACGCGCTGGTGGCGGTCACGGTGGAACGCTTCGGCCGCCTCGACTGGGCGGTCAACAACGCCGGCATCGAAGGGGAACGCGACAATACCGCCGAATGCAGCGACGCCAACTGGTCCCGTACGCTCGCCGTCAACCTGACCGGCGCATGGTACTGCCTGCGTGCCGAACTGCGCCAGATGCGCCAGCAGGGCGGAGGCGCCATCGTCAACATGGCCTCCATCGCCGGGCTGGTGGGCTTCGAGGGGCTGCCGGCCTATGTCGCCTCCAAGCATGCCTTGATCGGTCTGACCAAGACGGCCGCCCTGGAATTTGCAGCCCACGCCATCCGGGTCAATGCCGTCTGCCCTGGTGTGATCCAGACCGCCATGATCGATCGCTTGATCGCGGGCGATCCAGCCATGGCGGCCGGCTTTGCAGCCGCAGAACCCATCGGCCGCCTGGGCCAGCCTGGTGAGATCGGTGAAGCCGTGGCCTGGCTATGTTCCGACCGGGCCAGCTTCATCACGGGCGCGGCGCTGCCGGTGGATGGCGGTTGGGTGGCGCGCTGATCCCGCTGTCCCGCCCCGGGCGAACCGGACGCGCGCATCGTTCGGCAAAATGCTTCATCTGAAAATGATCGGTGCGGGTGTCAAGATCCTTTGGCATCAAAAGCCGGCGCGCGCCAGCAGTCGGGAGGGGATCAAGGGCATCAGCCAACGCGCCAGCGTCCAGGGAAAACGCGGCACGATGGCGCGGGGCGCCTGGCGTTCGATGGCGCGCACGATGAGGCGTGCTGCCCGATCCGCCTCGATGGCGAACGGCGTGTGGGCCACGCCCTCGACGATGGGGGTGCGCACAAAGCCGGGGTAGAGCACCGTCACCCGGATCCCCTCGCGCCAGCCCTCCGCCCGCAAGCCCTCCAGATAGGTGGACAGCGCCGCCTTGGAGGCGGAATAGGCGACGTTTCCGGGCACGCCGCGAAACGCTGCCACCGAACAGGTTCCCACCACCTGCCCGCCGCCGTGGGCACGGAAATGGCGTACTGCCGCATCGGTGACGGCCATGGCGCCGAGCAGATTGGTCTCGATGGTGCGCCGCTGTTTGTCGAAGGACTTCCCGCCGATGCGCCCGCCGAGGCCGATCCCCGCATTGACGAACACCGCGCTCAATCCCCCCAGCGCCTCCGCCGCATCCCGGATCAGGGCGTCACTGCTTGCGTAGTCCGTCACATCGTGAACGTGCACGCTGATACGCAACCCGGGATGCCGCTGGCGCAGCTCGCTGGCCAGATCGTCCAAGGCATCCCGGCGCCGAGCCGACAACGCCAGCGGCCAGCCGTGCCGGGCCAATTCGCGGGCCACCGCCGCGCCGATGCCGGAACTGGCACCGCTGATGAGCATCGATCGGGTGGTCATGAACGCACTCCTCTAAATTCTTTTAATTCATATCAAATGAATAACTAATTATTTCACAGAATAAAGCCGGCTCCCCACAATGGGCCCACCAAAGACTCAGACCAAGCGTAAACCGTGCAAGACCGCCGCGCGAGCCCAAACCCGAATGTGGATCCCGCCTTGGCTCCCGAGGTGATGAGCCAGATCAGCCGCCTGCTGGCCGGGCTGCGTTTCGGAGCGATCGAAATCACGGTGCATGACGGGCGCGTGGTGCAGATCGAGCGGCGCGAGAAAATCCGCATCGCAAGTCCGGAACCCCCGCGCGCTGCGGGTTAACCCAACCCCGTTATTTTTGATTCATATCCCGCTGAGCTGACCGGACCTCCGGAAGTTCCAAGCGATCAACCTCTTGATGACCAACTAATCGGATCAAAGGAGATCTCATGGAATTTTTCGCTGTCACCCGTCGCTCTGCCCGATGGGCCGCGCCCCTCTTGCGTCGCATTGGCCTGGGCTCGACCTTCGGTCTTGCGGTCTTGCTGGCCGGCCTGGGCTGCCACCCCGCCCAAGCGGCCGAGCGCAGCCTGCTCAATGTATCCTATGACCCCACACGGGAGTTTTACCATGACTACAACGCCGCCTTCGCGCGCCATTGGAAGGAAAAAAACGGCGAATCAGTCAGCTTCCAGCAATCCCACGGCGGTTCCGGAAAACAGGCGCGTGCCGTGATCGATGGCTTGAAGGCGGACGTGGTCACTCTCGCGCTGGCCTCCGATGTCGACGCCATTGCCCGCTCCGGCCACATCCCGACCGACTGGCAAAAACGCCTGCCCAGCAACAGCGCTCCCTACACCTCGACCATCGTGTTTCTGGTGCGCAAGGGCAATCCCAAGGCGATCCGCGACTGGGACGATCTGATCAAGCCCGGTCTGCAGGTGATCACCCCCAATCCCAAGACTTCCGGTGGCGCGCGCTGGAATTATCTGGCTGCCTGGGCCTATGCCCGCGAAAAGCAGGGCTCGGATGAGGCCGCCCGCACCTTCGTGACAGACTTGTTCAAGAATGTCCCTGTCCTGGATTCCGGCGCGCGCGGCAGTACCACCACCTTTGCCCAACGCGGCATCGGCGATGTGTTGCTGACCTGGGAAAACGAAGCCTTTCTCACCCTGAACGAGCTGGGCGCGGATCGCTTCGAGATCGTGGTGCCCTCGCTGTCCATCCTGGCCGAACCGACAGTTGCCGTGGTGGATGACTATGCCCGCGAGCATGGCAACCTGCCCCTGGCCCAGGCTTACCTGGAATATCTCTACAGCCCCGAAGGCCAGCGCCTGGCGGCGAAGCACTACTTCCGTCCGCGCGACGCCAAGGCAGCCGACCCCAAGGATCTGGCCCGTTTTCCTAAAGTGCGACTGGTCACTGTCGATGATGCCTTCGGCGGCTGGGAGAAAGCCCAGAAGACGCATTTTGCGGATGGTGGCTTTTTCGACCAGATCCCTGTCGGTGGTGGGCGCCCCTGAGCGCCCATTTTCCGGACACGCCCGACAACCCGATCAGGTCACCCCATCGATTACACCATCTCCACCGCCTACCGCGCCGGCTATTGCGATCGTCCCGGGCAACCGGATGACGGGCCGCATCCTGCTGATTACCGAAACGCCGGGATGGCTTGAGCTGGATCTGGCGCTGGGGGATCAGGTGCTGCAGGTGCGCTTGCCGGCGACATCAAGCCGGCGCCAGACCTTGCAACCGGGTCGTCGGCTCCAGGTGATGATCCGGGCCACCGATGTGATCGTGCTGCCGATGCAGACCCTATCGCCAGAGGAGATTTGATGACGCGCAAGACCCGCCCGGTGATACCCGGCTTCGGACTCACCATGGGCTTTACCCTGACCTACGCCACACTGGTGGTGTTGCTGCCGCTGGCCGCGCTGGTGGCCAAGGCCCTGACCCCGTCGTGGGCCACGCTGTGGGCGACCATCAGTGATCCACGCGCGGTGGCCAGTTACCGTCTGACCCTGTGGACGTCCCTGCTGGCAGCCGGGATCAACGGCATCTTTGGCCTCATTACGGCCTGGGTCTTGGTGCGCTATCCGTTTCCGGGCAGGAAGCTGGTGGACGCGCTGGTGGACTTGCCCTTTGCCCTGCCCACTGCGGTGGCCGGCATCACGCTGACCACCCTTTACGCGCCCAATGGCTGGCTCGGGCGCTGGCTGGACGCAGTGGGGATCAAGGTTGCCTATGCGCCGCTCGGCATCGTCGTGGCCCTGACCTTCATCGGCCTGCCCTATGTGGTGCGCACCGTCCAACCGGTACTGGAAAACCTCGGATCGGAACTGGAAGAGGCCGCCGCCAGCCTGGGCGCCGACCGCCTCCAGACCTTCCTCCGGGTGTTGCTGCCAACTTTGCTGCCGGCCTTGCTCACCGGCTTTGCCATGTCCTTTGCGCGCGCCGTCGGGGAATATGGCTCGGTGGTCTTCATTAGCGGCAATCTGCCGATGCGCACGGAGATCACGCCCTTGCTCATCATCACCAAGCTGGAGCAATACGACTACGCCGGTGCAGCCGCCCTGGGAAGCGTGATGCTGTTGTTTTCCTTTGTTCTGTTGCTGGGCATCAATGGACTCCAGCACTGGAACCAAACCCGACAGGGGACATGAACATGGCCGCAGGCGCGCCCGCCATTGATTTGAAGCATGGCCCCTCAGTCACAAAGGCCCAGCTCGCGACCGAAGGACCGCTGGCTCGCCTGATCCTGATAGGGGCGATGCTGGGATTCCTGGGATTGTTCCTGGTCCTGCCGCTGGTAGCGGTGTTTACGGAAGCCTTGGCGCGGGGCTTTGGCGTGTACTGGGCCGCCATCACCGAACCGGATGCCCGGGCGGCCATCCGCCTCACTCTGCTGGCCGCCGGCATTGCGGTTCCCTTGAACGTGGTTTTCGGTCTGGCGGCCAGTTGGGCCATCGCCAAGTTCAGCTTTCGCGGCAAGCAACTGCTGATCACGATGATCGACCTGCCCTTTGCCGTCAGTCCGATTGTGGCGGGCCTGATCTATGTCCTGCTCTACGGCGCTCAAGGATGGTTCGCGCCCGCGCTCAAGGCAGCCGATCTGCAAATCATCTTCGCCGTGCCGGGCATTGTCCTGGCGACCCTGTTTGTCACCTTTCCTTTCGTGGCACGGGAGCTTATTCCGCTCATGGAGCAGCAGGGGCGGGACCGGGAAGAAGCGGCCCTGAGCCTGGGCGCATCCGGCTGGCAGACGTTCCGCCGCATCACCCTGCCCAGCGTGCGCTGGGGCCTGTTGTACGGAATCATCCTGTGCAACGCCCGCGCCATGGGGGAATTCGGCGCCGTGTCGGTGGTGTCGGGCCATATCCGCGGCCACACCAATACCATCCCGCTGCATGTGGAAATTCTCTACAACGAATACCAGTTTGCCGCGGCCTTTGCCGTGGCCTCCCTGCTCACCTTCCTGGCGCTGGTTACCCTCGTGGCCCAGATCCTGGTCGGCCAGCACGGCAACCGTGAAGCCCCTGTTATCCCCTGAAGGCGCCCATGAGCATCGAAATCCGTGACATTTCCAAACGCTATGGCATGACGCCGGTCCTGGAGCGCTTGTCGCTGCAGATCGAGACGGGCCAACTGGTGGCGCTGCTGGGGCCGTCGGGCTGCGGCAAGACCACCCTGCTGCGCCTGATTGCCGGCCTTGAGCAGCCCGACACCGGCGCCGTCCACTTCCACGGCGAGGATGCCACCCATCTGCACGTGCGCCACCGCCGGGTGGGCTTCGTGTTCCAGCACTACGCTCTGTTCCCGCACCTGAGCGTATTCGAGAACATCGCCTTCGGGCTGCGGGTGCGGCCGCGCCGAGACCGTCCGCCGGAGGCCGAAATCCGCCAGCGCGTGCAAGAGCTGCTGGAGCTGGTGCAACTGGGCGCCATGGCCAACCGC
Organism: Pseudomonadota bacterium; assembly: GCA_002862435.1. Taxonomy (GTDB): domain Bacteria; phylum Pseudomonadota; class Gammaproteobacteria; order UBA5335; family UBA5335; genus Macondimonas. The sequence continues at coordinate 11,642 of PKDC01000034.1, read as the reverse complement.
CGACCGGCGCAGCTCTCCGGCGGCCAGCGCCAGCGGGTGGCGTTGGCGCGGGCGCTGGCCGTGCAACCGCGCGTGTTGTTGCTCGATGAACCCTTCGGCGCACTGGATGCCCAGGTGCGCAAGGACTTGCGCCGTTGGCTGCGGCGCCTGCACGACGAACTGCACGTCACCAGCGTGTTCGTTACCCACGACCAGGAAGAAGCCATGGAAGTGGCGGATCGGGTGATCGTGATGAATCGCGGCCGGGTGGAGCAGGATGGCCCGCCGCAGGCGCTCTATGACCATCCCGCCAGCGCCTTTGTCTCCACCTTCATCGGTCAGGTCAACCGCCTCCCCGCCCGCATCGCGGCCGGCTGGGCGGATCTGGATGGCTGGCGGCTGCCCGTACCGGAACACGCGGGAGACACCGAGCGGACCGGCAGCGTCCATGTGCGTCCCCACGATTTTCATCTGGCGCCGCAGCCCCAGGGACCCGAGGCCATCGCCGCCCAGATCGTCCGCATTTATGGTGCCGGCCCCTGGCTGCGCCTGGAACTGCGCCGCGAAGCGGATGGCCAGTTGCTGGAGGTCGAAGTGCCGCGCGGCGCGGCGGAATCCGGCGAATTGGTGATTGGAACGCGCGTCTATGCCCATCCCCGCCGCACCCGCGTGTTCCTGGAAGCGGTCGAGGGCGAAGCGCTGCGGTAAAAGCAACGCAAAGAAAGCGGGATCTTTTCGTCCATTCCCGCGCTGGTCAATTCAGGCGCGAAAACGGCTGACCAGATCAATCTGCTTGGAGCACATCGCCGAACTTTCCGAAGATCTCCTGCGGATACACCGCCCCTTGAGAGATCCGTCCGGACATCCCATCATGCAGCCACGATGGTCACAACGACTTGGACCAAGGAGCCGCGATGGAACGTGTCGATTGGATGAGCCGCCGGATCCTTGATCCAGTGAGCGGGCCGGGTCTTCGTGGGGTGCGGTGTCGATGAGCGCGACCGATTGGCCGGCCCTGGCGCTGGCCTTCCGGGCGCGCGAGGTGCAGGATCTGGGCCCCTTGGTGCGGCGCGTCACGGCGCGCAACGCCGGCATGATGACCGGCCCCGGCACCAACAGCTATCTCATCGGTCGGCGCGATGTCGTGGTGATCGACCCCGGCCCTGCGGACGCGAACCATGTGCAACGGATCGAGGACGCCGCGCGCGGCCCGATCCGCCAGATCCTGCTCACCCACCGCCATCCCGATCACGCCCCCGGCGCCGCCCTGCTGACCGAGCGCACCGGCGCGCCCGTTCATGTTTTTCCCAGCGGGCCGCACGGCCTGCGCCATCCCGTCGGCGAGCCGCTCGCCGATGGCGAAGTGATCGAAACGGGCGAGTTTCACCTGCGCGCCATCCATACGCCCGGCCATGCCGCCGATCATGTGTGCTTCCTGCTCGAAAATGAAGGCCTGTTGTTCGCCGGCGATCAGGTGATGGAAGGCGCGACCGTCGTCATCGCCCCGCCCGATGGGCACATGGGGCAATACCTGGCCGCGCTGGAGCGCTTGCAAACGCTCGATCTGGCCGCCATCGCCCCGGCACACGGCCGCGTCTTGTGCGAACCGCAGCGCCTGTTGGCCGCTATCGTCACCCATCGCCGCCAGCGTGAAGCCAAGGTACTCGCGGCGCTGCGACGCGTCGGCCATGGCACGCCGGAAACCCTGGTCGCCGACGTCTACGCCGACACGCCGGCCTTCCTGCACCTTGCCGCGCGGCTCTCCCTGCAAGCCCACCTCATCCATCTGGTCGAAAACGGACAGGCGGTGTTCGAGGACGGCCTGTGGCGATCGCTCAACGCAGACTGAATCCAGCCCAAACCCGGAGCGGAAACGCAGCCGTCGAACATCCAAACCAAGCTGGCCATGAATATGCATGAGTCCAGTAGGGTTGCTGGCTGCCGCCCGGCCACCAATGCGCCCGCTAGCGCCGTGCTGCGGCCTTGCGGGTCGCCAAGCGCTTGGCGGACGCACGGCCCGGCGGGCTGCAATGTCGCAGGCGCGACAAAAGCTGAAACACATCGCACACGGGGAGCGAACAGATGGGTCTGAATGAAGGGCAGATGGGCGATATGGTCTACGCCGCCCAGGCGATCCACAACGATGGCAGCATGCCGGACTGCCCGGAGGAGGCCTTGTTGGTCCCCGCCGGTGGTCGCGGGGTGATCGTGAACATTGGCCACGTGGAGCAGGATCCCAAGCAGGTCCTGTATCTGGTGCGATTCGAGGGAACCGACGGGGAATTGGGGCCGCCGGTGGGCTGTTGGCCGCAGGACCTGGACAGCGCGCCGCCCGCCACGTCATGAGCGAGGAGCCGGACCGCCTCTCGCCCCGGGCCTACCACGATCGCACCAAGCACCAGCTCGATCGCTATGCGTCAGGTCCCGGCACCTTGGACTGGGACGCCCAGCCTGATCCCTTCCGGCGCTATGCGGACTGCCCCGAGTTTCCCCTGGCCTTGACGACCGCGCCGGGCACGGTTTCTTTCGGCGACTTGCATCGGCCCGGCGTGATCACACCGGCGCCTGTGGACCGGGCGGGGGTGGGCCGGCTGCTGGAAGTGGCGCTGGGTCTGTCGGCCTGGAAGCAGTACGGCCCGGATCGCTGGGCGCTGCGCTGCAATCCGTCCAGCGGCAATCTGCACCCCACCGAGGGCTATGTGGTCAGCCGCGGCCTGCCCGATCTTCCGGACGGGGTGTATCACTACCGCCCCGATCAGCATCAGCTGGAGCAGCGCGCCGGTTTTTCCGCAGCCGCCACTGGGAGCGCGCCGGCGGTGCTGCTCGGGCTGAGCTCGATCCACTGGCGCGAGGCCTGGAAATACGGCGAGCGGGCCTATCGCTACTGCCAACTGGACGTGGGACACGCTTTGGCGGCGCTGGCCTATGGCGCGGCGCTGCTGGGTTGGCAACTGCGACCGCTGACGGAATGGTCCGATGCCGAGGTAGCGCGGCTTTTGGGCGTGGATCAGCCCACCGGCGGGGCAGAACCGGAACATCCGGATCTCTTGCTCGCCATCGAGGCGCCGGGCGTGGCCAGCCCGAGCGATCCCAAATCCTGGCTGGCGTGGGTGGCGGCTGCGACTTGGCGCGGGCGGCCCAACGTCCTCGATCCGCGCCCGTTGTACCAGTGGCCGGTGATCGAGGCGGTCAGCCAGGGGACGACCAAACCCGCCACGCCGCCGCTGCCGGCCTGCGAGGGTGTCGCCGCGCCCTGTCTGCCGGCGCCGGAGGATGCGCGACCGGCGGTGGATCTGTTGCGCCAGCGCCGTTCGGCGCAGGCCTATGACCCGGCGGGAACGATTGATTTTGCGGCGTTCCAGTGCCTGTTGGACCGACTGGTGCCGCGCGTTGGCGTGCCGCCTTGGTCCGCGCTGCCTGAATCCCCAAAGGTGCATCCGGTGCTGTTCGTCCATCGGGTGGAGGGCATGACCCCAGGGCTGTATGCCCTGCCGCGCCATACGGACGCGCGGGCGCTGCTGCTCGGGGCGCTGGATCAGAGTTTCGCATGGGAAGCCTGTCCCGAGGTCGCGCTGGCCGGCGGGCTGGCCCTGTACCAATTGTTCACCGGGGATGTTCGCCGCGTCGCCGGGCTCATCTCCTGCCATCAGGCCATCGCCGCCCAGGGCGCGGTCGCTTTTGCCCTGCTCGCCGAATGGACGCCCGAGATGGAGGACGAACCCTGGCGCTATCGCTGGCGGCATTGGGAAGCCGGCGCGCTGGGACAGGCGCTGTATCTCACCGCCGAGGCCTGCGGGCTGCGCGGCACCGGAATCGGTTGCTATTTCGACGAGGCGCTGCACGAACTGCTGGGTGTGCGGGATGGCCGATTGCAGAGCCTGTATCACTTCACCGTGGGCCATCCACGCCACGACACGCGCATCCAGACCTTGCCGCCCTACGCCCACCTGCGGCGCGATTGAGACCCCGCGCAAAGCACCTCAACAGCAGCGATTGGGGCCGCTGGAGAAGCGTTCGTGCTGGTAGCGGCGGATAAACGCGCGACGTGACAGGAGCGGCTGCTCGGGATGGGCGAGCTGATGGTGCGCCAGATAGCGTTCATAGGCATCATCCCCGCTCCATTGCCGCAACAGCGCCCAGGCGCTACCCAGCCCTCGGCGCAAGCGGGCGGCGCGGCCGGTCACGCCTGTTCCCCGTCGGGAAGGTTCATCAGGCGCCTGGAATCGCTTTCCCGCAACGGCGACACCGGCCGGCCCAGGGCCACGCGCCCCACGGTGTAGGCCATGTCCAGCACGATGATCCACAGCAGCAGGGCAAAGAACAGCGTCAGCCAGCCATCGATACGCAGGTTGAAGATGAGTTGAGGCGCGATGGCCGCCTTCTCCGGCGGCAACAGGCCCATCGCCAGCTTTTCGGCCAGATCGCGCGCGCCGGCGAAAAAGCCGATGCTGGGATCGGGGCTCATGATCTTGTACCAGGCGGCGGTGGTGGTGACGAAGGCCAGCCAGGCCAGCGGCAGCCCGGTCACCCAGGCGTAACGGAGCCGTCCCGACTTGGCGAGGATGCCGGTGGCGACCGAGAGCGCAATGGCGGCCAGCATCTGGTTGGAGATGCCGAACAATGGCCAGAGGATGTTCACCCCGCCATTGGGATCCAGCACGCCGATGCGCAGGAAATAACCCCAGGCGGCCACCACCAGGGCCGAGCTGAGCAGCACCGACGGCGTCCAGGACGTGCGCCCCAGCGGTGCCCAGACATAACCCAGCAGATCCTGGAGCAGGAAGCGTCCCACCCGGGTGCCGGCGTCCAGGGTGGTGAGGATGAACACCGCCTCGAACATGATGGCGAAGTGATACCAGACTGCTAGCAGGCGCTCCCCGAAAGCGCTGCTGAAGATGCTGGCCATGCCCACCGCCAGGGAGGGCGCGCCGCCGGTGCGGGAAAACAGCGAGGTCTCGCCCATCTCCCGCGCCAGCTCGGCCATCTGCGCGGCACTCACCGGATAGCCCCAGCCGGTGATGACCGCGGCGGCTTGCGCCGGATCGGTGCCGATGACGCCGGCCGGGCTGTTGATGGCGAAGTACACCCCCGGGTCCAGCATGGTGGCGGCAATCAGGGCCATCAGCGCCACGAAGGATTCCAGGATCATGCTGCCGTAGCCGACCATGGGAATCTGGGTTTCGTTGTCCAGCAGCTTGGGGGTGGTGCCCGAGGCCACCAGCGCATGAAAGCCCGAGATGGCGCCACAGGCGATGGTGATGAAGACGAAGGGGAATACCGGCCCGGCAAAGATAGGACCGGTGCCGTCGACGAAGGGGGTGATGGCCGGCATCTTGAGCACGGGATTGAGTATGACCAGGGCGATGGCCAACAGGAACACGGTGCCGAGCTTGAGGAAGGTGGACAGATAATCGCGCGGGGCCAGGAGCAGCCACACCGGCAAGATGGCAGCCGCGAATCCATAGAGCATGATTGCCCAGGCCAGCGAGGCGCCATCCCAGTCAAACCAGCTGCGCACGCCCGGCAGGGTGTCGATCCAGCCGCCGCCGAAGGTGGCGAGCAAGAGTAGCGACAAGCCGATCAGGCTGCCCTCCAGCACCCGGCCCGGCCGGAGTTGATGCATATAGAGGCCGATCAGCATGGCGATGGGGATCGTGGCCGCCACGGTGGCGGTGGCCCACGGGCTGTGCTTCATGGCATTGACGACCGTCAGCCCCAGCGCCGAGATCAGCACGATCAGGATCATGAAGGTCCCGATCAAGGCCGCGCTTCCGGCGATGGGGCCCAGCTCGTCACGGGCCATCTGGCCCAGGCTGCGCCCGTCGCGCCGCAGCGAGAAGAACAGGGTGACCATATCCTGCACACAGCCACCGAGCACCGCGCCGAGCACGATCCAGAGCGTGCCGGGCAGATAGCCGAACTGCGCCGCCAAGGTGGGCCCGACCAGGGGGCCGGGACCGGCAATGGCGGCGAAATGGTGGCCGAACACCACCCAGCGGTGGGTGGGAACGAAATCCCGCCCGTTCGCCAGCCGCACCGCCGGCGTCAGGCGCTCACTGTCCAGAACCAGCACACGAGCGGCGATCCAGGCGGCATAGAAACGGTAGGCCAAGGCATAGACGCAGGCGGCCGCGACGATCAGCCACAACGCATTGATGGGCTCGCCACGGTGCAGCGCAATGCCGCCCAGGGTAAACGCGCCGAGTACGGCGACCACCAGCCAGATCAGGGGAGCAAGACGCAACGACATGGGCATCCAAGCCTCGTGAGGACGGCGCAAAGACTGCGCACGCCCACTCGGAGGGCGTGCAGCCGGGTTTCAACGGGGAAGGATACCGGATTGCGCGGACTGCGCCGAAGACGTTGGGCGGCAGGCCAGCAAGCCATGTGCCAGGAAACGAACGGGAGGGGGAGCTAGCGGGAAGCGTCGGCGCGGATGGACGCTCGTTGATCGGCCTGAAAGCCGCTTGAAATCACTCGGGTCGAACTGGCCGAGATCGCGTCGTCATGGCCTTGCGCCAATCGCAAAAGGCAAATGGATTGGCGTGCCGGATCTATCCGTCACGGGTTCCCGATGCTTCGGCGTGATTCCCAGTCGCGTCGGGATCAGTCGCAGCTCACGCCGGTTCCCTTCAGGCCGCAATAGCCGCCCGGATTGTGCGCCAGGTATTGCTGATGCTCCGGCTCGGCGAAGTAGAAGGGGCCGGGCGCGCCAACCTCGGTGGTGATGGTGCCCCAGCCGGCGGCGCTCAGGCGCTCGGCGAAGGCGCGGCGGCTGGCCTCGGCCGCGATCCGCTGCGCCTCATCAGACGGCTGGATCAGCGAGCGATATTGGGTGCCGATGTCGTTGCCCTGGCGCATGCCCTGGGTGGGGTCGTGCGCCTCCCAGAACACCTTGAGCAGATCCATATAGGCGATCTGCGCCGGGTCGTAGACCACCCGTACCACTTCGGCATGCCCGGTCTTGCCGCTACAGACCTCCTCGTAGCTGGGGTTGGGCGTCAGCCCGCCCGCATAACCGACGGCTGTGACGTGGACGCCGGGCAGGGTCCAGAAGCGGCGTTCGGCGCCCCAGAAACAGCCCATGCCAAAGCAGGCCACGGACAGACCAGGCGGGTAGGGCGGCGCGAGGGGCGTATCGAGGACGGCGTGGCGTGGCGGTACCGGCATGGCCTGCTCGTGGCCGGGCAAGGCCTCGGCCGGCGTGGGCAGCCGCAGCTTGTGGGGATTCATGAAGCGCATGGCCGATCTCCCGAAAAAGGAATGATGCACGTAAGACCCGCGCCGCACTGGCAAGTGCCCATTTTGGGCGGATGGATGACCAGGTTTACGCCCGCGCCGCTGCTGTTTCATTTGCCAGGCACGCACATCGCCGGCCCCGAGTCGGTGAAGGACCTCTGCCGCAAGTCGCAGGATTATGCCGTGTCCTGCCCCCGGGTTGATGGCACATGGATGTGGTCGCGGTGGAGGCCGCCGCCCGCCAAGCGGTCGAAGTGATGCGGGCCCCGGTCAGGGACCCCGTTTCCGGGCGTGCCGCACCTACCGCTTCCGCGCCCAGTCGATGTTCGATGCCCAGCGCTACCGGGAAAAAAATCCCCGAGGCGGACTATCCCAAGCTGACGAGCCTTGCGGCCTGTGTGGACTACATCGCCGAGCGGCTGTGAGGAAGATGGCGACCACCACCATTGGCCGGTGGTTCCCGCGCATCGGGGCTTACAGGACGGCTCGACGAGTGGTGAAAAGGGCACCTGGCAGGGGAGAGTCCATCGACCCTCCCCTGTTCTCAGGGAATCACTTGTGCCCGAGCAGATTGGAAAAAGCATCTTTCAGGTGGCGAGCCGCCTGACCCAGTTCGTCTTCGGTCTGATGCATCCGCTCCTTCGCCTGATCCTGTCGCTCACCCAATTGCTTGCGAAAGGCCTGGATCTTCAACACCAGGGCATTCTTGGCGTCTGCCAGACGCAGACGGGCGCTTTCCGCATGGACCTGGAACTGGAATTCAAGGGCCTCCAGTTCGGCCAGCAGCCGGTCGGCATGCCCGGCAAAGGTTTTCAATTCGGCCTCCATCCGCTGCCCCAGTCCCTCGCCGCCCGAGGCAGCTGCCTCGTCCAGCCGTTCTTCAAGGGCGTGGATCGCTTGGCGGAGCTTGTCGCGTTGTTCGAGATAGGCATCCCGGGTTTCCGCCCGCGCCAGTGCCAACTGGACTTCGAGGTGTTCCAGCGCAGCCTGCGCCCGCGTCCGGGCGTCTTCGCCGAGCTCATCGAGCTGTGCCAGCCGACTCTTCAGCTCCTGGGCCTGGGTGCGCAGGCGCTGACGCTGCTCGTCGAAGTGTTGCAAGGCTTCAGCCCGTCCTAGCGTCAACTGCAACTCGAGGGATTCGGCCATGGCCCCCCACTGCTCCAGTTGGTGTTGAAGGCTTTGGCGAATCTGGTGAATCTTCGACATGATTGGCTCTCCCAAGCGATCACCGGGCATATGGCCCCTGCAGGTTCTGGCAGTGTAGGCGGTGAATGCCTCAGCGGCTTGACCCATATCAAGCGCCATGACAGCGAACCGAAAGCGCTATCGGGAATCTGGAAAATGCGCGGGTACGGGCCAGATGGGTATCAAGGTCGGATCATCAACCGGAACCAAGCCAGTGGCCCGCACGCAGATCGGCAAGCCCAGCGGCACTTTTCTCCGCGTTTTCCTCAAGCAGACTGCAAATTGGCGTAGCCCGCGACCAGCCACTTGGCGCCGGCGTCACGGAAGTTGACCTGTACCCGCGCCGACTCGCCCGCGCCCTCGAAGGCCAGCACCACGCCTTCACCGAAGCGGGCATGGCGCACTGTCTGTCCCAATCGAAATCCGCCGGCTGCGGGCGCCGCCGGGGACAGGCTGATGGGCCGGGACACCTCCACTCGCGGCCGCACGGCCTCGATACACTCAGGCGGAATCTCGTCCAGAAACCGCGAGGGCACGGTGTACTGCTCGGTCTGGTAGAGCCGGCGCTTTTCGGCGTAGCTGAGGTACAGGACGCGCATGGCCCGGGTCATCCCCACGTAGCACAGCCGCCGTTCCTCGGCGAGACCTGCGGCATCCTCCAGCGCCCGTTGGTGGGGGAACAAGCCTTCCTCCAGGCCGGTGATGAACACCACCGGGAACTCCAGCCCCTTGGCGGCGTGCAGGGTCATGAGCTGGACCCCATCCTCGCCGCTGGCGGCCTGCATGTCCCCGGATTCCAGCGCGGCATGGGTGAGGAATTCCATGAGCGGTGAGGTGCCCGCCTCCGGATCGAGCGCGAACCCCCCGGCGGCGCGAATCAGTTCCTGCAGGTTCTCCTGCCGCCCCTGACCCTGCTCGCCCCCTTCCGCGCCGTGATGCGCCATCAGGCCGCTGCGGTTGATCGCCTCGGCCACCTGATCGCCCAGCGGCAAGCCCGCCAGTGCCTGGGCCAGGGCGTCCACCTGGTGCAGGAAAGCCGTCAGCGCCGCGGCGGTGCGGCCGCCCGAGAAATGCAGTGCCGCCTGCCACAGGGTGAGATTCGCCGCGCGCGCCTGCTGGCGCAGGGTTTCGAGGGTGCGCACGCCAATGCCGCGCGGCGGCGTGTTCACCACCCGCTCGAAAGCGGCATCGTCGTCGCGGTTCTGCGTCAGGCGCAGATAGGCCAGCGCGTCCTTGATTTCGGCGCGCTCGAAGAATCGCAGCCCGCCGTAGACCCGATAGGGCACCCGCGCCTGAATCAGCGCCTCTTCCAGCACCCGGGACTGGGCATTGGAGCGATACAGCACCGCCATCTCGCGCCGCGCGGTGCCCTCCTTGGCCAGGCGCTGCAGCGTGGCGATGACAAAATCGGCCTCGTCGCGCTCGTTGAAGGCGCGATAGCAGCGAATGGGCTCGCCGCGCGCGCCCTCGGTCCACAGCGCCTTGCCAAGGCGGTCGCTGTTCTGGGCGATGAGTGCGTTGGCGGCCTCCAGGATGGTGGCGGTGGAGCGGTAGTTCTGCTCCAGTCGCACCACCAGCGCCTCGGGATAATCCTTCAGGAATCGCTGCAGATGATCGGCCCGGGCGCCGCGCCAGCCGTAGATGGACTGGTCATCATCCCCCACCACGAACAACTGCCCGTGGGCGCCGGCCAACTGGCGCAGCCAGCGGTATTGCAGAGTGTTGGTGTCCTGGAACTCATCCACCAGCAGATGGCGGAAACGCTGCTGGTAGTGGGTGAGCAGGGCGGGATGATCGCGCAGCAACTCGAAGCTGCGCAGCAGCAGCTCGGCAAAATCCACCAGGCCCGAGCGCCGACAGGCTTCCTCATAGGCGATGTAGATGCGCAGCATCTGGGCATGGACCGGATCGTTGCCCGCGCCCAGCGCCGTGGCGCGCAGCCCTTCTTCCTTGCGCGCGTTGATGAACGCCTGGCACTGACGCACCGGCCAGCGCGCCTCATCCAGTTCCAGGGCACGCAACACGCGCTTGACCAGCCGGCGCTGGTCGTCGCTGTCCAGAATCTGGAAGCCCTCGGGCAGACCCGCCTCGCGGGTATGCAGGCGCAACAGGCGGTGGGACAGGCCGTGGAAGGTGCCGATCCAGAGCGTCCCCGCCGGCAGATCCACCCAGCGTTGCAGGCGCGCGCGCATCTCCCCGGAGGCCTTGTTGGTGAAGGTCACGGCCAGCAGGCCATAGGGCGACACCCCTTCCACCGCCATCAGCCAGGCGGCCCGATGCACCAGCACGCGCGTCTTGCCGCTGCCGGCGCCGGCGAGCACCAGCACGGGCCCAGGCGGCGCGCCCACCGCCTCGCGCTGGGGCGGGTTCAGTCCATCGAGCAAAGCGGTTACATCGGTCATGGCGGCATTTTAACCCGGCAAGCCGGGGAAAATTTGGGCACCACACAGGAGCGCGGCGGTTTGTTCCGGCAAGCCAGACCATGCGCTCATTCGAACAGCCCGCGGGTTGAATCCCAACTTCGCCATCCAGTTCGCCACTGGCGGGCGGTTTTCACACCATCCTCGGGTTATAGTTCGCTGCAAACCACGGGAGATCTTCATGCGCATACGCGGCCTCGTTCTATTCAGTTGCCTGCTGACCCTGCTGGCGGGTTGCGCCACGAATCCCTTTGAGCACGCGCCTGCAGCCGGCAAGGGCGCGGTGGCCGGGCGATTGACGGGTGATGCAACGCGACCCTATGCCGTGCTGGTGCTGCCGGCCGGCCAGGGATTTGCCATGAATGTGACCACCCCCAAGGCCTACCCGAACGAAAACGGTGATTTCCTGCTGCCGAATCTGGCGCCCGGAAACTATGTCTTGGCGGGCTTCAGTGATGGCCAGCGGCCCTACTGGTTCAACCGCAAGGCGAGCGCCGGTCGCTGCGTGGTGGTGCGTGCTGGCGAAGCGGCCTTCCTCGGCAGCTATCGCCTGATCGAAGGCCAAAGCCCGGAAATTGCGGAGCGCTTCTACGGACTGGAATGGCTTGACGACAGCGATAGCGATGCCCGCGCGGTCTTGGGCCGCCTGCGGGCACAAGCGGCCGATCCCGCCTGGGCGGGTGTGATTGGCAAAGCCCTGGCGCGGCTACCCACCCCAGCGCCCAGCCGCCCTGCACCGGCCTGTGCGGAAACGGAATAATCCCCGGCAGGGGAGCTTCCGATTGAGGCTCCCGATCCCATTTCGCAGGCGATGGCCCA